>JBIQKA010000004.1:9249-120504 GCA_044507075.1 Myxococcales bacterium
GCCATCGCCGCTGTCGCCATCGCCGCTGTCGCCATCGCCGCTGTCGCCATCGCCGCTGTCGCCATCGCCGTCGTCGCCGTCGCCTTCATCGCCGTCGCCGTCGCCCTCGTCCCCATCGCCGGTGTTGGTCGGCTTGGGAAACATAAAGGGCTTCTTTGGTGGGTCATCGCCGCAACCAACGGCGAGCCCGAGGCCAAACATGATCAAGATGGCGCGAACGAGGCCGACTCTAATCATAAGTAAACTCCTGACGGCAGTTGTCGTTCTCGCACTTACCCCGGAAGACAGCACAGAATCAAGGTCCCTCCGCGATTCAGTGACACCAATTACGGCCAGCCGAGATCAGTGCAGTGTGGCGCTCACCCGCTGCCACGCGCGGCCGGAGAAACGGGTGGGTGGTGGCCCAACCGGCCAGTTGTAACCAACTGTACTAAGCTCGTGCGCTGTGCGCATCGCTTACCTGGTGAACCAGTACCCCTCGATCAGCCATACGTTCATCAGGCGGGAGATCGAGGGGCTCGAGCAACTTGGAGCCGAGGTCGTTCGATTCTCGATGCGCCCGATGTCCAGGGACGCCCTGCCAGACCCCGCCGATCGCCTCGAACGTGAGAAAACCACCGCTCTCCTGGAGCATGGGGGAGCGGCACTCTTACCCAGCGTGGCTCGTCTGGCGGCGAGTCGCCCGGCGGCCTTCGCGCGCGCCCAGTCGCTCACGTTCGCAGTCGGCAAGCGCTCTGACAGCGGCCTCCTGCGGAACTTTGCATATCTGGTGGAAGCTTGCGCCTTGGTGGAAGCGCTCGCGCGCGATCCCGTCGACCATCTGCACGCGCACTTCGGCACCAACTCCGCGGCCGTCGCCATGCTGACGCGCGTGCTCGGCGGCCCCAGCTACTCGTTCACCGCGCACGGCCCCGAGGAGTTCGACAAGCCAGACCTCCTCGGGCTACGCGAGAAGATCGCGCATGCGGCCTTCGTGGTGGGCGTCAGCAGCTTCGGGCGCAGCCAACTCTATCGCTACTGTGATGCCGAGCAGTGGGACAAGGTCCAAGTCGTGCGCTGTGGCGTCGACCAGAGCTACGTGCAGCGCGCTCCGACGCCGCTCCCGGAGCGACCGCGCTTCGTGAGCGTGGGTAGGCTGTGCGAACAAAAGGGCCAGCTCCTGTTGGTCAAGGCCGCCGCCAAGCTCGTACACGAGGGGCACGTGCTCGAGCTCGTTTTGGTGGGGGACGGCCCGATGCGGTCGGAGGTGGAGCGCGTGATCGCGCGCGAACGTATCGGCGAGCACGTGCGGATCACCGGGTGGGCATCGGGGGAGACCGTGCAGCGTGAGATCGAGGACGCGCGCGTGTTCGTGCTGCCGAGCTTCGCCGAGGGCCTACCTGTGGTGCTGATGGAGGCGCTCGGTCGCGGCCGCCCCGTGATCAGCACCTACGTCGCGGGCATCCCCGAGCTCGTGCGCGACAATGAGTGCGGCTTTCTGGTTCCCGCGGGCTCGGTGGACGCAGTCGCCGATGCCATGCGGCGCGCGCTCGCGAGCTCGACCGAACAGCTCACCAACATGGGAGCTGCGGGCTATCAACGCGTGAGGGAGCTGCACGACGCGCGCACCAACGCCGGGATCTTGCTCGGTCTGTTCGAACGCTTCGCGGACCGCTCAGGCACCGCGCCCTAGCTTGGGCCTCCTAGAGCGCTTCACCAGGAGAACTTGTGCATGAGCTTGAGCTCGGCGCGCGTGAAGGGCGCGAGCTCCATGCGCCGGACCGCCCGCATGATGCAGGCTACGCGGCCCGGGGGGATCAACGGCGAGCGCACGTCGACGTCGCGAACGCGCCCGGTGACGCCCGACAAATAGATGTCCACGTCGACCCCGATGGTCGGATCCTCCAGGCAACGCCGGACGTCCGGCGCCACCTTGCGCACCTCGCGCCGCAGATCTTCGACGGTCGGCAACTCGCGCGTCGGTGATTCGCGCGTCGGTGAGGTGAGCGCGCTCGCCACGGCGCTCTGCGCAGTGGCTACGGGCAACATCGGCGAAGCGCTGGCCATGGGTTCGGTGGGCAGCGCTGGCGTGACCTCGGGCTGCACGGGCGCAGGCAGCGCCTGCGCAGAAGCCGCGCTTTGCTCCGCGTTCGCCGGCTCCTCAAGCATCGCGGGAACCCGCGATTCGGCGGCGCGCGCTTGTGCGACGACCGGAGGCTGCCCGCCCGGGCGACCGAGCACCATCGCGGTGAGCAGCACGCCGGCCCCAAACGAGAGCGCCGCCACCAAGTAATGCGAGTTGATGTGCTGCTGATAGAACGCGTGCGTGCGCTCCACGATCCGCTCGGGCAATCGCTCCCAGATGGTCTCCTGCAGCTGGCGACGGCTGGCGCGCTGCTCGTAGAGCAGGGTCGTCGCGCTCACGAAGGCGTCAGCGAGCGTGCGCCCCGCGGCGTTGTTGTTCGGTTCCTCGCTCGGCGCTTGCGCTGGCTGCTGCGGCCGCGCGTCGTCCTCGGCCTGCGAGGCTTGTTGGGACGAGTCCGTGGGCAGCCCGAGCGCCTCACGGAAGGCTTCGTTCTCAGGGCTGTGCCAGGCCTGCGGACGCGCGCTCGGTCGCAGATCGGGGAGCGCGTCCGAGGCAGTTTGAGCGGCCTGCGCCGTGAGCACGTGCTTCTCGGTCGCCTCGGCGTCGCTCTTGGCCGCTCGCATCCTGCCGCGCGCCTTGGGCACGTGACCGAACCGAGGCTCCACGACGGTGTCCTCGGGCGCGAGAAAGGAGCGCGCAGCATCCAGGCGCGTCGTGTCGTTCACGGCACCGCGTGTGCCTGCCACCGCCGTCACGAGCAGCGCGTCACGCCGGGCCGGGCGCCATCCCTTGAGACCTTCGCGCCAGACCTCATTGCTCCAGTTGAGGCTGCCGTTCTCGAGCAGGTTTGCCACCTCGCTGGCGGTGAGGGGGCCGCGCTGTTTGCCGTCGACGGAGACGAACCAGGTTTCCCCGCCAGTGGTCACGGTGGGCAGCGGCTTGGCGCGCGCCTGGCCCCGCGCAGCGACCGCCGCGAGGATGGACGGTCGAGGCAGCGCCGCCCCCGGCAGCCGCACGCGATGGGTCGCCCCGAAGCTCACCTGACGGGCACTCCGGACGTAGATGGGCTCACCGCAGCTCTTGCATGAAACGCGAAAGTCCCGCGTTCCTACCAGGCCGTCCTCAATGGTGTAGAGGGCACTGCACTTGTCGCAGACGAGGCGCATAGGGAGCTGATTGCCCCACGTTATGCCTGTGCTCCGTGCTCAGGGCAAGGGCCCGTAACACGCCTCGGTCACCACTGACGCCATCTTGGTTTGTGCGGTCTGTCAAATGTCGGCTGGGTCGCAAAGGGACGTGGGCTCGGCCTCCGCACACGCCATGGCGCCCGCGGCATCGGCGACACATCGCTGGCTCTCACATTGGAGATTCTGCTCACACGGCTGGCCCAACGCGCGCGCCCCGCGGAAGAAGCGGGTCAGCGGAAACGGGGCGGCGCACATCGCGAGCGCGGCGCGCAACTCGCGGCGCACGCGGTCGGCGCGGCGCCCGTCGTAGGAGAAATCCTCCTGCTGCGTCAGCCCCGACTCCTCCGCCTTGCAGGTCTCGCGGATGGCGGGCTCGCAGGATTCGAGGTCGGCCCCCTGACAGCAGCTCTGGCGCGCGAGGCAGACCTCTTCCGCGTAGGCTTCGCACAGATCGGCGAGCGGCAAGAAGGCAGGTTCGTCTGCGCCGCAGCCGAGCGCCGAGAAGGCGCTGATGGCGGCCAAGGCCAGCAACAAGGTCCGTTCGCTTCTCACCCGGGGACCTTGTCACGCAGCGGCGCGCGAAGCCGCCCCAAAAAACGGCGCCGCTCACTCCTCGAGTTCACCGCCGGCGACCTCGAAAGGGGGCGGTACACTGGTGATACAACGACTGGTGATCTGGGGCGGTTCGCTCTCGTGGTCGGCGCAGTCGATCAGAGCATCCTCGAGGGAGCGGTTGAGCCGCGCCGGGCCCTGCAAGCTCTCTCGAATCACCCTGAAGTGCCCCTCCGACAGCCGGAGCATGGCGCCCAGGGCAGACAAGCCCGTGAGGACGTCCACGCGGGCATCCAGCACCGTCAAACCATCGAGGTAAACCTCGCCAAATACCTCGCGGGCATCGAACAGCTCGATCTTGAGCCGTTCGCGCTTGCTCACCGCCAACTGCAGGACCTCTACGAAGGCGTGGCCGGACAGGTCCCCCTCGATCACGACGTCGCTCATGCTCCCCCCGGAACCTGAGCCTCAGTCTGACTCCTTCTGACGCAGCCCGCCATCCGCGCGTCGTGAGTTCTCCTACGATTTTTCGCGTGTTTTCGGCGGATAGCCCCCCACATGTGTGGCTCCAGCCCACGGCGTGGCGCCCATCCAGCCACCGGCTGCCTGGGCCGCTCCGGCTCCTGCCCCTCGGTCACCCTTCCCGGAAGTGAAAAAGGGCGGCCCTGGGGGCAAGTGTTTTGGCTCGCACCAACCATCCCTGGCCACATACATTCGTGGGCGTGAGCTTCTCCCGACCCCTCTCGTATCTCATCGTCTTGCTCGTGCCCTGGGCAGCCGCCTGTGAAGGCGGCGGCAGCGGCGGCCCCAGCCATGGCCCGAACCTCGACAGCGGCATCGGCGACGATGGAGAGCTCGAAGTCACGTGGGACGGCGGAGGGCTCGATCCGTTCGGCGACGAGGACGGCGACGGAGTCATCAATCGCGACGACAACTGCATCTACGTCAAGAACCCGAGCCAGGCGGACGCGGACCGGGATGGTGTGGGCGATGCGTGCGACAACTGCGAGTTCGTCGCGAACTTCACGCAGGGCGATGTCGATGAAGACGGCATCGGCAACGCCTGTGAGAACCCCTCTGTTCCGACGGGCGACGATGACCGCGACGGCGTGATAAATCGCGACGACAACTGCTGGCGGGTGCCGAACCCCAACCAGGCCGACCGTGACGGCGACGGACTCGGCGATGTCTGCGACAACTGCCCCTTCATGGCCAACTCGGCGCAGGTGGACAAGAACCGCAACGACATCGGCGACGATTGTGAAGGAATCCTGGATCCCGAGGGCGACGCGGACGGCGACGGAATCAAGAACGCCCTCGACAACTGCGTGGCGACCTACAACCCGACCCAAGCCGATCGCGATCGCGACCGCGTGGGCGACGCCTGCGACAACTGCCCATTCGTCGCGAACTCACGGCAGCAGGACACCGACGGGGACGGCATCGGCAACGTCTGCGAAGGGCTGCGGGATCCCGAGGGTGACGAGGATCAGGACGGCGTGATCAATCGGCTCGATAACTGTGTCGAGGTCCCGAACCCGACCCAGGCCGACAAGGACCGCGACGGCAGGGGCGACGCCTGCGACAACTGCGTCAACGTCGCCAACGCCCGCCAAGAGGATGGTGATCACAACGGCGTGGGCGACGCGTGCGAAGGGCTCGCGGATCCGGAGGGCGATGCCGATGGGGACACGATCCCCAACAATATCGACAACTGCCCGTCGATCCCCAACGCGGGCCAGGAGGACGCCGACAACGACGGAAAGGGCGATGCCTGCGACAACTGCAAGTACGTCGCCAACGCGGAGGACTCCGCGATCGGCAACGAGAACGGCATCGCCTGTCAGAACCCGGCCAAGTCCCACCCTGATCCAGACGGAGACGGAATCCCGAGCAACCTCGACAACTGCCCGCTCGTGGCCAATCCGAACCAGGAGGACGCCGATCGGGATCTGATCGGCGACGCCTGCGACAACTGTCCGCTGATCGCGAACACGAGCCAGGGCCCGTGCGAGCACGCCGACAATCCTGACTTCGACACGGACAAGGACGGCAGAAAGAACAGCGAAGACAACTGCCCGACCGTGCCCAACCCCGATCAGGAAGACAGCGACGGCGATCATCGCGGCGACGCCTGCGACAACTGCCCGACCATCGCGAACACTTCGCAGCTCGACACCAACAAGAACGGCGTGGGTGATATCTGCGAGGACGATGACAACGATGGCGTGCCCAACGGCCTCGATCGCTGCGACGGTCATCCCGATACCGACTCCGACGGCGACGGCCGACCCGACGCGTGCGACGCATGTCCCATCCTCGCGGACGACGGCCTGACGCCCTGCCCCGATCGCGACGATGACGGCGACCTGGACGAGGTCGACAACTGTCCAGACATCCCGAACCCGGACCAGGCCGACCGCGATCACGACGGCGTCGGCGACGCCTGCGACAACTGCATCAACGTCGCCAACGCCGACCAGGCGGGCCCCCCGGGCAGCAACACGGGCGACGCCTGCCAGGACGAATACGAGCCGGAGCGCGACACCGATCAGGACGGCTACCCGGACAACCAGGACAATTGCCCCACCATTCCCAACGACCAGACCAACAGCGACGACGACCCGCTGGGCGATGCCTGCGACAACTGCCCCTCGATCGCGAACCCCGATCAGGCCAATTCGGATGGCGCAGGGCCTGGTGACGCCTGCGACGACGACCTCGAGGACGAACCCGCGTGCGCGCTCGGGACGAGCGAAACCTCGGAGATCCGCCCGAATCTCTACTTCTTGCTCGACCGCTCGGGCTCGCTCAACTTCGACGAAGCGGACCTGGGCATCGGGGTCACGCGTTGGCAGCGCATCGTGGCGGCATTGGATGCGGTCGCGTCCGACCTCGTCAATGACTTCAACCTGGGCATGTCGCTGTTCCCGGGCACCGACGCGCCTTCCGACCAGGTCCCGAGCTGCGACGGACCACGCGAGGTGCTCGACCTCGACGACTACCGGGGAGACGTCGCGGCCTTCACCGCCAGTTATCCGCGCGAAAACCCGCCCGCCGCCAACCTCACCCCCACGCGCCTCGCGCTCGCGACCCTGCGCGACCAGATGCTCTTCGAGCTCGAGGACGACGCCGAGCCCAACCGCCCGCGGGCCGTGGTGCTCCTTACCGACGGCCTACCCAACGTGCCGAGCGCGCCCGCCGTGTGCGACTTCGAGGAGTCCGATGAGGACGACGTACTCGCGGAGGTGAGCGCCCTGTCCGAGCTCGGCGTGCGCATCTTCTCGGTGGGCATGATCGGCGCGGACGCCCTGCACATGCAGAACGTGGCCAACCGTGGCACGCCAGGCTGGCAGACGGGGGAGGAAGACCAGGAGTGGTACAACGTCACCAGCACGAGCGATCTGATCGACGCGTTCGATCGCATCCGGCTGATCGCCGCGGGTTGCACGCTCAACTTGAGGGACGCTGACCCCGGCATCGCCAACTACAATCGCGTGCGCGTGATCCTCGACGCAAACGGGGACGCCCCCGGCGGGGAGAGCCTGATCGCGGCGAGCGATTACACCCTCGATGTAGCCACCCGCGTGCTCAGCCTGAGCGAGAGCGCGTGCTCGGCGCTCCAGCAGGCGGTCAACCAGGATCCGGACGCGGTCGTGCGCGTGCGCGTCGTGTGCGAGGTCGACGCGTGCCAGCCCACGACGGAGGTCTGCAACTACCAGGATGACGACTGCGACGGCCTGATCGACGAGGGCTGCCACACCAAACACCCCGAGCGCTGCGATGGCGTGGACAACGACCAGGACAGCGACATCGACGAGGGGTGCCCGGAATGCTTGCCGGAGCCCGAGGTATGCGACGGCGTGAACAACGACTGCGACGACGAGATCGACGAAGGTTGCGGGTGCATCGCCGAGCCGGAGAGCTGCCTCACGCCGGGCGACGACAACTGCAACGGAGAGGTCAACGAGGGTTGCGGCGAGGTCTGCTCAGGCCGCGAGATCTGCACCGCCCCCGGCGAAGAGCCGGAGGATGAAGACTGCGATGGTGACATCGACGAGGGCTGCGGCGTGGTGTGTCGGGATGTGCCCGAGATCTGCGATGGCGTGGACAACGACGTCTGCGACTTGGACGGCGAGATCGACGAGGGTTGTCCGGTCGAGGAGTGCGAACCCCGGGCCGAGGTCTGCTCGGATCCGCCCGAGGACGACGACTGCGACGGGGAGGCGGACGATGGCTGCCTCACCGAGCCGCCCTGCGGCTTCGAGATCTGCAATGGCATCGACGACAACTGCAACCAGCAGATCGACGAAGGTTGCGAGGTGAACGAGTGCGGCGTCGAGGTGTGCAACCACATCGATGACGATTGCGACGGGCTGATCGACGAGGGCTGCGGCCTTTGTGTGCCGTTCGTGGAGGTCTGCAACGGCGTCGACGATGACTGCGACGGACTGATCGACGAGGGCTGCGTGCAGTGCGTCGATCCACGCAACGAGATCTGCGACGGGCGCGACAACGACTGCGATCAGGAGGTCGATGAGGGCTGCCCTCCCCTGGTTCTCAACTAGACTCAGGCCGTGACGTTTTGCCTGTACCGCTCCAACCGCGTGGAAAAGCTCGCGCAGGCCCTCGCCCACGTGGTGAGTCGCCCGCTGAGCGATCCCTTCGCCCGCGAGTGCGTCGTGGTCCAGGGCCCCGGGATGGAGCGCTGGTTGTCGGCCCAGCTGTGCAATCAGCTGGGCGTGTGGGCCAACCCGTGGTTCCCATTTCCGCGGGCGATCGTCGAACTCGCGCTGGACGCGGCGCTCGGTGAGGTCCCACCCGAGCAGCGCCTGTTTCGGCCCGAGCCCCTGACGTTCCTGATCGCCCGAGCCCTCGAGGGCGACTTGAGCGATCCGGCCTTCGCCGAGGTCGCCCGTTACGTGCAGCGGGACACTGCGAGCGTCGGCAAGCTCGGGCTCGCCTCACTCCTGGCCACCACGTTCGACCAGTACCTGGTGTATCGCCCAGATCAGATCCTGGCCTGGGAGAGCGGCGAAGGTCAGCACTTTCAGGCCAAGCTGTGGCGGCGCCTCACCCTCGGTTTGCCGAGCACCCACATTGCCCGGCGGATGGCCGATTTCCAGCGCCACCTCTCCGTCGGCGGAGCGCTCGATCGGGGGCCCACGTCGCTGCCCTCGCGGATCAGCCTGTTCGGGATCTCGACCTTGCCGCCCGCCTTCCTGCACGTGCTCACGCAACTCGCAGAGCGCCTGGACGTTCACCTCTTCCTGCTCACGCCCTCCCCTCATTACTGGGGCGACTTCGACCGCCGGCTCGCGCGTGGACAGGGCGTGCGGGCGCTGTTGTCCTCGCTCGGCCGCGTGGGGCGTGAGTTCGTGGATCTCCTGCTCGAGGGCACCTCCTTCGAAGAGCCTTTCCCCGAGCTGTTCGAGCTGCGCACGCCCCCGACCTTGCTCGGATACCTGCAGGCAGATCTCGCCAACCTGGTAGATCGCGCACCCGACGCGACGGGCGAGGCGGCGTCCGTGTATCTTTCGTCGGAGGACAGCTCCCTGAGCGTGCACGCGTGTCACAGCCCGATCCGCGAGCTCGAGGTGCTCCGCGACGCGCTACGCGCTCGCTTCGAGTCCGACAAGACCCTCGAGCCCCACGATGTGGTGGTGCTGACCCCGAACATCGAGCGCTATGCGTCAGCCATCGAGGCCGTGTTCGCTCCACGCGATCAGGACGCGCGCGATCACATCCCCTACCGCATCGCCGATCGCCGCGCTGCGCAGGCGTCCGCGGTGCTCGACGCGTTCATGACGCTCCTCGAGCTGGTCAACTCTCGCCTGGCGGTGAGCGAGGTGCTCGACTTCTTGCATCGCAGCCCGGTGCGCGAGCGCTTCGATCTCGCCGAGCTCGAGCTCGAGCAGATCGCGCGCTGGCTCGGCGACGCAGGCGCGCGCTGGGGCATCGACGCGCGCCATCGCACCAAGTTCGGCCAGCCCGCCTACGATCAGAACAGCCTCCGCTTCGCGCTCGATCGCCTGTTCGTGGGCTACGCATCGGCGGCGAGCGAACAGCGCGACGTGTTGGGCGTGCTCCCCTACCCTGACGTGGAGGGAGAGCAGGCCCTGCTCCTCGGCCGCTTCGCGCGCTTCGCGGAGACCTTGTTCTCGGTGGTGCAGGCGGCCAGCTCCCCGCGCACGATGAAGGAGTGGTGCGAACTCTGGCTCACGACCCTGCCGCGCATGCTGAGCGACAAGGGTGAGCTGGGGCACGAGCACCACGCGCTGCGCGCGCAGCTCGCCGCGCTCGAGACCGATGCACGCGCGACGGGCTACGACTCGCCGCTCACGCTGGAGGCATTTCGGCTGCTCTTTTCGGCGCGCTTCGAACGCGGGCGCGCCAACCTGGGCTTTCTCAGCTCGGGGGTCACGTTCTGCGAACACGTCCCCATGCGCGCCATCCCGTTTCGGGTGGTGGCCATGATCGGGATGGACGACGAAGCCTTCCCGCGGCGAGCCCACCGGCCGAGCTTCGACGTAATCGCCGAAAAGCGCCGCCCCGGCGACCATGACGTGCGCGATGACGACCGTCAGTTGTTCCTGGAAGCGCTGCTCTCGGCGCGCGATGCCCTGTTGATCACCTACGTCGGCCAGAGCCCCAAGGACGACAGCGAGCGGCCTGCCTCGGTGGTCGTCGACCAGCTGCTACGCGTGGTCGATCGTCACTTCACGCTCGCAGACGGCGATCGGAGCTTGTTTCTCCCGTTCGAGCAGAAGCGAGCTTCCCAACAGCTCACCAAGCGGCACGCGCTGCATCGCTTCGACCCGCGCTACTTCAGCGGCGGAGGCGATTTCGTCTCGTTCGATGAAACGGCCGCCGCCGCTGCGCGCGCGCTGGTTTCAGGTCGCGCTCCCGTGCCCCCCTTCGTGCGCGCGGCCTTCCCGGCCGTGCGCCAACCGAGGATCGCGCTCGAGCAGCTCGTGCAGTTCTTTCGCGCGCCGCAGCGGGCGTTTCTCCGGGAGCGGCTCCGCCTGCGCTTGCCCCTGGAGAGTGAGCAGATCCCCGACCGCGAACCCACCGCGCTCGACGCCCTGGCGCGCTTTCAGCTCCATGACCGGCTGTTGAGCGCTGGCGAGCACGCGCGCGAGGATCAGCTACGCGTGCTCACCCAGGAGGGGCGCTTGCCTCCCGGGACGACCGGCCAGGTGCTCTTCGAGGAGCTCGAGCGCACCGTGCGGATCATGTGGGAACAGATCGACGTGGGCGCCCCCTGCGCAGAGCAGGCGATCGAGGTCGCGCTGGGCGAACACGTCGTGCATGGCCGCCTCGGGGGCATGCACGAGCGGGCACGTGTGGAGCTCACGGCGGCCGCCGCCAGCGACAAGCACAAGCTGAGCGCGTGGATCCGGCACCTTGCCCTGTGCGCGAGCGAGAGCCCGATCAAGCACACGCTGCTGGTCGCGCGCGCGGACGCAACTGGCAAGCGCAAGGTCACGACCTTCTGCTTCGCCCCGGTGCACGACGCACGCGCGCGGCTCTCGGATCTGCTCGACCTCTACTTCCTGGGCCTCGAGATGCCCCTGCCCTTCTTGCGGGCCGAGTCGAGCGCCTATGCCTGGGCGCTGCTTTCCGGCGCCGATCCGGAAAAGGCTATGGAGCGTGCCTTGATCGAGCGCGCAAAGCCGAGCCGGCTGGTCGACAGCGCCGAGAAGTACGTGCGTCAAGTGTGGCAGGAGGACGAGCTCGACGCGCTCGATCGGCTGGTCGCCTTGGACGGCGCAACGCGCGTGGACTTCGCTGCGGCGTCCTCGCGCATCCTGTTGCCCATGCTCGAGCACCTCAAGGAGCGGGAGACGCCATGACCCCGTTGGACCCGGGCGGCGTCGAGCTGCGCGACATCACGGTGATCGAGGCCAGCGCCGGCACCGGCAAGACCTACACCATCACCAGCCTCGTGCTGCGGCTCCTGCTCGAGCGCGCGCTCCCGATCTCGCAGATCCTCGTGGTCACCTACACGCGCGCGGCGACGGCGGAGCTCAAGCAGCGGATCCGCGCCCGCCTGGTCGTTGCGCAACGCCTCGCGCGCGGCGAGCCTTTGGACGACCCGCTCTTGCATGGGCTGTGCGCGCGCACGCGCAGCCGGGTGGGACAGGAGGCGCTCGAGGAGCTGCTGGAGCGGGCGCTGGCCGACGTGGACGAAGCGCCCGTGCTCACGATCCACGGCTTTTGCCAGCGCACGCTGAGCGAGCACGCCTTCGAGAGCGGCAGCGGCATGCAGCTCGAGGTCACGACCTGCGCCGCGCCGCTCTTGGCCGAGATCGCCGACGATTACTTCACCCGCAACCTGTACCAGGCCGAGCGTGCTACCGCGCACGCGCTGATGGCGGAACCGGAGAAGCTCCGTAGCCTGGCCGCGCGCGCCGGATCGGGGGACGAGCTACGCGTGCTCCCGCAAGAGGTGGAGTGGGCGCCCTTCGACGCCGGAGCGTGGCAAGAGGCCTTCGACAGCTGCGTGCGACTCTGGCGCAGCGATCGTGCCACGATCGTCGCCCTGGTGAGCCAGCTCAAGAGCGGGGCGCAGTACGCCGAGTCCTGGGCCGCGTCGTGGGACGACGTATTGAGGGCCGAGGGCCCCGGCTGCACCGGCGCGTTGAGCGGACCTGCGCGCGACGCGTTCACGCGCTCGGGGGCCCGTGAACGCACCAAGAAGGGAAAGCTTGCGCCCGAGCACCCGTTCTTCGACGCCGCGGAGCTTCTGGTCACCCATGACAAGGCATTTCAGGCGCAAAGGACCGGGACCAAGGTGAAGTTCCGGCGCGACTTCGTCGACTACCTGCGAGGGGAGCTTTCGCGCAAGAGCCGCGAGCAGAACCTGCACACCTTCGACGCGCTGCTGACCGAGCTCTCCGGTGCGCTCACGTCGGAGCGGGGGAGCACGCTGATCGCGGCGCTGCGCAGCCGCTACCGCGCCGCGCTGGTGGATGAGTTTCAGGACACCGATCCCGTCCAGTACCGCATCTTCCAGCGCATCTTCGGCGGTCCGGGCTCGTGCCTGTTCTTGATCGGCGATCCCAAGCAGGCCATCTACGGCTTCCGCGGCGCCGACGTCCACGCCTACCTCGCGGCGCGCGCGGAGGCCGGTGCGCGCGTCTACACGCTGGACACCAACCGCCGCTCGGACCCGAGCCTGATTCAGGCCCTCAACGCCTTCTACGCCAACGTAGAGAACCCGTTCTGCCTCACGCAAATCGCGTATCGGCCGGTGCGGGCCCCGGAGGGGCTTTCGGACACGTTGCGCGCGCGCGACGGAAGGGCCCCGCTCGATCTGCTGCTGATCCCGGGCTCTCCTTCGGTGGACTCGCTGCGCGCCGCGACCTGTCGCCACGTGGCCCGGGAGATCGTCGAGCTCCTCGAGAGCCAAAGCCAGCTCGCCTATCCAAACGCCACGCCCCAGCGCCTTCGGGCCTCCGACATCGCGGTGCTCTGCCGCACCAACAAGCAAGCGCTTTCCATGCAGGCGGCCCTCGCCCAGGTCGGCGTGACCAGCGTCTTTCAGGGTGACGAGACCGTGTTTCGAAGCGACGACGCCATGGAGCTCGAACGCGTCCTCGAGGTGCTCGTCCACCCGGGCGACGCAGGCGCGGTGCGCTCGTTTCTGTGCTCCTGGTACGGGGGGATGGATGCCCACGGCCTCGCGGCGCTCGAAGAGGACGACGAGGCCTGGGAGAATCACCGCGCGACCTTGCAGCGCTTGCACGAGGTCTTCCTCAGCCACGGCTTCATGCAAGCCATCCGCGGGCTGGTAACGCACTACGAGATCGAGCGGCGCTTGCTGGAGAGGCCGGACGGCACGCGCAGGATCACCAACCTCTGGCATCTGGTGGAGCTCTTGGCCGCCGCGGCCCTGTCGCAACGCCTCGGACCACTGGGCCTGTTGCGCTGGTTCCGGATCGTGCGCATCGACGAGACCAAGCGCGCCGATCTCGTGGGCGAAGATCACGAGCTCAGGCTCGAGAGCAGCGAGAACGCCGTGCGCCTGACCACGGTGCACAAGAGCAAGGGCCTCGAGTACCCGGTGGTGTTCTGCCCGTTCTTGTGGGCACCTGACGAGCCCCGCGGGGTCGACGGTGAGTTCGTGCGCTTCCACGATCCCGAGGCCCAGCACGCGCTCAGCCTCGACCTCGGCAGCCCAGACCTCGAGGCGCACAAGAAGATCTCCGCTCGGGAGGCGCTCGCCGAGGGGCTGCGCCTGCTCTACGTGGCGCTGACGCGCGCCAAGCACCGCGTGTGCGTCGTGATCCCTGACACCAAGGGCCTCGCGAAGTCGGGCCTCGGCTATTGCCTGTTCGGCGGCGGAGAGCTCTCGGCGTTCGAGCAGCGCACCAAGGGCATGTCGAGCGAGGAGCGCGCGGCCGCCGTGTTCGCGCTGGGCGAGCGCCTCGGCGCGCTGGTGAGCGTGCGTCGGGCCGGCGAGCACGAGAGCAAGTCGGCGCCTCAAATGGAGCGCCCCCCCCGGGAGCTCCGCGCGCGGCCCGTGCGCCGGGTGCTCGATCAGACGCGGCGCGTCTCGAGCTTCTCGGGCCTCACCGCGGCGCGCGGGGGGCTCCACGCGGAGCTCGGGCGCGATCACGACGCCGCGAGCGAGGAGAGCCGCTCCCCGGCCGAGCCCGAGCCATCACTGCTCGTGCTGGACGGCTTTCCGCGGGGCGCGGCCGCCGGGCAGCTGATCCACGAAGTTTTGGAGCACACTGATTTTCGGCAAACGGGCCAGGCGCTCGCCGAGACCGTGTCCAGCACGCTCGCCGCGCGCGGCTATCCCGCCGACCTCTCACCCGGGCTGACCGCGGGGTTGGAGCAGGTCATCCAGACTCCCCTCACGCGGGAGCTCACGCTGGGGCAGATCGAGCGGAGTCAGCGCGTCGACGAGATGGAGTTCGTGCTCCCCGTCACCGCGGCGCTCACCCCCCATAGCCTGGAGCGAGCCTTCCGCGAACACCGGGCCCCGAGCGCCCATCCGGGCTATCCGGCGGAGCTACGCGAGCTCGGCTTCGAGAAGCTCAACGGCTACCTGCGCGGCTTCATCGACCTGGTGTTCATGCACGGGGGCCGCTTCTACCTGGTCGACTACAAGTCGAACCGGCTCGGCCCACGCGCAGAGGACTACGCGCATCCGGCGTTGGTGCGCGCCATGTCCGAGCACCACTACTTCCTGCAGTATCACCTCTACTGCGTGGCGCTGCACCGACATCTCGCGCTGCGCGTTCCGCAGTACGACTACGAACGCCACTTTGGCGGCGTCTTCTACCTGTTCCTGCGCGGCATGGCGCCCGAGCACGGCCCAGGCACTGGCATCTACTTCGACCGCCCCCCGGCGGCCCTGATCGAGAGCCTCGAGCGGGCGCTCGGCCTCCACGACGCCCAGCGCCGCAACGCGCTCGACTCGTCCGTGACCGGAGACAACCCATGAGGCCCTGGACCCTGCTCGAGCAGCTCGGCCAGCTGGGGCCGGCCGACGTGGAGCTCGCGGAGGCGCTGGGGCGCGTCTCACGGGAGAGCGACGCGCAGGTCTTGCTGTCGGTCGCCCTGGTCAGTCGGGAGATCCAGGCTGGCAACGTTTGCCTGGACCTCGGGCGCTGGGCCGGTCGCGAGGTGGGCGCGCCAGGGCAGCCGCCCGTGCTGCGCTTGCCCGAGCTCAGCGACTGGCGCGCGAGCCTCACCCGCTCGAACCTGGTGAGCGAAGAAGAGCGTGAAGGCGCGCCCAGGCCGCTCGTGCTCGACGCGCAAAGCCGCCTCTATCTCACGCGCTACCACGAGCACGAGCAGGCCCTCGCGCGCCGGCTGCTCGGGCTCGCCAGCGCGGGCGCAGACCAGGCGCTGCCGGAGCTTGCGCCGGAGCTCTTGGCGCGGCTGTTTCCGGGCGATCTCGCGCCAGAGGACGATCGCCAACGTCAGGCCGTGTTGTCCGCGCGCGCGCGCAGACTGAGCCTGATCGTGGGTGGCCCCGGAACGGGCAAGACCTCCACGGTGGTCAAGCTACTCGCGGTGCTCGTGGGCGATGCCATCGCGCAAAGCGGCGCGGCCCCCCGGATCCTGCTCGCCGCACCCACCGGCAAGGCGGCGCAGCGATTGGCCGAAGCCATCGAGCGCGCGCGCGACCAGCTGCCCGTTTCGGACGCGATCAAGACGGCCATCCCGAGCGCGGCTTCGACCATCCACCGTGCGCTCGGCAGCGTCCACGGTTCGGCCACCCGCTTCCGCCATCACCAGGAAAACCCACTCGCGTGTGACGTCTTTGTGCTCGACGAAGCCTCCATGGTGGATCTCGCGCTCATGCGTCGCCTGCTCGACGCCATCCCCACACACGCCCGCGTCGTGTTGCTCGGCGACCCGGATCAGCTGGTCTCCGTGGAAGCGGGCGGCGTGCTCGGCGACCTGTGCGTGAGCGCGGAGGATCCCCAAAGCCCCCTCGCGCCTTGCTTGAGCCGGCTCACCCGCAGCTATCGATACCCCAAAGACAGCGGCATCGCCGCGCTGTCCGCGGCCGTGCACGCCCAGGATTTCCCCGCCGTGCTCGACGTGCTCAAGAGCGGCATGGGCGACGTAAAGTACAGCGCGGCGATCCGCTCCGCCTCCCTCACCAAGGCGCTCGAGGGAGAGGCACGCCATCACTATCGCGCGCTGCACGCCGCCGAGCTCGACGCCAAGCTCGACGCGCTCGACCGCTTCCGCGTGCTGTGCGCGCACCGTCGGGGCCACGGCGGCGTGGAGGAGCTGAACGAGATCCTGGCGCGCGTGATCAGCGGGCGCCCTCGTCGACCCGCAGACAACTACCCAGGCCGGCCCATCATGATCACCCACAACGAGTACACGACCAAGCTCTTCAACGGCGACGTGGGCGTCCTTCACCGCGAGGGACGTGGCGGGCTCACCGCGCACTTCCGCGCCGGGCCACGCACGGTGCGCAGCCTGAGCCTCTCGCGCCTGCCTCGCCATGAGAGCGTGTACGCGATGACCGTCCACAAGAGTCAGGGCTCGGAGTTCGACCAGGTGGCCATCGTGCTGCCCGAACGCCCCTCCCCCATCCTCTGCCGAGAGCTGCTCTACACCGCGATCACACGCGCCAAACACGCCGTGAGCGTGCACGCCAGCGAGGCGTCGCTAGAGGCGGCGGTCACCCAGCGCAGCGAGCGCGCTTCAGGCCTTGTGGACCGACTTCGACATTGAGGTGTGCTCGACGATGCGCTTCTGAATCAGCGCATGCACGCGATCACGCTCGAGGTCGAGCTGCTCTGGAGAGACGCCGAGCGACTCCAGGAGGGCGGTGGCCATGGCGAGCGCGACCTCGGCCTCGCCGGTGACCACCGAAGTGGCGCCCGCTTCCATCAGGTCACGGACGTCGCTCAGGTAGTCCGAGCGCGCATAGATGCGTATCTCCGGGTTGGCCTCCTTGGCGGTCCGAATCACATCTGCCAGACCCTCGAAGCTCGGCGTGGTGAGGAACAACGCGCGCGCCTTGGTGATGTTGGCCTCCGCGAGCACATTGGCCCGTGTCGCGTCCCCGTACACGGCGTGGATCCCGCTGGCGCTGAGCTTGCGGACCGTCTGCAGGTTGAGGTCCACCACGCTGACGTCGATCCCGTTGTGGCCCAAGATCTGGGTGACGACTTGCCCCGTGGGGCCGTGGCCCAACACCACGGCCCGCTCGCCGCCCGGCTCCTCCACCTTGGGCACCTCTCGCTGGGCGCGGGGAGTGGCCCGCGTGCGCCGCGCAGCGAGCCTGACCAACCAGCGATACACGCTGGGATTGAACGTAATCGAGATGATCGACGTGACCACCAGGATGCTCGCGGCCTCCCGGGGCAAAACGCCCAGGGCCACGCTGGTGTTGGCCAGGACGAAGGAGAACTCGCCTATCTGCGCGAGTGCCGCGGAGACCGGAAAGGACACCGGATCGCGCGCGCGCAACAGGCGCATGATGACATAGGCGGCGAGCGGCTTGATCAGGACCACGATCAGCAGCGTGGACAAGACCCGCAGCGGGGTCTCCAAGAGGGCCGTCGGGTCGAACAGCATGCCCACCGAAACGAAGAACAGCACCGCGAAGGCGTCCCGCATGGGCAGCGCGTCCGAGGCCGCGCGCGCGCTGAACTCCGATTGCCCCACGATGACGCCTGCCAGAAACGCCCCGAGCGCCATCGAGGCGCCGAACAGCGTGGCCGAGGCGACGGCGATCCCGAGCGCCATGACGAGCACCGTGAGCGTGAACAGCTCGCGCGAGCGGGTCATCGCCACGTACCCGAACAGACGTGGGATCGCGCGCCCGCCGACGACGATCACCGCGACGACGAGGGCCACCAGCTTGATCGCGGAGATCCCGAGGGACATGCCGAGAGACGTTTCGGCCGCGCTCGGCCCGAACAGGACCGGCAACGCCACCAGCGCAAACACCGTGAAGATGTCTTCGACGACCAGCCAGCCCAGCGCGGTTTTTCCGACGGGCGTGTGCAGGTGCCGATTCTCCGAGAGAACGCGCACCAACACCACCGTGCTCGCCACCGAGAGCGCGAGGCCGAAGATCACGCCCCCCGAGGGGGTGTACCCCCAGGCGTGCGCCACCGCGGCGCCCACCCCCGTGGCCACGGTGATCTGTCCTAGCCCCCCCCAGATGGCGATCTTCTTGACCGCCAAGAGCTCCTTGAAGTGAAACTGCAGCCCGACGCCGAACATCAGCAAGATCACGCCGACTTCGGCGAGCTCGGTCGCGACCTTCTCGTTCGCCACGAAGCCAGGCGTGCTGGGCCCCACGACGATGCCTGCCAGCAAGTAGCCGACGATGGGCGACAAGCCCAGGCGGTGCATGATGAAGCCAAAGACCAACGCGGCCGAGAGGCCGCCCGTGATGGTGACGATGAGTTCGAAGTGCAGCATTCTCGTTCAGCGTTGACGCGCCGCGACGTGTCGCAGGCCTACGTTCGAACGAAAATGATGAGCTCGGCTCCAGCGCATTGCCTCTGGCTTAGCACGGCCAGCGCCCGATCATCGCCCCAAGATGCGGGAGCGCGCGTCGTGTCTGAGCACGACGCGAGCCGCGTGCCCCGGCTCCCCTGCGAACAGAGGGCCGCACGATCACTTGTATTCGATGAGCCTCCCGCCTGCCCCGCGGACGCGATCGAACCAAAATTTCAGCTGGCCCTGCGAGTGCGGCAATTTCCCCAGCACGATGAAGGCCGAGTAGGCGGGATCTTGGCTGCGCTGATAGACGCGCCAGAACAAGACCGGCCAGGCCGGCCAGGCAATGGGTAAGGACCATACGACATTGCTCAGCGCGTCCTTGAACAGGTGCCGCTCCGCATGTCCGCGGCGATGGAGGGCCTCCGCCGTGGCGTGGCCGCTCCGCAGGTTGCGCAGCCACCACTGGGAAAACTGGGTCATCGCTGCGTCGTGTAGCGTCATCTCCGCGTCGATCCGCCAGATCTCGTAGCCCGCCTGGCGCAGGCGGAAACACAGGTCGGGCTCCTCGCCTGCGATGAGATCGGCGGAGAACCCCTTCACCCGTTCGAACGCTTCGAGCCGCGCCAGGAAATCGCCGCCGCAGGCAGCGGCTTGACCAACCGGCGTCGCCCACTCGATGTCGCAGAGGCGATTGTAGACGCTGGCCTCCGGAAAGCGCTCACGCCGCCGCCCGCAGACCACCGCCGCGCGCGGCCGCCGCGCGAACTCATCGAGGGCCCGGGCGATCCAGCCGCGGTCGAGCTCGCAGTCACCGTCCACGAACTGGACGAACTCGGCTTCGGGCATGACCTCGCGCAGCCGCCGCGCACCTTCGTTGCGGGCGCGGGCGGCCGTGAACGGCACGCTCGTGTCGAGCTCCACCACGTGCACGCCCAGGCTGCGCGCGAAGGGGACGCTGTCGTCGCTCGAGCCGGAGTCCACGTAGACGAGCTCCTTCACTTGAGGTTGAGCAGACCTGAGACAGCGCTTCAGCCGCTCCCCTTCGTTGCGCCCGATGGCCACCAGGCCAACTTTCATGCCTTCACTCCCACCCTCGGATAGTAGCGCTGCTCGGGGGCGAGGTCTTTGCGGTTGCGCGGCCACATGACGCTCTGAGCCAGCAGATCGCGCAGCATGTGCGGCGTCTGATCCTCGCCCTTCAAGGCCCGCTTGGCGGTGCCCACGCACCCGGCACCCAGCGCGGCCAGGTCGGCCAGCAGGGCGTAGGTCAACCCGTGGTTCTTGCGGTAGTAGCGGCGACGCGACTCGAACCAGTACGCCGGCAGGCGCTTGGGCTTCTCGTTGAGCACAGTGACCCCGGTGCTCTGGCCGCGGATGTGCATCACGCGACTCTGGGGCACGTGCCAGGTCTCAAAGCCCCTGGCCAGGGCGCGCAAACAGAGGTCGGTCTCTTCGTAGTAGAGGAAGTACGACTCGTCGAAGCCGCCCACCTGCTCCAGCATGCTGCGCCGCAAGAGCATGGACGCCCCGGGCAGCCAGTCCACGCGCTCGGGCGCCTCGCCCATCTGCCGCGCCACCGTGTGACGCGCGAGCAACCTGCTCACCACGCGGAGGACGCACCCTCCCTCGACCTCGGAGAGGACCGTCGGAAAGCGGAACGCGATCGGCCATTCGCTGCCGTCGGCGTGCTCGAAGCGACTGCCCGCGATCCCCACCCGAGGATGTCGCTCCATGAAACGGACCAGCTCGAGGACCCCGCCCGGGCGCACCTCGGTGTCCGGGTTCAAGCACAGCACGTAGTCCGGAGGGGCGCCCTGCTCGAAGGCGTGGCGGATGGCCAGGTTGTTCCCCGCGCCGAAACCGCAGTTCTTGGGCGAGATCAGGACCGTGGCGAAGTCGCCGAAGCGGGCTGGGACCTCCCGTAAGAGCGTCTCTTCGTCGCCCGAGGCGTTCTCGACGACCACGGCGCGCAGCGAAAGCGCGGGCTGCGCGAGCTCGGTGCGAAGCGACTGCAGCGCCCGCAGGGTGAACTCGGCACTGCGGTAGTTCACGATCGAGACCACCACGGAGATCGGCGCGCGACTTTGCATCACACCAAACCAGCGTACACAGCAGGGACGCCCCCGCCAAGGGCACGACTCCGCCTACTCGGTCGCAGTCGACTCTTGGGCCCCCCAGACGGGAGCTCCTCTCCCCGGACCAGCCCGAGCGGGCGTTTAGCGCTTGTTCTTCTTCTCGACGAGCTCGCGGAGCGCCTCCAGCGTCTTGTACGGGAGCTTCTTGGCGTAGCGTCGCGCGAGGAAGTCCGGGACGTTGCCCGCGATATCCACCTCGACCTGGTACAGGGCGTTGGTCACCCCGGGCTTTTCGGACCACAGGCGGAAGAAGCCTTCGAGCCGCGGCATGCGCACGACGCGCTTCACGGGGGGTTCCCCCGCCTCGTTCACGTTGCGAAAGCGGAACGTGAGGGCCTCCTTGTTCGGGGTGTAGCGCCAGGCGATGTCGAGCACCACGTCACGATCCCAGACCGGCCAGGGCGCGTTGACCCGGTTGTAGAGCAGGCCCCTGTTCTCCGCCGTGTAGCGGATGGCGCGCGACTCGTCGCACTGCCACATCCAATCCACGTGACGGTCCACGTCGAGCATCACCTCCACGATCTCCTCGATGCCTGCGTGGATCGTGGTGATGCCACGGAAGCCAGGCAGATCCTGCCCCGGGATCTCCAGGGTCCAGACGCGGATGCCGTTGCTGTCATCGACCAGCTCCCAGTGCTTGGTGTTGGCAGCGGCCGTCGTGACGAGGAGGACAGCAACGATGAAAGCAAAGATCGACGTGACACTACGCATGGGGGCCACCTGGATAAGGTCGAGCGCGCGCGACGCGCACGGGCAAAAGACACGACATTCTCCGCACGACGGCGGTTCGTCAAAGGATGTGTCTACGCTCGCAGTAGTCGCGTGCGGAAGCAAGAGTGTGCCGTGCGAATTCGGGCGAACGGTACCGGCGCTTGGACACCGTGACACCTTCTCCCCCACTCACTCACATCTCGCGCTGCGATCGGTCTTGAGCTCGAAACGCCGCGATCTTCGAGGCATCGCGCGTGATCTGCGTATGGCCGCGATGCGCGCTCGGCGCGCCTCTTCAAGCAACCATCCGGATGCGTTGGCGGAGCGAACGGAACGCAGTGCGCAACGCCCCGTACGGATCTCCGCAAACGGCTTGGCCGACGATCGATTGTTCCCCGCGCCCCAGCTCCAGCTCGACCTCCGCATTGAAACGAGCTCGGTCCGTCCTGCGCTCGTGCTGCGCGATCACGATGTTGCACTGCAGACGCTCGGGCCAGGTTTCGTGCAAGGACGAGATCTCGGACAGCGCAAGGTTGAGCAACCCCTCTTCCGGCACCATCTCGCGAAAGCGAATGAAGAAACCATCGGACATGCAGCACCTCGTCGGGAAAGTCGTGGCGCGTAGTCGAACGGGAGCACGCGCGGTTCTCGCCCCATAGAGCAAGGTGTGTGCCGGGCCCCGAGCGCAGCGCCCAGCGCCCCCAATTCAGGAAAATCTGCTCAACCTCGGCTCCTGCGCCGCGGCGGACACCGGCCCATTTGAGTAAGCATCCCGGCCAGAACGCCCCATGGCGCCCAAACTGGTGCGCCCCGTTCGGGACATATTGGCAGGACCGCCACGGTCCTTTGGTCGCCGTGCTCAAGCCTGGGCGCCCGGATGGGTCACGGCGCGCGCCAGGGAGGGAGAGCTATTCGGTGCCCTCGAGCGCGCCCATGATGGTCTCGGGCAGCGCGGGCTTGATCAAGCACTGGTCGAAACCGAGCGATCGCAGCTTGGCGTGGTCCCCGCTGTAGCCGGTCAGGGCGACCACGCGTCCCGGCGGGGTTGGCAAGGCCCGCAGACGCGGACACAGCTCGGCCCCATCCATGTCTGGCAAGCCCAGATCGAGTAACACCACCATAGGCTCGAAGCTGACGGCCGTGGCCAGCGCCGCCTCCCCCGTGTGAGCGACCGTGACGCGATGCCCCTTCCGTTGGAGGATCTCGGCCAGGAGCTCGGCAGAGTCCTCATCGTCTTCCACGACAAGGACGCGCTTGGACGGGGGGGCGGACATGGGGCTATTGTGGGCGAACCTTTCGGACGAGGCACGCTCCTCCCCGAAGGAGCGCTTCGGCCTTACTGGAAGCGATTGACCCAGGCGGAGCAATTGCCGCCAGAGACGCCCCAGCCCACGGTGACCGCCCCGGAGCTGTCGACCACGGGGATTGGGCTGGCGAAGCTCTGCGGGGGGTTCTGGTCCTTGGAAAGCTTAGTGGTGGGACCCCACTTCTTGGTGTCGCCGCGAATACCATAGATGGCCCCGTACCCCGCGGACGACTGTTCCCAAACCACCGTCGCGACACCCTCACTGTTCATCGCGACGGTTTGGTGCCAAGCGTCGCCCGTGCCGTCCGAGACCTGCACCGGCGCGCCCCACTTGTTCGTGGCGATGTTGTAACGGTTGATCCAGCTGTTCTGGTGCGCACCGTCCCAAGCCTGCCAAGCTGCGACCGCATTGCCACTGCCATCCACCGCGAGGTGAGGGTGGTCCGCCGACGACAGGCCATCCGAAATCCTCACGGCTGTACCCCAGGTGTCGCTCCCGGCCGCGTAGCGCGCCGCCCAGATATCGTACACCGCCCCCGTCTGCTTGGACCAGGCAGCTAACGCATCGCCGGAAGCCATCACGGCGAGCGCCACACTCTGGCCACCGCTCGCGCCGGCGAGGGCCTTCTGCACGGCCCAGCTGTTCGTGCCGACGCTGTAGCGCGCGTATACCCAAGCACCATCCTGATGGAACAAATGGATTGCGTTACCAGCGCCATCGACACCGAGGCGTCCGAAGTAACTGTCGCTGGTGGTCTTGCTGGTGGTGACCGCCCCTGGCTCCCAAGTGCCGCCGCCCCAACGCTGAATGCGATGACTTTGGTTGCTGCCGTTGTCGAGGCGCTGGTTGTAGCCCAAGAACACGTCACCGCGCGTGTTGGCCACGATCTCCGGATAGTCGGACGACTGAAGATCGTTCGCGATGCGGCCCGGCTGAGTCCACGTGTTACTGGACACGACGTACCGACTGCCCCACACCTGACTCGCCGTGTATTCGATGTCGTAGGTCCAAGCCACGAACACGTTGCCGTTGCCGGTCACGGCTACCTTCGGCCTATAGGACCCATAAAGACCGCCACTGCCAGGAAACATCTCGGGCGTAGACCAGGCGTTGCTCGCTTTCACGAAGCGCGCGCGCCAGGCGCTCGGCCACGTACTGGAGCCGTCGAAGTACCAGACCATGGTGACATTGCCGCTCGGGTCGACGCCGAGGTCCACGCCCAGCACTTGTCCGCTCGCGGCAGGGCCTAGCATCTTCGCGCCGCTCCACGCCATCGCCCTGCAGCCTTCGGACGTGGCCACGTAGCCGGTGTCGCAGGTGCAGGTCCTGCCGCCCTGCGTGTTGGTGCACCCAATCGCGCCCGCACCACAGCCGGCCACTGGACCGCTCGCGCACTCGTCGATGTCGGCGCAACCTGTGGTCAAGCCATCGCCCGTATAGCCGGCGGGACACGAGCAGGTGTACGTGCCGGGCAGGTTGTTGCACGCGGTCGCGCCCGCGCCGCACACCACATCCTTGCCGGGCTCGCACTCGTCGATATCGACGCAACCGTCGTCGCCAATGCCGTCGCCCTCGTACCCCGCCGGGCACGCGCACTCGAAACTGCCGAGCGTGTTGAAGCAGGCCGGCGGATCGTGATCGCAGTTGTCCATTGCCTGTGCGCACTCGTCGGTGTCGGGAACGCACTTGGTGGCGCCCTGATCGAGCTGACACACGCTGCCTTCGGGACAACCTTCGACCTCCTCGGTCACGCGGTCCGGGCCACACCTGATCTGGTCGTTGCCGCGACAGAAGGCCTGTCCCGGAACCTTGTCAGCACAGTCCCGGAGCAGATCGAGGCACAGCCCCTGGTTCGCGCCAGGGGTCGCGTCACAACGCTTGCCCTCAGGGCACACGTTCAACTGCGCCCAGAGGTTGCCCGAGCACACCAGCGACAACGGCGAGTCGTCGCCGCCGCAGCCGAGCATGCTGTTCTGGAGGCACGCGGTGCCTAGCTCGAACACCGCGCGCCCGTTCGGCATCGTCATCATCGAAGCGTCTTGGTGGAGGCCCGCGTCGGGCTCACCAGCGTCGTCGCCGCCCTGCTCGGCATCGGGTAGCATCTGGCCTTCGTCACCAGCGTCCGAAGGCGGCCGCTCCCCCCAGTCCAAGCTGCAGCCAGTGGCGGTGAGCACCGAGTAGAAGATCACGAGGTCGACCGAGCGACCCATTTTCGCATTGAACCTCATGTTCAAGGCTCCCGAAGAAAGTACGGCGACCTTCATGCACACGAGGTCGCGACCTCCGGTGCGTACGAGAGACCATCTGTGGGGTCAAGCCCGAGCCTTTGGGCTTCACCCCAAGCGAAGGGCCCCATGGATACGTCTCCATGGGGACTTTTCAAATGCCTGCGATGGAACCTGTGGTTGAAATTCCGTGACGCGCGCAGCGCTCTCCTCAATCTCGAGAGGCGCTTCGGCGCATGTCAGCAGGATTCCAGCCCCGCGTGGAGGTGCGTCTCAGAGAAGGATGACGCCGCAGCGACCGCCGACGCACACGTAGGGGTCACCGTTGTCCTCGGGCGGGCAGCAGTCCTCGTTCGCCTCGCACTTATCGCCCTGTGCCGAGCACGAGACTTCCGGCACACACACGCCCTCGGCTTCGCCCTTCTCCACCTTGCAGTAGCCCGTGCAGCAATCGAGGCCGCTGGTGCAGGTCTCCTTCTCCTTCTTGCACGGATTGAGCGCAGCGAACGCGCGCGTGTTGCCCGTCGAGCTTTGCCCTTCGAGGTAAAACGGCGGCGAGCTGGGATCTTCGAGCTTGTCCGTCTGGAACTCGCCCCCCTCGCGGAGGCGAGGCTTGATGGCCGACACCCACAGGCGCTTCTTGTAGCCCTCGCTCACGGAGGTCGACAGGAACGCAGCGTCCCACGCCAACGCCTCCGCCGCGGGGGCGTTGGTGTCGCGTGTGCCCCACTTGCGCGTGGAGGTGAACACAAGCCAGTAGTAGCCGCCGATCTGCACCGGCAACACGGTCGGGTAGTAGCTGGTCTGGGGATCGTCCTCCGCGAGGCCCTTGTTGGCATTGGCCAGCAACACGCGCTCGCCCGTGGTGAGGTCCCAGTACCAGAGCTCGCTCTTGGCAGGCGTTTCGCGACCCGGGAACGCCACGGCGAAGTCCGGCTCGCTGATCAGCGAGTAGATGACGCCATTGCCATCCGGAGTGAAGAACGGCCAGGCGGGATAGCAAGGCTTGCCGTTGCAGGACCCCGCCTTGATCGCCGCGCGGGCGGCGTCGCCACTCAGCGAGGGCGAGCAGCCGCTGTTGATGTTGCCGGCGAACTCCACGATGCTGCCATCGGGACGATAGTTGGCGCTGGGCGCTGGTCCCTGGGGTTCGGTCGTCAGCTTTGCCGTGACCGGACCGAACGTGCGCGTCTTCTGGTCGAACGTGACCACCGCGAGTCGACGGCGGTCGGTGGTGGTGGTTGAATCCTGATTCTTGACCAGGCGCGCGTGGTTGAACACCACCTTGTCCCCCTGGGGCGAGAACTGCGGCATCCACATGAAGTTGTTGGCGTCGAGCCCGGAGGCGTCGACCACCTTGCCCGTGGCGGTGTCGATCAGGTCCGCCGTGGTGGGACCGGTGAGCAACATGAAGTTGTTCGGTGCGCGGGGGAAGGCCAGCGCCCCGGAGGTGCACTGGGGATTGCCCATCTGCAGCAGGTACTTGCCATCGGGCGTGAGCGCGCCGAAGGTCGCGTCGGCCAGGTCGGCCAGCTTGGCAGGTTGCGGGTTCGGACCCGTCTTGTGGCTGGTCGCGAGGTAGTACGCCGTGGGCGAACCGAGGACCGGATAGCCGTGCTCAGAGGACGCGAGCGTCGAACCGTCCGCGGAGACCGAGTGGCACGACCGGCAGGGCCCCGCCGGAGCCGCACCGCCCTCACGGAACTGGTAGACCTGCGGCTCCTTCTTGCCGAGCGTGAGGCGCATCACGGCGCCGACGCCACCCTTGTCCGATAGATTGTAGGTGTTGTAATACACCGCTCCCACCATGTTGCCGGGAGCGACGCGATAGTTGAGCTTGCAGGTGCTCACAGAGGAGCCCTTCTTCACGCTCAACGTGACGAGCATCACGGTGTTCTGGCTGCGGCGCGTGATCTCGACCCAATCGTCAACCGGGATGGTGAGCTCGCCGCTGGCCTTGGCCGCGTACTCGTAGCTCAGCGTCTTGATGGAGTCGTACGTGACCTTCACATAGGCCGAATCGCCACCGCCGGTCCACATGATTGGCGGGGGCAGGAGGCCGCCGGGGAAGACGGTGTCCTCGTAGGGATAGACCACCTTCGAGGTGCAGCTGCTGCCGCCCTTCTTCAGCGCGTCGATGTCGGCCTTGCTGAGACCCGACTCACCGGTGCGATCCGCCTCGAACGGCGTGGACGTGTGGGGCTTGATGGGAATGTCGTCGTCTCCGTCTCCGTCGCCGGAGTCGTCGTCGTCGTCGTTGTCGCCGTCGCTACCGTCGCCGTCCCCCCCGTTGTCGTCACGGTCGCCGGGCTTGCCCGAGCCGCCACCGGTCGCGGTCGTGTCAGAACAGCCGACGAGGGCCAGTGCGGAAACCAACAATAAAGCTCTTGGTAGGGGAAGGCGCATGGAGGGCATGCTGGGCTTTTCCCTGCCTCTTAGGAGTGACCGGAACGCGAAAGGTTTTGACCTGAGGAGCCAGACTCGTGCCTTTGTTGCGGCACTGAAAAGCTTCAGCACAAGCCGCCCTGGCGTTTTCCGGGGGCGCGGGCGGACGGGTCACGGATTCTGAATCAGAGGTCATTGTTGGAGGCCACGGAGCCGACCTACCGTGGCTCGCAGGTGACCCACACGGCGCGGCGCGCATGCCCGCCAACCAAGCAGCCAAGCAAGCAAGCAAGCAACCAAGCAAGTGAGCACCCAGTGTGCGTGTGAGCTGCGCCGTGTGGTCCCCTCTTCGCCGTCCCTGCACGCCCCCATCATCCGGGTCCTGCGACGCGTGTGGGCTCCCGCCTTACAGGACGCGCCCTCTTCTCCGGGTCGCCCTATCTCGCGGCGAAAATCTCGGTTAACCTGAGCCAGTGACGTCACCGTTCGCGCGTAACCTCCGTTCCAACGCACGCGGCCGAACCGCGCTCGCGCTGGCGATTCTCGCTTCATTGCTGCTGAGTTCCGTGGGTTGCGAGCGTCACGCCCTGCCTGACCTCGGCTTCGGCGACTCGCAGAAGTCCCTCCACGGCAAGGACGCGGGCGACGACGAGGACGACAGCGACGACGACGAAGACGACAACGCGCCGGACGACGACGCCACGGACGATCTTGGAACCGGCGATGGCGATGGCGATTGGACCATGACGCCGGGCGACCCCATGCCGGATCCGGACGCCGGGCCTCCCATCGATCCGGACGATCGTACGCCGTCCCCTAGCAACTTCGCCGGCTGTCCCGACACGGCCCCAAAGACTGGCCCGGCTGCCTGCGTGCTCGATCAAGCCGTGGTCTGTGTCTACGGCGCGAACTACCAGTGCTGGTGCGCGTTCGCCTACTGGGTCTGCGACTGAAGCCACAACCAGACCCGGAGGGTTTCCGTGACGCTCCACGCTTGCGCATCGCAGCCGCGCGCGCTGTGCGGCGCGTCGCCGTCCATGATCTCCGGGAGCTGCCCGAGGCAACCCTCACCCAATAGACGTGCGCTCGAGCCGAGCACCGCGCGCGCCGCGGCGAGCGCGCGCGCTTCGCGCCCGTAGGCCAACGCCAGCGCCTCGCAATAGGTGGGAAGCCACCAGTTCCAGGCCGTCCCGTTGTGGTAGGCGGGTTTGCGGCGCGTGTCCTCGTCCCCCTCGTAGCGGCCCCAATAGGGGTGCGCCGGATCGTTGAGCGGTCGACCTTCGTGGTTGTGCACGGGCAGGGGGTGGCTCACGGGCCGCGGCGCCAGGCTGCGCAACGCGCCAGGTACGAGCAGGTATCGCTCGACGGCGCGCACCACGCTGCGCGCGGGCGCACCCGTCAACACGCCTAGGCTGACGGCGAGCAACTGGTTCGGGCGGAGATGATCGTCGGCCCGTGCATCCCGGGCCGGCGTGCCTGCGGGCGCATGCAGGGTGTCGGCGCAGTAGCCGAGCTCCGGGCGATAGAAGGAAGCCAAGGAGCGCTCGGTGCGCGCGGCCAAGAGCTCGAACGGAGCCCGCTTGTTCGGGTCGATGCGCGCCACTTGCCGGAGCAGCCGCGCGAACATCACCGCGAGCTCGATGGGATAGCCCTCGCGGGGGGTGGCCGCGGGGTAATTCGTGTCCATCCAGGTGAAGTGCGCAGGACTCCAGACCAACCCGGACTCCAGGTCGACGTGCACCCCATGCTCGGTGCCGCGCAGGTACCCGTCGGCGATGGAGCCCAGCACTTCGGCGAGCGTGCGACCGTTGCTCGTGCGCTCCCGATACACGCCCATGCCCGCGACCTCGGCCAGCTCCTCGGCGACCAACCCGAACCACATGGGAGCGTCGGAGGTCTCACGGCTGCCCTCCCCTGCGCCGGAGAGGTAATTCGGCAACGTGCCGCTGCGCTCGAACTCCGCGAAGGTCAAGAGGATCTGCCTCACGTCCTCGACGTAGCCCGCCGAAAGGAGGCCGCGCGCCGCAATGAGCGTGTCGCGCCCCCAGTCCAAAAACCACGGGTAGCCGGCGATCACGGTCTTGCCGGTGCCACGCTTCACCACGAACGCGCGGGCGGCGGCGCGCAGCGCCTGCTCGAAGGAGCTTCCATAACCAGGCCCGCCTTGGCTGGAAGATTCGATCGCCACCGGCGTCGGTTCGGCCTCGGCGTCCACCACGACGACGCACTCTTGCTCGTCCGCGAGCGGCAGCTCGAACCAACCCGGGCTGTACGCGTCGCCGCGCGCCGACAGGCCCCGATTCTCCTCCAGGGCGTGCACGAGGCCGCGCGTCCATTCGATCCCGCCGTGGTAGCTCCCCTCCGGAGCCGAGATGCGCAGCCGCCTTCCCGCCTCGGGCGCGAACAGGAGCCCGGTCCCCGATTTTAGCGCGCTGGTGCTGCGCGCGAAGTGCTCCTCGAGCGTCGCGCTGGCCACGGTCTCTCCGTGCATCGATCGGTCCTCGAGATCGAACCTCAACGTCACGTGCACCCGCGCCTCGTGCGGGAGCTCGCCCTCTTGTGCGGAGAAGCGGCTTACGGTGAGCACGATGCAGTTGGTCTCGCCTGCGAACCGCGCGCGGATGCGGATCCCGACGCGCCTGCCTGCGCCGGCGTTGGCCAAGAAGGTCCACTCCGCGCATGAGCCCGCGGAGACCGAGCGCAAGTTTTGCCCGTCGAGCGCCGTGATGAAGCCGTCCGCGTTGACCCAGGCGCGCACCCGCTTGACCAAGATCCAGCGCTCGCTCGGCACCTCGGGGTGCAGATTCGCTCCGAGCAAACAATCGTACTTGCTGCAAACGGCGCCGAAGTCCGCGTGCATTCGGGCCATGGCCCCGCGCCCGTTGGTCAAGAGCACGAGTCCGTCGCGCATCTCACTGCGCACCGCGGGCTCGCTCGAAAGCCGCCGCACGCGCGCGGCCAGCGGCGGCCCCTGCTCCCCGAAGCGATCCAGGTGCAGCGTGATCTCGGCCTCGGCCTCGCTGTCGCCCTGCGCGCGCGCTCGAGGCGGCACCGCGACCACGTGCCCCGCGTCCACTGAAACCGAGCGCAAATGGCGCGCGCTCCCCGACTCCTCGATCGCGACCTCGAAGGGCTGTGCGTCTCGCACGAGCAACCAGTGATCCGGCGGCAAGAGCGTGATGCGGCGCGCGTCCTCGGCGCAAAGCGTGACCACCGGACGGTAGCCGAGCGCACGGCGCGCCTCCGCGAGCGCGCTCATGAGGTCCCGTGCTGCTGCCTTCGGGTCGAGGTTGAAGGTGGCCGCCAAGAAAGCTTCCGGATCCTCGGCGGCGAAGCCCCCGAGCGCGACGAAGTCCGCGTGGCCCAGGAACTCGTGCGGGATGCGCGCCCCGAGCTGCGCGTACGCCCAGGCGGCCTGCGCGCGGCGCAGGCGGTAGGCCTCACCGGCCAGACCGCGGGGCCGTGGCGTGGCGGCCAGGCAAAACGCCTGTCCCGGCGCGAGCTCCAGGTACGCTGCGCCATCCGCGTCGAGCTCCGCCTTGGGCGGCGCCTGCCCGAGGAGATCACACGCCTGCTCGCCGACCTGCTGCCAGGTCTGCGCGGGAAGGTGCACCCCTCGCCGCTCTTGAACGTCCAGGTTCACCAGCACGAGGCAGTGATCGACGCCCTCACGCGATGAGCGCGCGAGCGCGAGCACCGAAGAGTCTTCGCCGCTCACCCGCCGCACGTGGGCGCCGTCGAAGAAACAAGGGTGCTCCCGCAACAACGCGTTGAGCCGACGCAGCTCGGGCACGAGGTTCGGCGACTGTCCCCAGGCCAAGCTGCGGGCCTCGTGCACGTCCACCTTCTCTGTGCACAGCCACTCCACGCCGGCGGTGAAGCCGAAGGCGCCGCTCTGACTGGCCAGCGCGCACAGGCTGTTGCGCATCGAGGACCAAGCACGGCCACGCTTGGCCAAGCGGTCGTTGTCGTGGGTCTCGCTGTAGTGGGCGAGCACGCCGACCCGCTCTCCTTGGGCGATCGCGTGATCGAGGTAGTGCGCCACGTGCATCGGCTCGTAGCACTGGAACAACTCGGAGTACGCCCACTGCATGCCCCCGTGCGTCAGCAGGGACTCCGTGGCCGACCAGGCGCCGCCCAGCCCCTCGAGCAAGAACAGGCACTCGGGGAACTCGTCGCGCACGCGCGCCACGATGTACTGCCAGGCCGAGAGCGGGATCATGTAGCCCGCGTCGCAGCGAAAGCCGTCGACCCCCCTTCGGCACCAGACCAAGAGCGCGCTCGCGAGCACGTCCCACAGCGCTGGGCGACGTTGATCGAGCTCGACCAAGTCCGCCCAGGTGTTGCCCCACGCGCCCGGGCTATGAAACTCCCCCGAGGGATCGCGCAAGAACCACGCTGGATGGTTCTCCTGCAAGGTCGAACCCCAGCCCGTGTGGTTGAGCACGATGTCGAGCACCACCAGGCCGCCGCGCAGGTGAACGCCGTCCGTGAGCTCGCGAAACTGTTCGACGCCGGTGGTCTTCTTGTCGAATTCCAAAAGCGCCGGGTCGATGCCCGTGAGATCGAGCTGAGCGTAGGGGCTGCCGTAACGTCCCATGCGCGCGTAGGTCGTCGGCACCGGCCCCACGGGCAACAGGTGCAGGATGCGGCAGCCCAGCGTCTCGAAGATGTGCGGCAATTCGCGGGTCAAATTGCGCAAGGTGCCCGAGGGCGGGATCACGGTGAAGCCTCGCTGATCCAGGCGCTCGACGGCGCCCTCTAGCGACGCGGGCATCGTGAGCGTTTCGGCGTCGGCGAAGGCCCGCGTGAAAGCGCAATAGATCACGTTCCCGGTGCGCAGATGGTCGGGATGTACGGTGATCCCGATGTCGCTCCCCTCGGGCCAGTGTTGTCGGTGAGCGTCGTCGATCCAGTACGCCTTGGCTCGGAACTGTCCCACCTCGAGCAGAGGCACGTCGATCACGAAGCGAACCCCACCGCCCTGCTCCGCGCCCCGCGGCTCGACCCACATGGGGATGTCTCGCCAGGATGCCCCCGCAAATGTGAGCGTGTCCTCCGTGCGCAGGCCCGAGGCGGCGATCACTTCGCGCCGCGCGACCTCGGCGCGCGTGAGGTTGGTGCGCAGAGAGGCCCGCGCGCCCTTCGGAAACGCTCCCACCTCGAGCTCCAGCGTGACCCGGAGCCGGTCTCCGACGAAGCGCAGAAGCTGCTCGCCTGGTCCGGGAAACATGCGGGAAATGGGCGCCATGGACCCGAAAGATTATCCTACGCGAACGCGGGCGGGGTGAGCTGATTGCGTCCCAGGCCTAGCGCGCGATCAGCCTCGAACATTCGTCGTGGAGCTCGACCACCCGCTGGCCGAATCCCGCGAACGCGGGGTTGTCGGTCTGCTTGTGGTGGTAGCGGTAGTAGATCTGCTGCAGGATCCCGGCGAGCCGGAACAGGCCATAGACCTCGTAGAAGTCGAAGCTCCCGCTCTCGAGGCCCGTGCGTTCGCCGTAGTAGCGGATGAGCTCGCGGCGCGTGAACATCCCCGGCAGGTGGGTGGGCTGCAGGCGCGCCTCCACCCGCCAGGCGGGATCGCCCGCCTCGACCCAGTAGGCCAGCGTGCTGCCCAGGTCCATCAACGGATCGCCTAGCGTCGCGAGCTCCCAGTCGAGCACGCCGATCACACGCATCGGGGCACCGTGTTCGGGCACCGTCAAGACCACGTTGTCGAAGCGATAGTCATTGTGGATCAGGCAGGTGGCCACGTCCTTTTTGGGCATGCGGTCGGCGAGCCAGGTCATCACGCGCGCGAAGTCGGGCACGTCCGGGGTGCGGGCGCGTTGGTAGCGATCGGTCCAGCCGGAGATCTGTCGCGCGACGTAGCCCTCGCCCTTGCCCAGACCAGCCAGGCCCGCGGCCCGGTAATCCACCTGGTGCAGCTCGACGAGCCGGTCGATCATCTCGGTGCACAGCGCGCGCGCGCGAGCGCGGTCGAGGCGGATCGCGCTCGGGAAGTCCTTGCGCGGGATCACGCCCAAGAGGCGCTCCATCACGTAGAACTCGGAGCCGAGCAGCGCGGGGTCTTCGCAGATGGCGACGACCGTGGGCACGTACGGGAAGACCGGCTTGAGCTGCGCCATCAGCCGCGCCTCGCGCAACATGTCGTGGGCCCCCTTGGCCTTGTGCCCGAAGGGAGGCCGCCGCAGCACGAGCTCGCGCCCTGGATAACGAAGCAGGTACGTCAAATTGGAGGCGCCGCCCGGGTACTGCGCGACGCGCAGCTCGCCGGTGATGCCGAGGTCGAGCCCCTTGAGGTAAGCGTCCAGCGCGGCCTCGGGGAGCTCCTCGCCCCTTCGAACCTGGCGCGGTTCGTCGATCGGCGCGCGCTCGCGGTCAGTCTTGTCCGTCATGCCACGAGGTATCCGCCGTCCACGGTCAAGCAGGCCCCCGTGGTGTAGCTCGCGGCAGGCGACACCAGGTACAGCACGGCGCCGGCCATCTCGTCCGGCTCCGCGACGCGGTTGAGGGGGGTGTGCTCCAACATCTTGTTGCGGATGGCGTCGTTCTTCACGAGCGCTGATGCGAACTTGGTGTCGGTCGCGCCGGGGGCGAGCGCATTGACGCGGATGCCGAGCGGCCCGCACTCACGCGCGAAGGCCTTCGTCATGGAGAGGATGGCGGCCTTGGTGATCGAGTAGATGCCCTGCAAGGGGCCGGGGATGAAGCCGTTGATGGAGGCCACGTTCACGATCACGCCCGCGCCGTGCTTGGCCATGCGTTTGACGGCGCCGCTCGACATGAAGAAGTAGCCGCGAATGTTGACGTCCACCGTCTTCTGGAACGCGCCGACGTCGGTCTCCCAGATCGGACCGAAGTGCGGGTTGGCCGCGGCGTTGTTGACGAGGATGTCGATCTTGCCGTGCTTGTCCTCCACGGTCTCGAGCAGGCGCTCGATGGCCTCCAGATCGCCGATGTGGCAGGCCACCACCTCGGCCGAACCGCCCGCTGCGCGGATCTCGGTGGCCACCGCTTCGCAGCCCTCGGGCTTGCGGCTCGAGAGTACGACGTGCGCGTGATGGGCCGCGAGGGCCTTGGCGATCGAGGCGCCGATGCCCCGACTCGCGCCCGTGACGATCGCTACCTTGCCTGTGAGATCAAAAGAGGGGATGCCGCCCATGACGCCTCCAACCAATCAACGCGCGCGCTCCTGCGCACTCCGGGCCGCGCTCGGCGTTGCCGTGCGGGCCGACTCGGCGGCTGAAGATGCGTGATCCCCCCTTCGGAGGAAAGACGGAAGCGCGCGGCCGCCGGGATTTGCCACAAAACCTTGACACCAAACACTGTCACAGTTATTACTGCGCCACTCATCCCGCTTCGATGAGTTCAAGGAGTACCCGCCGTGATCGTCCGCATTTCTTCCGGCCCAGGTGGCCCCCGCCGCTCCAAGGAGGCGCTGTGAGAGAGGCCCTCCCCGCGCTACCCTCCGTGCTGTCCATGGCAGAAGGAGAACCCAGCGCCCCCAAGACCTCGTCGGAGTACACCATCGACGAGCTGGCCGCGGTCACCCGCGTCCCGAGCCGCACCATCCGCTTCTATCAGTCACGGGGCGCGCTGATGGCCCCCGAGCTGCGCGGACGGGTCGCGTACTACGGCAATGCCCACATCGAGCGGCTCAAGCTGATCGCGCGGCTCCAGGATCGCGGACTTCGTATGGACGCCATCCGTGACGTGGTCACCAGCATCGACCGCGGTGAGCTCGATCTGCCCGAGCTGCTCGGCATCGAGCAGCAGGTGCAGACCCCGTGGGTCAACGACCACGCCCGCACGGTGAGCGAGGCGGAGTTGATCGAGCTCCTCGGGACCGAGCGTCCTGGCCTCATCGCAGATCTGGTGCGCGCCGAGGTGATCGAGCGTCGAGGCGAGGTTTACTTGGTGTCGAGCCCTGCCCTCCTGCAGGTGATCATGAAGCTCGACGCGGTCGGCATCGATCTCGGGACCGCCGTCGCCGCTGGCGAGATCGTACGCAAGCACCTCGGTCGCGCCGTGCAGGACCTGGTGAGCCTGTTCATCAAGCGAGCCAGCGATGGGTTCGTCGAGATCCGCGAGCCGATCCAGCTCCTCTCGGCGCTGCGCCCCACGGGCATCGAGGCGGTTCGGCTGATCTTCGGGCGCGAGATGGAGCGCGCACTGCGCAAGCTCGTGGAATCTGGAGAGCTCGCCAAGATCGGAAGCCGCAACCGCAAGGCGAAGCGCCGCTGAGCCCCGTGCATCGTAGCGCTCGCCACGCCAGCGCTTACCTACCGTGTCGGCGCGTCTGACAACACGGAGGAACAGCGATGAGCCCCACGCAAGATCTGAAGGCCACCTTCCAAAAGGAGCTCGAAGTGCTCGGGAGAGCTCGGGATGAGCTGAAGCTCCAGCTTCACCTCGCCAAGGCGGACGCGAAGAGTGAATGGGCTCGCCTGGAGTCGACCTGGCAGCGCGTCAACGAGCAGATGCAACTCACCCGCAATGGTGCGGAACAACCCATCAGGGAAATCTCGGCGGCGGCCAAGACCCTGCTCGAGGAGCTCCGAAACGGCTATGCCCGCGTGCGCGAGCAGCTCAAGGAGAACTGACGGCGCGCGTCACACAGGTGTCCCGCATAGCCACGCACGGGCAGGCACGAGGGCGCAGTCGCCCGCACGAAGGTGGTGAGCCTAAACGCAGAGCCATCCTCGAACGCCCGGTCTTTCGGGCAGAAGCGCGCGCTTCGCCTCGACTTCGCGGGCGCATTCTGTCAGTCTCCCGCACTTTTTATGGGAGCCGACGTTTTCTCAGCCCTTCCCGCGGGCATCGCCAGCGCGCTTGCGCATCGTGGCTTCGACAGCCTGACCTCGATCCAAGAGGCCGTGCTCGCGCCCGAGCTCAGCGGACGGGACCTGCGCATCTCTTCGCGCACAGGCTCCGGCAAGACGGTCGCGCTCGGGCTCGTGCTGGGCCGACAGCTCGCCGCTCACACGCCTCCGCCCGCCGGCGGCGCGGCCTCCTTGTACGCCAAGCCCCGCATGGTGCTGGTGGCGCCGACCCGCGAGCTCGCCGCTCAGATCGGCAAGGAGCTGGAGTGGCTCTACAAGAACCTCCGGGTCCGCGTTTGCGTCGTCACGGGCGGCACCAGCGTGGGCCTCGAGCGTCGTGCGCTCGCGCAGAGCCCCGCCGTGCTGGTCGGTACGCCCGGGCGTCTGTGCGACCACATGGCGCGGGGCGCGCTCGACCTGAGCGCGGCCGAGGCCATCGTGCTCGACGAAGCCGACCAGATGCTCGACCTCGGTTTTCGGGAGGCGCTGGAGACCATCCTCGGCGGGTTGCCCGAGGGCTGCCGGCGACACCTGGTGAGCGCCACCTTCCCGCGCTCCGTGCACGCCCTGGCCACGCGCTTTCAGAAGAACGCGGTGGCCGTGACCGGGAGCGCCCCAGACGAAGCCCACTCGGATATCCGCCACGTTGCGCACCCCGTGCTGCCCCACGAGCGCTACTACGCGCTCGTGAACGTGCTCCTGCTCAGCCCGGAGGACCGCACCCTGATCTTCGTGCGCACGCGCGCCGACGTGACCGAGGTCGCCACCCGCCTCTGCGACGACGGCTTTCGCGCGGGCGGCTTGAGCGGAGAGATGGCCCAGGCCGAGCGCACACGCACCCTCGAGGCCTTCCGCCGCGGCGCCATCACGACGCTCGTCTGCACCGATGTGGCCTCGCGCGGCATCGATGTGCCCGAGGTCGTGCGCGTGATCCACGCGGAGCTGCCGGAGTCCTCCGAGAGCTTGACTCACCGCAGCGGGCGCACCGGTCGCGCGGGGCGCAAGGGCCTGAGCGTCATGCTCGTGCCCACCACCGCGCATCGCTACGCCGAGTCCCTCCTGCGCGGCGCGGGCATCTTCGCAGAGCTCGTGCCCGCCCCCACCCAGAAGCAGATCGCGCGAGCCCGTGAGGAGCGGCTGTTCGAGCAGCTCGGCGAAGATGCGACCTTCCCCCCCGAAACCCAAGAATTGGCCAACCGCTTGCTTGAGCGGTTCGGACCCGAAGCGCTCGTTCCGGCCCTCTTGAGCCGGCTCCTCGAGCGCGACATACGCGCGCCCTACGCGCTATCGCCGGTGAGCCCTGCAAGAGTACATGCAGTCCACGCCGGTCCTCGAAGAGAGAGCAAGGCGAGATCATCTCATGGAGTCAAAGCTGTTTTCCGACCTCGGGCTAAGCCAGCCCATTCTGCGCGCCATCGCTGACGCAGGGTACGATTCTCCTACCCCCATCCAACAAAAGGCCATCCCGCACGTCCTCGCTGGCCGCGACCTGCTGGGGTGTGCGCAGACGGGCACGGGGAAGACGGCGGCCTTCGCGCTGCCCATCATCGACAACCTCACCCGCGCAGGGGTGGGCAAGGCCGAACGCGGCGCGCGGCGCAAGGTGCGGGTGCTCGTGCTGTCACCGACGCGCGAGCTGGCCTCGCAGATCGGCGAGAGCTTCACCCTCTACGGTCGCCACTCAGGGCTGACCTGCGCGGTGATCTTCGGCGGCGTGAACCAGAACCGGCAGATCGACGCGCTCTCGCGCGGCGTGGACATCCTGGTGGCTACGCCAGGACGCTTGCTGGACTTGATGGGCCAGAATCTCCTTACACTAGCCGATGTGAGTGTGTTCGTACTGGACGAAGCGGACCGTATGCTGGACATGGGCTTCGTCCACGATGTGAAGCGGATCGCCGCGCAGGTGCCCAAGCAGCGCCAGACCTTACTCTTCTCGGCCACCATGCCCGACAGCATCCGGGCCCTGGCCAATTCGCTGCTTCACCAGCCCGTGGAGGTGGCGGTCACGCCCGTATCTTCGACCGCCCAGACCGTCGACCAGGTCATCTACTTCGTGGAGAAGGCGGAGAAGCGTCAGCTCCTCAGCTGGCTCCTCGAAGACGAGCGGATCGACCGGGCTCTGGTGTTTACGCGCACGAAGCACGGTGCCAATCGTGTGGTGGAGTTCCTGGAAAAGCGCGGCATTCACGCGGCGGCGATCCACGGCAACAAGTCCCAGAACGCCAGAGAACGAGCGCTCGAGGGCTTCAAGCAAGGGCGCCTGCGCGCGTTGGTCGCCACCGACATCGCGGCGCGCGGCATCGACATCGACCAGCTCGGGTTCGTGATCAACTTCGATCTACCCAACATTCCGGAAGCTTACGTCCATCGCATCGGCCGCACGGGGCGCGCGGGGGCAGCCGGGCGCGCGATGTCCTTCTGCGAACAGGAGGAGCGCCCCTATCTGGCCGACATCGAACGGCTCATTCGCATGCCGCTCGCCGCCGTCACCAAGCATCCCTACCCTTCCCCGCTCGGCATCCCACCGGCGACGGATCTGAATCCCAAGCGCCACCACGGCCCGCGAAGCGCACCATCACAGAAAAAGCCACAAGCAGACCGGACGGCCCCGCAGGGCGCAGCGATGCGTGGCCCCTCGCACGCGGGTCATGGCGCGCGCACACAAGGCCAGAGTAAGTCAGGCATGCACCAGCCCCGCGGTCGGAGTCGCCATGACAAAGGTACCATTCGTGTAAGTTGAAAGCTCCCGAGCAAGGATGAAGCTTTCGGCGTAAGCTCCGTGTACACTTTGACTGCGATGGCAGTAGTCCCCACTCGAGGTAGCGCGGACGAAGAAGGTGTCGGCTGCGCGACGCGCGATGCGAGCGCCGGCTCTGGTTCGCTGAACAGTGAAGACGCCAAGGATTCCACCAGCGCGCGCTCCGTGTTGCTGGTCGACGATACGCCCGTCATCCGCCACCTCGCCCAGCACGTACTCGAGGAAGCTGGCTACGACGCCCACTCGGCCGAGGATGGGGCCGCCGCCCTCGGCTTTTTGCGGGCACGCCAGGTGCCGGTCGACGTGGTGGTGACCGACCTGGCGATGCCCCAGATGGACGGCTTCACGCTGATCCGGGAGCTACGCAAGCTGTCGCCCAAGACGCGCGTCGTATTGATGACGGGCTATGTCGACGCGGTGGAGCTCGCGGAGCGCTCCTCGGAGCGCCCGGATCTGGTGCTGCCCAAGCCCTTCCGTCCCCCTGAGCTACTCGACGCGGTCAGCACCGTGCTGCAGACGAGCCGCCCGTAGTTCCTTCCGCAGCACCTCCACGAAGGCCCGCGCAGCGTGCGACAGCGGCCCGCTGGTGGGCGTGGCCAGGCCGATCTGTCGCGCCGGAAGCCCCTTCAAGCGCACGGCCCGCAACGTGCCTTGCGCGCACTCGCGTCGCGCCGCGAACGCCGGCACGACCGAGAGCCCGAAGCCCAGCTCGACCAGGCGCTTGAGGACCTCCACGCTGCCCATCTCCATCACCACCTGCGCGCGTACCCCGAGCGCGGCCATCCGCGCGTCGAACAGGGCCCGGCTGGCCGTACTTCGATCGAGCATCACCATGGGCTCTCCCGCGAGCTTTTCGAGCCCCACAAACCTGCGCAGAGAGAGCGGGTGATTGGGCGGAGCGATCAGGACATCCTCCTGCGTCGCCAGCACCTCGATGCGCAGCGAGTCACTCGCGGGCTTGCCCTCGATGCGGAGCTCCTGCGGGAGCGGCATGGACAGCACCCCCAGGTCCACCCCGCGCGCGGCCACGCGCTCCGCGACCGCGGGCGAGGTGCGATTGTCCAGGCGCAGCTCCACCGCGGGATAGCGCCGTCGAAAGGCCGCAAAGACGCTCGGAAGCACGTAGGTCGCCAAGGTGTCGCTGGTGCCCACGCGCAGGGTGCCACGGGTGAGCTTGCGCAGCGAAAGCAGCGCGTCGCGCGCACGGGCGACCTCCTGAAAGGCGCGCTCTGCGTGCTCGCGAAGGATGAGCCCGGCCTCGGTGAGCTCCACCTCGCGCGCCTCGCGCACGAACAACGTCTCGCCCAGCTCGAGCTCCAGCGCGCGCACGGCCTGGCTCAGGGACGACTGCGTTCGACCCAGGGCGCGCGCCGCGCGCGAGAAGCCCCCCTCCCGCGCCACGGCGAGGAACGCGCGGAGCCGATCGGCGTGGAGCTCGGGGAGATCATCCATTAGAAATTCAGATGGATCATATCACGCATCATGGGCTTTGCCGATGGCCCCTCACGCGCCAGGATGAGCGCATGTTGGTCCTCCTTGGCAGCCCCTCGTTTTCCCCCGCCCGTCTGCACGAGCGTCTCACCCGCGTCCAGGCGCAAAACCCCGGCATCTCGGCGCTCTCCGCCCAGTTTGTGCACCTGGTAGACCAGGCGCGCGAGCTCGATGCAAAGGAGCGCTCGGTGCTCGACGCCCTGCTCACCTACGGCCCGCGCGCCACGGGCGCCGAGCTGGGGGGCACGGCCGAGAGCGTCTACGTGGTCCCGCGTCTCGGCACCATCTCGCCGTGGTCTTCCAAGGCCACCAACATCGCCCAGCTGTGCGGCCTGGCCGCGGTGCGCCGGATCGAGCGCGGCATCCGTTACAGCTTTCGCGGCGAGGTGGCCGACCCCCAAGCGCTCCTTTGCACGCTGCACGACCGCATGACCGAGACCGTGCTCGCGCGGGAGTCCGAGCTCGCTCGGCTGTTCGTGCGTGAAGCCCCGCGCCCCTTGCGCTCCGTTCCGCTGCTCGCGGAGGGCCGGGCCGCCCTGGTCCGCGCGAACCAGAGTATGGGACTCGCGCTCTCCGAGGACGAGATCGACTACCTGGCCGCGTCCTTCGGCGAGCTCAAGCGTGATCCGAACGACGTCGAGCTGATGATGTTCGCGCAGGCCAACAGCGAGCACTGCCGCCACAAGATCTTCAACGCCGAGTACGTGATCGACGGAGAGCCCCAAGAGGACTCCCTATTCCGCATGATCCGCCGCAGCACCGAGGCGAGCCCCGCAGGCGTGCTCTCTGCCTACAAGGACAACGCGGCGGTCATCGAGGGCCCACGCGCGGGTCGCTTCTTCCCGGATCCGAAGGACAACGTGTACCGCCCCCATCAGGAGCCCGTGCACATGCTGATGAAGGTGGAGACCCACAACCATCCGACCGCGATCTCCCCCTACCCCGGCGCGGCCACGGGCTCGGGCGGTGAGATCCGCGACGAGGGCGCCGTGGGACGCGGCAGCAAACCCAAGGCGGGCATGGTGGGCTTCAGCGTCTCGAACCTGCGCATCCCGGGCGCTGAGCAGCCCTGGGAGATCGACCACGGCAAGCCCGCGCGCATGGCCAGTGCCCTCGAGATCATGATCGAAGGTCCGCTCGGCGGCGCGGCCTTCAACAACGAGTTCGGTCGGCCCGCGCTCGGCGGCTACTTCCGCACGTTCGAGCTCGACGTGCCAGGCCACGCAGGCACGGAGACGCGCGGCTACCACAAGCCGATCATGATCGCGGGTGGCTTTGGCAACGTGCGCGCCGAGCACGTCCAAAAGGGAGAGATCCCGGTCGGCGCGGCGATCGTCGTGCTGGGCGGCCCCGCCATGCTGATCGGCCTGGGCGGCGGCGCAGCCTCGTCGGTGGCCGCGGGCGCTTCGGACGAAGACCTCGACTTCGCCTCGGTGCAGCGCGACAACCCCGAGATGCAGCGACGCTGCCAGGAGGTCATCGACCGCTGCTGCGCGCTCGGAGAGCGTAGCCCCATCGTGTCCATCCACGACGTGGGCGCGGGCGGCCTGTCGAACGCGCTGCCGGAGCTGGTCAACGAGTCCAGGCGTGGCGCGAGCTTTGCCTTGCGCAAGGTGCCGAGCGACGAGCCCGGGATGTCGCCGCTCGAGCTCTGGTGCAACGAGGCCCAGGAGCGCTACGTCCTTGCGATCGCCACGGACGGCCTCGCCCAGTTCGAGGCCCTGTGCCAGCGCGAACGCGCGCCGTACGCCGTGCTCGGCACGGCGAGCGCAGAGGGCCGCTTGATCGTGGAGGACTCCCACTTCCAAAATCGCCCCATCGACATGCCGCTGTCCGTGCTGCTCGGAAAGCCCCCGCGCATGCGCCGCGACGTAAAGCGCGTCCAGGGGGCGGCTGAGCCCTTCGCGACGCGCGAGCTCGATCTGAAGGCGAGCCTGCTCCGCGTGCTCAGCCTGCCGACGGTCGCCGACAAGACATTCCTGATCACGATCGGCGACCGCAGCGTGACCGGCATGGTGGCGCGTGATCAGATGGTCGGGCGCTATCAGGTGCCGGTCGCGGACGTCGCCGTCACCACCACGAGCTACGACGTCACCACCGGCGAAGCCATGGCCGTCGGCGAGCGCACACCGCTCGCGGTGCTGAACGCCGCGGCCTCCGCGCGCATGGCGGTGGCCGAAGCCCTCACGAACATCGCAGCCGCTCCCATCTCGGAGGTAGGCCAGATCAAGCTGTCCGCCAACTGGATGGCAGCCGCCTCCTATCCCGGTGAGGACGCCCGGCTCTACGAGGCGGTGCGCGCCGTGGGCAAGGAGCTCTGCCCGGCGCTTGGGATCGCGATCCCGGTCGGCAAGGACTCCATGTCCATGCGCACCGTGTGGAGCGAGCAGGGTGAGACCCGGAGCGTGGTTTCGCCCCTGTCGCTGATCGTGACCGCGTTCGCCCCCGTGACCGATGTGCGGCGCGTGCTCACGCCCGAGCTGCACCCCGAGTCCGACAGCGTGCTCGTCTTGATCGACCTCACGGGCAAACAGCGCCTCGGCGGCAGCGCCCTGTGCCAGGTGCACGGCGTGATCGGCGCCGAGCCGCCCGACGTCGACGATCCGGCCCGCCTGCGCGCCTTCTTCGCGGCCATCCAGGAGTTCAACCGCGCGGGCTTGGTCGGCGCCTACCACGATCGCTCGGACGGCGGCCTGATCGTCACCCTGCTCGAGATGGCCTTCGCGGGCGGAGCCGGGCTCGAGATCGATCTGTCGGGCCTGCCAGGCGAGACGCTCCCGCTGCTCTTCAACGAGGAGCTCGGCGCCGTGCTCGAGGTGCCACGCGCACGACTCGACGCGCTGCGGACGAGCGCCGAGCGCGCCGGTCTAACGGGCGGCATTTACGAGCTCGGGCGCGCCGTCCCCGGGCACACCATCTCCATCGTCCGCGATGGCACGACGCTGCTGCGCGAGAGCCGTCATGCGCTGCGCAAGGTGTGGTCGGAGACCTCGTACAGGATGCAGGCGTTGCGCGACGACGCCGACTGCGCCGCCGAGGAGCACCAGGCCCGCGTCGACCCCGACGATCCCGGGCAGTTCGTCGCGCCCACGTTCGACATCGCCGAGGACATCGCGGCGCCCTTCATCGCCCGCGGCGCGCGACCTGTGGTCGGCATCCTGCGCGAGCAAGGGGTCAACGGCCAGATCGAGATGGCGGCCGCCTTCGATCGCGCAGGCTTCAGCGCGCTCGACGTGCACATGAGCGATATCCTCTCAGGCCGCGTGGATCTCACCCAGCTCAAGGGGCTCGCCGCCTGCGGCGGCTTCTCCTACGGCGACGTGCTCGGCGCAGGTGAGGGTTGGGCCAAATCCATCCTGTTCAACGCGCGTGCCCGCGACGCGTTCGCGGCCTTCTTCGCCCGCTCCGACGCCTTCGCGCTCGGCGTCTGCAATGGCTGCCAGATGATGTCGAACCTCAAGGAGCTGATCGCGGGCGCCGAGCACTGGCCCAGGTTCGTGCGCAATCGCTCCGAGCAGTTCGAAGCCCGCCTCTCGCTCGTACGCGTGGAGAGCTCTCCGTCGTTGTTCTTCCGCGGCATGGAGGGCTCGGTGCTCCCGATCACGGTGGCCCACGGCGAGGGGCGCGCAGAGTTCGCCTCCGAACAAGCCCGAGCGGCGCTCGAAGGCGCGGGCCTGGTAGCGGCCCGCTTCGTCGACAACCACGGCGCCCCCACCGAGCGCTACCCGTTCAATCCCAACGGCTCGCCCGCGGGGCTCACCGCGCTCACCACGCCCGATGGCCGCGTGACCATCATGATGCCGCACCCCGAGCGCGTGTTCCGCGCGGTGCAGTACTCATGGCGCCCGGCCGACTGGGGCGAGGACGGCCCCTGGCTGCGCTTGTTTCGGAACGCCCGCCTGGCGATCGGCTGAGTCGCGAGCGCGCGGCTCAACCGGCCGGGCGCACGCTCACCACTCGAGGATCGCAGAGCCCCAGGTGAAACCCGAGCCGAACGCGACCATGGCGACCTTCATGCCGCGCTTGAGCCTGCCCGCCTCCTCCGCCTCGTAGAGGAGGCTCGGGAGCGTGGCCGCGGTGGTGTTGCCGTAGCGCATGATGTTGTTGAAGAACTTCTCCTCCGGCGCGCCGATGCTCTGCTGGATGTACTGATTGATCCGCAGGTTGGCCTGGTGGAAGAGGAAGAGGTCGATGTCCTTGAGCGTGAGCTGCTCGGCGGACATCACCTGCATCAGCGAGCCGACCATGCGCTCCACGGCGTGGCGGAAGACTTGCTTCCCATCCATGCGCGCGAACATGTCCTCGGGAGCAACCTGCCCGACGCCCTGCTCGTTCTGCGGGATGAAGGGGCGCTTGGTGATGTCCCAGACCTTCTGGCACAGCACCTCGGCGAAGCGCCCATCGGCGCCGAGGTAAATGCTGCGCAAGCCGCGCTGCTCCTCGGTCGCGCTGACCACCACCGCGCCCGCGGCGTCGCCGAACAACGAGGCCACCTGGCGACCGCGCGTCGTGAGATCGAGCGCCGCAGAGTGGGTCTCGGCGCCGACGACCAGCACGTGCTTGTACGTTCCGGAGCGGACCATCGCGTTGGCGACCGAGAGCCCATACAGAAAGCCCGAGCACTGGTTGCGCACGTCGAGCGCCGGGACGAAGTGCCCCATGTCGCAGAAGCCGAGCTTGCGCTGGAGAAAGACGCCGGAACCGGGAAAACAGTGCTCCGGCGAGAGCGTGCAGAAGATCAGGAGCTGGATGTCCTTCTTCTCGAGACCGGCGCGCCTGATGGCCGCTTCGGCGGCGGGCACCGCCAGGTCGGCGCTCCCGACACCTTCATCGGCGAAACGGCGCGCTTCGATGCCCGTGCGCTGAACGATCCAGTCGTGCGTCGTATCGAGACCGTACTGCGTCCGCAGATCATCGTTTGTCACCACGCGCGGCGGTGCATAAAAACCCGTGCCCGAAATGAATGCGTTCGGCATCTCTCCCTCGCGGGTGCCAATATAGTTCAGCACCATCGCGGGCACCCGACAAAGCGCATACTTCCGCACTGGAGCGCGCGCACCGCGCTGCCTGGACCGAGTCAGTCATCAACTGGCTCCACCGACGGTGGAAGCCAAAGCGCGATGCTCCTCACGTCTTTTCCGCGCGCGTGGATGGATCGACCGGAGGTTTGGCGCGGCGGTCGGTGCTGAGCCTCGCAAATGCGGGCGCACCGCGAAGCAGCGAGCGCCACGATGTCCACAAACAGGGAATGCGCACCGCGGAAGCGGCGCCTCGCCAATGCGTCCCCGAACGGGCAAGGGCCCCACGCGCTGACCCATACGAATCAATCTCGTGATTTGACACACCGGTGGTGCCCAGTTAGCTTGGCAATAAAATGACCCGTTTGAGCCGTGTCGTGGTCACACCGCGCGGTCGACACCGCGGGCTGAGAATCGCGTCCCGGGCGGGAAGGGGTTCGAGCATGGCCGTCGGAGCGAGAGAGCACGTGGTGGTACTCGTCCCCGGTTTCCTCGGGTTCGACTGCGCGCGCAGGGGAGCGTCCGGGCGCGCGATGCGGGGCGATGGGCGCGGCGACCACGCGCGCATCGCCACCTCGCTGCGCGCGGCGCTCGAGGCGCACTGCGGTTTGCCGATACCAGTAGTAGCGCTCCCCGTTTCACACGGCACCACCCTCGCGGTCCGTCAACGCTCGTTGTTGCGGCAGCTCGAGGCGCTCGATGGCGCCCTACGCGGCGTGCGCCAGTTCCACCTGGTGGGGCACGGTCCGGGCGGCGTCGACGCGGAATTGCTCACCGCATGCCTTCCGCTCAAGGCGGGCGCCACGTGGCACGACCTCGACCCGACCCATGTACGAGAGCGCATCGCCTCGATCATGACCCTCGGCGCTCCCCATTATGGAACGCAGCTCGCCGACCAGCCTTGCTTGACGGCATGGCAACGTCCGCAGCGCCTCGACCTGCTCAGCCTGCGTCAGGCGGCCACCCTCTCCGCAGCCTTGGTGCTCGAGGCGCTCACGCGCGCGCGACAGAGAGAGCGCGAGTATGGCGCCGCGCTCTCGTTGCTCCTCGGGCTTCTGGGAAAGAGCCAACTCCTTCAAGAGCTCGCGCCGCACGCGATGCAGGCCCTGCGCGTCCACAACCCGCCCGATCCAGGACTTGTGGCCCGCGTGCAGAGCATCGTCGTGGTGGCGCCGGAGCTGACGCTCGAGGACGCGGGCGTGCTGCGATTGCGTGACCGCGTGTTCTCGGTCCTATACGGGCTGACCGCGCAGCGCAGCCTGAGCGAGCCCCCGCTCGCGCTCAGCCACGCGCAAAAGCTGCTGCGCCAGGTGCCGCCCGAGCGCGTCATCCGTCACCCCAGCGCGCGCGTGCCTGCCTTCGACTTCGCCGCCAACGACGGGCTCGTCAATGCCGTACGCCAGCTCCCCATGACCCGCGTTCACCAGGACCAGGCGCCAGCAGCCGTCGTCATCGCCGATCATGCCGACGTGCTCGGTTACTACGACGAGCGGTCTGCGTGGTCGCTCGAGCTGCGTCGACCGGGGCTTCTGCGCTCGGGGGCCAACTTCGGCGATGACGAGTTCTTCCATGTCTGGGGTCTGGTCGCCGCGCACATCGCGTCGAACGCCCTGGAAGGCCGCACCGAGGACATGGTGCGCGTGGCGGAAGACGACGCGGAAGAAGCGGCCGCTCAATGATGCGGAAGGCGAGTCATCGCGGCGATGACCACCAGGGATCGAGGACATCCACCAGCTGAGGGCGGCACCGCTTGAGCTTGACCCAGGGATAGGCCAGGTCGGGCGAGCGCATCGGACGCCCGCCGTTGGGCTCGACGCGCACACACCCCTTGTTCGCCTTGTTCGCCTCTCGGATGAGCACGCGGGAAGCACGCGCCAAGAACAACGCCTCGCGACCGGCGGCGTCCGCCGAAGACACGCGGGTGAACGCGCGCGGATCACCGTCGCGCAGCAAGATCACCGTCCAGTTTACGTCGCCCTGCACGATTTGTAGGGACTCGCCGCGCTCGACGTTGCTGCCCTCCTGGACGAGCACGACGGCACGCCCGAGCTGCGCCCCGAGCGCATTGCACAAGGCGAAGGAACGCTCCGCGCTGCCGGTCCCTGTGACCGCGCAGGCGAGCGGGGCGCGCGCGGAGCGAGCCGGAGCCGCATCTTGCGCGTGCACCCTGGCATGCTCGAAGCCACCTAGTGCTGCCAGCGCCGACATGAGCACGGCAACGCCTGCCGCGAGCCACGAACGAGAGCCGATCACTGCGGGAAGCAAGCCAGATTTCATGCCGACGAATCTAACCTAAGACGGCCTCGAGATCTCTGTGCGCAAGGTGACGCTTGAGGGTGATGTGGGAGCTTCGGCTCGACGACCCGCGCGCCCCTCATCCCTGGGGTGAGGGAGGACGCAACCGCAGCAGACCTTCCTGGGCCGTGGACGCGACGAGACGCCCGTCCCGCGTGAAGACCCGCCCGTGCACCAGCCCCCGCGCGCTGCGCGCCGACGGGCTCTCGATATCGTAGAGCAGCCAATCATCGACCCGGAACGGCCGATGGAACCACATGATGTGGTCGAGACTCGCGACCTGCATACCCGGGGTGGACATCCAGGAGACGCCGTGGGGGAGCAAGGCCGTACTCACGAAGGAGAAGTCCGAGACGTAGGCCAGCAGGTAGGCGTGCAGCGCGTCGTCGTCGGGCAGCGCAGCGGTCGCACGGATCCAGGTGGAGCGGCGCGGAGGGCGCGGCGTGGTGACGAAGGGATCGTCCTCGGGATCGGTGGCGCGTAGCTCGAACGCGCGGGGCGCGAGCACCTTGCTGCGCATCGCCGGGGGCCAGTGCTTGGTCTTGGGCTCGATCCGCGCTTGCTCACTCTTGAGGCCCTCTGGCGGCGGCACCTCGGGCATCGTGTCCTGGTGATCGAAGCCGGGCTCAGGCACGTGGAAGGAGGCTTGCATGTTGAAGATGGCCACGCCTCCCTGCACCGCGACCACGCGGCGCGTGGTGAACGAACCGCCGTCCCGGATGCGATCCACCTCGTAAACGATGGGCTTGTTCACATCCCCGGGGCGCAAGAAATAGGAGTGCAGCGAGTGAACCTTGCGCTCCGGCGGCACCGTTTGGACCGCGGCCGAGAGCGCCTGCCCCAGCACTTGCCCGCCGAACACCCGCCCCCAACCCAGATCCTGGCTCTGACCACGGAACAGGTTCTCTTCGATGCGCTCGAGTGCCAGTTGCTTGACCAGCTCTTCGAGTACCTTGCTCATGACACCTCCGAATCAAAAAGGGGGATCCAGGGCATCGTGCCGTCAGAGCGGCATCCGCGCAAAGCGAGGCGAGCTCAATCGCCTTCCGACTCGAACGCGGCGAGGTCGCCCCAGTCAAAACGAGGCGGCGCGGTTCGCCATCGGTTCGATCAGGTCGATCGTGTGTTTGCGGCTGAACAGCAGCGCGTCGCGCATCATGTTCTTGGCCAGGCGATCGGTGTTGCGCACCCGGCACTTCTTCACCAGACGGCGAAGTGAGCGCTGCAACCCGGCCTCGTCGAGGCCGAGGCGGGCGCAGGTGGCCTCGGGCGTTTCCTCCTCGAGCACCAGCGGCAGCAGCGCGACGTCACGTTGCGTGAGCCGGCACTCCTCGGCCATCTCCGCGATCCAGGCGCGCATGTTGCGGTCGGAGAGGCGCCCTGCGGACAGCGCGCGATCGATGAACAGGGCGAGCGCGCTCTGGGGAAGCGGTCGCGCGAAGAGCGCGATGCGCAGCGGCTGGATATCGTTGACCAGCAGCGTCTGCGCCGAGGTTGCGATGAGCATCACGTGCGCGAGCGGAAAGTGGTTGCGCAACCTGATGAGCTCGCGCACCACGCCGTACTGGAACAGCGATCCATCGACGAACACGGCACGAACGCGCGGGCGATCCCCGCGTGCCAGCGCGACGGCGCTTTGGCCATGGATAAGTTCGGCGCAATGCTGGGTGAGTTGATGCAACGTGCGCAGAAGCAGCGCGTCGTCGCTCACGAGCAAGAAGAGGTCGCGATTTGGGTCGGTCATAAAGGCCTCGGCAACAAAGGTTCGGCATCGAAAGGTTTGGGACCGCGCAGCGGCTTCATCGCCAGGGCCCCTACGCAACGAGCGTGCCGCCTGCTTTGCTCCCTAACCGGCCGCTTTCTGCGCAACATTCGCGAAGTCGCGCAACTCTTGCTCGAACCGTTGCGCACGAGTTGCGCAGCCCATGCCCGCAGGCCTGGGGACGGAGTATTCCAACTTAGTTAGCGCGCGCGGACCCGGCTGGGCGCGCTAACTAAGCTGGAATACTCCGTCCCCAAAACGAAGAGGCCGCGTGCATGATGCACGCGGCCTCCGCCGTGACCTCCATTGGGGGCACGTCAGGCGCTGGCGACCAAATCCTCCGCCTGGGCATTCTCCTCGAGGAGTCCCTCTTCGTCGGTCGGCTCCTCGGGCAAGGTCTCGAAGATCAGCGCATCGCGCAGGACGATCTTGGCGAGGCTGTCCATCGAGCGTGCGTTGCACTTGCGCAACAGGGCGCGCACCTGGGTCTTCAGGGTGTTCTCGCTGATGCCCAGGCGGCGGATGACCTTCTGGCGGGACTCGTTGCCCAGGGCGTAGGCCACGAGCTGAACTTCGCGGGGAGTCAGGTTGCGACGACGCGCAAGCTCATCGACCCAGGCGGCGACGCGCTCGTCTGGCAGCCAGCCGCTGACCAGGGCGCGCTGCACGAAGCTCACGACATTCGTCTCGCCGAGCGGCTTCAACACCAGCTCTGCGCGGTAGGCGTGCAGGCCGTTGATGAGCTCGGGGGTTGCGCTCGAGGCCAGGGCGAGGACCGGAACGAGCGGGTGAGCCTCACGCATACACTTCATGGTCTCGAGAGGATCGGCGTCGAAGCCGTCCAGGTCGACCACCACCCCGGACCAGCGGGCGCGCGGAACCAGCATGGACAGAGCCTCGCGATAGAAGCGGGCACGCCGGACCACGCTGTAACGCTGAATCGGCTCACTGAGCGATTGAGCAAGTCCGTCATCGCGAACAACCAACAAGAAAAAGCCGCGCTGGAACATGGGAGCACCGTGGGGTTGGGGAGAGTTACCGACTGAGGGCGATAACTCACGGTTAAGCAAAACTTGCGCCACCCAATTTTCGCGTGCTTCTGGTGAACTGGATCTCTTTTTTGGGGCAAGTCATGCCCACCTAAGCAAACGTTGCCTACTCGCGAACGAGCAAGCTTTGCCTAACCCCAACTCGGGGTGAGGGGGCTTCCCCGCTGGGAGAGGCCCCAAAGTCCCTTTCGAGCCCCCGCAAGCGCCCTTTCTCTTGGTTATCATGAAGAATCCGGCCGCTGCGCCGACGGGTGGCTCCACCCGCGTGCGCCAGCGATCGAAAACGGAGCAGAGATCCCATGCAACGCTCCTCCCGCCCCGCATCGCTCGACCAAGCTCAGGGCTTGCTGGCCTCCGTGACCGGGCGCCCGCTTGCCTCGCGCGCGGAGCGGGCCCGGCTCGCCGAGCAGCTCGCGGCCCTGCTGCTGCGCGCGAGCCTGGCCGAGCGCAGGGCTGAAGACCTTCGACGAGCGGAGCGGCTCGGCCGGCTGATGGGGGATCCCCGGGGGCTCGCCTTTACCACCGAGCTCACCGACCGTGCCTATCGCAGCGCCGACCCGGGCAGGGTGGCGCTGGCGCTGCAGCGTTTGGTGAGGAGTCGCGGCGTGCCCAGGTACCTGCACTGGTGGGAGAGGGCCGAGCTTGCGACCGGCGCCTGGCTGGCGGGCGCCTTGCCGGGCGTCGTCAGCGCAGGGGTCCAGCGGCGCATCCGGGAGGAGATCCGCGGGGTCCTGCTCTCCGCGCACCCGGCGGCGGTCCGTGGGTTGCTGACGACGCGACACGCCGAGCGCACCCGGGTGAACCTCAACCAATTGGGCGAGGCGCTGCTCGGCGAAGCGCAGGCGGAGGCCCGGGTCGACAAGTACAGCGCGCTCGCCCGACAGCCCGAGGTGGACGCGCTGAGCGTCAAGGTGTCCTCGATCGGGAGTCAGCTCTCTCCGCTCGCCTTCGAGGACACCGTGCACCTCTTGAGCGAGCGCCTGGCCCGGATCTACCAGGCCACGCTGGAGCGACCGGCGGCTGAGCGTCCGATCGTCATGTTGGACATGGAGGCGTACCGACACGTGGAGCTCACGCTCGCGGTCATGCAGCACGCACTTTCGCGACCTGAGCTCGACGAGGTGCGCGCGGGCGTCGTGCTTCAGGCCTACCTCCCTGAGAGCGCGCGCTGGCACGAGGAGCTGATCGCTTGGGCGGAGGCGCGCGTGCGCCGCGGCGCGCGCCCGATTCGTCTGCGCATCGTCAAGGGCGCCAACCTTTCGACCGAGCGCGTGGAGAGCGCGAAGGCGGGCAGCGCCGTGCCCATCTACGCGCACAAGCTCGAGGTGGACGCCAACTACAAGCTCCTGCTCGAGCGGCACATCCAGGGCGAGGCGTTCGCCGCCGTCGCGCTCGGCGTGGCGAGTCACAACCTCTTCGACCTGGCCTACGCCCTGTTGCTCGCCCGCGAACGCGGCGCAGACGAGCGCGTCGGACTCGAGATGCTCGAGGGCATGGCCGATCCGCTGCGAAGGAGCTTGAGCGGGCTCGGTGTGGACGTGCTGGTCTATGCGCCCGTCTGCGATGATCGGGAGCTCAACACGGGGATCGCCTATTTGGTGCGTCGGCTCGAGGAGAACACCTCCGCGGACAACTTCCTCAGCGCGAGCTTCGCGATGCAGCCCGACGACGAAAACTTCGCGCGGGAGCGGGCGCGATTTCGCGCGTCGATCGCGCGCATGGACGATCTCTCGCACCTGCCGCGTCGGGCCGGCGAAGCGAGCTTCGATCGCCGGCTCGTCCAAACGCGCGGAAAGCAGCCGCCAGAGCGGGCGTTCGACAACGAGCCAGACACGGACTTTTCCCAGGCCGTCAACCGCCGCTGGATCGAGGAGGCATTGACGCGCCTTCGCGCGGCCCCTGCGCAGCACATCGCCTCGCTCGTGCTCGGCTCGGTCAGCGATGCGGCGCGCTCGCACGCTGGGGCCGACCCCTCTCGTCCCGGACGCGTGGCGTACGAGGTCGCCCTCGCCTCTCCCACGCTGCTCGAGCACGCGCTACGCGCCGCCGCGGACGACGCCACGCACTTCTCGCAGACCGACCCGCACGCGCGCGCAAGCCTCCTGCGGCGCGTGGCGCAGCGCCTGCGCGCCTCGCGCGACGAGCTGATCGCGCTGATGGTGCTCGACGGCGGCAAGCGGGTGACCGAGGCCGACAGCGAGGTCTCGGAGGCGATCGACTTCGCCGAGTACTACCGAGCGAGCTACCTCGCGCTCTTGCGCGAGCTACCCGTGCGAACCTCCCCGCGCGGCGTGGTCGTGGTGACGCCTCCGTGGAACTTCCCGCTGGCCATCCCGGCAGGTGGCGTGCTCGCCGCCCTGATGGCGGGCAACCGCGTGCTCTTGAAGCCCGCCCTGGAGACGGCCCTGATCGCGCATCGCATGGTGACGATGTTCCACGAGGCGGGTGTGCCGCGCGCGGCCTTGCAGCTCGTGCTGTGCGACGACGAGGTGGGCAGCGCCCTGATCCGTGACCTGCGCGTGAATGCGGTGATCTTGACGGGCGCGACCGACACCGCGCGCCTCTTCCAGGGGCTTCATCCCGGGGTCCACTTGCTCGCGGAGACCGGCGGCAAGAACGCGTACATCGTGAGCGCCATGTCGGATCGGGACCAGGCCATCGCGGACGTGGTGTACTCGGCCTTCGGGCATGCCGGGCAAAAGTGCAGCGCCGCCAGCTTGTTGATCCTCGAAGCCGAGGTCCACGACGACCCCAGCTTCATGGCCACGCTCAAGGACGCGGTCGAGAGCTTGCCGGTGGGCTCCGCGTGGGATCCGAAGAGCGTGGTGACGCCGCTGATCCATCCGCCACGCGGACCGCTGCTGCGCGCGATGGAGCAGCTCGAGCCCGGCGAGAGCTGGCTGGTCAAGCCCGTGATCTCGCCAGACAACCCGAACCTGCTCTCCCCGGGCGTCAAGCTCGGCGTCCAGCCCGGGAGCTTCACGCACCAAACCGAGCTGTTCGGCCCGGTGCTGAGCGTCATGCGGGCGCGCGATCTCGCCCACGCGGTGGAGCTGGCCAATGGCACCGGCTACGGGCTCACCGCGGGGCTCGCGAGCCTCGACGAGGACGAGCAGGCCGCCTTCGCGCGCACCATCATGGCTGGCAATCTGTACATCAACCGCTCGACCACCGGCGCCATCGTGCGGCGACAGCCGTTCGGGGGACTGGCCAAGTCGGGGTTTGGTCCTGGTGCCAAGGCGGGCGGCCCCAACTACGTGATGCAGCTTTGTCACGTCGCGGCCGAGAGCGTTCCGGCCCTTGCGCGGCCAAGCCCCCGCGAGGAAGAGCTGCTGCGTCCCTACCGCTCCCTCGTGGCCGCGGACACGTACGGGGCACTGGCCGCGATGCTGAGCGACTACGTCGTAGCCCAGCGCACGCACTTCGGCGTGCTGCACGATCCGTCGCGCGTGCTGGGACAGGACAACGTCTTCCGCTACCTGCCCGATCCGCACGTCGTCGTGCGCGCCGAGGCCGACGCATCGCTCCTCGACCTCGCCGCCAGCGCGCTCGCCGCGAGGGTGCTCGGAGTGCGGCTCACGCTCTCACTGAGTCCGCGCTTCGCAGGTCCCCACGACAGCCATGTGTACGGGCATCCCGTGAGCGTGGGCGAGCCCTGGAGCCTGCGCGGCCAAGTGCGCCCCTTCGGCCGGCTGCGCCTGTTGGGCAAGCGAACCCAAGAACACGCTGAGCTCGCGGCGGAGCTCGGCGTGCACATCGCGGATGCACCGGTGCTGCCCGTGGGCAGACTCGAGCTCCTGCACTACGTGCGCGAGCAGAGCGTGTGCATCGAGTACCACCGCTACGGGCAGATCCCCCGCGAGCGCAGCAAGGTGGTTTAGCGCCCCCGTCGAGGGCGAGTCCGCTACCCCTGGTAGTAGGGGTTCGTGCCCGCGGCGTGGTCGGTGACGTCGAGCACGGTGTGGATCTCGGGCACCGACTCGCAGATCATGGTCGTGATGCCGTCCTTCACCGTGGTGTCAGCGTGACCACAGCCCTGGCAGCCGCCGCCAAGGCGCACGTAGACGGTTCCGTCTTGCACGTCGAGCAGGGTCACGTGGCCGCCGTGGGAGGCCACCCCCGGGTTGATCTGCTCCTGGATCACCCGGAACACGCGCTCGGCGATCGGGTTCTGTAGGAGCTTGGGCTTGTTCGGGTTGTCGAACTTGAAGCCGGCGCTGAAGCCCGTGTCGACGTAGTCGAGCGTGGTGCCCTTGAGGTCCTCGGCGCTCTCGCCGTCGATGTAAAAGAGCACCTCGTCCTGCTCGTAGAGCACGTCCTTTTCCTCGCGCTCGGCGCGATCACAGAACTCGAGCTGGTACTGAAACCCCGTGGGGCTCCTCTCCGCGATGCCGACGCGCACGGCCTGCTCCTGTAACTCCTCTTGCTCGAGGATCTTCTTGATCTGGCGCGTGGCGTCTGCGGTCACCTGCAGGATCGGGGATTCCATGGGTTCAAACTCCGTAAATGTTGCTCGCTACTTCTTGCGAGCCGACTCGGCAGCCGAGGTGACGCGGTCCAAGATCTCCTTGGTGAACAGCTTGCCGGTCAACTGGGTGCGCAGATCAGTGTAGGCCTTTTGCCACTCCGCGGCGTGGGGAACGGTGTCGACCTCCTTGATGCCACGGGCCTTGAGCTCGTTGTAGGCGGCGACCTCCTCGCCCTCGACGAGTTCGAGCGCCTTCTTGTGGGCGAGCTTGCCGCTCTCGAGCAGCGCTTGCTGGCAGTCGGGGGGCATGCTCTTGAACAGCTTGTTGCTGATCAGGGTGGCGCCGACCAGGGCGATGTCGGCCTGCCTCGTCATGTACTGCACGTTGTTGAACCATTGCAGCCCGAGCGCCGCGACCGGCGAGGCGATCACGGTGTCGACCATCTTGGTCTGCAGGGCCGGGAACACCTCGGGCAGGCCCAGGGGCACGCCGTTGGCGCCGACGATCTTCATGAGCTCTGGGAACACGGGATCGTCGCGCCAGACCCAGGGGCGCGCCTTCTTGAGGTCGCCCGGCCTGGCGATGGCCTGCTCCGAGAAGATGCGACCGAAGCCGATGTCGAACCAACCGAGCAGCTGGTAGCCGGCGTCGTCGAAGGCCTTGCGCCACTCGGCGTCCATGGCGGTGCGGACCGCGTTGAGCTCGGCGTAGCTCTTGAACAGCCCGGGCATCTGCAGCACCGAGGCGCTGCGCACGATCTGCCCGAGGCCCACCGAGGTCAGCGAGGTGGCGTCGATCTGGCTGATCTTCATCTTGCGCAGCACGTCGCGCTCATCGCCCGCGATGCCGCCCGCGTAGAAGCGGAAGCTCACGCGGTTTTGGGTCTTCTCCTTCATCGTGTTGTCCCAGGCGCGCAGGATGCGCATGGGCTTGCTCGACTTGGGAACGATGGTCGCCATGCGGATCTCCCACTTCCCGTCGGCGGCGCCCGCGGTGGGCAGTACGGTAGGCCACAGGAGAAGACCCGCGAGGCAGGCGAGACACGTAACGAGGATTGATTTTTTCATGTTTTCTTGCTTCTCAGGAGACCACTGGGAGCGAGCGCGCGAAGGCCCTCGCCTGGCGTGTGTCGAGCGGACGCAGGCCCCCCCCAGGCTGTTCAGTCAGAGCGCGCTCACGATGCGTTGCAAGAGATCCTTGGCTTCGCCCGAGTCGAGCTTGTGCGTCTTCCAGCCTACTCCCAAACCGCGGCCATCGGGCAGCTTGGGAATGATGTGGAAATGTACGTGGAAGACTGCCTGGTGCGCCCCTGGCCCGTTGTTCTGCAGGATGTTGTACTCGGTCGCCCCCGTGGCGCGCAGGACGGCCCGGCACAGCCGGGGCAGCACGCGTCCGATGGCGGCGCTCGACTCGTCGCTCAACTGGTCGAGCGTGGCCACCGCTTCCTTGGGGATCACCAGGGTGTGCCCAGGGCTCAGCGGGTTGATGTCGAGGAACGCGTAAACCAGGTCGTCTTCGTAGACTTTGTGGCTGGGAAGCTCGCCCCGGAGGATTTTGGAGAAGATCGTCTCGGCCATGGCCACCAGGCTACCCCGCGGGCATGCGGCATGCCACGAAGGCGCACGCGGGGGTGGTCTCGAGGTGGACGATCATGCGAGAGTGTCGTGCGCATGGAGCCAAGAAACACGCTCCTGGCTTTCGTGCTCGCACTCGAAACCAGCTTGCTGATCCAGCCTCTCGCAGGTGCGCGTGCCCAGGTCGACGAGAGCACAGCGCCCCCGCGTGCGACCCTGCACTGGGTGCGGGAGGCGGGCGCCCAAGACTGCATCGATGGTCGCGAACTCGCACGCAGGGTCGAGAGCAAACTGCGCCGTCCGGTCTTCGACGCGCCCCGTGACGCGGAGTTGCTGGTCGAGGGCACAGCCCAGCGAAAGGGCGAAGGCTATCGCGCAGCGCTCCACACGTACGACCGGGAGGGTAAGCCGCTCGGGTCACGCGAGGTGCTCTCCGAGCGCGCGAGCTGTGATGAGCTCTCGGAGGCGGTCGCGGTCGTGCTCGCGGTCATGATCGACCCCGCCGGAGCGCTGCACCCGCCTGCCCCGGTCCCGCCGGCCCCCGAAGCCCCCAGCGAGCCGGCCCGTGAGCCGCCGGCCCCCGAAGAAACCCACACGGAGCAAGCTTCGCCCCCCTGCCCCGAGCAGCCCCCGCCTCCCGCCGCCCCTGGGGCCCCGTCGCCGCGCGCGGAGGTGAGCGCCTTCGCGCGCGCGACCCACGGCCACGTTCCCGCCTTCGTGTGGGGCGGGGGCGTGGCGTTCGAGCTCGAACTTACGCGTTGGGGGGGCGTCCGCCTCGAGGGCGTCATGTTCGCCGAGCGCGCGGTGGACGGTCCGATGGGCACAGGCGTGGACGTGCGCGTTTTTTACGGGAGCGCCCTCTATTGCCCGCTCTGGTGGAGCGCCGGACGGCTGCGCGCTTCGGCTTGCATGGGCCTGGCCGCGGGCGCGCTACAGAGCCGAGCGTTTGGCTTCGATCGAGGGCGCGACTCCGCGAGCCCGCTGTTCGACGGGGTGCTCGATGTCCACGGCGCGCTGCGCCTGTGGCGAGGACTCGGGCTGTACGCGGGCGGCGGGCTCTCGACGCCGTTCGCGCGCACGCGCTTCGCAGGCACGCTCCCCGATGGCTCGCCGATGGCGCTCTTCGAACAGCCCGCGCTTTCGGGGCGCTTCGACCTGGGACTGGGCACGCGGTTTTAGTCCAAGTCTAGAGCGCGCCGGTTCTGGCCGAGCTCACTGGGTGCGCGCGCGGCGCACGGGGCGCGGGCCCACCTCGACAATCTTGGGCTCGTAGCCCGTGTCCTCCGGGGCGTCGCGCACGATGTAGAGCGGGCGGCCCTGGCTGTGCTCGAAGATCCGCCCCACGTAGCCGCCGACCACGCCGAGCCCGACGAGCTGTAGGCCCGCGAGCAAACACAAAAGCCCCGGCAAAAAGCCCACGCTGGTGCCGGCGAGGGCGAGCGCGAGTAGCGCCGCGCCGATCAGCGAGAGCACGGCTCCAAGCGCGCCAACGAGCACCAGCGGCAGCGAGGAGAACGCAAAGAACGCGTCGCTCGCGAGCCGCATCATGCGGGGCAGCGTGTACTTGGAGCGCCCGGCCAGCCGCGCCGGCGGGACGTAGGGGACGTAGGCGCGGGAGAAGCCGATCCAGGCGACCATGGCCCGTAGGAAACGGCGTTGCTCCCCCATCCGCGCGAGGGCCTCGCGGGCGCGGCGTGAGAGCAAGAAGAAGTCGGGCGCCCCCGCGACGATGGAGATGTCGGACACGCGATTGAACACGGCGTAGAAGGCCCGCGAGAGGCTGCGCTTCCACCAGCCGACCACCCGGCCCGTCTCGCGCACGCCCATCACCACATCGTGCCCGCGCTCGAACTCCTCGAGCAGGCGCGGGATGAGCGTGGGCGGATTCTCCAGATCGGCGTCCATCACCAGCACGGCGTCGGCCCGGCGCTCCGCGTGATCCAGCCCCGCCGTGATCGCCACCTGGTGACCGAAGTTGCGCGACAGGGACAGCACGCGCGTGGACTCGTCGCGCCGCTCGATGGCGCGCAGTCTGAGCAGCGTACCGTCACGGCTTCCGTCGTCGACGAAGTAGATGAGGTGGCGCCAGCGCGGCACGTCCTCGAGGACGCGCTTGAGCTCGGCGTGCGTCGCTTCGACGACCTGCTCCTCGTCGAAGCAGGGCACGATGATACAGAGAAGGCGGGCGCCGGCGACGTCCATGCTGAAGGCGGCTTATACGCTACCTCTGCCGCGTTAGCACCAACTGGCTCGTGACGAACGAGAAGTCGGAGGCCTGGGTGCGCCACGTGAACCTGAGCTCGTCCCCCGAGATCGACAGGTTGTCCAGGGTGCTGGGAAAGGAGCCGTTCTCGGTCTCGAACCGACCGAAAAACTCGCCCCGGAGCAGGTCCGTGATCACGTATCTCCCTTCGACCTTGCTCGTGCTGGGGGCAAACAGGGTGAAGAAGTCCCCCCCTGTCCCGAGCCGCGTCAGGCGAAAGCCGCCGTCGCGCCCGAACTCGACCCTGCACTGCGCGCGGTAAACGCCGCTCGCGGCCTCCCCGTCCCAGGGCCCCTCCGAAAGATCCTCGATCAGCTCGACGACGCAGGCCTCGCGCTCGGCAGGGAGCGCCGCGGCGTGCGGGTCTGGACAACCGGGGCCGGGCGGGTCGAAGGCTCCCGCGTTTTGGTCATAGAGGCAGCCTCCGAACCAGAGCCCGAGACCGATCCAGAACGCCCGCCTCATGGTGCGGCTCCCTCGGGCGACATCGGCGGCTCGTCGGTGCCTGCATCATCCGGCCACGTGCCCGATTTCATGATGAACAGGAAGGAACCGAACACAAGGTCGTCGGCCACGAAATAGAGCACCTGGCCAGAATCCTGGAGCAGCATGTTGCGGAATCGGACCGAGGTGCGCGACTGCTGGAAGCCCGGATCCCAGATGAACTCGCCCTCCCCCGCTCCGTCGGCATCGACGAACGTCAGGCGATACTGACCGACGGACCTACGGTCCTCGGAAGGGAGCGGTACACATAGCAGCGCCGGCTGCGTGCAGCGCAGCTCGAAGCTACCCAAGCCATCCTCGGAGGCCTCGGAGAAGCGCATTTCGATGGGCGTCCGCCACGTCTCGAGCCCCGCCACCAGGCCGTGCCACTCGCCGGGCAGCCCGGCGCGGAGCGCTGCGAACCCCGCCGCGTTGAACTCTCCGTACTGGGGATCTCCAATCGGGAGACCCGCGTCCACAAACCCGCCGTCGAGATCGCACACGATCCCTGGGTCGCTGCAGCGCACCATGGCCCCGACGTCGAGGGTGACGCCGCAGCCCAACGAGAAGAGGGGCAGCGCCACCATGCGGAGAAGGGCCGGCTGCGGCATGGACGCAGGCTACTCGCGGCCTGCCTTCTCGAGCAAGGCGCGAACGCGCGGCAGGTGCGCTGAGGTGGGGTACTCGGCCTCCAGCCGGGCGGCGCGGCGCTTGCCCGCCTCGATCTTGCCCGAGGCCAGGAGAGCTTCGACGGCGAGCACCTCGCGCTCCTGGGCCAGCATGCCGTTGGGATACCAGGCGGCGTGCTGCTTGAGCACCTTGAGCAGCGCGCGCGGCTGGTCGCGCAGGGCTTGGGCCTGGGCGATCAGCGACAGCTCGTCCGGGCGTGCTGCCGCGGGCGTGGCCTGGCGCTTCGTGGGCGCGGGCGTCTCCGCGGCCTTCGGCACGATGGGCTCCGGCGTCGCTTCTGAACGTGCGACTTCGACGGGCGGAACCTGAGCGGGCACCGCGGGCGCCACCAGCTTGGGCGCCGAACGCACAGGTTCGACGGCCTGGGAAGCCGGATGACCCTGCTGCACCCACAAGAACCCGAGCCCGAGGCTCACGACGCCCGCCGCAATCCAGGCCTTGAGCCCGATGGATCCGGCGACTTTGGCCGCACCGACGGGCGCGGCCGCGTCAGCGGGCGTGGGCGCGACGCCGAGCCCGTCTGCTCCGAGATCGGCCGGGGCAGTGCCCTGCGGCAAGGACGTGGGCACCAGATCCGCGAGCGGAAGTCCCACCAGCGGAGCCATGCGCGCGGCGAACCTCGCCAGGTCCTTTTCGCTCGGGCCAGCGAGATCACCCGCGCGCAAGAGCTCACGAAGTTCCTGCGAGGTGCTCGCATCATCGGCAAGACGTTGAACAGAATGCGGGACGCTCACGGCGACCTCCGTGTCGAAGCGGGCGTTTCGACCCGCAAGCTCTGCTGGGCGCGGATGCGCTGCGCCAAGGCCTCGACCTTCTTGCGGGCTGCGTACAGGCGCGAGTAGGCGGTTTGTAGTGGGCAGCCGACGATCTCGGCCACCTCTTCCATGGGGATGCCCTCCACCTCGAAGAGCACGAACACGGATCGTTTCTCTTCGTCCAAGCTGGCGAGCAATTGGGTCAGCTTGGCGCGCGCGAGGCCGAGGTCTATCCCCTCCTCTTGCTGGGCTTCGGTGCCCACGTCGGGGGGCTCATCCGTCGCGAGCTCCGGTCGCGCCATGGCGCGCCGCCGGTAGTCGATCGCGCGGCGGTGGCAGATGCCGTAGATCCAGGTGCGCAAGGCGCAGCGCCCCTCGAAGGTCTCCAGGTTGCGATGCACGCCCAAGAACACTTCCTGGGCGACGTCGTCGACGTCCGACTCGGCCACCCCGAGCCTCAAGAGCACGCGCCACACGAACCCCGAATAGGTCCGGAAGACCTCCGCGAAGCTCGGCACGACCAGGTTCTGCGCACGCGCCCCGCTCGCCACCGAGCTCGACCGCGCCTCGTCGGCGGACCGCGCCTCAGCATCGGGCTCGGGCGTGCGCAGCGTCAACACGCGGCCTTCGCGCTCGGAGGGAAGTGGGAGTGAGAGGACTGCGTGCACGGCGGGGCGACAGCTCCGATTCGGGGTGCGCCAGTGCACCCGACATTTCCTGAGTCGCGCTGCGTCATCGCCTTTCTGACGGAAACGGAGGAGGTCACAGCCGTTCAGCATAGCTGAGCCCCGGACGGGGAGTTCAGTTTGCTTGAAAGTGTCCCCAAGAACCTGCGACAAATGGGCGCGCGTCGCACCGGGTAGGTCTTCTGCAGGTCACACGACGCCCGCAACCGCCCGTTTTCATGAAGGATATAAAGGAGTCTCGAATGCGCCGTTCAGCGCTCGTGCAGGGGCCTCACCGGCTCTTGGCCCTGGCCATTGTCGCGCTCGCTTTGGCTTTCCCGGGAGTCTCGTTCTCCCAGTCGGCGCGGATCGGCGTCGGCGCGTCGGCCTCGACGGGGGATTCCCCCCAAGCCGAGGCCACGCCGGCCTCGACAGAACAGGCCTCGACGGATCAGGCCCCGCCCGCCCCGGCCGCCACGCCGGAGGCCAAGGAGGACGAGCAGGCCAAACATCGGCGCTGGGCCATGCGCGCCGCCAACACCTACTACGGTCCGGTCGGCGGCGTGTTCGTCGTGGACGCGGGTTCGGGTGCGCCGAAGTCCTTCCGCCTGCAGCTGATGGGCGACCTGATGGTCAAGAAGGACTACCTCTACAACAACGACAAGGATCGCTACGGCGGTGGTGCCCTCTCGCTGGGCGTCACGCCCATCGAGCACCTCGAGTTCAATGCGGCGATCGCCTCGCGCTCGAACTACAACAGCAAGACCTCGCCCACGGTGCTGCAGGCGAGCAACGACCTGTATTTCGGCGTGAAGAGCTACGGCGAAGTGGTGCCGGGGTTCACGCTCGGAGGCGACGCGCAGCTCGCGATCCTCAGCGCGCTCGGCGACGTGGGCACCAACTCGGCCGCCACCTCGGTGGGCCTGCGCGGAAACATGTCCTTCGACCTGCGCAAGATGACGAAGGCCGAGGCCCCGCTGCAGCTGCGCCTGAACGTGGGCTACGTGTTCAACAACTCCGCCAAGTTGATCGAGAGCACCGAGCGAGCACGCCTGCGCAACCTCGAGGCGATGAGCGGCGGCATGATCGACCGGGTCGATGAGTACCGCCACCTGGTGCGCCGCGACGAGCGCCTAGGCCTGGGCATCGATCGCGTGGACCACCTGACGATCGCCGCGGGTGCGGAGATCCCCATCGAGACCAGCAAGCGCTTCGCGATCCACCCGATCGCGGAGTGGGGGCTCGAGATTCCGATCAATCGCCAGGACTTCGATTGCCCCTACCCCCGGCTGGCCAACGGCAACAAGGTGCCGGGCGCAGACAGCTGCCTCGGGCAAGAGAACGTCACCGTCTGGCGCCAACGCGTCACCTTGGCGGCGCGCATCTACCCCGTGCTGCCTGGTCTCAACCTGCTTGCGGGCGTCGACATCGGAGTGGGCGGGTCCACCTACTTCGTGCAGGAGCTGGCCCCCAACCTGCCCTATCGGATCATGCTGGCCGCAAGCTACGCGGCCGACCTCGCGCCCAAGCCGGCGGTCGTGAAGGAAGTGGAAAAGCGCGTCGAAGTGCCCGTGCAGGTGGTGGCTCCCGAGGGTCGCTTGCGCGGCATCGTCGTCGAGCAGGGCACGCCGGGTATCGGCGTACCGGATGCGAAGATCGCCTTCCCGGGCCGGACGTTGAACCCGCTGCTCGCAAACCCGGACGGCACCTTCGTGACGTACGCCCTCGCGCCGAGCGAGGTGCAGCTCGAGGTCGAGGCCGACGGCTATCGACCGGGCACCTGCGGTGCCGTGATCCCGCCCGAAGGCGGCGAGATCCCTGTCACCTGTGAGCTGGTGGCGCTCCCCAGGGTCGGCGCAGTAGCCGGTCAGGTCGTATCCGCGGTGGACGGCAGCCCGGTGCCGGGGATCGCGCTCCAGCTCATCGGCCCTGCCATGCACAGCGTGGTCACCGACCCAGCGGGCCACTTCCGTGAACAGGACCTTCCACCAGGCGACTACACGGCGCGGATCGAGCAGGAGGGCTACCTGATCTCGGTGACGCCGTTCGTCGTCAAGGTCCGCAGCGAGACCGAGCTGCGCATCCCGGTGCTGCCCACGCCCAAGAGCTCCTCGGTCAAGGTGCAGAAGGATCGCCTGCAGATCCGCGGCAACATCTTCTTCACCACCGGGACCGCCGAGATCGAGTCCCGCAGCGAGCCGCTCTTGATCGAGATCGCGGACGTGCTCATGCGGAACCCCGAGCTGCTCGAGGTCGAGGTACGCGGCCACACGGACGACGTGGGCAGCGCAGAGGCCAACCGCGAGCTGTCTGAGCGGCGCGCCGACGCGGTGAAGAACTGGCTGGTGAAGGCTGGCGTGGAGCGCGAGCGCCTGCTGACGAAGGGCTTCGGCATGGACCAACCGCTGGTGCCCAACGTGACGCCCCAGAACCGCGCCAAGAATCGCCGCGTGGAGTTCGTGATCGTGCGACGCGCAGGCGAGTAGCAGGACGCTGACGAAGTCAGCTCCACGCTACTGCTGCACGTAGGTCTTGTAGCGATAGAAGGCCGCGCGCACGCCGAACAGCACGCTGGCCACCAGCATGAGCCCCGCGAAGATCCAGAAGGACTGGGCGCGGGGCAGGCTGCCCAGGCCAGAGAGCAGGGCGACCAGCATGTTGCCGAGCGATACGGTGAGCAGCCAGAAGCCCATCAACAGCGCCTTCATGCGCCGCGGCGCCTGCGTGTACGCGAACTCGAGGCCCGTCACCGACACCATCACCTCTCCCGCGGTGAGCACGGCGTAGGCCGAGAGCTGCACGGTCACGTGCACGGTCTCGCCTGCGTCGAGCCGCTCCTGCGCCAGCGCGACGATCACGAAGGAGAACGCCGTCACGGCCATGCCCACGGTCATGCGCTGCAGGAGCGTGAACTCCCGGCCGATCAGCTTGGCCACGGCGGGATAGACGACGTAGCCCATCAGGGGAACGAGCAGCATCACGAGCATCGGGTTGGCCGCGGAGATCTGCTCGGGCATGAGCTCCATGGTGCTGCCGAACAGCACGAACGACCGATCCATCTCGCGCGCCTGGGCGATCCAGCTCGAGGCGTGTTGATCGAACAGCGCCCAGAACACACTCACCATCAAGAACACGGTCAGAATGCGCAAGACCGCCGGGGGGCCCTCGGCCGCCTCGAGGCCAAAGCGCCGGACCGCGCTGCCCCAGAAGGAATGGCGCGCGAGTTCGCCCTCTGCCTCGGCGCTGGCGCGCGCGCTGTCGAGGGGGGGAAGCTCCTGCCCTGTGAGCTTTGCGCGGATCGCATAGACCAGGACGGCGAGGAAGCCATCGTCGGGCGCGAGCTTCTGTCGAAAGCTGAAGACCGCCATGCCCGCGGCAAAGCAGGCGAGGGACACCAGCAGCTTGAGCGGAATGGACAGGGCGGCATAGGGCGGAAGCAGCGCGGCGCCGAACATCGGGAACGCGATGGTGAGAAAGAGGAGCACGCCGCTCAGCACGTCGATGGCCCCGAGCTTGCCGCCTGGTCTCGGCGGGACGTGCACGAACACGTGGCGCCCCGACCAGAACCAGAACGTGGCGAGCCCCATCAGGATGCCCGGGATGGCGAAGGCCACCCCAAATCCCCAGCGCGCCTTCACCCACGGGATGAGCAAGGTGGAGAAGAAGGAGCCAAAGTTGATGATGAAGTAGAACGCCTGGTAGATGCGCTCGACCTTGCCGAAGTTGCTGCGCCCGAACTGATCGCCGACGTGCGCCGACACGCACGGCTTGATGCCGCCAGCGCCGATCGCGATCAGGACCAAGCCGAAGATCGATCCGGTGAAATCCCCGTCGAACAACGCCAGGCAGGCGTGGCCGGCGCAGTACACGAGCGAGAGCCAGACGATGGTCGGGTACTTCCCCCACCAGCGGTCTGCGATCACCGCGCCCACCATGGGCAGGGCGTACACCCCGGCGAAGAACGTGTGGACGACCTCGGTGGCGTGTCGCTCGGCGAGTTCCTCGGTCACCCCGCTGGCGAGCAGCAGATGGCTGACATAGACGAAGAGGATCGCCCGCATGCCGTAGTAGCTGAAACGCTCACAGCCCTCATTGCCGATAATGTAAGGAATGCCCTTGGGCCAACCCGTCTCGTCGGGATCGGGCGCAGTGCGGTAAGCCACCATGGAAAGGAAGGTACTACACCGCCGCGGAGTCACCTCACGTCATCGTTTGTCATCAGACCGCCCAAAGCGCGGGCCAGCTCACCTACTGAACAGCCGGAGTGAGTTGGTTTCCATCACGAAATCGGGGGGCCGCTACGGTCAAAGGTTTGAGCGCAAGAGTGACTGTATTCGCGAACAGGAAGGGGTACGCCTACACCCCCATGACCCTCAAAAGCACACGCTCCCTCTTGCTCGGCCTAGGCCTGCTCAGTGCTGGCACCGCCCTCGCCGCAACGTCGTTTGACACCACCGTCGCGGGCTGGACTCCGATGGTCACCATGTGGAGCCAAGGCACCGGGGATACCGGGGTCGCTCTCAAGGCGCTCAACCAGCTGACGACTGCCTACGAAGCCTTCCTCCACAAGACCGAGGTCGACGAACCGACGCAGAAGTTCATCGACAAATCTCTGAAGGAGTTCGAAGACTTCGATCTCAAGGGCTTCTACAAGCTGCTCCCCGATGAGCGCAACGGACGCCGCGAACTCCACGTCAAGGGCGCCCTCAGCGGCAACAAGTATCTCGTCACCCGCGCTCAACCCGGCTCGGGCTACGAGGTCGGTCTGGACAGCCGGAACGGCCTGGCCGACATGTCCCTGCTCATCCATGGCAAGCCCTACCAGGGCAAGAAGTACGACAGCATGGGCGTCGGCGTGCGCTTCGGGCTCGGCATCGGGGAGCTCTCCTATGGCGCGCTGATGCAGGCGGGCCGCTCGCTCTCCCGGCTCGCCACCATGGGCGACCCGCGCGGCAGCGAGGCCACCGGCGACAAGCCCCAGCCCAGCGCCGCCTCGATCTCCAAGATCAAGCAGAGCAATCCCGGCCTTGGCGCCGAGGACGTGGAGAGCCTGGCTATCCTCTATGAGGCCTACCCGGCGCTGGGCGATCTGCTCCAGACCGTGGGCCGCCTCGAGGACGTGCGCTCGACCGAGACCAACGGCTACTTCCACATCACGACCCGGATGCGCGCCGAGCCGAAGCGTTTGAAGGCCAAGTACCCGAACTTCGCCAAGCACGTCGACAAGCTCAACGACGTGCTCACCGCCAATGTGCGCGTGCTCGACGACTCGGGTCGCGACCTCGTCCGCCTCACGGTCGACAGCGACAAGCTCCTGTTCGGCGTGGAGCTCTACGTGAAGGACGGCCAGGTGCTGCCCTTCGACGACAACCAGGTGTACGACTCGGAGCCCCTCGACACCCTCGCCGCCTCGTTGAAGGCGCCCAAGGTGCTGATCCAGGCCCGCCTCAACATGCTGGGCATCATCGTGAACCTGAAGAACCTGCGCATCGACTCCGAGTACAACGTGCGCGACTCCTACACGGTGATCGACTCGCGCATCAAGACGATGCCCAAGGTCAAGGTGGCAGGCCGCGCGCTCGGCATCTTCTCGCCTGGCTTCCTCGACGTGTTCATCTCGAGCAACATCCAGAGCCTCACCGAGGAGTTCTTCCGCACCGCGGTCAAGGGCAACGGCGGCCAGGGTGTGGTGTCCCACATCGAGCTCGGCAGCCGCACTCCGGGGGCCCCCGGCGTGTTCGCCCTCACCGCCTCGCTCGACGTGATGGAGAGCTGGGTCATCAAGTTCGGCGGCAGCGTTGTCACCGACCGCCTGATGATGAACAAGAAGGCCGAAGACGAGGCCAAGCGGCTCGCCGCAGATCTACACGACGCGTTTGTGAAGGACCTCGCGCGCTTCCAAAAGAAGGTCGGGGGCGCGGGTTGATCGTCTCCCCAGGGGTCGTCCCCATCTAAAAAAATAGCGACCTGGATGCGGCCTCGCCCGGCTCTGCTACCAGGTCGCTTGTTTACGCGAGTAACTGCAACGGTTTTGGTCGGAGGTCGCCGATGGCGAGTCCCTGGATGCTTAAACGACAAGCGCTTATCTTTGGTGTGGGCCTCTTGGCCTCCGCGTGTGCGAAGGACGTATGGACCTTCCCTGGCAGCCGCGAAGCGGAGCCCACGGTGGGCGGAGACGTGTATCGCGTCTTCTGCAAGCGCACCGCGAAGGACGAATTCCCGAACGAGCTGACGGGCTTGCCGTTCGACGCTGCATGCAATAGCGGCGACGCGAGCCTCCTCGAAGGGAAGTTCCAGGAGAGCGATCGACTCAAGGCGATCCTCGAGCGCCGGGAACCGATCGTCAAGACCATCAACCGGGTGCTCGGCGACGACAAGGCGATGGTGGAGCAGGTGATCACCCTCCTCAAGGAGGACGAGATCACCAACTTCCTCAAGGAGATGCTGCCGCTGTACGACGGCGAGGACCCCGTCCTGCCCGGCTCCACGCGCGCCATCGCCGCGGCGATCGAGCCGCTGACCAAGGGGGAGAAGGGCACCACCGGAGGCAAGGCGCTCGACGCCTTCGCTGGCATCACCGGCCGCACGGGCTATCGCAAGCTCGACCTGGCGCTCGGCCTGATCAAGGTCGTGTTCACCTACCCCCAGCTCGATGATCTCTCCGAGACGGGCGTGAATTTCCTGGCTCGTGGCAGCAAGGGTGAAAAGGCGCTGGACGAGATCGCGCAGGGCCTCGCGCTCGAGCTCGCCACCTACGACGACTCGCCGCTCGCGCCGGACTCCACGCTGCGCATCGCGCGCGACCTCATGCTCTCCCAGATCTACGACCTGGAGCGGGACGCCGACGAGCTGCCCCCGGGCAGTCCCGTGTGGGTCACCCGCCGTGATTCGCGCGGCGTGGCGATTCCACGCAAGGACGCAAGCGGCGCGCTGCCCTCCGTGTTCGAGACCGAGACGGATGGAAACGGCAACCCCATCGCCGCCATCGACGCCTCCGGCAAGTTCAGGGGGAGCGCCCCCCCCCCCTTCAAGGTCCTGGGCGAGAAGAACGTGGAGCGCGACGAACACGGCCGCGCGCTCCACAACGGCGAGCTGCTCTATGAGTACTTCGACGCCAACCTCACCATGGCGGCGGCCTTCCTCCAGGAAGACGCACGCCTCTCGACCCCCTATCCGACCAGCAAGGACCGCTCGCCGTTCGAGAAGCTCGGCCGCGGTCTGCCGGCCCTATTTGGCATCCCCAAGAAGCACTCGGTGAAGTACGGCAAGACCTCGGCCAGCTTCGAGGGACCCGACCCGGCCACCGGCGCGATCCACGACCTGGTCCACGCCGTGGGTGCCATCGCCAAGCACCCCGATCAGACGCGGCGCCTGCTCGAGGCCCTGCGGATCGGCATGATCGAGCACGAGCACGAGATGACGCAGCTCGTGGACACCATGCTGAAGATGAACGACCTCGGGAAGGAGCACCCGGAAGCGCAGCTCGTGGGCGAGGCCGACGGCGAGCCCGGGGGAGCTCATCGCTTCTGGGACGACCTGATCTCGGTGGTGGAGCGCATGAGCCGCCGCAAGGGAATGGTCGAGGCGGTCATCCGCATGATCACCGAGGACGCGTCGGTCGACCAAGATCAAATCTTCGCGACCTGGATGACCTACAAGGACGTGGCGACGTACAAGGGCGCGCCCTTCTTGCCAGGCGAGGCAAACGACACGTTCTCGACCACGCAGTTCGATGATCTCAACGCCGAAGCGGCGATCACCTACAAGACCGAGGTCGACCGCTCGGCGCCGGACATCGGCGAAAACCGCAGCGTGTGGCAGCGGACGATGTCCCTGATTCACGGTCTCCGAAACCGCAAGCAGTGCAACAAGGACAAGGCCGTCCTCAAGTTCGCCTTCCTTCCGCTGCCCACCATCCCGCTCTTCCAGGAAGCCACGGGCTTTGCGGAGTGCGACCTGTTCCACATCGCCGACATGGTCCGCGTGTACAGCCAGGCGAACACCTACAACACGCATGAAGGTACGACGCGCGAGGATCTCGTGTTCCTCAAGCCGGACATCAGCATCCTCGGCGGGCTCAACGGCGGGATCCAGGAGACCGAGACCCAGATCACGGGCTTCACGCTGCAGCCCACGGCGCAAGCGTTCCATCGCTTCCTGTTCGCGCCGCCGAACCAGTTCAGCAAGGGCCTCATCGTCCCGCCCGTGACCGCGGACGGCGCGGAGATCGCGGCGCTCGAGCCCTACGCTCTGTTCGCGATGGAAGTGCGGCACAAGAACGCGAACAACCGGAACTTCCTCGAGGCCGGCCTGCCCCTCATGCGGGCATTCGAGACCACGGAGATGGTCAAGGAGGCAGACGAGCCGAACTGCATGAACCCCTTGGGCTGCAAGAACTACACGCTGCCCGACGGCTACATGTTCGCCGAGCTCCTCAACGTCTTCCACATGCACTGGGGCGCTCGCTCCGACGAGCCCTGCGAGCCCCGCACCAAGGTCGACTGGAAGGATCCGCTCAAGGGCTGGAACACCTGCACCCAGCACGTCGACCCCGACGGCAAGTTCTTCTCCTATCAGACCGACATCCGCAGCTACGAGCCGCTGCTCGCCAAGGTCTTCGGCGAGCTGAGGTTCATCCGCTCCCTCCACGTCGCCGCCAAGGCCCTCGACAAGATCGAGGTCGACGGCAAGAAGGGGCTCACCATCCTCGCCGAGTTCGTGGAAGCGCTGGTCAAGCCCGATCCCGAGCTCACCTACCGCGACGGTAGCACCACGGCCAAGAACAACGTGGGCGTCGAGGTGGGCTACGTCTCGCCGCTCTATTTGGTCCTCGATGGCCTCAAGCGCATCGACGAGAACTTCGCCGCCCTGCCCGGCGGTGAGAAGGCGCAGGAAGACTGGCACGAGGCGCGCAGCGACGTGGTGGACCTGTTCCTCACCATCGACAACGCCGACCCCGCAAAGATGCGGCTCAAGGACCGTGTGGGGCACAAGGTGTTCCTGCGCACCCTCACCTTCCTCCAGGACCGCATCAAGGCACACCAGGAGGCGGGCGACCTCAACGAGTGGGCCGCAGGGCTCGCGCAACGTTCGGTCACCTTCTTCGACACGCCGCTCATCGGGGGGCTGTTGCGCCTGGTGGACGAGTCCTGGTCGGAGCCTGCGGCCGGCCGTGAGCTCATGCGCCTGATCGTGCACCTCGTGAGCCAGGAGCAGAACCCCGAAGGCTACCGCACCACGCTGGTGGCGGCGGCGGACCTGTTCCAGCTACTCGAGGACACCAAGCGCATCGCGCCCCTGCTCAACCTCACGGCCGAGGCCGTGGCGCCTGGGGTCACGGAGGCGGTCAAGAACGGCAAGGGCGCACCCGACGCCAACGCCAGCATCCTGCGCAAGGGCGTGGAGCTCTTGAACCAGGTCATGATCCTGCACGAGCAGCGTCCGACCACGATCTCCAAGGTGCTCAAGAACGTCGTGGCCGACACCACCGAGGGCAAGACGCCCCTCGAGACCATCATCGACATGATCAGCGAGATCGAGCGCAAGGATCCCAAGAAGAAGCCCGAGGTCTCCCTCAACCGAGACGACTTCGAGGCGGTCGCCATCAGCGCGCACGAGTTCTTGACCGACAAGGGACGCGGCATCGAGCGCCTCTACGACGTGATCAAGAACCGGCGCGTGAAGCTGGCGGAGAGTCCCGTTCCTCCCCCCGCTGAAGAAGGCGCTGACGAAGAAGAGAAGCAGGAAAAGTGATGCGAACGAAATTCTTTCTTGTCCTCGCGCTGTTGTCTTGCGCGGTCACGAGCCTGTTACCTCAGCGTGCCGAAGCCAGCGGCTTCTACTTGACGGAACGCGGCGTTCGAAGCCTCGGTCGCGGCGGCGCGTTCGTCGCAGGCGCCGAGGGCGCCGAGTCGCTCTGGATCAACCCGGCAGGCCTCAAGGGTGCGGGCACGAGCTTCCGCATGGAAGGTAACCTCGCGTTCCTGCGCGGCTCCTTCGCGCGCGACGTGGGCGACACGCGCTATGCGCCCGTCGACCTCTCGGTCGCCAAGCTGCCGATCCCGCTGTTCGGCATCACGAACGACTTCGGTCTCGACGACTGGGACTTCGGCCTGGCGATCTTCGTGCAGCAGTTCGCGCTCTACTCGTGGCCGGATCACGTGGGGAGCAACCCCGCGCCCAACCGCTACTCCCTCTATTCGTTGAAGGGCAGCATCTTCGCCAACACCGCCCTCGGCGCTGCCTGGCACCCGATCGACGAGCTCTCCATCGGCTTCTCCGCCGCGCTGGTCGCCGGCCGCTTCAAGGCGTCGACCGCCCTGAGCGCGTGCGACGGCTTCGTGTGCGTCCACCCGGAGGATCCCAACTTCGACGCCACCACCGTCATCACGCTGCCGTTCTTCGCGACCGTGATGATCGGTGCCGGCATCACCTACGACGCGGGCCCCGTCAAGTTCGGCGCCTCCGTGTCGACGCCCTGGAACATCGCGGGCGAAGCCAACGTGGATGTGACCCTGCCGACGGATCCCATCTTCGCGGACGCCCGCGTGGACGGGAACAAGGCAGACGTCAAAATCCCCTTCCCCTTGGTCGCGCGCGGCGGCATCGAGTTCAACCCCAACGAAAACCTCAGCCTGGAGATCGCCGCCGTGTACGAGCAGTGGTCCCGCCAGGACTACATCACCGCCTCCACCAAGAGCATGTTCCTGCGCGACGTGGTGGGCATCGGTGACTACGAGGTCGGCAAGATCAGCATCCCGCGCCTGATGAGCGACGCCTACAGCATCCGCGGCGGCTTCGAGTACTTCCTCGAGGACATGGAGATCACCATTCGCGGCGGTATCTCCTACGACAGCACGGCGCTCAAGGACAAGGCCCTGTCGCCGCTCACGCTGGACGCCAACAAGATCGTGCTCGGGCTGGGCGCCACCCTGCACGTGGGCAGCGTGATGGACCTGGACTTCGTCTATGGCCACGTCTTCATGCCCGATCGCACCATCACCAACAGCGCGATCAACCAGCCTGCCGCCATCCGCCCCGCAGCTGTGGAGCAGTCGCCCATCGGCAACGGCGTGTACACCATGGAGGCTGACTTCATCGGTCTCGGCTCGACGATGCACTTCTGAGCCGCAAGTGCGGAGAAAACCACCTTCTCCGCGCCTCTCTCCTGCGCAAAAATGCCTCAGCTCCCGCCGATTTTCGTTGTACTCCCTGATCGGTTGCGCAGAGAATTGATCACAGAAAGCAGCTCGAGGAACCGGTCCGAAAGGGCAACCGCGTACGAAAGGCGCGGACGCAAAGCCACTGACCTAAAGGCGCTCTCGCCCACGGTTTGAAGGGCCACCGAAGCCGGTTCGGTTCCTCTCCCTGCCCCAGGAGGAACCCCGTCCATGAAGTATTCGGATTGTGCTCGCGCCCTTCGGTCTGCGTTTTCCTTCGCGGTGATGTCCGCGGTGCTCGGCTGCACCGCGCCCCAGGTGTCTACGCCCGAGCCGCAGCACGCCCCAAATGTTGAGCTCACCTACGCGGCCGGCCTCGAAGAGGCCTTCGAGATCTATGCGGACGAGGTCTACACCGCCGCGCTCTTCGACTACGCCTCGACCGCAGAAGCGGAGGCCGTGGTGCGCACGCTCTCCGAGCGCCACTTCGATCAGCTGCTCGAGAGCTCCCTCAACAAGCGCGGCTTGACCACGCGCGGGCTCGCGCAGTTCGCGGAGCAGCACGCGACCTTCTTCCATGAGCAGCAGCGGCGCCACTGGGGCAAGCTGCAGGAGCTCGAGGACACCCTGGCGAGCATCCCCCTCAAGGTGCACCCCGCCCCGCTCGACGAGTCCCTGGCGGCTTTCTAGCTACTACGCCCGCAGGAAGGCCGCGCTACGAGTCTCCGTGGTTTGGATGTCTGCCGTCATCCGACCGCTCGTGTGCGTGCAAACGCGAGGACGGCGGGCACAACTCCTTGAAGAACTCGTCCGCCCATAGATGCACGTCGCTCCCATCGTAGAAGCGATGGGCACCCCATCCTTGTGGTCTCCTCACGATCGTAGAGAGCCTTCAGTCCCGCAAGCCCTTCGGACCATCCAACGACGAGTGAGCTGAGTGTGAGCTTGGCGAGGTACTGAGACTCGCGCGCTGGGTCACGAGCCCTTCGGCGGCACGCCGGCCCCGCGGCGCCCGAGGCGCCCCTGGGGCTTGGCCGCTTGATGCCTTCGCCTCTGGTGAATCGAGAGCGCGCCATGACCCCGCTCCGGAGGGACCAGCTGGTGCGCCTTGCTCCCGATCAGGTCAGTGCGGCCGGCGGCCGTGATCGCCTCGCGCGCCAGGCGGTGCTGCTCGGGGTCCCAGTACTGGAGGAGCGCCTTCTGCATGCGCTTCTCGGGCAAGGTCTTGGCGGTGTACACCGGTTCGCGCGAGAAGGGATCCTGCCCGGTGTAGTACATGCTGGTGGCCATCGACATCGGCGTCGGGATGAAGTCCTGCACCTGGCGCGGCCGAAGCCCGCGCTTCTTGAGGTAGAGCGCGAGCTCGATCATGGAGTTCAGCGTGGAGCCTGGGTGCCCCGAGATGTAGTAGGGGATGAGGTGCTGCTCCTTGCCGCTCTTCTCGCTCGAGCACGCGAACATGTCGGCGAAGCGCTCGTAGGTCTCGGCGCCAGGCTTCTTCATCTTGTCGAGCACCGCAGTGTCCACGTGCTCCGGGGCCACCGAGAGCTGCCCGCCCGTGTGGTGCATCGCGAGCTCGTCCACGAACTCCTGGCTGCGCTCGGCCAGGTCGTAGCGCACCCCTGAGGCGATGAAGACCTTGCGCACGCCGGGCTCCTTGCGGACCTTGCGCAACAAGTCGACCAGGGGCGCGTGGTCGGTCACCAAGTTCTCGCACACCCCGGGGTAGACGCACGACAGTCGCCGGCAGGCCTTCTCGATTCGCCCATCCCTGCAGTGCATCCGGTACATGTTGGCGGTGGGGCCGCCGACGTCGCTGATCACGCCGCGGAAATCGTCCAGGCGCCGCAGCGCGCGCACCTCGCGCAGCACGCTCTCCGCCGAGCGCGACTGGATCACGCGGCCCTCGTGCTCGGTGATGGAGCAGAAGCTGCAGCCGCCGAAGCAGCCGCGCATGGTCACGATCGAATGCTTGACGGTCTCGAAGGCCGGGATGGGCTCCTTGTAGGAGAAGTGCGCCGCGCGCTGGAAGGGCAAGTCGTAGAGCTCGTCCATGGTGGCGGTATCGAGCGGCAACGCGGGCGGGTTGAGATAGATCGCCTCGACGCCGTGCGGCTGCAGAATGGGGCGGCCGTTGCCGGGGTTGGTCTCGAGCTGAAACGCGCGGCTGGCCTCGCTGAAAGCGCGCTTGCCGGCGTCGTCGCCCGCGGACACCTGCTCGTAGCTCGGCAACACGATGGGCTTACCGTCGCGCACGAACCGGCTCTCCTCGAGGTGCTCCCACTCGCCCTTGCGCAGGACAAAGCCGGTGCCCCGCAAATCGCGCACCTGATCGATGGTGGCCCCGGCCTTGAGCCGCTCGGCCAGCTCCCACACCGGGCGCTCGCCCATGCCGAAGATGATCATGTCGGCCTTGGCGTCGAGCAGGATGGAGCGCCTGACCTGATCGCTCCAGTAGTCGTAGTGCGCGATGCGTCGCAGCGACGCTTCGATGCCGCCGAGCACGAGCGGCACACCCGGAAAGGCGCGGCGGGCGAGGTTTGCGTACACGATGCTGGCCCGATTGGGACGCGCCCCGGTGCGACCGCCCGGAGAATACTGGTCCTCCGAGCGCACCTTCTTCTGGGCGGTCAGCTTGTTGAGCATGCTGTCGAGGTTGCCGGCGGTGATGCCCACGAACAGCTTGGGCGCGCCCATCACGCGCAAGGCCTCGGGGTCCTCCCAGCGCGGTTGTGCGATCATGCCCACGCGAAAGCCACGCCCCTCCAAAAAGCGCCCGATCAGCGCGCCGCCGAAGGCTGGGTGATCGACGTAGGCGTCGCCGTTGATGATCAGGATGTCGAGCTGATCCCAGCCGCGCGCGGCCATCTCCTCGCGCGTGGTCGGCAAGAACGCGGTCAGATCGCGGCGCGAGCGGCCGTCTTTGCGCCGAAGTTCGACCAGGGAGCCCATGGGCTCGGAGGGTAGCAGGTCGGGCCTCGGAGAGCCCCAGACTTGAACATGGCGTGGACTCTGATCAGGCTTTGGCCGTGAGAACAGGCGATCAAGCGCACGTTACCGCCCGGGGGCTTACGCTCGAAGGGGCTGGGCTCGCCGAGCTCGAAGGTCGCACGGTGCACTGCCGGGGTCTGTTTCCCTCGGAGACGGCGCGCGTGCGCATCGAGGCGGTGTCTCGCCAACACCCGCGTGCGTTCGCGGTGGTGGAGGAGCTGGAACGTGCCCACCCGGCGCGGCGCGGGGCGCCCTGCCCCAACCACGAGAGCCGCGGCGGACGCTGCTCGGGGTGCGCTTTGATGGAGCTCGAGGCTTCCGCGCAGCGCGAGGTCAAGCGGACGCTGCTCTCGGAGCAGTTCGGGCTCGAGGTGCGCGAGGTGGAGGCCTCCCCCAGCGAGTTCGACTACCGTTGGTCCAGCAAGCGCGTGGCCTTCGGCAGCGCGGGTTCGTGCACGCTCGGTAGCTACGCGCGCGAGAGCCACCTGCCTTCGTCGATGACGGGCTGCCTGGTGGAACACCCCCGACTGCGAGAAGCCTTCGACGGGCTGGAACGGCGCGCGCGCGCAGGGGCCATCGTGCCCTTCGACGAGCGCACCGGCCGCGGGGACCTGCGCTACGTGTGGGGCAAGACCAACGGCGAGCACGTGATCCTGACCTTGATCACCGCCGCGCGAGAGAGCCGCGCGGCGCAGCTGCTCAGCGCGCTCGAGGGCCCCGTGGTCGGCGTGGCGCACAGCGTCCAAGGCGCCGCGAGCAACAACGTGCGCGGCAGCCAGGCGCGACGCTGCAGCGGCATGGTCGAGCTCCACACGAGCTTACTCGGGCAGCGGGTCGCGCTCGGTGCGCTCGGCTTCTTGCAGCCCAACCCCGCGGTGGCTGAACGCGCGTACCGAGCGCTCACCGAGCTGACGAACGAGCACGGCGCCTGCCCGCGCGTGCTCGCGTTCGATCTCTACGCCGGGGCGGGCATCACCACGGGTGCGCTACGCGAAACATTCGCGCAGGTCGTGCCGTGTGAGGCCTATCCAGAGAGCGCGGCGGCGCTGGGCGTCCCGGCCCGTGAGGTAGCCGACTTTCTGGAGGAGGCGCTGACGCGGGGGACGCGGCCCGACCTCGTGGTGGCCAACCCGCCGCGCAAGGGCCTGGGAGCGCGGGTCTGCGCCCTGCTCAGCGCGCTCGCGGCGCCTGAGCTGCGCATCATGAGCTGCGGCCCCGAGGGCCTCGCCCGCGATCTCGCGCTCCTTGCGCCCCGCTACCGGCTCATATCCCTACGCGCGTTCGACACGCTGCCTCAGACGCCCCATGTCGAGCTCGTGGCCCATTTGCACCTCCAGGGCCCCTCAGATAGCGGTTCTTGCTTGCGCGCCTAGGACATTCTGCCAAGTGTCCGGGACAGGAGAGGAGAGCCATGTCGGACGGCACGCTGACGGTCTACTTAGCGCAGCACCCCATCTTCAAGGGGCTCAAGCAGGAGCACATCGCCCTGATTGGCAACCTCGCCCAATTGGTGGAGTTCGACACCAACCAGCACGTGTTCGAGCAGGACACGCCAGCCGCCCACTTCTTCATCGTCCGCAGCGGCTCGGTCACCGTGGAGATCCCTTCCATCGGCGGCGAACCGCTCGCCATCCAAAAGCTCGGCAGCGGAAGCATGCTCGGCTGGTCGTGGCTGATCGCGCCCTACCGCTGGGCCTTCAACGCCCGCGCCACCTCCCCGAGCAGCGTGATCGCCGTGGACGGTGAGCGTCTGCGTGAGGCGTGCGAGGCGGATCCGGAGCTCGGCTATGAGCTCCTCAAGCGCTTCGCCGTGCTGATGGCCGAGCGCTTGAACGCGGCGCGCAGCACCGCCATCCGTCACTACAGCGGATCCTGAGCGCGGTCGCGCGGGCTTCGCGAGCGCGAGCGCTCCCTTCGCGGAGGGCCACCTAGGTCTTGGTGCGACCGCTCGCTACCTGCACGCCGAGTTCAGCAGAAAAAGTCGGCTGGCCGCGGTCATTCATGCGCGCGTACGCCCCGTGCGCACCGACAATGACAAGCACTATGCCGAAGACGATGTGCTCTGTCAGGTGTTGGCTCGTGCTGTGCGTGAGTTTGCTGTCCACGTTCGCAGTTGGTTGCGATGACGGGGGTGGGATGGGCGGTTTGGACGCAAGTACCGACGGCGCAATCGGTCCCAGCGGTTCCGAAGACGCAGGGCGCCCCCCGATCCCACCTGCGACATACCAGGGCTGCAGCGAGCTGAGCCCGACCTACGACGGCAGCGGCTGCACGAGCTCGTGCAGCAACGTACGCTGCGACTGCGATCCGTTTCCCGCCAGCTATCTCGGCTGTCATCCCAAGCTGGGTTGTCTCACCGCCGTCGACTGCGCGGTGGCCTGCAATCGAGATCTCGGCGACGTCGTGAGCTGCATCGACGACTATGCGCCCTGCGAGAGCGATTTGGACTGCGACGGTGGTCGCTGCATCGGTGGTAGTGGCGGGAAGCCCGGTGACTGCACGGCAGGCACTGCCGGCTCGCCCTGCCTCGACGACGGCGACTGCACGTCCGGCAGCTGCGTCGCGACCTCGAGCGACGGATCCCGCACTTGCCAGGCCGGTGCCAACGGCGCCGCGTGCAACGTGACCGATCATTGCAGCGCTGGGCTCACCTGCGTCCTGCCCGGAACGTCGTTCGTGGGCACCTGCACCAACGGCGAGAGCGGTTCCGCCTGCTCCGGATCGAGCGACTGCAAGACCAAGGTGTGCGTCCGATCGAGCTCGGATCAGACCGCGCTGGGGCAGTGCAGCGATGGTGCGCTCGGCTCGAGTTGTCACGACTCGAGTGAGTGTCAGAGCGGCTATTGCGGCAAGACCTCCACGACCGCTAGCCAGGGTACGTGCACCGACGGCAGCGCCGACAGCACGTGCGCCGCGGCCGACCAGTGCGCGAACGGCATGCGCTGTGTCGTCAACGATAGCTATGGCGGGCGCTGCAGCTCAGGCGCGATCGGCGAAGCCTGCGCCGACAACAGCGAGTGCACGGCCGGTGTCTGCGCCCAAAGGTCGTCCGGACCTTCCTTTTGCACCGGAGGTGAGCTCGGCCAGCCGTGCGCGGAGAACGGCCACTGCGGCGCCGGCCACTGCCTGAACGATAGCGGGTTCGGCATGGGCACCTGCTCGGACGGCGCTGTCGGCAAGCCTTGCGACCGGCAAGACGACGGCGACTGCGCCGCTGCCCGCTGCGCCAAGGACAGCGTAGGTGCAGGCTGGACCTGCAGCGCCGGGACCATCGGCAGTCGTTGCAGCAAGCAGTCCCACTGCGTGCAGGGCACGTGCACGCTGGCGGACGCCACCGACACCAGCGGCTGGTGCACCGACGGCGCCGATAAATCCCACTGCGCCCTGGATGACCATTGCGAGTCCAAGCGCTGCGCGATCCGGAGCGGCTACGACGATGGTTCCTGCACGACGGGCGCCGTCGGATCTACCTGCCAGGACGACGCCGACTGCACGACGAGCCTCTGCGCATACGACTCCGGCAGCGGCTACGGCCAATGCACGGATGGTCTGCTCAAGAGCGCGTGCACCGGTTCGGATGACTGCATCGAAGGCTACTGTGCGTACTCGTCCGGCTGGGGCCGGGGCCAATGTACCGATGGCTCGATCGGCGCCTGGTGTGTAGGACCGCAGCACTGCCAGTCCGGCCATTGTTATACGGGCGGCAACAGCGCAGGCACCTGCATCGAAGGGGCCACGGGCGAGACGTGCGATTCGAACAAGGACTGCGAGTCCGAAGTCTGCAGCAATTACCAGTGTCAGTGATCCGTCAGGCTTGGCCGTGGTGAGGCGCATGTAGTAGGTGCGCGTCTCGAACTCCGGGCAGACCAGCGGATCCTGGGCTCATCGAGGGACGCCCCCGGTCGGGCCGGGAGCACGCGCCGGCCCTCGGCCGGGTCACAGATCGGCGGCTAGGGAGCCTTGACGGTGATCTTGATGGTGGTCGCGAGCTGGGGACCGTACGAGAGATGCGCTCCGTCGGCGAACTGGAGCGTCAGCGTGTGCGGCCCCGGCGTGAGTGCCACCTCGGCCTCGGTCTCGCCCTGGCCGAAGTGCAGATGCGTCTCGTCCTTGGGCACGACAGCTCCGAGCGGGATCCCCTGGCCATCCACGATGATGTGATGATGGCCGGTGCCGTCGACCTGCTCGCCCGCAGGCCTCACGGCGATCCCTTCCACGCCCATCTTCACCAGCACGGTGACCTTGCCGTCGACCAGCGGACCGCTGAGCGTCGCGCCGTCGGCCGGTTGCACGAATTGGACCTTGGCCCCCGCAGGCGCGGTCACGGCCTTGGCCGGCGCCGCGCCGGGGGCATGAGCCGCCGCGTGCTCCGAAGCGGCCACTGCAGGTTTACCCGATCGCTCGCGCTCGGCGTCGCAGGCGAACAGGCTGCCGCACATTCCGGCGATCAACAGTCCAAGGCGAAATGACATACGGGCCCCTTTCCAAAGTGAGAACCGCAAGAGAACCGCAAAATGCGCCCGGACGCAAACCGGCGGACATCGCGCGCGCGTCTCAGGGCGGATCGAACGGCGCTTTGCCGGCGCGGGCGCGGATCCACTCGAGCGCTTTCCACACCCTGGGACGCGCCACGACGCGCTTGAGCAGCTCCCGCTTACACGGGATTTCCATGAGGCAGAGGGCAGCCACGATGGTCAACAGGCCCTGTCCAGGCAGCACGAGCATCAAGATGCCCGCAAACAACAGCATCACTCCCAGGGTGTTGCGCAAAAGCCAGCGCGCGTAGAGATAGGCCCGTGAGCGGGCGGAGGACGGCGATTCGCGTACGAACACATCGTGTGGCGCGCGCAGCACCAACCAGGGCACGAGCAGCACGGAGCCCACCAGCATCCACAGCGACGTTGCCGAGAACCACCAGAGCAGCTCCGCGTGCTCGAGCCACAGCCGCCGCGTCCAGTCTGCGATCACATGGAGATCGAGCCCTTGCGGAACTCGCTCTTACCGAGGTGAAGGTTCACAAGCACGGCGTGGCCCGCCTTGGCCTCGGCCTTCGCCGCGCGCAGCACGTCTGCGAGCTCTTCGGGGCGCGTCACCACGAAGCCCTTGCCGCCGAAGCCCTCGGCGACCTTGTGATAGTCGGTGCGCGCGAGCGTGGTCCCCACGTCGTCTCCCAAGAGCACCACCTGATCACGCGCGATCTGCGTCCAGCCCGCGTCGTTGCCCACCACGGCGATCACCGGGATGCCGTGGCGCGCGAAGGTGTCGAACTCCATGAGCGTGTACGCCGCGGAGCCGTCGCCATAGAGGATCCAGACCTCGCTCGAGGGACGCGCGAGCTTGGCGCCGAGCGCGAACCCTGCGCCCACCCCGAGCGTGCCGAACACGCCCGGGTCCAACCAGGACAACGGCGAGCGCGGCGCCGTGATGTAGGACGCCGTGGCCACGAAGTCGCCGCCGTCCGCGACGAGCACGCTGTCTTCGTCGAGCGCCTCCTCGATCGCGCGGCAAGCGAACACCGGGTTCACGAGCTCGCTCGGGGCCGCGGCGTCCTCGCGGATCTTCGCCTCGCGGGCGTCGTCGCGCGTGCGCAACTCCTTGCTCTGTGCGGTGAAGCGCTCGGCGAAAGAGCCGCGCGCGGCGTCCGCCATCGCCCACAGGAAGGAGGCGGGATCGCCGGTCACGCCGAGCGTCGGCCAGCGGTTCTTGCGCACTTCGCTCGCGTCGAGGTTGACCGTCACGAGCTTGGCGCGACCGCCGATGTGGCGCCCGTAGTTCAGCCGGAAGTCGCACGGCACCCCGAGCAACACCACCAAGTCGGCGGTCTTGAGCGCCTCGCCGCGGTTGTGCCGGAACCACTGCGGGTGGCGCTTGCCGAGGAGCCCGCGCGCCATCCCCGACAGGTACACGGGCACGCCGAGCCGCTCCACGGCGCGCACGGTGCGCGCGATGCCGTCGGTGCGCAGCATCACCTGGGAGCCCAGCAAGAAGACCGGCCTCCTTGCGCCCTCGAGCAACGCGAGCGCCTTGTCGACATCGGCCTTCTTCGGCGTGGGCACCTGGGCCTCGATGCGATCCGAGGTGGTGTAGCGGGCGGCTCCGGCAAACACGCGCGAAAGGTGCACGCGCAGATAGGTTTGGAGCGCGAAGTCGGTGACCCCCTTGATGTCCGAGCTGGCCTTGGCCCCGTAGAACTCGCGCACCGTGGGCTCGGCGTAGAGCAGGTCGACGGGCACCTCCACGAACACGGGCCCCGGGATACCCTCGAGGGCCACGCGGAAGGCCTTCTCGAGGGTCGGCACGAGATCTCGCAAACGCGTGATAGAGACCGCCCACTTCACGTGGGGGCGAAACAGCGAGAGCTGATCGATGTCCTGCAGCGCGCCACGGTTGCGCAGCACGGTCGCCGTCGCCCCCCCGAGCAGGATGAGCGGGCTCTGGGCGAGCTGCGCGTTCTTGATGGCGGTGATGGTGTTGGTCACCCCCGGGCCGGCGGTCACGGCGGCCACGCCGGGCACACCGGTGAGGCGCGCGGTGGCGTCGGCCGCGAACACCGCGTTCTTCTCGTCGCGCACGTCCACCACGCGGATGCCCCGCCGCTTGGCGCTCACGAGGATCGGAGAGATGTGCCCTCCGCACAGCGTGAACAAGCTCTGCACCCCCTGACGAACCAGGACTTCCGCGATCCGATCACCACCATTCATGGAGCACCTCTGGACGCGAGCACGTGCTGCGCCGGGACAAAGCAAACGAACGTTCCTTGAAAAACCTGGCGGGACTCGGCCGCGGCCAGCCCGACTCGGCTGACCTCGACCTCCACGAAGTGCTTCTTGCCCTCCACGCGCGCCACCGACGCCGAAGCAAGGAGCACGTCCCCCACCACGACCGGCGCGAGAAAGCGCGTCTCTGCGCTGCCGAGCACCACGTTGGGTTCGTCGATCGCGAACATGGCCGCGGCGTCCGCCAGCCCAAACACGAAGCCGCCGTGCACCAGGCCATGGTCGTCCGCCGCCATCTCCTGGGTGGTGGTGAGCTCCACGCGCGCTTGCCCAGGGGAGAGCGCGCGCAAGGTCCCGCAAAGCCGTGGGTCGAGGGCGAGGTGGGTGCGAGGTTGCATGTTCTGGGCGCAGTCTAGCGAGGCGGCACGGTGGCGCCCAGAGCGCAGGCCTGGATCGCGGCGCGCGCGGCGGGCGGCCGGGAGACTCGCGTCAATGTTGCTCGCTTGCGTGCGCGACGGCGCTGTGGATGAGCGCCGCGACGTGAGCATCCGCGAGCGAGTAGTACACGTGCTTGCCCACCCGCCGACGACGCAAGAGCCGCTCGCTGCGCAAGGTGCGCAGCCGCTGCGAGATGGTGCTCAGTCCCTCGCCCGTGGCCTCGGCCAGCTCGGTGACGCAGTACTCCCCCGTCGCGAGGCGCTCGAGCAGCGAGAGCCGGGCGCTGTCGCCCAGCGCGCGGAACAGGGCCGCCGCGCGCTCGATGGTGAGGGCCGAGGTGGTGAGCTCCGGGACGCGCCGCGTGTGATGCTCATGCTGGCAATCGTCCGGCGCCGCCGTCTCCGTCGAGGTGGAAGGCGACGGCGCGACCTTGGTCGTCTGGCGCCCGCGCAGGGGCCGTCCATCTGCCTTGGAGTCCGGCGGTTTCCCGGCCACGGGAGCTCAGACCTTGGGGGGAATGGGCTGCTCGATGCGCGCCATTTCGTTCGACTCGAACAGGTCCGAACGCTGCTCGACGCCCTTGAGCCAGCCTGAAAGGAGTTTCTGATACTTCTCGACCCGGGAGGCCGCGATGGCCCGCAGGGCGATGAGCTGCTCCCGTTCGGTGCCCTCGGCCTTGGCCAGGGCCTGTTCGGCCTCCTTCACGGCGAGCTCTGCCCGGGCCACGGCCTCGAGCGGCGCGTCCGCGGAAAAACCTTGTGCCTGGGCCAACATGCGCTGCAGCTTCTGGGTCACTTCGCTCATGGATTCCTCGATCGAGGTCTGCTCGTGGGCAAAAAATGCCCGCCTCGACGCGCGCGCCCGTGGGGGGCGCTCACGGCCCCGGAGATTACACTCCTTTTGGGGCAAAGACAGGCCCCAGCCTGCGAAAAACCGAACCTTTGGTTGCGCACCATGGGGGGCCGCATTAAGGTTCGCGGCCCTAAGAGGAGATTTCATGGCTACGAAGGCGAAGATTGCGACCAACGAGAAGAAGAAGAAGCTCGTGGCGAAGTACGCGGCGAAGCGTGCCGCTCTCAAGGCCGTGATCCTCGATCCCAAGGCACCCGAGGCAGAGAAGGTTGCGGCCGTGGGCAAGCTGAACGCCCTGCCCCGCAACTCCAGCCGCACCCGCGTGCGCAACCGCTGCGCCCTGACTGGCCGCCCGCGCGCCGTGTACCGCAAGTTTGGCCTGTCCCGCATCGCCGTCCGCGACAAGGGCCTCGCGGGCGAGATCCCCGGTCTCACCAAGTCCAGCTGGTAAGCGAGCAGCGCGTACACGCGCGGCACTCCCGAAGGCGCGTCTTCCGACGCGCCTTTCGTCGTTTCCAGCGAATTCCGGTCGCCCCGACCACGCCGCTCACGTGAGCTCTGTTCGTCCCACGCTCCCTGTGAGCTGCCCGGGCGAACGCCCAGTCCTGGTGATTTCTCACGGCGCCGCACCGATCTGCAGCAGCCACTCCCGCACGTTGTAATAGGTGGTGACGCGCTTGATCTGCGCGAGCTCCACTTCGAAGAACGAGCCCGCCGGCAGGCGGTAGCTCTGCCCGCTCGCCTCGGGAAAGCCCGCGTCGGTCTTGAGGTAGCTGCCGATCACCGTGTACTCGGCCGAAAAGCGCGTACCGGTGACGTCACTCATCACCACCAAATCGACGATCTGCTCCCGATAGCACGCGTTCATGTGGGCCAAGAACGCCTGGAACTTGTCGCGTCCGATCTCCCGTCCGCCCTGGTTGATGTCGTGGATCACGTCCTCGTGCAGCAGCGCGAGCATGCCTTGCTCGTTTTGGGCATTGAACGCGTCGAAATAAGCGCGGATCAACTGGACACTCATGCACCTCAACCTAGCAGGCTCACGCGCTCCGAGTAGAACTGCGCACCCTGCCCAGACACGCGCGGACCCGCGCATTCCTCCGCGGCTCTAGGCTAAGCTTCCCCAATGGGGCACGGGCATGGACACGGGCATGGGCATGGCCATGGGCACGGCCATGCTGCACACGCCCACGCGGACCCCGCCTCGGCGAGCGGCTCCGCCTCGCGGCGCCTCGCCTGGGCCCTCGCGCTGACCGTCTCCTTCATGCTGGTCGAGGTGGTCGCAGGCGTGCTCACCGAGAGCCTCGCGCTGCTCTCCGACGCCGGCCACATGCTGACCGACAGCGGCGCCCTGTTGCTGGCCCTGCTCGCCCAGCGCATCGCGGTGAAGCCCCGCACCCGGCTGTACACGTTCGGCTTTCGGCGCGCGGAGATCCTCGCCGCGCTGATCAACGGCTTGCTCCTAGTGGTGACGGCGCTGCTGATCATCGTCGAGGCCATCGAGCGCTTGAAGGCGCCGCCCGCGGTGCAGGCGGGGCCCATGCTGTGGGTGGCGAGCACGGGGCTGCTCGTGAACCTGGGCGCCGCGCTCGTGCTCGGTCTCAACCACGCACACGGCAACGCGAACTTGCGGGCCGCGCTCGCCCACGTGCTCTCCGATGCGCTCGGCTCCGTGGCCTCGATCGCCGCCGCCCTGGGCATCCTGTACTTCGACCAGCCGCTCGCCGATCCCCTGGCGTCGCTGTTCATCTCGCTCTTGATCGGCTTTGGGGCCTTGCGCCTCGTGCGCTCAACCGCCCACGTGCTCATGGAGAGCGTGCCGCTCGGGGTCGACTTGGACGAGCTCGAGCGCGTGATCCGGGAGACGCCCGGGGTCTCGGATCTGCACGACTTGCACGCCTGGGGCATCTCGGACGGCTTCGCTGCGGTCACGGTGCACGTCGTGCTCCAGGGAGGCGCCCACGGCACCGACGTGGCGCAAGCGGTGGGCCAGCGCATCAAGGACCACTTCGGCATCAGCCACGTGACGGTGCAGCCGGAGTCGCCGCCGACCTCCGCGCAGCTCTTGCCGGCAGAGCGCCTACTCAGGCGCTAGCGCGCCGGATCCCGAAGCGGCGCCAGGCGGCCGGTCGCCGGTTCACGGTCCAGTCGAGCTGGGCGTGCAGCAGGGTCTCCACGCCTTGCGCCGGGAGATCCATCTCGGGCCTCGACGCAGGCGAATCCGCGCACGCCTCGGCGTCTTGCGGCGCGGACGCGTGATCCACCGTGAGCACCCAGCCGAGCTCCGCGTCGCGCTGAAGGCGCCTGGAGAGCCGATGCTTGCGCCAAAAGAGCAGCCCCGCGAAGGCGAAGGCGAGCAGCATGACCGGGATGGTCAGCGGGCGCGGCGGGAGCGCGAAGCCCTGCATCAGCCAGGCGTGGCCCGCGAGCATGGCGAACGCCGCGAGCACCCAGAACACACGCCCGGGCCTGCGCAGCGCGTCGGCGTGCCGCGCGAGCTCTTCCGTCTCCGCGTGGGTCAAGCGGCGTCGCGCCACGGCGAAGGCGTCGGCCGCCTGGGCCTCCACGTCCGCGGGCAGCGAAAGGCGCAGCGGACTCTCGGGCGGCATGGCCACGCGCTCGGCGCTGAGCACGAGGCCGAACGGCGCCCAGCGTCCGTTGGCGTACAGGAGCTCGCGCGACTCGGGTAGCAGCACCAGCTCCTGCTCGATCCCGGGTTCGGCCACCATCAGACCGCGCCGCGCAAGGTTGGCGAGATCGGGGTCGAGGCCCAGGCTGTCGAAGCTCGAGAGCTTGCCCGCGAAGCGCTGCACGCGGCCCTGCGCGAGATCGCGGCCGTAGGCGCGGACGCGCGAGACCCAGCCCAGCGTGGCGAGCAGCGCGAACGGCGTGAGCACGAACGCAGCCAGGCCCAGGAACATCAAGGCCGCCATGGAGCTGTCCACGTCGCGACTCTCGGCGACCAGGAGCCCGGCGAAGCCCAGCGGCAAGGCCAACGTGAGGCTCGCGAACAGGAGCGCCCGCAGGAGGGCCCGCTTGCGAAAGCGCTGCGCGCGCGCCCGCTCGGGCGCGACCATCTCCGGCTCCTCGATGCAAGGCAAGCCCGCGCACCAGACATGGCTCGGACCGGAGGACTCGGGCACGAGCGGGAGCGAGCCCTCCGCCTCCACCTGCCGCAAGCTGCCGTACCAGGGCTCCTCGCCGAGTTGCACCGGGTGCACGCCCTCACGCACCTCGCGCAGCTGCCCGAGAGCGCGGCTGAGGGCGTCCCACTGCGGCTCGGGGATGCGCTCAGTGGCGCGGCGCGCGCGCTCGAGATCGCCGACGGCGAAGTCCGCACTCAACGGCTTGAGGTGCGGCGGCTGCCCCGCGATCACCACGGCGGCCCGCTCGCCACCCCAGGGCGGCGAAGAGAGCTTGCCCCAGCGCCGCGGGATGCGGCTGATCACGACGGCGTCCTGCACGCCCCGCTCGCCCTCGAGGCGCACCAGGGTCGCGATCAGGCCGCCCTTGCCGCGCAGCACCCGCGCCGGGTGCAGCATGCCCTCACGCCACAGCTCACGCAGGCTGGCTTCGGCCGCGGCGTGCCGGAACCAGGCGAACACCGCGAGCGACCAGAAGAGCGGGTGCAGGCTCAGCGCCAGCACCGACGAGAGCACGAGCACCGCGCCGGTGGAGGCGGCTTGGATCGGGAAAGCGCGCACGAAGGCCCAGCGGTCGGGTTCGATCCAGGCCTTGACCGGGCCCACTCCGGTCGGACTCTGCTCCCCCGCCTCGCTGACCTCGCCCATCCCCAGGTCTTAGCGCGGATCGGCGGAGAAAGGTCAGAACTTGGGCCTGTTCGCGATGGCGCGCACAGCGCGCGGGTTCACTCGAACGAGCAGACGTACTCGACGATGCCCTCGTCTACGGCGATGTCGAAGCCAGAATTACCCGGCACCCGAAACGCTGTCCCAGCAGGATAACTACGGAACTCGGCCTCGCCGTCGAGCTTGGCACGGCAGCTGCCAGCGACGATCTGCATGAGCTCCGGGGCGCCCGTACCGAAGTGATAGCTCCCCGCATAGATGAGTCCGAGCGTCTTCTTGGAGCCGTCCTTGAACCGGAGCGTGTGGCTCATCACCTTTCCATCGAAGTACACGTTGGCCTTGGTCACGACCTCCACATCTGCAAACGATTCCGGCGCCTTCTGCTGCATCTCGAGCCTCCTCCCCACGGGTCGGGCCAGGTCTGCCACATGGCGGCGGCACCGGCCAAGCCGTACGTCGCATCAAACTGCTCAGCGAAACACGAGTTCGGTGCCCGCGGCGCGCAAGAGCGCCTGCTCCGCTTCGAGATCGCCCCGCGTCATCGGGCTCGTGTCCAAAAACCCCGGCGGAAACGTGAGCTCCAGTCGCTGGTCGCCGGCCTGCACGAGGGGCGTGGGCACCGTGTCGCGGCCGCGATTGATGCGCACCGCGATGCGCAGCAGCGACGCCAGACGAACGGCGCGCTCGCCGTCCACCAAGCGCAGCGCGCTGAGCTTCTCGGCGTCGAAGTTGCGACGATGGGCGCCCACCAGCGCCGATAGATAGGCCTGCCCCTGCTCACTGAAGCCGGGCATGTCCGAGTGGGCGATGATGTACGCGCCGTGACGGTGGTAGCCCGAGAAGCTCAGCGCTTGGCCGATCTCGTGCAAACGGGAGGCCCACTTCAACATGCGCAGCTCCCGTCCATTGAACTGCCAAATCGCTTCGAGCTGACGCGCGAGGCCCTGCGCCGTCTCCTCGACCCGGCGCGCTTGCTCCGCGTCCACCGCGTAACGCTCCCGCAGGCGCGTCACCGTGCGCTCGCGGACGTCCTCGTCACCGAGCCCGCCCACCAACTCCAAAAGCAGCCCCTCACGCAGCGCCGACCTCGAAACGCGCATGCTGCCGTCGATCGCAAGGCTCTTGAAGACCGCGTGCAGGATGGCGAGGCCGCCCACGATCACGTTGCGGCGATCCGGTGAGAGCCCGGGCATGTCGAGCTTGTCGAACTGTCCGCGCTCGATCATCGCGTCCCGCAGGTGCTTGATGCCAGCGAGCGTGATGCCTGGCACGCTCTGCATCGCGGGGATCGCGCGCAAGAGGCCCTCGATGGCCGTCACGGTGCCGGATGATCCGACCACCTCCTGAAACCCTATTCGGCGATAGAGCCGCTGGATGGGCTCGATCTCGAGACGGGCCGTCATACTCGCGCGCTTGAAGCGTTCTCGCGTGATCTTGCCGTCCGGGAAGAAGCGCTCCGAATAGGTCACGCATCCCATCTGCAGGCTGTCCATGCGCTGCGGCTCCGCTCCCGTCCCCAGGATGCACTCGGTGCTTCCACCGCCGACATCGACGACCAGGCGGCGACCATTCAGCGCGGGCAGATCGTGCGTTACCCCGCGAAAGAGCACGCGGGCCTCCTCGCGCCCCGGCAGCACGTCGATCTCGTGGCCGAGCACCGCCTCGCACTTGCGCCGGAACGCCCGGCGATTTCTCGCCTGGCGAAAGGTGTTGGTGCCCACGGCGCTCACGCGATCGGCGGACATCCCGGCCAGCCGTTGCCCGAAGCGCTCGAGGCAGGCGAGCGCCCGCGCCTCGGCCTCGGCCGACACGTTGCCGTCCTCGCACAGCCCCGCGGCGAGCTGCACGCGCTCTCGCATCCGGTCCACCACGTGCAGGTGACCGTCGACCACCCGCGCGATCACCATGTGGAAGCTATTGGAGCCGAGGTCGACCGCGGCCACGGGACCCGGTTGAGCTGGTTTGGTCACGGGTTCTCCATGATTCGAAGCGGGCGATCGCGCCATGGCCGCTCCGCCACAGCCCAGGCAGCGGGGCTCACGGAAGCCGTGCCACGAATGGGAGCCGACAGGCGAGCCTCATGGCCCGCGATCATGCCGGAGCGACCTCGCACGGTCCAATGGAGCCCTCGGAGAACGTGGGCCGCCCAATGCCCCTGGGCGCGCCCTCACTTGGCGCGGGAAGCCTTCTCGTCGTGCCCGCTGACCCCGAAGCGCCGCGCCAGTTCTGCCTGTACATCCCGCAAGGTACGCCGCCTGAACAGCAACCCGACCAGCAGGTGATAGATGACGTCCGAGCTCTCGCTGACCACCCGTTCGTCGCTCTCGCCCTCCACCGCGCGGGCCAGCTCGTCGCCCTCCTCGCGGATCTTCGCGGCGATCTTGGTCGCGCCCTTGTCGAGCAGCGAACGCGTATAGCTGCGCTCGGCGGGCGCGTCGCGGCGCACCTCGAGCTCCCGCCACAGCCGGGGAAACACGGGCGCTGCGTGCGCTTTTGGCTGCGACGCACGCGAGCCGTCGGCCTCGACCCGGGTGAAGAAGCAGGTCTCGCTCCCGGTGTGGCAGCTCGGCCCCTCGGGATCCACCAAGTACACCAGGCAATCTGCGTCGCAGTCCGCCCAGACCTCATGCACGTGCAAGAGGTGCCCGCTCTCCTCCCCCTTCTTCCAGAGCTTCTCGCGGGAGCGGCTGTAAAAATGCCCGATGCGCGTGCTCAACGTGGCCGCCACCGCTTCGTCGCTGGCGTGCGCCACCATGCGCACCATGCCGGTGAGCCGGTCTTGAACCACCACCGTGACGAGCCCTTGCTCGTCGCGCTTGAGCCAACTCAGATCCATGCTGATCTCCACGACTGCTCGGCGTTCAGGCCTTGCCCACGGCCCCTTCGAGCGCGGACTCCACCGCGGTCTGCTCCTGGCTCTGCGCGAGCGCGAGCTCGGCAACCAGCAGCGTCTTGCTCTGCTCCAACAGGCGCCGCTCGCCGTACGAAAGCTCGCGATCGGGCCGGATGCGCCAGAGATCGCGGAACACCTTGGCGACCTCGAGCAAGCTGCCGCTGTTCACCAGCTCCGTGTACTCGCGGAAGCGTCGGTTCCAGGGGCCGGGCTTGACGGCGACCTCGGCCGAGCGCAGCACGTCGAACACCTGCTTCGCCGCCTCGGCGCTGACAATCGCGCGCAGCCCGGCGCGATCCGCGCCGTCTACCGGGATCATCAGCTTCATCTCGGAATGCAACACCTTGAGGACGTAAAAGTCCTTGTGGGCTCCCGCGATCTCCCTACTCTCGATGGCGACGACTTCCGCGACTCCATGGGCGGGATACACCGCACGGTCGCCGACTTGGAAGGGGCTGCCGTTCCGCTTCGACATGGCCGCCGGGGTGTAGCAGAGGACGTCCCCCCACGCGACCTGCCGTGCCCCCCGCCAGCGGCGACGCGCGCTACTCGAATAGCTCGCGTATTTCCCTGGCGAACATCAGCTTCAACGTGCCCTCGATCGCCGCGCTCTCGAGGCTCGCCGTGAGCAGCACCCCCTGCTCGTCCAGACGCACCCCCATGGTCTGCGCGACCGCGGAAAGGCCAAGGCTCGCCCCCAGGGGCTCCTTTCCGATGCTGCTCACCAGGGTGCGAAAGTTTTGTTCCGCGCCGGGCGGAAATTCCCCTCGTAAGTCCACGGAGATCGCGAGCTGCGTCCCGCTGGGCCGAACCGCCACCGCGAGCGCGCGCTGGCGCGCGAACAGGAGCGCGATGGGGGTGCCGGGCTGAAACGGGATGGGCGCGAGTTGAAAGACCATGAGGGGCGCTCCCGCGTGCGCGCTCTCCAGCGCGTGCGCATCGGAGGCATCGAAGGCGCTCGGTGCCTTCGGATCGCGCGCGCGCAGGAGGATCTCCCCGATCAGCTCGGGTGGAGTGTCCTTGGCCGCGAGCATGGCATGGGTGTCGAGAGCCACGTACGCGTAGCGACCGTCGCCCCGCAAGCCTTCGCGCCGCACCACGGGGGCATCACTCGTCACGTCCAACACGGCAATGCGCGCCCCGGCGCGCCGAACCACCTCGTCGGCGATGAACGGACCGCGGGCCATCAGCACGTAGCCCGCGGGCGGGACCTCGAGCACCACCAACTCCGTCACCTCGAACGGCTCCACGCCCGTACGCGCCACGAACTCGCGCTCGCGATCCTCGAAGACCATCGAGCGCCAAAGTGAACGCATGGCGGCGGACTCGGCGAGCAGCTTGGGCTGCGCCACCAACACCAGCGAGGCCCCGGGGGTCACCAGATGGGAGAGCGGCCCCACGTGGGTCTCGGGCGTGGCGCGCACGGCAGCCGGCGCCGGTTTGGTGGCACACGCGAAACAGAGAGTGAGCGCGATGAGAAGAAGGCCCCGAAGCACGCCCGAAAGAGAGCACGCGAGGCCGCGCCGGGCGAGCCCGTCAGGCTTGCGGGCGGGCCTTCTCCTTCTTGGACGCCCCATTTTGCTTCTCTTCTGGTGCCGCTGCCGGCGCGGGCTTGCTGTGCGTGAGCCCCTTGGCCTCGAACACCTTGCGCTCGATTTCGTCGAGCATCTGCGGATGCTCCTCGAGGTAGGTCTTGACGTTGTCACGGCCCTGACCGATGCGCTCACCCGAGTAGCTGTACCAAGCCCCCGACTTGTCGATCAGCTTCAACTCGGTGGCCAGATCGAGCACATCGCCCGAGCGGCTGATGCCCCGGCCGAACATGATGTCGAACTCGCAGTTCATGAACGGCGGCGCCATCTTGTTCTTCACCACCTTCACGCGCGTGCGGTTGCCGATCACGTCCTCACCCACCTTGATGGAGCCGACGCGGCGAATATCGAGGCGGATCGACGAGTAGAACTTGAGCGCGTTACCGCCGGTGGTGGTCTCGGGCGAGCCGAACATGACCCCGATTTTCATGCGGATCTGGTTGATGAACACCAGCGTGGTGTTCGACTTGTGCACCGTGGCGGTGAGCTTGCGCAAGGCCTGGCTCATCAGGCGCGCCTGCAGGCCCACGTGACTGTCGCCCATCTCGCCTTCGATTTCGGCCTTGGGCACGAGGGCGGCCACCGAGTCGATGATCACCAAGTCGACCGCGCCGGAGCGCACCAACATGTCGGCGATCTCGAGCGCCTGCTCGCCGTGATCGGGCTGGGACACCAGGAGCTCATCGGCGTTGACGCCGAGCTTCTTGGCGTAGCCGATGTCGAGTGCGTGCTCCGCGTCGATGAAGGCTGCGATGCCTCCCGCGCGCTGGCACTCGGCGATGGCGTGCAACGTGAGCGTGGTCTTACCGCTCGATTCCGGCCCGAAGATCTCGATGATGCGGCCGCGCGGATAGCCGCCCACGCCGAGACAAATGTCGAGGGAGGTGGAGCCCGAGGAGATCACGGGCACATCCGCCTTCTGCTCGCTCGTCCCGAGGCGCATGATGGCGCCCTTGCCGTACTGCTTTTCGATCGAGCCGAGCGCGAGCTCGAGCGCCTTTTCGCGATTTGCGTCTTTCTGCATCCCCAGTTCCTCGTGTTGGCTCGCGCCCAGAGCGAGCAAATCGGAAAGCCTTATACAGGTCGCGAACGCTCGCTCCCCGGTGGTGAGAGCAGACTCTGCAGCATACGTGCTCGTTTGTACAGTACGCGGATTGAGATTTTGGCGGCAAAGGGCCCGCGCGGGGCTCGGGAAAGCGGCTCAAGTCATGGAAATTGCAGACATTTGACTAGAACTGTCCGCGTTCGAGGGAGCCTCGAATGCCCCCTGCACAGAACGGGCGCCCCAGCGATCTGCGCGCCCTTCCTGCAGGCAGGAGCGCTCCTCCGTACAAGGGCCAGATCCCCCTCACGCGAGGGCTCGGCTCACCTCAGCTGCTCGTAGCCTCCACCGTTCACCACGTTGCTGAAGCCGTATTGCTCGATCATTCGCTTCGCGATCTCGGAGCGCCGTCCCGAGCGACAATAGGTCACGATCTTCTTGGTCTTGTCGTCGGCGAGCGCGCGCTCCACCTCGTCCATGCGCGCCTCGAGCTCGCCCACCGGAATCAATGTGGCGCCCTCGAGATGTCCGCCCGCCCACTCCTCCGGTGACCGCACGTCGATCACCAGCGACGCGCCCTCGAGCGGAGAGCTCTGCTTCGACCCGGAGGCACCTGCGTTCGAACCCGCATTCGCGCAGGCCACGATGGGCAAGAAGGGCAGAAGGACGGCGAGGAGCGTTCGCATCTGAGAATTATAGCCTCGCGTTTGGCGTCGGGCTCAACGCGCAGGGCGCGCGAGCTAGGGCTCGCGGCCGAGGGCCAGCTTCTGGACCAGCTTGAGCGCGGTGTACGCGCTGAGCGAGCGGATGCGGTCGCGGTCGCCCCGCATGCGGAAGTGGCGCGCAAACATGGCGCCCTCCTTCGAGGCTACCGCGATCCACACGGTGCCCACCGGCTTTTCATCGGTGCCTCCGCCCGGCCCGGCGATGCCCGTGATCGACACCGCCAGGTCGGCGCCCGAGACCCGCAGCACGCCGCGCGCCATCGCGGTCGCGGTCTCCTCGCTGACGGCCCCATAGGCGCGCAGCGTCTCGTCGCTGACGCCGAGCACGCTGCTCTTGGCCGCGTTCGCGTAGACCACCGCGTCGAGCAAGAGGTAATCACTCGAGCCCGGTACGCTCGTGAGCATGGCCCCCACCAGCCCCCCTGTGCACGACTCCGCCACGCCGAGCGTGAGCCCGCGATCGCGCAGCGTGCGCCCGACCGCGCCCGCGAAGCTGTCGTCCCGACCGCCGAACACCGCGTCGCCCACGCGCCGCATCACCTCCCCGCGCGCCCGCTCGGCCAACGCCTCGGCTGCCCGCGCGCTCTCGGCGCGAGCCAGGAGCTTGAGCTCGATCTCGGGATAGCCCGCGCGGTAGCCGAGGGTGAGCCCGGGAAACTGCGCCTCGACCCCGGCGAGCGCATCGCCCAGCTGAGACTCGGGCAAGCCGAAGGTGCGCAGATGGATCTGGTGGCTGCGCCGCTCGCCGAGGTGCGCGATGCGGGGCACGATGCGCTCGCCGAAGATGTGCTTCATCTCGCGCGGTACGCCGGGCATCACGAACAGCTGCGCCTTGCCGACGTTCACGCTGAAGCCGGGCGCCGTACCCAGCTCGTTCATGAGCACGCTCGCGCCCTCGGGGAAGTCGGCTTGCTTTTCGTTGCTCGCCGCCACGGTGCGGCCGATCGAGGCGAAGAACTCCGCGATCCGTTCGTAGGATGCGTGGTCTCGCACGAGCGGAACACCGAGCACCTTGGCGACCGCCTCGGTGGTGAGATCGTCGGTGGTCGGGCCCAGACCGCCGGTGGAGACGATGATGCTGTGCTCCTGACTGAGCCGCTTCACGACCTCGGCGATGCGTTGCACGTCGTCGTCGACCGTCGCGTGCTCTCGCACCTCGAAGCCGAGCTCCGTGAGCTGCTCCCCGAGCCAAGCCGCGTTGCTGTTGATGAGCTCACCTCGGGTGAGTTCCGTACCGATCGAGAGTACTGCCGCGGTCATCAGCCACCTATGGTCATCTGTTCAGTGCACGGCGATTGTCCCGGAAGACGCCGGACGCGCGGAATCTCCCACCAGATCGATGCGTTGTGGTGCTCGAGCCGGAAGAGCATGGTATTCGCGCTCCGCCTCTCTCACAACGTTCTGAGGTCATTGCATGACGAATAATGGGTTCCTCACGCGCTTGCGAGCGCTCGCGCCGGCATCGACCAAGCTCGGTGTCGCGCTCTCGCTCTCGGTCGTACTCCCCGCGGCCATCGGCGGCTTTTCGTCGGCGCGGGCGCAAGAAACGAAGCCTGATCAGCCGGCCGTCCCTCCGCAGGTGACGACCACGTCGGCGCAGGCGGGCGCGAGCGAAGAGGCCCCCAAACAGAGCACGCTTTCCGCGTTGCCGATCGTTCGGCACACCTTGGACAACGGCCTGCGCGTGGTGCTGAGCCCCGATCGCACGATCCCGATCGTCGGCATCTCGGTGTACTACGACGTCGGCTCGCGCAACGAGGTGCGCGGGCGTTCCGGCTTCGCCCACCTGTTCGAGCACATGATGTTCCAGGGCTCGGCGAACGTGGGCAAGGGCGAGCACTTCCAGCTCATCCTCAACCGCGGTGGCCAGATGAACGGCACCACCAGCGCGGATCGCACGAATTACTACGAGACCTTGCCCTCGAACGAGCTCGAGCTCGGCGTGTGGCTCGAAGCCGATCGCATGCGGTCTCTGGCCATCACGCAGGAGAACTTCGAGAACCAGCGCCAGACCGTGATGGAGGAGCGCCGCCAGAGCTACGACAACCAGCCCTACGCGAAGTCTTGGCTGCGCATCAACGAGCTCGCCTACCAGGACTACTGGCCGTACGCACACTCCACCATCGGGGACATGAAGGACCTGGAGAACGCGCCGCTCTCGGCGGTTCAGGAGTTCTTCGACGCCTACTACGCGCCCAACAACGCGGTGCTCACGCTGGTGGGCGACTTCGACCCCGACGAGGCGCTGGCCTTGGTCAAGAAGCACTTCGGAGACATCCGCCCGCGCAACCGCCCGGCCTACGAGCCCGGCCCGCTCACGCCGCAGACCGAGGAGCGCGTCGAGTCCATGGTGGACGAGCTGGCGCAGCTGCCCGCTTTTCACATCGCCTATCACATCCCACCGGCGCGCGATCCCGATCACTACGCGCTGGATCTGTTGGCGATGGCCCTCGGAGACGGTGAGTCGTCGCGCCTGTACCAGGAGCTGATCAAGAAGCGCGAGCTGCTCTCGAGCCTTCACGTGGGCACCGACTCACGCCGCGGTCCGGACCTGTTCTCGTTTTGGGCGGTGATGGCTGAGGGCAAGAGTCCGAAGCCCGCACGCCAGGTGATCTTCAACGAGTTCGAGAAGATCGCCAAGAGCGGCCTGACCCCACGCGAGCTCGAGAAGGCCAAAAACCGCATGCGCAGCATGTTCGTGTTCGGGCTCTCGTCCTCGCTCGCGCGCGCGCTGATGCTCGGACAGTACGAGCTGTACTTCGGCAACGCCGAGCTCTTGCGCACCGAGCTCGACCAATACCTCGCGGTCAGCAACGACGACATCAAGCGCGTCGCGGGCCGCTACTTCGCCCCCCAAAGTCGCACCATCCTCGACGTGGTCACGAACCCGGCCCAGAAGGCCCCCCAAGGAGCCGCCCAGTGAAACTCAACGCCCTTTCTAACCGAGGTTTCGTCGTGAAGAACGGCCTCTTTGGTCTCGGCGTGGCGCTCCTCTCGGCGGCCTGCGCGAGCGCTCCCAAGCCCGCCCCAGCCACCCCGAGCGCGCCTCTGGAGGGCGCCACCACGCTCGCCGTCGAACCCAGTCAGCCCGAGAAGCAGGAGCCGCCCAAGTCCGCGGCGCCGCGCGACATCGCGTTCCCGGAGATCCACCACATCACGCTCGAGAACGGGCTCACGCTCGACGTGGTCCAAACGTCCCAGCTGCCCGTCGTGAGCATGGAGCTCGTGATCCAGAGCGGCAGCGCGGCGGACCCGGCCGCCCTCCCCGGCACCGCGAGGCTGCTCGCGGACATGCTCAAGGAAGGCACCAAGAAGAAGAGCTCGGCCGCGTTCGCCGAAGCCGTGGAGTTCTTGGGTGCGCACCTGAACACCAACGCGGGTCAGGAGACCATGCGGGTGACGATGAACGCCATGAGCGAGCACTTCGACGCCGCGCTCTCGTTGGTGGCCGAGGCCGCGCTCACGCCCGCGCTCGATCAGAAGGAGCTCGACAAGCTCAAGAAGCGCACGCTCGACGAGCTCAGGCTCAAGATGGACAAGCCCAACTGGCTGGCCCGGCGTGAGCTCCACAAGGCCCTCTACGGCGAGCACCCCTACGCGCGCATCGACACCGACGAGGCGGCCGTCAAGAAGCTCAAGCGCTCGGACCTGCTCGCCTTCCACAAGGCCCACTTCGCCCCCAACAACGCGTTCCTGGTGGTGGTGGGTGACGTCACGCCCGAGCAGGTCAAGACGTCTGCCGAGCGTCTGTTCGGCAAGTGGGCGAAGCAGACCGTGAACAAGCCGGCCTACGCCGCGCCCCCGGCGCGCCAGGGCCGTGAGATCATCGTCGTCGATCGCCCCGCCTCCGTGCAGTCGCAGATCGTGATCGCGAACCTCGCGCTCAAGCGCGGCGACCCCAACTTCATCCCCCTGATGGTGGCCAATCAGGTCCTCGGTGGCTCCGCCGCGTCGCGCCTGTTCATGGACCTGCGGGAGAAGCGCAGCCTCACCTACGGCGCCTATTCACGGCTGGACGAGACGGTGGACGTGGGCGCGATCCGGGCATCGGCCGCGGTGCGCACCCAGGTCACCGGAGAGGCCATGGAGGCCTTCTTCGAGCACCTCGGGCGGATCGTGAAGGAGGCCCCTCCTCAGCGGGAGCTGGAGGACGCGCATCGCTTCCTCGCCGACTCGTTCCCGCTCCAGATCGAGACCAACGACCGGATCGCGGAGCTGGTCTCGGATCTGCGCACGTTCAACCTGCCGGACGACTACTGGGACCACTTCCGCTCGAACATCCGCAAGGTCACCCCGCAGGAAGCGCTGAAGGCGGCCCAGACGTACATCCATTCGGATCGCGAGGTGGTCATCGTCGTCGGCAAGGCCGCAGAGGTCGTGCCGGTCCTCGAGAAGTTCGGTCCTGTCTCGGTGGTCGATGTCAGCGGCGCGCCGCTGCGCTCGCCCACCCCGCCCGCCGCCGCGTCCGCTCCCGCGCCGACCAGCGCGCCCACCCCGCCGCCCCCGGCCGAGGGCCCCTCGGTCCCCGTTGCGCCTCCGGCCACACCTCCCACCACGAACGCTCCGGCACCGCAGCCCACGCCCGCGGTACCGGCGGCCCAGCAGTAACGCGCCTCGCCCACCCCGCGCGCGAGAATGAAGCGGCTTTCCACGCGCCTCCGGGGAGCTGGGCTATAGTCCAGCCCCCGATGGAGGCGTTATGTGTGGAATCGTAGGGTACGTTGGCCCAGAGGCCTGTGCCCCCCTGCTCTTGGATGGGCTTCGCCGTCTCGAATACCGCGGTTACGACTCCGCGGGTCTCGCGCTCCACAACGGAAAGAACATCGAGGTCGTGCGCGCGGTGGGCAAGCTGCGCAACCTCGAGAAGGCGCTCGAGCAGAGGCCGCTCAAGGGCACAAGCGGGGTCGGTCACACCCGCTGGGCCACCCATGGCCGCCCCTCCGAGGTCAACGCGCACCCGCACATGGTCGGGGGCGTCGTGGTCGTGCACAACGGCATCATCGAAAACCACCTGGCGCTGCGGGCCCGGCTCAAGGAGCAGGGGCAGAACGTCGCAAGCGACACGGACACCGAGCTGGTCGCGCACCTCGTCCACCTGGAGGTTCAGGCCGGCCATGGGCTCGAGCAGGCCACGCGTCGCGCGCTCGCGCAGGTGCACGGCGCGTACGCGATCGCGGTCATGAGCGAGGCCGAGCCGGGCCGCGTGGTGGTGGCCAAGGATGCCTCGCCGCTCGTGCTCGGGGTCTGTGAAGACGGCTCGGTGATGTGCGCCAGCGACATCCCGGCCCTCCTGCCCTTCACGTGCGACGTGATCATCATGGAGGACGGCGAGCTCGCCGTGCTCGAGCAGGGCGCGCTCCGACTGACGAAGACGGATGGGAAGCCGGTCGAGCGCGCCCCGCGCCGCATCGACTGGTCGCCGACCGCCGCCGAGAAGGGCGGCTTCAAGCACTTCATGCTCAAGGAGATCCACGAGCAGCCGCGCGCCATGGAGGACACGCTGCGCGGGCGCCTCGACCTCGAGAACGCCGATATCCATGCGACCGAGGTGGGCCTCGGCGACGAGTTCACGCGCAGCATCAAGCGCGTCTACCTGCTCGCCTGCGGCACGAGCCATCACGCGGCCATGGCCGGGCGCTACTTCCTCGAGGGCATCGCCAAGGTGCAGGCCACGGTGGAGCTCGCCAGCGAGTTCCGCAGCCGCGACGCCATCGTCGGCGAAGGCGATCTGATCGTGGCGGTGAGCCAGTCGGGCGAGACCAGCGACACGCTCGCCGCGGTGCGCGAGGCCAAGAAGAAGGGCGCCAAGGTGCTCGCCATCGCGAACGTGATCGGGAGCGCCATCCCGCGGGAGGCCGACGCGAGCTTCTACACGCACGCGGGCCCCGAGATCGGCGTGGCCTCCACCAAGTGCTTCACCACCCAGCTGGCCGCCCTGTTCATGCTCAGCGTGTACGTGGGCCGGCGCCGCGGCACGCTCGAGAAGGAGCGCGCGGCCAAGCTGCTGGAAGGGCTCGTGAAGATCCCGCATCAGATGAACGAGGTGGTGCTCGGCACGCGACAGCTCGTGGCCAACATCGCCAAGCACTATGTCGATGCCCGCGACGTGCTGTTCTTGGGGCGCGGTCTCTCGTTCCCGATCGCGCTCGAGGGCGCGCTGAAGCTCAAGGAGGTGTCCTACGTGCACGCCGAGGGCTACGCCGCGGGCGAGATGAAGCACGGGCCCATCGCGCTGCTCGATGCCCAGGTGCCCGTGCTGGTGATCCTGCCCAAGGATCGCCACTACGAGAAGAGCATGAGCAACCTGCAGGAAGCGCGCGCGCGCGAGGCCAAGATCATCGCCATCGCCAGCGAGGGCGACGACCTCGCGCGCCACGAGAGCCACGAGCTCGTGCAGGTTCCCCTGGTGGAAGAGGAGCTCACGCCATTCTTGACGGTCTTGCCGCTGCAGCTGTTCTCGTACTACGTGGCCGATCTCAAGGGTACGGACGTGGACCAGCCGCGCAATCTAGCCAAGACAGTCACCGTCGAATGAATGTACCGTCCTTCTCCGAGCACCGCGAGAGCCGCGCGCGAACGGACGCGCGTCCCGAGGCTCCCGCTGCATCCCCGGTCGCGGTCGTCGTCCCGGCCTACAACGAGGCGCGCCTGATCGGGCGCACCCTCTCGAGGGTCCCAGCTTTCGTGGACACCGTCGTCGTGGTCGACGACGGAAGCGAGGACGGCACGCACGAGGCGGCGCTCGCAGCCCGCGACCCGCGCGTCGCGATCGTACGTCTTCCAGAGAACCGGGGCGTGGGCGCGGCCATCGTCGAAGGCTATCGCGTGGCCTTCGCGCGCGGCGCGGTGGTCTGCGCGGTGATGGCGGGCGACGCCCAGATGGATCCGGCAGACCTGTCGCGGGTGCTCGCCCCCGTGCTCCGCGGCGACGCGGACTACGTGAAGGGCGACCGGCTCTCCTTTCCCGAAGCACGAAGGAACATGCCCCTTGCGCGCTGGCTCGGAAACAGCGTGCTCAGCTGGCTCACGCGGGTGGTCACCGGCATCAAGGTGCGCGACTCACAGTGCGGCTACACCGCCATCTCACGGGCCGCAGCCGCGCGCTTGCCGCTCGATGCGCTGTGGCCCCGCTACGGCTATCCCAACGACCTGCTCGGCATGTTGGCCGAGCGGGGCATGCGGGTGCAAGACGTGATCGTGCGCCCCGTGTACGCCGACGAGATCAGCGGTGTCGGGCTGCGGCACGCCCTGGGCGTGGTGCCCTTCGTGCTCGGCCGCGTCTTCGTGCGGCGCGTTCTGCGCGGATCCTTGCTGGGCCGCTTGCTCGGGCACCCGGCCGAGGCGGAGCGCTCCGCCTTGCCGGGCACGAGCCAGAACTAAGAGGCGAAGCCCATGCGGATCGGGCTCTTGACCACGGGTTTTCCGCGCTTCGCAGGTGACGTCGCGGGCAGCTTCGTGCTGGGCTTCGCGCGCGCGCTCTCGGAGCAAGGTCACCGCGTGGAGGTGCTGGCGCCCGAGCCGCCCGAGCGGCTCGAGAAGCCGAGCATGGACGCGAACGTCGAGCTGACGTGGGTGCCCTACCTGCGGCCACGCGCGCTCGAGCGCACGTTCTACGGAGCCGGCGTGCTCGACAACCTGCGCCTGGATCCGCGGGCGTTTCTGGGGCTCGGCCCCTTCTCGCTGAGCCTGCTCGCGCACGCTTCGGCGCGCGTCTCGGGCTGGGACGCCCTGGTCAGCCACTGGGCCCTGCCCTGCGCGCTCGCGGCTGCGCTGGTGCGCGGCGCGCGGCCACACCTCTCGGTGCTACACTCGGCGGACGTGTCGCTGCTCGAGCGCCTGCCGGGTCGTGCATTGTTGGCGCGGCGCTTGGTGCGCGGCGCCAGCGCCATGGTGTTCAGCTCGCGGGAGCTGCGCCGGCGCTTTTCGGCGCTGCTCGATCCGCTCGAGCGCGCCGAGCAGGGCGCGCGCATGCACGTGTGCGCGATGGGCATCGACGAAGGGGCGGCGCCCACCCCCGGGGGCGCGCGCAGAGCGCTCCGCGCGCGACTCGGGCTCGAGCGCTTCACCGTGCTCAGCTTGGGCAGACTCGTGCCCATCAAGGGCCTCGAGCACGCCATCGACGCGGTGGCGGGCCTCGCGGACATCGAGCTGGTGATCGCGGGAGAGGGGCCCATGCGCGAGGCGCTCGCGCAGCGGGCGCGCTCGCGCGGGGCCCAGGTGCGCTTCGTGGGGCGCGTGGTGGGGGCCGAGAAGGAAGCCTGGCTGAGCGCCGCGGACGCGTTCGTGCTGCCCTCGGTGCCGCTCGCGAGCGGGCGCACGGAGGGCATGCCCACCAGCGTGCTCGAGGCCATGCAGGCGGGGCTGCCGGTGATCGCCACCCAGAGCGGCGGCCTCCCCGACGTGGTGGAGCACGGCGTAAATGGCTTCTTGGTGAGCCCCGGCAGCAGCGCGGAGATCCGGGACGCGCTCTCACGCCTGCAGCGCGATCGCAGCGAGCGGAGGCGCCTCGCTGCCCGTGCGCGGGACACCGCCCGCGCGTACGAGTGGAACAACCTCGGCCCCCACTTCTCGGGGCTGATCACCGGCGAGGGCGCGCGATGAGCCGCCGCGACTTTCATTTCGGCCGCACCCGCGATAAGAGCGGGCAGGTGATGCCGCGCGTGCACGTCTTTCCGCTCGGGCTTTTGTGCGCCCTCGTGCTCTCTCCCGCCGTCGGCGGCTGCTCCCTCGACGAGCGCGATCTGCGGGCGTTTCAGACCACCGCCACCGGCCCCGAGAAGCTGCGCGCCATCCTGCTCGACGGAAACCGCCCTTCCCGCCTGCGCGCCGACGCCGCGCTGAACCTGCTCGACCTCGAGCGCACGGACCTCGACGGCCGTGCCGCCCTGTTCAAGGACCTGCGCAAGCTCTCGGGCGCGGCGCGCAACGAGATCGTGCCCACGTTCCAGGCAGGCCTCGTCAGCCGCATGCTCACCGGGCGCAACCACGCGCCCTCGAGCACGGCCCTGCGCGCCAAGGACGCTGGGGTCGAGCTCTTGCCGTTGCTCGGAGAGCGCGAGCGCAGCGAGCTCGGAGAGGAGCTCTTGAGTTGGATGGTCGACGACCTCGACCTGCGCGCCGACCGCGGCGTGTACTCCCTCGAAGCCGTGGCCGAGCGCGTGGGCTTCCACTCCGCACCGGTGCTCGTGCACGCGCTCAAGGCGCAGGAGACGCCGCGCAACCTCGAGCGCCTCCTCAAGATCATCGATGCCCGCGCCGATGCCCCGACGCGCGCCAGCGCGGCCGCGCGCCTGGTCTCCGTGGAAGGCGAGTGGCGCACCCCGCGCCAGCGCCGCGTGATCGAGGACCAGCTCCGACACGAGGGAGCCTTCGCGCCCAACACCGACTCCAGCCTGATCGACGCGCAGATCGAGGCGCGCCGCGTCGACGCGATCCAAAAGCGCCTCTTGCCCGCGCTCGGACGCTTCGCGGACCAGCCCGCGGCCAGGGCGCGCCTGCTCGCGATCGCAGAGAACGGCAGCTACGAGCTGGCCGAGCGCAAGCTGGCCTTCACCCTGCTCGAAGGGCACGTCGAGGCCGGCTACCTCCCGACGCTGCTCAAGCTCGCGCTGGACGACAAGACCCCCGTGAGCCTGCGCGAGCTCGCCATCACGCGCGCCGGAGAAAGCCAATCACGCGAGCTCGTGCCCTCGCTGCTCATCCTCACCAGCGATCCGTTGCACCAGGCCCTGCGCCAGAAGTCGGCCGAGCTCTTGCTCGAGATCGGAGGCGCCCAGTCCCTCCAGGCCTTCTTCCGCGCCCTGCCGAGGCAGTGGAACCAGAACTACGCCAAGTCCGAGATCGACGCCTACAGCGCGCGCGTGAACCGCTTTCCTGCGGACTTCTCCCTGCTTCGCCAGCTCGGCGAGAAGATGCACTCGGTGTTCTGGTGGAACCGCGTGATCGCGCTGCGCTACTTCGCGGCGCGCGGCACCGCCGAGGATGTCTGGCGCATCCGTCAGCACCTCTCGGACGTCGTCCCGATCCGGGGCGAAGGCTGGCCCACCGCATACACGGTGGGCAACGAAGCGGAGGCCTCCTTGGCCATCGCGCTCGAGCGCGTTCGACGAAAAAAGTAGGGGACCCGTCGCTCAGCGCACCAGACGTGCGAACCGGGAGAGGATGCGCCCGCCGTCTTCGCTCTCTTCCACGGCGGCCATCAACGCGTCGGGATCATGCCCCTCCGCCACGAAGGCCTCGCGCCGCGCCGCGACGTACTCGCGCGTCACCCAGGCGTCGAACTCCGGGTGAAACTGCACGCCCCAGGCGAGCTCGCCGAGGCGAAACGCATGGTGGGGATCGGCCGCGCAGCTCGCGAGCAGCGTGGCCTGGGGTGGGAGCGCGATCACGCTCTGACGGTGACTCACGTGCACGCGCAGCGTGGGCGGGAGGCCCGAGAACAGCGGATCGCGCGCGGCCTCGGGGCCGAGCTGGACGGTGGCCGTGCCTCCATGCCGCCCGCGCGGGTTGTCCGCGACCTCCCCGCCGAAAGCATCGGCCAAGAGCTGATGCCCGTAGCAGACTCCCAACGTGGGCACGGCCCGCTGCACGGCCTCGCGCAGATACGCCGCCGCCGCCACGCTCCAGGGCTCGCGGTCGGTCACCATGGCGAAGCTCCCGGTGACCACGATGCCGGCGTAGTCGAAGCGCTCCGGCAAGGGCTCGCCGCGGTCGATGTGATGCACCGCGAGGGTTCCGTCCGCCCCGCCCAGGTGCGCGTGAAACCACGCGTCGTAGTCCCCGCGCTGGGCAGCGATGTGCTCGAACGTGTGGCCGACTTTGAGGAGGAGGAGCTGCTTCATGGCGGCCTCGGCGAGCGCGAACGGGAACGTGAACCGACCACGAAAGCTTAGCCGCCCGGCGCGCCGCATCCAGGTGGTAGCATGGGCGCGTCATGGTCGGCCCCTCCGCCACCTGCAGTCGCCATCCTCTGCGTGAGGCAGTGGGCGTCTGTATGCGCTGTTCTCAGGCGTTCTGCACCGACTGCATCACCAAGCTCGACGGTATCAATCATTGTCGGACGTGCCTGTCGAAGATGGGCCACGAAGTTGCCGAGGGGCGAAAGCGCGCGCGCCAGGGCCGCGTTCCTTCCACGCTCGCGATCGCCGCAGGGTTCACCCTGCTGTCGCTGCTCGCATGGGGCATGTTGGAGGTGCTCTTGCCGGGAAGCTCTGCGCCATGAACGCCCCGTTCAAGCGGCGCGGCGCGCTCGAGACGCTCGATCACGCCATCGAGCTCGCGCGCGCCCAGCCGCTTTCGGAGATCGCGCGCGCGTGCGTCCCTGGTGCCTTGCTCGCTTGGCTCGTGCTCTCGCTCTATTATCTCGAGCGCGTGGAGGGCGTGCGCGCGCTGCGCCCCGTGTTCGCGTGCGCCCTGGTCGCGGGGTTCGCTGCGCGCGCCGTGGTGCTCGGACGCTGGGCCGGGCGCAGGGCGCAGCACGAGCTCGCGCAGAGCGGGGTGCACGGCGCGCTCGCCTCGCGCGCCTCGATGGTGCGCGCGGCCCTGTGGGTCGGCTTCGAGCTGTGGTTCTGGTTGTGGCCGGCGGTGGTGCTGATCCGCGTGGACCCGTGGCTCTTGCCGGCGCTCCTGCCGCTGTGGTGCGTGCGCGCAGCCATCGCGCCGAGCTGGCTCGCCGTGATCGACGCGAGCGGCGAGACCACCGGGATACGCACGTTCAAGGCCGCCATCCTCCACTGCGAAGGTCAGCGGGGTCAGGCCATCGTGTGCGAGCTCTTCTTGCTGCTCGGCGCGCTGGCGATCGCGTTCAACGTGGGCGCGGTGGTGATGCTCGCGGTGACGCTGGCGCAGACCGCCCTGGGGCTCGACCTATCGACCGTGCGGGCGTTCGTGTCGCCGCAAAACCACTTCATGCTGTTGAGCGTCGTCGCCTTTGCGCTGGTGCTGCTCGAACCGGTACGCGCCGCGCTCTCGTCGCTCCTGTACGTGCAGGCCGAGCTCGAGCGCGGCGGCGCGGGCGTGCGCGCGCTGGTCCACCGCGCCGTGCAGCCGCGGGAAGGCGGCGCGGGCGCGCGCATGGGGCTCTTGGTTTGTCTCCTGCTCGCGGTCCCCGAGGTCGCGGCGGCCGAGCAGCCCGATCTCTTTCCTGCAAGCGCGGTCGAGCCCGCCGAGGCGGAGACCAGCGAAGCAGAGCAACTCGAACAGGCCTGCGATGAGCCCTGCCAGCGCGCGCTCGCCCGCGACGCCACCATCGAGGCGCGCGTGGAGCAGATCCTGGCCGAACCCGAGTTCGCGGAGTTCCCAGACGAGCGCTGGGACATCGACGGCAAAGGAGCGCTTCAGCGCTGGCTCGCGGAGCTGTTCGCTCGCTGGTTCGCGGATCTGGACGCCCCCTCGGAGAAGTCGCCCTCCGGCGCCTTTCGCGGCGCCGAGTTGCCCGGCGCCGCGTTCTTTCTGACCCTCGCCGTGGTGCTCCTGATGATCGCGCTCGCCCGGCTTTCGTTCTTCGGCGGCGCGCACCGCGTCACGCGCACGGGAGACGCTGCCCCGGCGCGAGACGATCCCTTCGAGCGCGCCGCCGACGACCACTTCGCCGACGCCCAGCGTCTGTTCGCCGACGATCCGCGCGAAGCGCTGCGCGCCCTCTACCTGGGCGCGCTGGTGGGGCTCGCCCGCAAGGACCTGTTGCAGCTCGCCCCCGAGCGCAGCAACGGACAATACCTGCGGCAGCTCAAGGGACGCGCCGAGCGCGCCCTGTTTGCGGAGCTCACGCGCACCTTCGACGCGGTCCACTACGGTCAGCGAGCGCTCGACCGCGAGCGCTTTCAACGCTGCCTCGAGCTCGCGCGCGCGCTCGCCGCGCCCGGCGACGCTCCGACCATGGAGCTCGCGGGATGAGCGCGTGGCGACGGCTCGGTTGGTTCGTGCTCGCGGGGCTCTTCGTGGGCAGCCTGGTCCTGTTCACGGTGCGCGTCTCACGGCGCGGTCGCTTCTCGGCGCCGTTCTCCAGCCACGGCGCGGGCCCCGAGGGCACCTTGGCGCTGTATCGGCTGGTGGAGGAGCTGGGCATGCAGGCCACGCGGCTCGGGCACGAGATCGGCCGCCTCGAGCAGGGCACGCTGATCGCCATCGCGGGTTGCGACGGTCGCCAGACCCGCCCTTTGCTGCGGCCCGAGCGCGAGGAGCTCGCGCGCTGGGTCAACGCGGGAGGGCTCTTGATCGTGTTGGGCGTCGAGCACTACCTGCCCGAGAGCAGCGGGCTCACGTTCGATCGGCGCGCCGACTGCCGCGATCCCGAAAAGAGCGGATGGCTCGCGTCCGCGCTCGACGCAAAGCGCCCGCAGGGCGACACGTTGCCACAGGACATCCTGGCCATCCCGAGCGGTGCCCCGCTGGCGCACGCGCTCCCCTTCGACACCCAGCGCGCCCGCACGCTGCGCGCCGGCGTCGATAGCCACGCCACCGAGCTCGTCGCGAGCGAGTACGGTCCACTCGGGTTCACCGCCCCGCTCGGGCGGGGCCGGGTCGTGCTCCTCGGCTTTCCCGAGTCCCTCCACAACCGCAGCCTCGCGGCCGGTGGAGGCGTGGTCCTCGCCCGCATCCTCCGGGCGTTCGCGCCCCCGGGCCCGGTCTGGTTCGACGAGTACCACCTGGGCATGGGGGAGCGTCGCTCGTTGATCCGCTACCTGCGCGATCGCGGATACGGCCTCTCGGCCCTGCAAGCGGTCCTGATCGCCCTCGCGCTGCTGCTCGCTCGGAGCGCGCGCATCGGGCCGCCGCGACCGCCGCGCGCGAACCTGCCGCGCAGCGGACAGAGCCACTTGCACGCGCTCTCGCGCATGTACGAGCAAAGCCGAGACCAGCACGGCGCGCTGCAAGTGCTCGCCCGGCACGCGCTCACCCGGCTCGGCAAGCGCTATCGCGCCGTCGGTGTCGAGCCGGAGCGGATCGTAGAGTGGCTCGAGCGGGCCGGGCTCGCGAGCGTCGCGAGCTGCGCGCGCAAGATCGAGGAGCACGCCGAGCGTCCGTTCGAGCGCGGCGAGTCGCTGGTCAGTAGGGCCCAAAAGATCGAGCAGGACCTCACGTTCGCGCTCGCCCTGGGAGACACCTGATCGAGCGCGCGAAATGCCAACCCGACGGCTCGAAAATTCGCGCACCGCGTTCCACGCGGCCCCTCCCCAGCGCGGCGCAACGCGACTATGCTCCGCTCGGGTCTCTTCCGGAGCCGAGGCGAAATGAGCGAAGACGTGGCGGCCCTGCACGCCCTGCGGGACGCGGTGATGGGCGAGATCAAGAAGGTCATCGTGGGCCACGAGGACGCGCTCGAGGCCATGCTGATCGCGCTCCTCTCCGAGGGCCACGCGCTGCTCGAAGGCGTGCCGGGCACCGCCAAGACCATGATGGTGCGGAGCCTCGCCGCCACCTTGGGCCTCGGCTTCGGCCGCATCCAGTTCACGCCCGACTTGATGCCGAGCGACGTGGTGGGCACGCACGTCTTCGACATGACCCAGAGCCGCTTCATCCTGCGCAAGGGCCCCATCTTCACCGAGCTGCTGTTGGCAGACGAGATCAACCGTGCGCCCGCCAAGACCCAGAGCGCGCTGCTCGAAGCGATGCAAGAGCGTCAGGTGTCCATCGATGGGCAGACCGAGGCGCTCGACGCCTCCTTCACGGTGTTCGCCACCCAGAATCCGATCGAGCACGAGGGCACCTATCCGCTGCCGGAGGCGCAGCTCGACCGCTTCCTGGTCAAGGTGGAGGTCGGCTACCCGAGCGAAGCCGAGGAAGACGAGATCCTCTCTCGCGCGCAGCTCGGCGTCTCGGCCAGCGATCCGGCCGCGCTCGGCGTCGCGCGCGTGGTGTCGCGCGAGGAGCTGTTAAAGCTGCGCCCGCTTTCGGGCAGCGTGCGCGTCGAGGAGGGCGTGCGGCGCTACGTGCGCGATCTGATCCGGGCCACCCGCAACTCCTCCATGATCCTCCTCGGCGCGGGGCCGCGCGCGGGCATTCACCTCCTGGTGGCGGCGCGCTGGGCTGCGGCGCTCGATGGCCGGCCCTTCGTCACGCCCGACGACGTGCAGCACATGCTCGCTCCGGTAATCGCCCATCGCCTGCGCCTCGCGCCCGAGGCGGAGCTCGACGGGCTCGACGCGCGGCGCGTGCTCGCCATGGTGCAATCGCGCGTCGCGGTCCCGCGGTAGCGCGAGATGGGCGCCGCGCTAGAGGCCACAGACCACCTCCCCGAACCAGCGCGCGCGGCGGGCTCCACGGCGCGCCTGCGCCTGGGCGGGCGGGCCTATCTGTGGCTCGCGTGCGGGCTGCTGCCGATCGCCTTCGCTCCGCCCGACGACGCGCTCTTGAGCACCGTCGCCTTCGACCTCCTGCTCGTCTGCTTGTTCGTTTTCGACGCCCTCCGCCTGCGCGCCGCCTCGCTCGCGCTCCGGCGTGTGCTCGCGCCCCGCCTACGCGTCGGGGTGGCCGCGCCCTACACGCTCGCGCTGAAGCACGCGGGCCCGCCCTCGCTGCGCGTGCGCGTGCGCGATGCGCTGAGCGATCTCTTGCGCATGGAACAGGTGCCGGAGGGCATGGGCTCCGACGATCGCCCGCTCACGCTGACCGCGGGCGAGCAACGCACGCTGCGGGGCACGGTGCTGCCCCTCGCGCGCGGCCGCACGCTCCTTCCGCGCGTGGCGCTGCGCGTGGAGAGCTGGCTGGGACTCGCGGCGCTCCATCTCGAAGCAGGCGAGCCGCAAGAGGTGCGCGTCCTGCCTGCGCTCGGACTCGACGCCGAGGCCCAGCGCGCGCGCCGCGACGAGCTCGGGAGCGTCGCGCAGCGCCTCAAGCGTGCGCCCCAGGGCAGCGAACTCGAGTCGCTCCGCGAGTACGTCCATCAGGACCCCTTGCGAGCGATCGACTGGAAAGCCACGGCGCGTCGACGCCGGCCCGTGACCCGCCTCTACCAGCCCGAGCGCAGCCAGACGGTGTGGCTCGTGCTCGACGCAAGTCGCACCATGGCCCAGGACCTCGGCGCGCGCCCCGCCCCCGCGCAGGACCCGCGCGCCGCCCTGCGCAAGACGCGCTTCGACGTGGCCGTGGAAGCGGCGCTCGCCTTGGCTGACGCCGCGCTGTCCGCGGGCGACCAGGTCGGTCTGTTGGTCCATGCGGATCGCCGCCTGCGGCTCGACCCCCCAGGCCGGGGGCGACGCCATTTCTTGCGCCTGGTGGACGCGCTGACCGAGCTGCACGCCGAGCCCGTGCAGCTCGCGGTGAGAAGCTTGCTCACCACCATGGAGAGGGAGGCCCGCAAGCGGGCGCTGGTGGTGCTGTTCACGGACCTGGAGAACGAGGTCCATGGCGCCGCTGTCTGCGAGCACGCGCCGCTCCTCACCCGTCGCCACCTCACCGTGTGTGTCAGCTTGCAGGACGTGCTGATCCGCGAAGGCACCCTGCGGGTGCCCCGCGACCCGGCGCAGGTGTTTCACAAGGCGGCCGCCATCGACCTCGCGAACGAGCGCGAGCGTCTGCAGCGCACCCTGGAAAAGCGCGGGATCACGGTGCTCGAAGCCGATGTGCGGGGCCTCGTGCCCAAGCTCCTCGCGCACTATTTGAAGGTCAAGCTGGCGGCTCGCTTGTGAGCTAAGATGAAGACATGCGGGCCTTCACGAGATCCCTTGTGCTGTGCCTCTCGCTGGCCCTACCCGCGCACGCCGAAGCGCCACCGGAAGCCGCAGCCCCCCAAGCCCCCAAGCCCGAGTCCAAGAGCGCCCAGCGCCTCGCCACGGCTACGCGTGCGCTCGCGCGCGGCGACTACACCGAAGCCAAGAGGGCGCTCGAGCCGCTGCTTCAGAAACGGCACCCGCGCGCGCTCGCGCTCTCGGGCCAGCTCGCGACGCTGCGCGGCGAGCGCGAGGCGGCGAGCAAGACCTTCCGCCGCCTGATCGACATGTACAACGACGGCACCATCCGCGACGACGACGCGCAGGGCATGTGGGCCGTGGCCGAGGCAGCGCGCGGCCTGGGCGCGGTCCGCGACGCCAACCAGGCCTTCGCCACCGCCACCCGCGCCGCCCCCACGAACGTCGACATCGAGCTGGCCTGGGTCGAGCTCTTCCTGGAGAAGAACGATCTCGCCAACGCGCAGACCGGGCTCGCCAAGGTGCTGGCCATCGAGCCCGAGCACGCGCGCGCCCTCGAGCGTCTGGCCCGCGTGCGGCTCGACCAGCACGCCTCGATGAAGGAAGTGGAGGGCCTGCTCGGCCGCGCCGAAAAGAGCGATCCAAGCTTGAGCGCGGTGCACGTGACCCGCGCCGCGATCGCCCTGCGCGACGAGGACCTCGTGCTCGCCGATCGCCAGCTCGACCGGGCGCTCTCGCGCAACCCGCGCGACCTCGAGGCGCTCAGCGTGCGCGCCGCCGTGCGCTTCGTGGCC
>JBIQKA010000061.1:0-30653 GCA_044507075.1 Myxococcales bacterium
GGCGCCCCGCCGCGCCTCCCACCACCGCCCCCCCCACCACCGCCCCCCCCGAGCCTTCGACCACGGACTCCTCCGAATCGTTGGCCGAGTTCGTGAGCGAGAGTTTCGAGATGAGCGAGGGCAGCTTGAGCCTCGACACGGACGAAGCGTTCTCGCTGCGCAGCTCGCTCCCGGCGCCGGCGATGCCCGCCTCGGAAGCGCCTCAGATCGAGATCACCGCCGCGGACGATGAGGATGACGACTTCGGAGCGGAGTTCGGCGACGAGGCCGAGTTCGGCGACGAGGACGACCTCGAGGACGTTCCGACAGGCATGCACAGCCTGCCGCCCACGACCCTGAGTCCGGCGGAGCTCGAGCCGCTCGCCCCGAAGCCGCCGTTCATGCCCCCGAAGCCCCCGGCGACCTTGCTGGGCGCCAAGAAATCCCCCCTCCCTCCCGGGCGCGAGGAGCCGAGCGTCCTGCGCAACCTGGACGAGCTCGCGCCGCCCACCGAGCGTCCGCCCGAGCCATCGCAACCACCTGCGGCGTCCGGCCTCAGCGGGCAAGCGAGCGACGCCGCCGAAGAGGCGACGCTGGCCGCGCTGCGCAAGATCCGCGCGAAGAGGCGACGCGTCGACGTGCTGCCGCTGCTCGCTCCCGACGAAGCGGGCAAGCGTGCTCGCATCGAGCTCTTGCAGTCGCTCAGCGCGCGCAACACCGGGCTCGAGGCCGCCAACCTGCTCGTCAGCGCGGGTGAGCTCGCGGAGAGTCTGAGCGATGTCGAGCTCGCACGTTCGCTCTACGAAGGGGCGCTCGAGCTCGCCCCGGATCTCGTCGCCGCCCATCAGGGCCTGGGGCGCTTGGCCATCGCGAGCGGCGACAGCGCGGGCTACGTGGAGATCGTCGAACGTCGCGCGGCCCAGGTGCTCGCGCCGCGCGAGCGGGCCCATGCCCTCGCGGCCGCTGCCCGCGTGCGTTGGCTCTTGCAGCGGGACTTCCCCGCGGCCCTGCGCGCGGCGGCGGAGGCCGAGCGGCTCGCGCCCGATGAGCTCGCATTCGCGCATCTCTTGGCGCGCGTCGAAGCGGCCGCGAATCCGGCCGCGGCAGATGGCACCTTGCTCCGGATCGCACGGGCCACGGCCGACCCGTCGCTGGCCAGCATCTGGTGGCTCGCGGCGGGGCGAGCCCTCGAAGGTCGCGGGGAGCAGCAGGGCGCATTGGAGGCCTACACGCGGGCAGCGGAAGCGGCGCCCGCCTCGTTCGAGGCGCGTGTTGCGCTCGCCCGCACGAGTCTCGCCAGCGGACAGCGTGCGGACGCCGCGCAGGCGCTGCAAGGGCTCGCTCCGCACCTGCCCGAGGGCGCCATCCGGGACGCCACGGAGCGCAGGGCCGCCGCGCTACGCGGTGACCCAACCGACATCGGCCCCCTCCTCGCGAGCTCCGATCCCGTGTCGGTGCGCACGGCTGCCGAGCTCGCACTGAACGCCGAGCCGAAGGTCGCCGAGGCCACGGTGCGGCGCTGGGTCGAGACCGCCGTGGGCACCGAGCGCGCGCTTTCGCAGCTCGTGCTCGCGGAGGTGCAAGCCCTCTCGGGTGACCTCGAGGGGGCCGAGCGCTCCCTCGCCGAAGCGCTCCAGAGTGATCCGACGTTCGCCCTCGTGCCGGTGGTGCGTGAGCTCCTCTCGCGAAAGTACGGAGGGGCGCTGAGTGCAGCGCAACCAGAGCTCGACGACGCGTTGTCCACGGCGGCGCAGCTCGCCCGCGACCCGCAGCAACTCGAGCGCGAGGTCGAGGCGCTGCTCCGCGCGCGCGGCGATCACCTCAGCCCCGAGTGTGCCGAAGTGCTCTTGCTCGACGCCGCAGTGGAGGCCGGCGACATCGAGCGCGCACGGTCGAGCTTGCGCTCCGAATCCGAACGCGGCGCCATCGAGGAGCGCGTGAGCACGCTGCTCACCCTGGCTGACTACGAACGTCGCTGTGGCGAAGCCGAGCGCGTCCATGAGGCCCTCTCGGACGCCTACGAGCTCGACCCGCGCAGCGTCCTCGTGTCGCGCGCTCTCCTGCGCGCGAACCCGTCCAACGAACAGAAGGTGCGCGTGCTCAAGCGTGAGGCGGAGGGCGCGAGCGGCGCCCGCGCGGCCTTCCTGCTGCTCCGCGCGAGCCGGGCCGCGGCCGAGTCACCCGCGGAGCGCCTCGAGCTACTCAGTAGCGCCTACGACGCGGCGCCGGGCTACGCTCCCTCGATCTGGTCCCTGCACCAGGAAGCGCGCCAGCAGGGCAACATCGAGCGCCTGTCCGAACTGCACGCGCGCGAGGCGGGCCGCGCCAAAGATCCACACGAGGCGATCGCGCACCTCGTGCGCGCGGCCCTCGTACGCGCCGGTGAGGACGCCGACGCAGCCGCCGCCCAGCTCACGCGGGCGCTCGATCTCATGCCGAGCGACCCCGTCCTGCGAGAGCTCGTGATCCGCCTGGGCGACGCCGTCCCCGCGACCCTGCGCGCGGAGGCCATTCAAAGCAGCGCAGAGCGCGCGCCGCTCTCGCTCAAGCGGCCAGCCACGCTCGCTGCCGCGGCCGCCTTCGAGGACGCCAATCAGCCTGGGCGCGCGCTCTCGCTCTTCGAGGCCGTGCTCGCCGAACAGCCCGATGATCCGATCGCCGAGATGGGCGTGGAGCGCGTGGCCCGCGCGGCGGGCAAGGCCGCTCAGCTCGACGAAGAGAGGCGCCGGCAACTCGCGAGCGCGAGCGACGCTGCGACGAGGCAGCGGGCCCTCGAGGGCCTGCTCGAGCGCGGTGCCCAGGGTGATCGCGCCGAGCAGCTGGGCTTCGCGCGCAGCTTGCTCGAACTCGCTCCGGCGCACCCCGTGGCGCTCCGCGCGCTCGAGCGACGAGCCATGGAGACGAATGATCACGACGCGCTGTGGGAGGTCGAAGATCAGCTCGCGAAGGCGAGTGAGGGCCCCAAAGACAAGCTGGCTCGCCTGCGCCTCTTGAGCCTGCTTTCCCTGCTTCGCGGGCCCGAGAAGCAGGGCGCAGACCGCGTCGACGAGCTGACCATCGAGGTATCGGCGACCGCGACGGGCGGGCTATGGCTGGGTCGCCAACTGATGTCGGCAGCCGCGCATCGGCGCGATCAGGGCGGCCTGCGCCGCGCGGCGGAGTTGACCGCCGCTTCGGTCGCCGATCCGGCGGAGCTCAGCACGCTCTCGGTACAGGGGGCACTCCACGACGCGAAGACCTCTCCTGCCGAGGTGATCACGCGCCTTTCGGCCGCGCGTGAGCTGAGCGCGGTCCATCCGACCTTGATCGAGCTCTTGGCGGAAGCGCACGAAGCCGCCGGCAACGTGGCGGAAGCGGCCGACATGTTCGACGAGAGCGCGCGACAGGCTCACACCCGAGGGCGCAAGGCGCGCCTTCATTACCGAGCAGGGCTCTTGCTCCAGGAGCAGATTCAGGCGCCCGAGCGCGCGCGTGAGGCCTACCAGCGCGCGGCCGAGGCGGACATCGGATACAAGGACGTTCAGGCGCGGCTCGAACAACTCCTCTCCGGGCGGGACGACCTCGACGGCCTGGTGGCCCTGGCCGAGGCGCGGCTCAACGCCGCGCGAGGCGCGCAGCTGCGCGTGGAGCTCGCGCGCAAGCTCGCGCAGCTCTACGAGAAGCAAGACCAGCTCGACAAGGCGATCTCGGTCCTGCGTACCGAGCTCGAGCAGTTGCCCGAAGACCTGCCGGCGCTGTCTCAGTTCGAGCAGCTCTTGGACGGGGTCAACAACCAGCGCGAGCGCGCGGAGATCCTCATACGTATGGCCCGGCTGTCGCGCGATCCCGACGAGCTCTGCGACGTGTTCTTCAAGCTGGGAGACATCTACGACGCCCACCTGCCCGATCCACGACGCGCCGAGGCGGCCTATCGCCGCGTGATCAAGCTGTCACCGAGGCACCAGGCGGCGCTCGAGCGTCTCTCGCAGCTGCTCAAGCGGGGCGGACAAACGGAGCTCGCCGCGGAGTCCCTCGAGCGCCTGATGCAGGTGGCAGAGAGCCCGAGTCAGCGCCGCGACGTGGCGTTCGAGCTGTCTCGCCTCAAGGAGGATGCCGGCGACTTCCGCGGCGCCGAGGAGGTCTTGGAGCGCCTCCGCAAGGAAGCTCCCACCGACCTGATCGTGCTGCGCGCGCTGGCCGATTTCTATCGCCGCCGTGAGGCGCAGAGCGCGCTCGCCATGCACCTCAACCGCTCCGCGAACGATCTACGTCTCGCCCTGGCAGGACAGCCGGACAACACGACGCTGTGGGTGGCGCTCGTGGAGGTGCTCGACGAAAAGGGGCGCGATGATGCCGCGGCCGTCGCCTCTTCCGCGGCCGTGGCGGTCGGCGCGAAGGACGGCGTGTTCGCGCGCCACCTGGATGCGGAAGGCAACGTCGCAGGCCTCGGCAGCGGCGCCTTCAGTGAGCTGCTCGACGACCTGGTGTTCCCCACCATCTTGCCGGCCTCGGCGCGCATCCTCTTCCGGCACGGCGCAGAGGCGATGAATCGCGCCTCCCCGCTGGACATCAAGGCGCTCTCCGGCGAAAAGCTCGAGCGCAGACACCCGCTGCGCGCGGCGGCGACGGAGATCGCCAAGCTCGCGGGCCTCGGCGACGCCGAGGTCTACGTGACCACGCAGCTCCCCTACGCCTTCGTGCCGATCAGCGAGGCTCCGTTCCAGGTCCTGGTGGGACGCACGATCCTGGAGTCTCTTTCCTCGCTCGAGCATCGATTCCTGTTGGCCAGGGCCTGCAAGATCGCTCGCTCGCACATGAGCATCACGTGCCGCGTGCGTCCGGAGGAGATGGCCACCATCCTGGGCGGGCTCGTCGCCGCGCAAGTCCCCGATTATCGTGTCGAGGGCATCGAGCCGGCCTTGCTGGAGGAGATGGCCCGTCGGATCGGAAAGCACCTGTCTCGGCGCGCGCGCGAGGACATGCTCCCGCACGCGGTGGAGCTCGCGGGGCAGCCCGAGCTCGATCTGTCGCGTGCCTACTTGCTCGCCAGCACGGCGGGCAACCGCGCAGCTCTGCTGGCCACGGGCGCCGTCCCCACCAGTTTGAGAGCCCTGATCAAGCTGGGCGGCATCCCCGATGCCCGCTCGGTCACCGCCGCGTTGTCCGAGGTGGAAGAGGCCAAGGAGCTCTTGGCCTTCAGCATCAGCGAGGGGCACTTCGAAGCGCGCCAGCGGGCCGGCGCAGAGCGGCGTTAGGATCATGCGGATCGGTCTACTCGGCCCGGCCGATGGCAATCTCACGCTGCTGCGCGAGGCGGCTGAGTTCCTGCTGCGGGACTATGGCGTCGACCAGGCCGTCTACCTCGGCCCCAACGACGGTTCGGTCGAGCAAGTCGTGGAGCAGTGGGCCCAGCAGGTGATGGGTCGTCGCGGCGCAGGCGAGAACGCCTTCTTGGACGAGGCGGCCAGGCTCGCGCTGAGCGGTGACGCCGCGAGCATCCGAGCGCTGCTGGCGCGCGACGAGGAGGTGCGTCGACTGAGCGCCCTGCGCTGCCTGCCTCCTCCGCCGGCGCGCGCGGTCGAGGTGTTCGATGACAAGGTCGTGCTGTTCGTGCACGAGAAGTCCCTGCTCGACGAGGAGGACATCGCCAACGCCTTCCTCGTGGTCTACGGTCGCAGCAAGGCGTGCGCCCTCAACCGCTTTGGACCGCGCACGTTCTTCACGCCCGGGCCCCTCAAGGCCGGTCGAATCGCCGTCCTCGAGCCGGAGTCGGAGGGCTCGCTCGCGATCGCACAGTTCAATCCGCAGACCGGCGAACCCGCCGGACGAGACACCTTGCTTTCGCGGCAGGCTCGTCTAGTCGTTCAGTCATGACGCCGTCGACGCAGCCCGAGATCGCGATCTTCGGCGGGAGCTTCGACCCTCCGCACCTGAGTCACGTGTTCCTCGCGGCCTACGCGCTGAGCGTGCAAAGCGTGGAGCGCGTGCTCGTCGTCCCGGTGTACCAGCACGCCTTTGGCAAGCCCTTGAGTCCCTTCGAAGACCGCGTGGCGATGTGCGAGCTCGCCTTCCGTGACCTGCGGCGCACAGAGATCTCCAGGCTGGAACAGGAGCTGGGCGGCGTCAGCCGAACCTTGCGCCTGATCGAGGCCCTCGCCACGCGCTACCCCCGCCACCGTCTGCGCACCTTGGTGGGCAGCGACATCCTCGCCGAGAGCGGGCGCTGGCAAGACTTCGCTCAGATCTGCGCGCGCGCCCCCTTGCTCGTGGCCATGCGTGAAGGGAGCGCGACACTCCCCGAAGCGCACGTGCACGGCCCGACGTTGCCCAAGATCAGCTCCACGGAGGTTCGCCGGGCCCTGGCGCGCGGGGAGTCGCCCTCGGATCGGGTCCCCGGCGCCGTGGTGGACTACGCGCTCGCGCACGGCCTGTTCCGCGCGGAGAGCCGACCGTGAACGTGTGCGTTCTGGGGCGCGGAAAGCTCGGCACGGCCCTCGCTCGGGCGCTCTCGCGCGCGGGAATGGAGGTCTCGCACGTGCGGGCGCGCCCCCCCTGGCGCGTCCTGCCGCGCGCACAGGTCTACCTGTTGGCGGTCCCGGAGTCTGCCATCGCCCCCCTCGCAGTTGCGCTTGCGCCCCGGCTTCCTCGCGGCGCCAGCGTGTTTCACTGCGCGGGCTCGCGCAGCCACGAGGAGCTCGCCCCCCTGCGCCACGAGGGCGCGGCGATCGGCGTGCTGCATCCACTCGTCTCGTTCGCCGACCGCAGAGCCCCCCCACCTTTGGCCGGCGCCAGCTTCGTGTTCCAGGGAGACCAGGCCGCGCGCCGCCACGCAAGAAAGCTCGCAAGAGCGCTCGACGCGCAGCTCCTCGAGGGAGATGTCGTCGGCCCGGCGTATCACGCCGCGGCCGCGCTCGTCGCCAACGCCAGCGTCGCGCTCGCCTGGTCGGGCGCGCGCATCCTGGTCGCGCTGGGGCTCTCCGAGCGGCAGGCCGACGCGGCGCTCGCAGGGCTCATGGCGAGCGTGGCCCACAATATTCGCCGCGTGGGGCTTCCCCGGGCCCTGACCGGCCCCGTGGCCCGCGGCGACGACCGCACGGTGCAAGCGCACCTGGACGCGCTGCGCGCGCTCGATCCTTCGTCCGCGGCCACCTATGCCAGCGTGCTGCCGCTGGTGGTGGCGTGCGCGCAGGGCGCGGGCCTGCCCGATCGGACGGCGCGCAAGCTGCGGACGCTCGCCACCCCTGGCGCAACGCGCGCGCCCTCGGGCCTACGCCGAGGAGCTCAACGAAAGACGTAACCCAAGAGCCCGAGCAACAAGATGGCGGCGGCCGCGGCGTACCAGACCCATTCGGCTTGCGCCCCGGTGGGTGCGGCCGCAGGCGGCTTCGCCGGCTCCTTTGGCTTCGGCTTGCCTTCCTGCGCGGCGCGTTCGAGCCCCGCGAGCGAGCGGTCGAGCTCCGCCTCGGACATGACGTCCGACTCGAATCGCGGCGGTCGAGCGCTCTCGGACCTCCCGGGTGCGCGCAGCGTGGCGGCGGCGTCGAGCTCGGTGGCATCGTCGAGCGCGCCCGGCTCCTTCCAAACCCGCCCCTTGTCACGCGCTGCAGCGGGCATCGCTTCTCCTTCCTCACCCGCCCCTTCGGGGGCCTGGGGCGGCACCTCAGACTGGTACGCGCGCGCGGCGAGCTCGCGAGCGCGCCGAAGCTCCACGATCTCCTGGGCGAAATTGCTGGTGAGAAAGCTGCCGAAGCGCAGCTGCGACGCCATCAGCCTGGCTTGCACCGCGTAATCCTCCAGCGCGCGCAAGAACTCGGCCGCGCTCTGGAAGCGGTCGTCGCGATAGCGTGCCAGCGCCCGCAACAGCACCGCCTGCAACTTGTCGTGTTCCGGCAGCCCGCGCATCGGGAGCGGCGGCACATCGGCTTGCTTGGCTTGTGCCAACATCTCCTGCTCGCTGCCGCGATAGAGGCGACGCCCCGCGCACAGCTCCCAGAGCAGGATGCCCGCCGCGAACACGTCGGCCCGCGCGTCGATCGGCTCTCCGCGCGCGTGCTCCGGCGCCATGTAGGCGCTCTTGCCGATCACGCGTGGGACGGTGATCTCGGCCTCCTCGTCCTGCGCGCTCATCGCGCGCGCGATGCCGAAGTCGCAGAGCTTCACCTCCCCCTCGAAGGAGATCAATACGTTCGATGGTGAGACGTCACGGTGCACCAGCCCGAGCAAGCGTCCTTCGTCGTCCTTGACCCGGTGCGCGTAGTCGAGCGCGCGCAACACCTCGCGGATCACGAACAGCGCGAACTCGGCGGGCAGCGCCAGGTGGCTCTTCGAGAGCGCGCGCAGGAGCTGGTTCAGATCGAACCCCTCGACGTACTCCATGCCGATGAACAGCCGATCCCCCTCGCGCCCCAGATCGAACACCTGCACGACGTTCGCGTGGGTCAGGCGCGCCGCCAGCTTGGCCTCTGCGATCAGCGCGCGCTCGAAATTCGAGTCCTTGCCGAGTTCCGTGAGGATCTGTTTGACGACGCACAAGCGCGACCCGCCAAGCGAGGTATCGGCGCGTGCGAGGAAGATGTTTGCCATACCGCCACGCCCGATGCGATCGAACAGCACGTAGCGTCCGAACACGCGCGGCATGGGACCCGGGTTCTCGGAAGAACCCGGGCGCGGCGGGGCGGAAATTGTCACAGCGGGTCGGTTCTGCCACGGGGTTTGAGGCCTCTGCAACCCCCGAGTCGTCCTCCCACCTCAGGCCGAGCCGCCCACGGCGGCCAGGTGGACCTTCGCCCCCTCCCCCCAGACCCGCACCTTGGTCCCCCGCTTGAACTCGCCCCGCAGCACGGCGCTCGCCAGCGGAGACTCCAGCTCACGTCCCACCGTGCGGCGAAGGGGCCGGGCGCCGAGCTCCGGGTCATATCCGCCCGCGGCGATCAGGGCGTCCACCACGCTGTCGTCGAACTCGAGCTCGATGGCCTGCTCGCGCAAGAGCGCGGCTCTCACCCCCGAGAGCATCCGATGTGCGATCTGGCCCACCGCGGCGCGGCTCAGGCGCGGGAAATAGATGACCTCGTCCAGGCGATTGTAGACCTCGGGCGGCAGCGCGGCGCGGACCGTATCCAGCGTGCGCTGGGCGGCTAGCTCGCCGGCGGGCGCGCTCTCGCTCCCGAAGCCGATGGACCTGGCGCGACTCACCTGCGTGACGCCGAGGTTCGAGGTCAAGACGATCACCGTGTTCGTGAAGTCGACCGTGCGTCCGCGGCCGTCGGTGAGCCGTCCCTCATCGAACAGCGGAAGCAACGCGAGCAACACGTCCGGATGGGCCTTCTCGATCTCATCCAGCAAAATCAACTGGTACGGCTTCTTGCGCACCGCCTCGGTGAGCTGGCCGCCCTCATCGTGCCCCACGTACCCCGGCGGCGCGCCGAACAGGCGCGCCACCGCGTGGCTCTCGCTGTACTCACTCATGTCGAGGCGCGTCATCCCGCTCGACGCGAACAGCTCCTCGCTGAGCGCCTTCGCGAGCTCTGTCTTTCCGACCCCGGTCGGCCCCAAGAACAGAAACACCCCGAGCGGCCGCGCCCCGCGCAGACCGACTGCGCCCTTGCGGATCGACTCGGCCACGCGCTCGATCGCTTCAGCCTGGCCGATCACGCGCGCCCCGAGCGTGCTCTCCAGCGAGAGCAAGCGCTCCTTGTCGCGCATCAGCAGCCGCTCGAGCGGCACCTTCGCCTGCTCACTGACCACTTGCGCCACCGCCGTGCGATCGACGGCCTCGGCGCCCCGCCGCTTGGCCCGCGCCGCCGCGCGATCGAGGAGGCCTATCGCCTTGTCGGGCAGGTGTTGCTCGCTGAGATAGCGGATGCTCAGATCGACGGCCGCCTCGAGCGCGTCGCGCGCGTAGGCCACTCCGTGGAAGCGTTCGTAGTGCAACGCCGCGCTCTGGAGGATGGCGAGCGATGCGTCCCGCGAGGGCTCACCCACCTCGATCCGCGTGAAGCGCCGCGAGAGCGCCACGTCTCGCTCGAACACCTTGCGGTACTCCGCTTCCGTGGTCGCGCCAACACACGGCAGCTCGCCGCGCGCCAACGCGGCCTTGAGCTCGCTCGCCAGATCGTCCGGCCCCTCGCCAGCGCCGATCAACGCGTGGATCTCGTCGATGAAGAGCAGTACCCGCCCCTCACTCGCCTTCACTTCTTTGCGCAGACGCGCGAGCTTCTCGGCCAGCGCCCCGCGCACCCCCGTGCCGCTCACCAGCGCGCCCGCGGAGACCTCCACCACGATCCGTGGTTCGTCCGACTGCTCCAGGAGCTGCCGCGCGAGCCCCTCCACGATCGCCGTCTTGCCGACGCCCGAGGGCCCCACGAGAATGGGGTTGTTCGCGCGCCTCCTGGCCAGCACATCGAGCACCTGCTCGATCTCCTGGTCGCGCCCCACCACGGGATCGACGCGCCCCTCGGCCACCTCCTGCGTGAGGTTGCGGCCCAGGCTCTGCAGGAGCGGAAACGTCGCGCCGTCGAGCTGAAAGGCCTTGGCCGGATGCTCGCGCTTGGGGGCCCCCAACGGCCCGGCGGGGCGCACTTGCAAGGGCTCGGCGGGCGTCGAAGCGGCTGCCGGGGAGAGCTCCTGTGCGTGGACGCCGCGTGACCGCCCGAGCGGGGCGGGCCGGGGCAGAGGTGCGCTCTGGCCCCGCTTTTGGGCCTCCCAGTCGATCAAGGTCCTCGGGAGCGCGGGCTTCGCGCTCTCGGACATCACGCGCATCTGTCCGCGCATGGGCGGCGTCTTGTCACGCACGCCGAGCGAGTCCTCGAGCATGCTGCGCAGGGACTCGACCGACACGCCGATCGCCAAAAGCCCACGGCTCCCTTCGCTGCGGGCGTTCTGCAGGGTCGCGAGCAGCAGGTGAAGGGAATGTGCCTTGCGTGATCCCGACTGGGCGGCGATCCGGCGGGCGCGCTCCAGCGCCAACTCCATCATGTTGCCGGCCTCTGCCTCCACGTCCTTGAGGCTCTCGTACAGGGTCACCCCGCGAGCGCCATGGGCCTCGAGCAGCCGTCCCGTGTCGTCCCGTGACTCGAGCATGGCGAGCACGAGGTGTCCCGTGGTAGTCGCCTGCTGATTGAGCCGCTGGGCCGCACGTTGCGCTTGGGCCAACAGGGCTCGGACGTCCGCGCCGAGATCCACCATCCGCACACTCCTCTATCTCCTCGGATAGCTGTGCCGATGATCACGGGTCCAGTTTTTGGCGGGTCGGTGCGGCGCGGACTGGTCCCCCGAGCTCAGTGGCAGAGCGCGAGGAGCGTACGCTCGAGCACGCGGGGACCTGGCACCTTGCTGCCCTTGAGCGCGAGGTCGGCCGCTGCCACCAGCGCGAAGGCGCGGGTCAACTTGGCGTCATCGAAGCGCTTGGCGGAGGCCGCCATGTCGCGCGCCTTGAAGGGCGGAACCCCTGCCTTTTGCGCCGCCTCCTGGGGGCCGAGCCCGCTCTTGAGGGCGTCGCGCATCTTGGCCAACGAGCGCAGCTGACGGGCCACCAGCGCGAGGATCTTGAGCGGCGGCTCACGATCCCCCAGCAGCGACGCGGCGGCCGCGAGCGCCTTCTTTTCGTCGCGGCTGCTGACCGCGTCCACCAGGGACCAGACGGATTCGGTGCGCGCCTGCGCCACGCAACGATCGACGTGATCGAGCGCGATGCCCTGCCCCGCCCCCACGAACAGGGAGAGCCGCTCGAGCGCGTCGTCGAGCGCCGACAGATCGGGCCCGAGCGCTTCGGCCAGGGCCTCGGCGGCCTCCGGTGTGATCTGGTGTCCGCGGGCGCGCGCCTCGCGCTGCGCGATCTGGGCCATCTCGTGCTGCTTGGGCGGCTCCGCCTCGAACCAGGCGGAAGCGTCGCGGGCCTGCTTGGCGAACTTGCCGCGGCCATCGAGCTTCTCTCCCACCATGACCAGCGTGGTCTCGGGGCTCGGCTTCTGCAGGTAGGCGACGAGGTTCTCGAGCTCGCTGGCTGCCATCGCGTCCAGGTTGCGAACCAGGACCAGACGGCGGGACGCCATCATCGGCAGCGTGCGCGAGGCGGCCATCACCGTCTGCGCGCTCAATCCCTGCCCCTGGAAGAGATCGTCATTGAACCCCGAGGGCCCCTCGCCCACCACGAACGCGCGCAGAGCCGAAACCGCGCGCTCGGCCATGACGCGCTCGCTGCCCACGATCACGCAGACCGGGGGGATTTGCTTTGCGCTCTCGGCGTCGCCCTCGGCCGCCTTGTTCGCGCGTGAAATGAGCTCGGCGAGTGTCACGAGGCCCACGATAGCAGCAGGCTCGGCGAAAGAACGCCCCGCTTCAGTCGAAGTTGACGGTGCCGCTGTGGCGCACTTCCTGGCCGTCGGTGATGAACTTGAGCGAACCCACCTCGGCGCGCTTCACCGTCACCACCAGCTCCATGCGGCGGTTCGGCTTGAAGCGCGGGCGCGGCAGCTTGATGCGCTGCAAGAACACCTTCTGCGAGCGGTCGTCGATGAAGGTGCTCATGTCTTCGACGAATTGCCGAGCACCATCGTGCACGTCGTAGAACAGCACGTGGAACTCGAGGTCGCCCGGGGCGGCGTTGAACTGGGTGACCATCTCGGCCATGAACTTGCGCTCCTCGAGCTTGGCCTCGGTGGTCTCGCGCAGGCGGGTCGTCTTGTGGCTCCTCACGAACCCGAGCAATCCCCTCTCGGTCAGCTTGGCCGGGATCTTGTTCTGCGTGAGGTAGACGTTGGCTTTGAGGGCGCCCGCCTCGGCGGCCACGGGGACCAGGGCACTCGCGGCGAGTGCCGTACCGCAGACGAGGGCAAGGGCGGCGATGGGCTTACGGAACAGAGGAAACATGCGCATGGGGCTCCGACGACAGACTGTAAGAGAGATTCAGCCCCGCGCGCTCGAGAATTTCACCAAAGATTCCGCGCGGGTTGTCATTTTCTGAACAAGCAGCAAACAATCTGGTGAGCCGGCTCGCAAGACCGTCCGACGAGCGCACCGGAGCGGAGCGCCCCCGACAGCGTGAGCCCGATTGATGGGAGGATTAAAAACGAAACGCGCCGCTCCCCGGGGGGCGGCGCGGGCTGCGCGAGGCCGGAGCAGCGCTCAGGCCTTGAGCGCGTTCACCGCGAGCGAGAGGCGGGACACGTAGCGCGAGCCCGTCTTGTCGTGGAACACGCCCTTGGAGACGGCCTTGCGAATCTGCGACTCGGCAGCTCGCACGGCGGTCTCCGCAGCCTTCGCGTCACCACCGGCGAGCGCCTGACGCGCCTGCTTGATGGACGTGCGCACAGTGCTGCGAACATGCCGGTTACGCGCCGTACGGCGCTCGGTCTGGCGAATCCTCTTCTTGGCGGATGCGTGGCTTGCCACTAGATGCTCTCCAAAAAACCTGCGTTGGGGACCGGCTATCTAGCCTCGAGAGACGCTTCGGTCAAGGAACTCGGCGCGCGGAAGCTACGTGGGGCCCCCAAGCCCCGGGGCGCCCAGGGACGCCGAGCCCCGCTTTCGCCTTTTGGACTTCCCTCGTGCCCCCCCTCCATACTCTCGTCTCCTCAAATGGCAGACGGCGGCAACCTGGCTCGGCGGGCGGGCATCGTGGCCCTCGGGACGCTGGCCTCCCGCGCCCTCGGGATCGTCCGCGAGGCCGTCGTGGCGGCCAAGTTCACGGTGGCGAGCACGGACGCCTTCTTCATCGCCTTCACCATCCCGAACACGCTGCGCATGCTGCTCGGAGAGGGGGCGGTCTCAAACGCCTTCATTCCAGTCTTCACGGACGTTCGAACCCAGAAGGGTCACGCCCAGGCCGGCGCGTTCTTGGCGCGCTTCCTCGCCGCGCTCGGCCTCCTCCTGCTGCTCACCTCGCTCGCGGGCATGCTGCTCGCTCGGCCCCTCGCCCTGGCCTACGCGGGCGGCTTCGTCGCGGAGCCTGCCCGCTTCGAGCTCGTGGTCTGGCTGACCCGCTGGCTGTTTCCTTTCCTCGGGCTCGCGGGACTCGCCGCGCTCGCCACCGGCGTCCTCAACGCGAGCGGACACTTCGCCGTGGCCGCCTTCGCTCCCGCGCTGCTCAACGTGGGGATGATCGCCGCACCTTTCACGCTGCTCTCGCTCTCGGGCACCCTCGGGCTCGACCCCATCGCGAGCTTGGCGTTCGGGGCGCTGCTCGGCGGCGCGCTTCAGCTCCTGGTGCAGTTGTTTCCCCTGCGCACGCTCGGGCTCTTGCCGCGCCCCGTGCTCGACCTGCGATCGCCCGAGGTGCGCCGCGCGCTCTCGCTGATGGGCCCGCTGGTCCTGGGGCTCGGCGTCTACCAGCTCAACATGATGCTCTCGCGGTTGTTTGCCTCGTTCTTGCCGGCCGGCGCGCAGAGCTACTTGAACTACGGCTATCGCATCATCGAGGTGCCCCAGGGCATGTTCGCGCTCGCCGTGGCCTCCGCTGCGCTGCCCACCCTCTCGCGCCTGCACAGCGAGGGCAAGCGAGACGAGCTCCTGAACCTTTATCGGGACTCGCTGCGCCTCACCTCGTTCGTCGCGTTGCCCGCCAGCGCGCTCTTGATCGCGCTCGCCACGCCCACCGTCTCGGTGCTGTTCGGGCGCGGGCTATTCGGGAGCGAGCAGATCGCTGAGACGGCCAAGTCGCTCGCGGTGCAGGCCGCCGGCGTGTGGGCGGTCGCCGCGGTCCGCGCCACGGTCCCCATGTTCGCAGCGCACGGTGATACACGCACGCCCGTGAAGGCGAGCGCCGTGAACCTGGTGGTCTTCTTGAGTCTGAGCCTCCTCTTGATGGGCTCGTTGAGCCACGTGGCTCTCGCGCTCGCCAACAGCGTGGCCGCGCTGGTCCAGCTCGCGGTCCTGCTCGTGTTCCTGAGACGACACACGGGTCCCCTCGCGCTGGGCCAGGTCTTCTCGAACCTGGCGCGCATCGCCTGCGCCTCCATCGCGGCGGCGCTGCCCTGCTACTTCTTGGCCCAGACCCTGGATTTCGCGCCGGCCCAGGGCGAAATCGCGAGAATTGCCTGGTACGGCGCGCTCCTTGGCCTCGGCGCGTTGGTGTTCCTCACGGCCGCGTGGCTCTTGCGGGCGCCCGAGCTACGCGAGTTGGTCGAGGCGGTCGCGAGGCGAAGGCGGCGCGCCGCGCTATAGAGCGAGCGGGCCATGGATGTACTCGACGCCGAATTCGTGCTCACTGCCATGAACGTGGAGCAGCTGCCGCCGCCGCTCTATGCGGAGGTCGCGTTCGCAGGGCGCTCCAACGTGGGCAAGTCGAGCCTCATCAACTGCCTCGCGCAGCGCAAGAAGCTCGCGCGCACCAGCAGCACCCCCGGCTGTACACGAGGCATGAATCTGTACCGCCTCACCTTGCGCGGCGACGCGCGCATCGATTTCGTGGATCTGCCTGGCTACGGCTTCGCTCAGCGCAGCAAGGCCGAGCGTCTCGGCTGGGGACCGATGATCGAGACCTTCCTCGAGAGGCGTGTGGGCTTGCGCGGCGTGGTGCTCCTGGTCGACGTGCGCCGCGGCATCGAGCGCGAGGAGCAGGAGCTGCTCGAGTACCTCGCGCACATCAAGCAGCGTGCGCTGGTGGTGGCGACCAAGGTGGACCGCCTGAGCGCGAGCCAACGCAAGCCCGCCGCGCTCAAGCTCGCGCGCGCGTCGGGCGTGCGCGCGCTGCCGTTCAGCGCCCACTCCGGCGAGGGCCGCGAGGCGCTCTGGAAAGCGATCGCGGCCATGGGCTCCGTGGCGCCGGGCTGAGGTTACGGACTTTCCCCGCGGCTTCCGTGCTAGAGTCGCGCGCCATGCGTCGCCCAGTCGTGAAGGACGCGATCTTCACGTTCGCTGCGTTCTTGTACTCCCTCCCGGCCTGGGCCTACCCCTTCGGCAACGACCAAGCCTTGCACTGGTACATCGGCTGGCGCTGGCTCGACGGAGTTTTGCCCTTCGTCTCGGCCATCAGCAGCAAGCCGATCGGCATCTTCTCCGTGCACGCGCTGTCCACCGCGCTCTTTGGCGAGGGCATGTGGGCCATCCGCATCACCGAGTCGCTCACCGTGCTGCTCGTGGGCTGGCTCGTCGCGCTGGCGGCGAGGCCGCTGAACGAGCCCGCGCGCGACGGCGAACTCGGCCTGGGCGCCCTGCTCTTCTCCGGCATCTACTACACCTTCTTCGACTACTGGGACACGGCTCACCCCGAGCTGTGGGAATCCGCCACGATGCTGGCTTCGTTCGTGGTCGCGCTGCGCGCCAAGACGTCCTGGCGGCGCGACGCGGGCGCAGGAGCGCTCGCCACCGCGGCCTTCATGTTCAAGTTTCCGGCGGGCTTGCCGGCGCTCGGCGTCGCGGCGCTGTGCGCGCTCTCGGCGATCCGGGAGCGCCGTCCCGCGCAGAGCCCGCTCGGCGAATGGAAATCGGGCGCCTTGGCCGTGCTCGCCGCCGCTTTCCGCTTTCTGTGCGGCGTCGTCCCGGTGGTCGTGCTGACGCTGTTGCCCTTCTTGTTCGGCGGCGAGCTCACCGCGATGTGGGAGATCCTCGGCGTCTACATCTTCCACTACGCGGAGCAAGCGCCGCCGGTGCGGGGGGTGATCGGTTGGTTCCGCATCGAGCAGGGCGGCGGGCTTTTTTGGGCTTCCACCACGCTCGGCCTGATCGCGGGGCTCCTCGCGTGGGAGCGCCGCGACCGCGAGCTCGGCTTTCGCGTGGCCTGGCTTGCCCTCGGAACCGTGCTTTCGTTCGGCTCGGTCGTGATGCAGAAGCGATATTTCACCTATCACTTCGTGGCGGCCAGCTCCTTCATGGCGACCCTTTGCGCGCTGGGCATTCGCGCCCTTCCACGCGCACATAACGCGCCCTCGTGGCGCGCCTTCGCCTTCGTGGTCGCGCTCGTCGCGCTAGCTTTTCGATTGGAGCCGGCGACCGGGAAAGGGCAGAGCTACCGCGGTCACGTAGAGACGCTGCTCGCCTACAAGCGCGGCCAGAGCACCATGGATGCTTGGCTCGGCGGGCTCGAGCGGCGTCGCACGCTCGACTCCCCGCTCTACGCGCAGCACCTGGCCGATCAGCTCGAGCGCCTGAAGCAGCCCGGGGACACGCTGTGCACGCGAGGCTTTCTGACCCCGCTCTATCCGCTCACAGGCATGATCTGCCCCTCCCGACACATCGTCGAGGAGAACGTAGACACCGGCCTCCCAGACTGGAAGCGGGAGTACCGGTCGACGTTGGAGGAGCACCCGCCGACCTTCCTGGTGACGTTCAGCGACCGCCCGCGTGACATAAAGTACCTCCAAAGCCGTGGCTACAAGGTGGTCTATCGGGAGCACCTCTTTCGGATCATGAGCCTTCGCGACGCGCCTGCCCGAGCCAAGTAGCTCAATGCCGCGTGGCGGCCGTGCGGCGCACGAGCGCGAACACGTGTTGGTAGGCGAACAGGTTCGGCCAGGTCACGCCCAGCGCGTGATCCACCGTCTCGAGTCCCGCGGCCAGCGTGTGGCGCAAGGGCTGCGGGAACACGTTTTCCCAGGGCACGGGCGTGCTCCGTTCGAGCCGCACCGCGAGCCCCGCCGCCTCGAACAGCCGCTTGGCGGAAGCACGCGTAAAAAACCGCAGATGCCCGCGATCGAGCAACCCCTTGTTCGTGTACTCGAAGCGGCCCATGGCGACCTGCCCGCGCACGGACCAGTGCACGGCGTTCGGGAGCGAGACCAACACCTCGCCCCCTTGCTCCAGGTGTTGCACCGCGGCCCGCAAGAAGGGCAGTGGCTCGGCCATGTGCTCGAGCACGTCCGCCAGGATGATCACGTCGAACCGGCGCTCGCTCGGGATAGGCAACCCCTGCGCGAGATCCGCTTGTATGAATTCGTCGAGCTCGAAGTGCGGCGGATGTAAATCCACGCCCGTGACATGATGTCCCCGCGAGCGGAGAATGTGGCCGAGCTCCCCCTGACCGCAGCCCACGTCCAGCACCCGCCGCGGGGAGGCCTTCACCAGCTCGAGCAGCGTGGCGTGCGAGCTCCGCGCGCTCGCCTTCATGTTGTAGACCGCGGGCAGCTCGAAGCGCGGGTCGCTCACGACGCCCAGCTCGTGCAACTTGAAGGCGAATGCAGAGCGAAGAAGCTCGCGGGCGCGCGAGAGCTCCTGCGACGGGTAGCTCTCCGCTTTGGATGGCACCCCGCGCTCAACGACCTGAGATCCGGCTGCCCGCAGCTGGACGAGGAGCTGAGCCGAAAACCGTGCATCGTCGGCGTTTCGCTCGAAGGGCAGCCGCGCGAGGGCAGCCACATCATAGGCGCGCAAGCCCGCGCGCGCGTCCGCAGACTGCAACATGGGCACGAACGCGCGCGCCGCCGACAAAAGCGCCGACTCTGCCATCCGCGCGACACGTTGGCCGAGCGCCCCCGCGCGCGGCGCGCTCCCCAGCGCCACCACGGCTGCCGCCTCGGCCTGCCGCAAGGGATCGAGAAAAGCCGAGAGGCCCACGGGCATCTCCCCGTCAGCCGCGTCGGGGAGCACGAGCAAGATCCCGTGCCCAGCCTCGATGCACGCCCGGATCGCCAGCTTTTGTTGCGCTCCCTCGGGCAATCGCGGGTCCACGCGTAGCCAACGTAAGGCTTTCGAGGAGAAATCCGCGGCGCCGTACCGCCCCTTGGAAGGTGGCCCTCCTCGCAGACTCAGGACGGCGACTTGCGGCGGGGCGGCGAGCGTCGGAGGGAGCTCATTCATGGTTCGCCGCCCTTGGCCGCCGAGCCATTCTTCTTGCGGTTCGCCGGCTTCCTCGCCGGTGCGCTCGGAGAGCGGCACGCCCGCTCGAGCACGAACTCGAGATCCGGCGTGGTCTCCGCGACGATGAAGATCTCGTAGGCGAACAGGGTCTTGCTCAACCTGATCAGCGCGAGGTTTGCGTCGATCGCCCGACGCGAAAGCCAGTTATCCCCGAGCGCGAGCGGAAACGGCGCCGGCACACCGCACACCTCCTTCACCACGAAGCCCTCGTCACGCAACAGGCGCTGCAGGCTGCGAAACGTGAAGAGTCGGGTGTGGGTGAAGTCGAGCACGCCGCGCTTGCCGTAATTGAACTGCCCCAGCGCGAGCATCGCCCGCTGCACGATGAACGCGACGTTGGGTGTGCTGAGCACGACGGTGCGCGGGGTAAAGTCGAACTTCTTGCGCAAGCGCTGCAGAAAGAGCTCGGGAGAGCGCAGGTGCTCGAGCGTGTCGAGCACGAGGATGTGACTGACATCGACGTCGAACGTGGGGGGATCATCGAGCGACTGCTCAACGACGCGCACCCCATCGGTGTGCGCCCGGCTCGGCGACGGCTCCACCAACGCCACCGCGCACCCTCGCCTGGCGAGCTCGTCGGCCACGCCGCCGTGGTCGGGACCGAGCTGAAGCACACGGGCCCCGCTCGGCACCCGCGAGAGCGTGTAGTTGTGGCTGCTCGGGTACGCGACCTTGGACTGGTACGAGGACGTATCGGGCGCGGTGTCGAAGCGCCGCTGATAGAGCATCCCGGCCCGGTGCAGGCTGTTGCGCATGGTCGCGACCGCCACGTCCTTCGCGTACTTCATGCCGTTGACGCGCGAGATCTCGTCCCCGTAGTAAGTCGGGATGGGCAACTCCTCGATCCGCAGCCCCGCGTTGAGGAACTGGATGATGATCTCGGTGTCGAAGTGAAAGTCGTTGGAGTTCAGGCGGAAGGGCACCTTGCGCAGCGCGGGCACCGAGTAAATGCGGTAACCACTATGAAACTCCGACAGCTTCGTCCCGAGTAAGGTGTTTTGGAAGCGCGTGAGGATCTTGTTGCCCACGTACTTGTAGAGGGGCATGCCGCCCTTGAGCGCGCCGAAGCGCGTCATCATTCGGCTACCGAACACCGCGTCCGCCTGCCCGTTCAAAAGCGGCTGAACCAGCTTGGGCAGCTCCTCGGGCGCGTACTGGCCGTCCCCGTGCACCATGGCCACGAAATCAAAGTCGTTGGCCAAGGCGTAGCCGTAGCCCACCTTCTGATTGCCCCCGTAGCCCTGGTTGAACTCGTTGCGGAGCACGGTCAGGGGGACCTCGGGGTGGGCGTCGCGATACGCGCACCCGATCTCGAACGTGCGATCCCTGGAGGCGTCGTCGACCACCAGGATCTCACACGCGAGCATCTGCAGGACAGACGCCGGAATGCGCGAGAGGACCCGGCTCAAGGTAGCTTCGGCCTGATAGGCGATGACGAAGATGAGCAGCCTGGGGCGTTCCGACATGAACGGCGACGCTATCACGGCGCTTTTCCCGGAACAAACGGCGGCCGGGCGGCTGGAGCGTCGCTGTTGGGCGGGGAGTTCCTCGGCGCTTCGCTCACGGCGCGCCGTACCGCGCGCGCCCCTCACGGCTCTCGACGTACCACTTCACTTGACGAGGCACCGCCAAAATCCAGTGGTGCACGGTGCCGCGCACGATCGTAAGCAGGAGTCCGTCCCCGGGATCGGCCATGACGCCGTACGCCAAGAGCGTCTGTTTGGCGCCATACGGGCGCACCGAAAAGAACCCCCAGGCGGCGCGCGGCAGACCGGCAGGCGCCTCCTCGAGCAGGAAGGTGATGTCCTTGCGCTCGGGATACACCCGGGTCCCCAGGTTGTAATAGATGTTGATGGGGCCGCGTTTGTGCTCGAGCCGCACCTTGCGGTAGCCGGGCTCCTCATGGACGAGCGCCGACCCCGTCACCGCCGGCATCATGCGGTCGTAGCGGCTGGTATCGAGCAGGGCCCGGTACACCGCATCCGGCGGGGCGTTGATCAGCTGCCAGCTCGTGCCGCCCATCAACTTGAGCGAGCCACGCTGCTCCGTCTTGGGGCGCGTCACCAGCTTCCCCGCCCGCAACTCCCCCTCTTCCTGCGCGCTGAAGCCCTTGGGCGCCGTGGTCGCAGCGGCGTCCCCGAGGGAGATGTTCACCAGGCAGAACAGGCTCAGGCTCACCAGCAAACTGAACGGCACGAAGATGGTACGACCGCTCACTCGCTGTACGCGGGGGCGTACGCACATGCCCCCAACCTATACCGCGACTTCGCCTCGAGCCAAGGCGCAGGCCCTCACCCTGGGCGCTTTGACGCGCTCGTGGGCGGTTCGCCGGGATACCACGGCCAAAAAGGCGGAGCGTCCTGGCACTTCGGACGGTCCCCCGGCGCACAATAGATGCGCACGTGAAAGTGGTTTGCGTGCGGGTGCTTCTCGCCGGGGCGCACCATCACCCGCGCCGCGCGATCGAGCACGACCTTGGGAGCTTTCACACGCCGGCCCTCGTCGAGCAGGAGCTGACGGATCGCAGGAGCCACGAACACGTACTGCACGCGCGCCTCGCCATCGGTGATCAGACGGGAGACGAGCTCCCAGTTGCGCCGGACGTCGAAGCGCATGCCCAGGTTGGGCGCGAGCGCGCGACCACGCGCGTCGAAGTTCGCAAAGGCAAACGCCTCCACGGGCCTGCCCGCGCCGTCCAGCATGAAGAACCCGATGTCCACGTCGCGCCCGCTCTCGTGGGATGCGTGGCCCGGCAGATTGCCGCCCCCTTTCGCCGAAAGCTCACCGACCGACAGCCGGCTGCCCGGAACGCGCAGGGAGACCTGGTGGGCCGCACGCTGAAGGAGCTGGACGAGCTGCCAGGTGCCGTAGAAGTGGCCGGCCGGCGCGTACTCGGACACGTAGCGCACGTGCGCTCCTGAGCTGAGGAGCACGCCGCGCTCGAGCCGCCCACGCCAGGCCATACCGAGCGAGCGGCTCTTGCGCAGGGGCTTGGGCAAGGAAGGCACGGAGCTGACCTCGGCCCGCTTGGCGGACGCAGAAACTGGCCAGAGCGCAGCCGTCATCCCCGACAGCACGAGCAGCGCGAGCACGAGCTCGAGGAGCCAAGCACGTGACTTCAAGGTCGTTCGAAGCGAGAGGTTCGGCCTCCGAGCGGGGCCACGACGGCGCGTCATCCTCCGAGCTCTAGGCAAGGGCGCGCGTGACGCTCAAGTTTTCGACAATTGCCGGCTGTGCCATGCTGCGGAACGTCATGCCCTCTCTGCGCTCCCTGTCGCCGCTTTCGTGCTTGCTCCTGGCCTGCGGAGCTCCTCTGCCCCCCAGCGCCGCGGATCCCCCCGCTGCCCCAGGGAGCGGCAGCGAGCTCGCCGCGGAGCGCGGACCACGCGCGTTGCCGCCTGAGGCCACCTTCGCCGATCTGGTGCGCAGCGCGAGCTTGCTGGACGCGACCGGATCGTCCTCCGAGGGCTGCTTGCTCGGCCGCGACCCGAGCGGGGCCTATCGTCTGGCCGGCGAAGTGCGCGCGGGTCTGCGTCCTTTGCCGGAGCCCGCCCGCGAACTCGACGAGGCGCTGTCGGCCACAGGTAGCGTCCAGGTCCTCACCCCCTGGGGGATCTACGGAAACGCGCCGAGCTCACTGGTCTTCGCCTCGCTCACCGACTTTCCTCCGCTGCGCGACGCCATCGTCCTCACCCTCACCGATCGCGGCGTGAGTCTGCGCAGCACGGCGCAGCGCGGGACGCTGCAGGCAGAGCTCGCGCCCCAGGCCAAGGACCTCTCCGCCTTGGGTTCACTCGAGGGCGTGGTCGCCTTCGTGGCCGCCGAGGCGCAGGTCCCGCTGCGGGAGGTCTACGCGTTGCTGGAGGAGCTCCACCGCCTCGGCGCACGCGCAGCCCTCGCGGTGAACCTGGCCCCCAACACACCACTGCCCGCCGCCCCATCCGCGCGCGTCGAGCGCTGTCCCGACGGCCTTTCCGAGACCAGTGAGCCCGAAGGAAACCTGGAGCTCGACGCGCTGCTCGCGGGCGTAGGTCCCTTGAGAGAGCGCGCCCCCGATTGCCTCACCCGCGGAAGCGCCCACGGAGCTGCCGGCGGCAAGCTCACCTTGGCCATGCGGATCGACGCGCAGGGGCGCGTGATCGCGTCCTGCGTGCGCAGCGACGAGCTCGGCGATCCGGCAATTGCCGCTTGTGTGCTCGAGCTTGCGCACGGACTTGTCTTTCCGGCGCCGAGCCCAGCAGGCGTGGTCGACGCTGAGCTTCCGCTCGTACTGCGACCTCACAGTGCCCCTGCACAAGCGGCTGTATGTCCGGACACGGAAAGCTGAAATGGTCGGCGCGGCAAACGCCGGAGCCCTTCTAAGTAGGGGTGATTCCAACGTATAAGGACCCGCCCTTAGCGCTCCTTATTCGTTGGAGGACATTCCGATGTCGAACGTGACTGGCGTGCGAGCTTTTCGGCGCGCTCCGATCTGGCTCAGCATCGCCGCCCTGATGGTGCTGATCACCTTCATCGACAGCACCTACGTCGCAGCTCGCGTGCCGTACAGCCAGTGGATCGCCAACGCGATCATGCTCGCCTACTTCGTGTTCATGTACCGCGACGCCCCCGCGCGCTTGCGCGGGCTCATGAAGTACGGCGTCGTGGTCGCGATCGTCGGCGAGGTCGTGTTCTCGCTGATCGTGGGCATGTACGAGTATCGCTTGGCCAACGTGCCGGTCTATGTGCCCCCTGGGCACGCGATCCTCTACGGCGCCGTGTATTACTTCGTGCGCGAGCCCGCCGTGCTGCGCAACCGAAGCTGGCTCTCGCCGCTCATGCTGATTTTGGGCGTCGGCTACGCCGCCTACTGGCTCGTGGCGCAAAACGACGTCTATGGAGCCGTCTGCACCGGCGTGTTCCTCTATTGGATCTCGCGCGAGGCGAGCTCCCGCCTCTTCTTCCTGGCGATGTTCCTGCTGGTCGCGTTCCTCGAGCAGCTCGGGACCCGCTTTGAGTGCTGGTACTGGCACCCGACGCTGCTCGACCGCTTCGCCTGGATGCCGAGCGGCAACCCTCCGAGCGGCATCAGCGTGTTCTACTTCGGCTTCGACGTGGGCTGCTTGCTCGCCTATCTCAAGCGTCGGCCCGAGCTGCGGGCGCGCTACAAGCGACTCAAAAAGCACCGGGACGGTGCGCGCGAAGCTGCGGCGGGCAAGGAGCTGGCTCAAGCCACCTGAGTAGGGCGAAACCGTCTACCCAGGTGGCGAGCCGACGCGAACCTTACTTGGCGGCGACCAGACGCTCGCGCTCCCCCACGGAAGCGACACGCGGCGCATAGAAGATGTTGCGGGTCATGCCGCAGCTGACGGGGTGGAGCAGCCGTGAGGGGCGATCCATGGCGCCGCCCCAGTGCCGCGCTCTCGGGCAAGGATCTTTCACGCGTCCCTCACCCCATGCCTGCACAAGCTTTCTGACGCGGTTCCAACGCTGCTCGAAGGGACCTGGCAGCGGCCCCCATGGCAGCGCCTGGACCCACTTGGAGCGCTGGCCCTTACTGCGTAGCGAGGCTGAATACAGCTCGATGTAGCGGTGGAACGGCAGCGGCGCGCGATTCTCCTGATGGGCGCGCCAACGACGCGCGAGCACGAAGGCGATCGCGATGTGGTCGGGCTCATGCCAGTCGGCTTCACCAACCATTGCCCGAGCCAGCGTGAGCTTCGTGGTCTCATCCCACGCGGCTTCCGGAATTGGCTTGCGATCCGCCAAGGCCGGCGCGGCCACGAGGTTCAATGCAATGAGTAAGGCACTCAGATGACATAAGAGTCTGCACATAAGATTCGCTCCGCATTCGCGGCCGACTTCAGACGACGAAGTCGACGTTTTCAGCAGACCTCTCCGTATCAACAACGCAACGAAGTAGTCTGCTGTAGTTCACGAGAGCAGGGAGCTAGGACGTGTGTGGCTCGTGGGCAAGCGAAAGCCGCTCAATTAACCCAATTTACAAGGCCAATTTCAGCATTTGTGTCATTCAACCCGCTAAATTTCAGGGGTTTTAGCGCTATTCTAGGAGTCCCACGATCGGTGCAGGCCGCGCATTCTCATGCGCACGTGTCGTTCTTGCTTCATCGACCGAGCTTGCCCTTGATGAGCTGGTTCAGCTCTGCGTGCGCCTTCTTGAACTCATACCAGCCACGCACCATCGCCTCAGACTCGCGCGCGGCCTTCTCCGCGCCGTAGCCACCTTCGAGATTCTCGAGGTAGCCCGCGAACGACTCGGCCCCCATCGCCTCCTTCGTCGCCGCATCGGCCATCGCCTTCACCAAGGGCGTCGCTTCTTCGGGCGGAAGCAGCGCGCGCAAGTTGGTGCTCAACTCGCGCAGGGGCGCAGCGCACTTGCGCAGATGGACGCCATAGCGAGCGCCGTCCACCGCGCGCATGTCGATCTCGGCGCGCAGATCCTGATCGTTCTTGATCTCCGCCACCATCTTGCCGGGCAAGGAGCAGCCCCAGAAGCCATCAAAGTACTTGGTCTTGAGGCCGTTTACTTGTTTGCCGAGGCCGCTGTAGGGGTTCGGCTGCTCCTGCACGACGTACCAGGCGAAGAGGCCCACGGCCGCGACCACGATCGCGATCATCGCGGCCAGCGTCTTGCCCTTTCCTTTGTTGAACGCCTTCGCGTCCTCGAGCGCGGTGCCGAGTCCGCCGCTGATGTTGCCCGGTTCCTGCATGGTCGCTCCTGACGCGCGCGCGAGAAGCGGAGAATGCTCACCCCCGCGCGCGCCTGTAGACAGGAGCTTCGGCGGCTTTCACGCAAGAATCAAGGCTGCCCCTCAGGGCTCCCCGAGGTCCAGCTTGAGACGCTCGCTGCCGCCGGTCAGCTTGAGCTTCTTGGGGTCTCCCAGCATCAGCAAGGGCTCGTTCCCTCCCGCTGGGGACGCCGCCGCGGGCGCCGCGCCGGGCGCCCCGAGCAGCTTCGAGTCGGCCCCCAGCTTCAAGTCCAGCGCGGGTCCTCCGAGATCGGCCAGGTCGTCCGCGGCCATGTCCGGCTCGATGGGATCGAGCGCCGTCGGCCCGAGCACCGAAGTCAAGAGCTCACGCACCTCGTCCTTGCGGTAGGCCGGCGCGAGCTTGACGAGCTCGTGCGCCATCACCCGCATCTCCTCGTAGCGCCCGGCCTGGCGAAGCAGCACGCTGTAGCGCACCTTGGCGTCGAAGGAGGGACGCCGCTCGAGCGCCTGCTCGGCCTTGGCGAGCGCGGTCGCGCGGTCGCCGGAGCGCAGGGCGTACTCCGCGAGCCCCCATTGCACGAGCGAGAGATCCGGCGCGAGCTGCTGTGCCTTCTCGAACGCGACCTGGGCGCTGTCCACGTCACCTCGCAGCATGCTCATCGCACCCAAGGTGGATTGCGCGGACGCGAAGTCAGGTGACTTCTCGAGCGCGCGCGTGAGGTCGTTCTCGGCGCCTGCGAGGTCGCCGGTCATCAGCTTCACGCTCGCGAGGTTGTGGAGGCGCGGCGCATCGGCGCGCAGCTGGCTGGCCGCGGTGAACTCCTGTAGCCCCTGCTCGACCATCTTTCCGCTGAGCACGATCACCCCGCGCGCGGTGCGCACCGAAGGTAAGCTCGCCGCGAGCTTGAGGGCGTGCGAAGAGGAGCCGAGCGCCGTGCGCGGATCTCCGAGGTAGGCCATCTCGTGGATCGCCCGCAGCGAGAGCGCCGCGCCGAGGGCGCTCGCGTCGCTCAACACGGTGGCCTTGGGTTGCTCGCGGGCGGAACCGCCCGCTTCGACCTCCTTGCCGTCGAAGGTACGCCCACCATAGGGATCGAACAGCTGGGGCAGAGCGCCCTCCGCGCCCGGTAGCGCCACGACGAAGTAGCCGAGATACCCCGATCCATCGAGCGGCGCCCGCTCACCGGGTACCTGGGCCAGCTCGGCCACCATCGCAGGCACGTCCAGGCTGCGCAGCGCGCTCACCGCCAGGGCGGCGACTTCGAGGGGATACAGCTCCGCGCGCCCTCCGTCCTTCTGCAGCTGCTTCCAGGTTTCGCTCGCCGTCATCACCGGCGTCTTGCGCGGCTCGCCCAACGACCACGGCACGAACGCCATGGCCTGGGCGCGCTCGCGCACCGCAGCGGTGATCGCCTTGGCGCGCTCGTGGGGGGACTTGGCGCTGCCGCTTGCCTTCTCGGCGAACGACTCGATGGCGTCGTCCGCCTCGAGCAACTTCTCGAGCCCACCCGCGGTCACCTGCTCGCTCGCGAGCACGCGTGAGAGATCCCCGCCGTCGAGCGGCTGCAGGCTCGCCATGAGCTCCTTCGGGTCGGCCGGCTGACTGGACAGGAAGTACCCACCGATCGCGATCGCCGCCAGCGCGCCCGAGCCCAGCAACACGAGCGTTCCGCGCGACACGCCCCGGCGCGCCGCTTGGCCCGACTGCTCCGCGAGCGGCTTGACGCCGGTGGCGCGCATGCAGTTGGGACAGCGCGACGGGGCCTCGCTGCCTTCGACCTCGAAGCGGTGGTTACAGTGAAAGCACAGGTAACGCATGGCGCCGGGTTTAACACGCGAGGGCTCCCCGAGCTTCCAGGCCGGTCAGGCCCTCCGGAACGGTCGCATCAGCTCCCGCTCTGGTCCGACGGGTACCCCTTGAAGATCTCGTTCACGTCTCCCTCGACGTCGCGTTGGATGTCGTTCTCGTCCCCGACCAGGGCCTCCTCCCCCACGCCGCTGAAAACCACCTTGCCGCGCTTCGGGTCGACCAATCCCACCGCAAAGGTGCCTTCCTCGTACTCCGGATACAGCGACGACATGAGCTCGCACGGGTCGAACGACCAATTCCAGTTCCCGTACCAGGAATCCGGCAAGCAACTCCACGAGAGCCCCGTCTGCGCCTTGGTGGAGATCAGGCTGAAGGCGATCACGTCCGGGTTCCCGCTCGTATCCTCGCGCAAACCCAGGCTCTCCAGGTTCTTCTTGAGCGCGTCCTCGATCACCTTCAGATTGCTCCGCTCCTCCCCTGGGATGCTCTGCGCGCCCGAGGTGGGCGCGCTCGCGAGGCTGAACGTCTTGTACGACGCGAAGTCTGCCTCGGGGTCGGAGCGCTCCGACGTGTCCCCCGAATCGTCACATCCCGCCAGGCACGCGCCGCACACGACGGCTCGCAGCACGATATCGCTCACTCGCATGTTCCGATCCTTCCCACGGCTTTGCGTTGGGAGGGACCGGCAGCAAGCGCCATGCCGCGAGCTGGCGCCCGCGTGCGTGCACGCAACCGCGTAGAAGCACGGCGCGCTCAACACGCTCCGCGGTGCGCGCGTGGGCTCAGGGCGCCGGGCAGCTCGCAGGCCAGCAGGCGTGATCAAAGTTGGCGCAGGTCCAGCCGGGCCGACACGGGGCATCCTTGGTGTCGCACACGTCCCGCGTGGTCATGGGCGCGCACTTCTTGGCCTTGGTGCAGATCTCGTCCTCGCGGCAATCCGCGAAGGTCTCGCAATCATTGTTGGTCGGGCCGAACTCGGTGACCGGGTGGAAAGCCTGACCCGTGTTATCCGCGGGAGCCTTGGTGTAGTACTTGTTGCGGGAGGTGCCGACTCCGATGCACGCGTCCTTGAGCTTTTGGAAGGTGTCGAACGTCTGATAGTTCGCGTTGATGAGCTTCTCGAACAGCACGAGGTCGTACTGATCGCCGCAGCCCCAGTCGACCGCGCCCGAGCCTCCCTCGCACAGCAGCCCGGAGCCAATGCTTCCGCCGCAGCTCAGGAACTTGCGCGACAGGGGCACCGAGCGGTCGTGGCTCGCCGAGATCGCGGAGAAACCATAGTGGCGCCCCGCGGGGTCAATTGTGCCCCACCACTCGGTGGTCGAAAGGCTCGCGGCCGTCACATTGAGTGTGACATCGACGACGACCCTGTACTTGGCCATCACGCTGTAACCAGGCTTGCCGTCGCCGTCGATGTCATTGACGCGGCAGTCGGTCACGCTGTCGTCGCTCGAGCTCGTGTTCTCCGTGGGCAGCGCGCCGTAGGCATTGTTGGCGGGGCACTTGCAGACCTTGTCGCCCGGAAGCCACGCCTTCTTGGCGCCAGAGCTCGGGGTCACGCTCGGACCGATGTAGTCGCCCGGGCTGGTGTCGTAGTCCGGAGCGTCCGGATCGGTGGGCGGCGGACCGTTGGTCGCCGTGGTGTCGCAGAAGTAATCGCTGGGCCTTGAATCGATGAAGCCGGCGGCGATGGTGAACGCGGGGCGCTTCCAGGTCGCGGGCGCGCCCCCTGCCGTGGTGAGATCCACGTTGAGTTCGGGCAAGTTGTAGTAGCTGTTCGCGATGCTCGGGTTCTGGCCGTTGATGTCGATGCCGGTCGTGTAGCAACCGTAATCGCGCATGCGCAGCTCCCCCTCAGGATTGATCTCGACCGTGACGATGGAGAGCGCCTCGGAGCGGTTGACGACGGCGGTGGCGCCGGTGGCGCGGAACGCGTGGGTGCGTACGCGGTAGCTGCCAAGCAGGTCGTTCGTCCGCTTGTCAATGCAGGTCGGCACACTGACTTGGCGGTTGAAGCCGAACCAGGGCGCAGCCGAGGGCAAGGAGCACCCCTGGTTGGCGTTCGCGCAGGCGCCGTTGTTGCCGCACTTGTAGACCGTGCCGCAGACGGTGACCTCCCCGCAGGTCTGGCTGCCGCAAGCCGTGGCAGCGTCCGCAGGGGGCGTGCAGCAGGTGCCGTTCACGCAGACTTGATCGACGCCGCCCCCGGCCCCGTCGTTCTGGCAGGTGCAGTTCGCTGCGGCGGCGCAGCTCCCGTTGAGTGCACAGGTCGTGACACAAGCGCTACCGCAGGTGAACGTGCAGCCGTCCTCCGTGGTCACCGTGCCGCAGGTCTTGTCGCCGCAGGCCTGGGCCTTGAGGGTCGGGTTGTTCGTGTCGCAGGCGCAGGCAGCGGTTGCGCCGTTCTCGACGCAATGCTTGTAGCCGGTGCACTCGCCGCAGCTGATCTCGTCGCCGGCCGTGCCGCAGCCATCCGAGTACGTGCCGCACGCGCGCTGCGCGCACACGATGATCTCGGACTGCGGCACGCATTCGCACGCGCTCCAGTCGGGCGTGCAGCGGTAGGTCTTGCCATCCCCCTGCCCGAATCCTCCGCAGTCGCCCTGACCGCAGCTCGCGAGGGTGCCGCCGCAACCATCGGCGAGGTCGGTCCCGCAGGCAACTCCGAGATCCTCACACGTCTTGGGAGTGCACCCACATTGGTTCGGCTTGGTCGGATCGCCGCCGCAGGTGTCGAATCCGGTGCACGGGTCTCCGCCCGTGGGTTCGCAGTTCAGATCTCCCCCGCAGTTGTCCTTGGCCATGCCGCACGTGTAGCCGAGCTCCGCGCAACCGAGCGGGATGCAGGCGTCCGGACCGGCATCCAGGTCGCCATCCCCACCGCCATCGGGCTCGTCGCCATCGCCATCGCCATCGCCGTCGCCGGGCTGATCCCCGTCCCCCACCATCATCATGTCGCCATCGCCAGCGCTGGCGTCCTGGCCCATCCAGGGGACGCTCCCGTCTCCGTCGCCGCCATCCAGCGCCCCGCCCGGGTCGGTGGTGTCGGTGGAACAGGCGGACGCGGTTAGCGCGGCAGTAAGAAGCCAAAGGGGGAGCAAGCGTGATGGACTCATAGAGGTGGTGCGAGGAGACCCCAATCGGCGCCTATTTTTCAAGCGCTTCCTCGATAGGAAAATTTTGCATCCGCCCCATCCCCCCTCGAGCGCCACGACCCATTTGGGCCTAAGGGGGGCGCGAGCAGGAGGAACCGGTGGGTGAACCGCTAACCCGGGGGGGCGAACGGTGGCCAGCCTCGCCGATGGGGACCCAATCATTGCCGGTAGGCTCTCTAACCTTCATCTTCCGACCCCCATGACTGCCGCCGACATGCCCAAGGCCTACGA
>JBIQKA010000062.1:0-22940 GCA_044507075.1 Myxococcales bacterium
TACTTCTTCTGCCAGTTCGAGAACGTCTGGTAGCTCGCCAGGCCCACGAGCTTGGCTGCCTCCGTCTTGTTGCCCTGGGCCTCCTCGAGCGCGCGGGCCAAGTAGTGCTCGGCGACGTGTGCAAGCACGTCGGGCAGGCTGAAGGCATCCCCGAGCGGGCGATTCATGATCTCGCTCCGAGCAGCAGGCACGGGGAACAGCACCTCACGCAGATCCTCTGCGGAGATGTTCGGACCTTCGCACCAGATGACGGCACGCTGAAGGGTGTTGAGGAGCTCGCGCACGTTGCCGGGCCACGGATGGTTCAGGAGAAGGTTTCTGGCGCCGGCCGAAAGTTTCTTCTCCGAGAAGCCAGGTTCGCCTCGGGACTCTCGGTTGATGTGTGCAAGGAGGTGATCGATCAACAGGCCGACGTCGCCTTTGCGCTCGCGTAGCGCGGGCAGCTTGAGTACCGCCACGGCGAGCCGGTAGAAGAGGTCTTCGCGGAACCTGCCGGCCGCGATCTCCTGAGTGAGCGTGCGATGGGTGGCCGCCACGACGCGCACATCGACGGGCGTGGCGCGGGTGGACCCAAGCCGCACGATCTCCTTCGCCTGCAGCGCGCGTAGCAGCTTGACCTGGGCCATCGCGGGCAGGTCGCCGATCTCGTCGCGTAGCCGCCCCACGGGGGACCAGGGTGACATCACGGCCATGCGCGACGTGGAGGCCCGGATCGAGCACGAGGTGATTCGTCTCGCGAACATGGAGAAGCACTGCGAGGCGATCCGAACCAGCGCGGGTAGGGCCAGCGGTGAGATCGAGAAGTCACAGAAGGCGCTCGGCGTGCTCCTGCGCAAGGCCCAGAGCACGCTGCGGGCGCTGAACGTGGAGCTCACCGACGAGGCCGCCGAGCGCGGCTCGCCGATTGCGCTCCCTGCGCAGGCAGAGGCCGTGGATGATGGTGAGGCGGCTTGAGGAAGGAGAGCGCAGACATGACGAAGCAAGGGGCGAACAACCCGTGGCGTGAGCAGCTCTTGTCTCACCTGCAGAAAAGGAGGGCAGAACAGCCTCTGCCCCAACGTGCGGCCCTCTCGCCGGTGGAGGAGCAGCAGTGCCGCATCCTGGGTGGGCACCTTATCTCTTGGCTTCAAGACTACGGGCCGCGCCTCTTGCGCGAGCGAGCCGCCTTTCCCCTTCTTCATCGCGGCAATCGCTCGCCCACCGTGCTTTTCGTGACGGATCGCCCGGGGATGGCGGCGGCGCAGGAGATCCTTTCGCCGCGCGATGGTCAGGTCGTCGCGTGCTTGCGTGAGGAGTTCGCGGCGCTCTCCAAGGAGGAACAGGATCCGGAGTTCATGGAGCACTGCGAGTTACAGTCCTACTTCGAGCGGGTGCCAGTGGGGGGCGCGGAGCGTGAACTCCGACATGAGCACGGGGTGTCCGTGTCGGGCGAGCTGTGGACCCACTACGAATGTTCGTTGATGGGGACGTTGTTTGCCCGCGGCGCGCGGCATTTGTGGCGGTTTGGGGAAAATGGTGAGGAAGTGCGCCTCTTGAAGGAGGCCCATGACCAGTGGATCTCCTGAGCGCGAGCGCATCCGGGCGAGCCGCGTGCAGCCCGCGCGAGCGTGCTCTCGGGTCAGGGCGGGCTGAAAGCACCGAGACCTGTCGGGCGGGGCTTGCTGCGTCAATCAACTGTGCTTCAGTCGAAAGGATCCAAGCGGCATCGTCGCGCGGGCTTGCGTTGGCGGCCCGCGGGTAACCCAAGGAGAAACGTGATGGACATCGCCCATCCACGGCTGACCGGCCCGATCCGAACCGGCCGGCGTTCGCGCGCCGTCCGGCCACCACGAGTAAGTGCTCCCATCACGGAGCGGCTGACCTTCGCCGACGACGATGCGCGCTTGAGGTCGCTGCAACGCAGCCTCGATGCTGTGCGCGAGCGCGTGGAAAGTGAACTCGGTGCGGCGGATACCGCACACATCGCGCGCATCGGCAAGCTGTCGCAGCGGCTCGAGTGGGTAGGTCGCGCGCTGATTCACGTGAGCCTGGATCCCCTCACGTTCGCGACGGGCGTGGCAGCGCTTTCGGGGCACAAATTGCTCGAGCTCACCGAGATCGGGCACATGGCGCTGCACGGCGCCTTCGACAAGATCGACGCTCCCGAGCGCTTCCACTCCAAGACCTTTGTCTGGAAGGCGCCCATCGATGAAGAGAGTTGGCGCGTTGGCCACAACGTTCGCCACCACCAGTACACCAACGTGGCGGGCCGCGACCCGGATCTGGACTTCGGCGGCCTTCGCCTCAGCGACCGTATCCCGCATCGCGCGCTTCATCGCCTTCAGCCGCTGAGCAATCTGCTCACGTGGGCCGGCTTCGCCAACGGCATCAACCTGCACGTCACCGGCCTGCTCGACGTGTATTTGGGCAAGGGCGAGCCCTTTGTGCTCAAGGACCGCAGCTGGAAAAGCCTGCGCGAAGCTCACCTCAGGTTCGTGCGCAAGTACGCGCGCTATCACGCGCGCGAGTATGTGCTCTTTCCGCTGCTGGCGGGCCCCTTCTTCGCCAAGACGCTGCTCGGCAACGTGCTTTCCGACTTCGTTCGCGACGTGTTCGCGGGGGCGGTCATCTATTGCGGACACGTGGGCGTTCGAGACTTCCCCGCCGACGCGCGCGCCGGCAGTCGCGCGGCGTGGTACGCGATGCAGGTCGAAGCGGCCGCGAACCTGGATCTGCCGCCGTGGCTGTCGCTGCTCACCGGCGGTCTCGACAAGCAGATCGAGCATCACTTGTTTCCGCGCCTCCCGCCCAACCGGTTGCGGGAGATCGCCGGCGAGGTGCAAGCCATCTGCGAGGCGCACGGAGTTCGCTACGAGCACGGCCCATGGCCCGAACGCTTGAAGCTCGTTTGGCGGACGCTGCGGGAGCTATCGCTGCCCCAGGTTGCCGTGGCCTGAGGACTCGGCCGGGTCAGCCTGCGGCGGTCTTCGCGTAGCCGCGCAGGCGTCCATGCACGGCACGCCTTGAGACGTCGACGGCCTCCGGGACCACCACGACCCGCGCGCCGTGCACCACGTCGTGATCGAGGCGGCAGCGAATGGTGATGGCCGGTTCGTCGACCAGCACAAACACTTCCCGTTGGCTCACGCGCGTGACGGTTCCGAGCAGCGGCGCGCCGACGAACTCCGAAGCGACCAGCGCACCGTAGAGCGAGGTGATCTCGTAATGGATGCGGCGGGCGCGCTGCTGCGCTTCGTTCAGCGCCTCGAGGTCGACCTCTTCGAGTTCGTCAGGGCGGTTCAGCACGAGCGCATGCACGGCGCGATGCACCAGCACGTCGGGGTAGCGCCGGATCGGCGAGGTGAAGTGAACGTAGTTGCTCGTGGCCAAAGCGAAGTGCTCTTGCCGGCCGCGCGTGTAGGTGGCGGCGGGCATGGCGTCAAGCAGCGCCGCGCGCAGGGCATCCTTGGCGGTGGAGTCCGCCATGGCATGGACGCGCTGCTGCAGCGCGCGGGCATCGCCGAGCACGGCCGGCGTGAGGTGGACTCGATGGCGCTCTGCCGTGGCGCGGATGCGCGCGACATCGAGCTCGGGAGGCGCCGCGTGCGAGCGGCAGAAGGCGTCCATGCCGACTGCCTCGAGCATCTCGGCCACGGCTTCGTTGGCGAGCAGCATCAGCTCTTCCACCAGCCCGCAGGCGCGTTTTCGCCAGCGATCCGAGCCGACCTGGCGCATGCGCACCGGCTCCCCATCTTCGCTCACGTCGACGCGCACCGAGGGGGTCTCGACCTGCAGGGCCCCCCGCCGGGCGCGCCGCTCGCGCAGCGTGCAGGCCACCTCGTCGAGCAGCCTGACCATGGGCGCGAAGGCGCGCACGTCGGGGTGTGCGCTGGCCACGTCGTACAGCAGGTCGGCGGCCTCGTCGTAGCTGAGGCGCTCGCGCGAGCGGATCACGCCCAGGCGCAGACGACGCTTTTGAATGCGCCCGGCCTCGTCGAGGATCACGTCGAGGACGACCGCCCTGCGATCCCGGCCGGGCATCAGCGAGGCGGCGTCGGTCGAGATGCAGCGCGGCAGCATCGGGATGAGATGACCCGGGATGTAGAGCGTTGCACCGCGCTCCCGTGCTTCGAGGTCGAGCGGCCCTCCCTGCGCCATGAGGGAGGCGACGTCGGCGATGGCGACGCAGCACCGGACGCGTCCGCCACGCAGCCGCTCCGCGAAGAGCGCGTCGTCGTAGTCTTCCGCATCTGGGGGATCGATGGTCACGAACGGGAGCTCGCGCAGGTCCTCGTGGCGCGCCGAAGGGACATGTGGCCGGCGGCTTTCCGCGCGCGCTTCTTCGAGCGCCGCGCGCGGGAAGCCTTCCTCGACCTGCTCACGCCACAGCATTGCTTCGCGCTCGTCGGCCGCCACGGCGCGCTCTCCGAGCCGGCAAACGAGGCGCACCTCGGGTCCGCGCTCGGTCGGCTGGGCGAGCAGCTCCGCGCCGTAGAGCTCAGTGCTCGCGCCGAGCGATCTCGGCATGGCGCAGCGTAGCGGTCGCGGAAAGCGCGCGTCATCCGCCACGAAGCCTCGCGCGGGGTCGAGCACACCCGTCAGCCGCTGAGGCGGTCGCTCCAGGATCCGCTGCAGGCTGCCGCGCATGAAGCCGCGCGCGGCCAGCGAGCGAACTTCTACCAACACGTGATCACCATGGAGCGCTTCGCCCACGGTCCGCGCATCCACGCCCACGACACCGGCCTCGGTGTCCACGACGAACGATCCTCCAAAGGTCACGCGCACGCGCCCCTCGAGGGTTCTTGCTCGGGTCAAAGACGCTCGTTGGGCGTCATCCACGGCGCGGGTCCGCGCCACACCACCGCGTTTCGCGGCTGTTGATATCTGCAAAGTAGACCTGTTTCGCGCCGGCGCTGAACGTGAGGCAACGCGTAGCAGCCGACGTTCTGCGCAGCGAGGCGTGCTTCAGGAGCGCACCGCGAAGGAGCTTCTCTCGAAAGCTGGCGTCGTGCCTGCCTGTTTGCATTGGCAGCCCATATACGACGCTTGTTGTTCGCAGCATGGCTGGCTGCTGGCCGTTTGTCCAGAAATATCCCGTGGGGCGCGATCAAGAACGCGGCGCGGCCCCTTCAGGCCAATAGTGGCTGTCAGGCAGCGCGCGAGGGCCGAAGATCGCCTGGCCCACGCGCACCACGGTCGCTCCCTCCTCCACGGCCAACTCAAAGTCGCCGGACATCCCCATCGAGAGCTCGTTCATCGTGACGCCCGCTGGGGCCTCCTCGCGCAGTCGAGCGCGCAGCTCGCGAAGCAGGCTGAAGCAGGGACGCACGCGCGTCGGCTCGGCGGACAGCCGCGCGAGGGTCATCAGCCCACGAACGCGCAGGGAGGAGAAGGCGGGCAACGCGTGAACGAAGCGGACAACCTCCTCCGGCGGCAGACCGAATTTACTCGCCTCGCCCGACGTGTTGACCTGCACCAGCACGTCGAGGCCGCGCCCTTCTGCCTGCAAGCGCCGATCGAGCGCGCGCGCGACGCGCAGGCTGTCGAGCGCCTGAAACTCGCTGGCGAAGCGGGCAACGTCCTTCGCCTTGTTCGTCTGCAGGTGTCCGATCACGGACCACCGTATGTCGGGGAGGTCTGCCATCGCTTCGGCCTTGCTCCATGCCTCCTGCACCTTGTTCTCGCCGAAGTCACGGCAACCAGCCGCGTAGGCCAGGCGGATGCGCGCCTCGGGTACGGTCTTGCTCACGGGCAGGAGACGAACTTCGCGCGGATCGCGACCCGCGCGCCCACACGCGAGGGCGATGCGCTCACGGACGCGCGTCAGATTGCGCTGGATGTCCTCGACGCTGTGCGCGGGAAGATAGGTTGAGGTGCGCATGTGGCTTGTCCCTCCAGAGGGTACTTGCGTGGTGGGACCCACGTAACCTCCAGAAGGGAAAACGAAGAGGGTCCCGTGGTCGGGGACGCGCCGCCAATCAAGAGCGACGTTCGGTCAACAACGGGCGCTTGTTTCGCTCGCTGAGCTCGAATAGAGCCTGCTTCAGCACTGGTTGGACCTTATCGTGCGGAGTTGCGTCATGTTGAAAAAAATCAATCTTAATGGTCTTTGGGGCATCGGGCTCGTTCTGTGCGCCCTGCTTGCAGGCGGCTGCGGAGACGAGGAAGCCAAGAAAGGCGCGCCCTCCGACAACGCGAGCGGCGAGGGAGACGGCGACGGCAAGCAGGAGAACGAAGGCGAGGGGGACGGAGACGAAGGCGGAGACGGAGATGAGGATGCTCCGGCAGACGACGACTCGTCCGATCCGAACCAGGAGTTCCCTGACAGCGATGCTGGCGTCGACGCGGGGGACGACGAGACGGATGACGCGAAGTCCGACGCGGGCGCCGACCCGACCATCGGCAAGCCCGGCGAGACCACGGCCGAGAAGGCCGGCACGCTGCTCAACCTCCCCCACGACGGCGGTCGCTTGTCCGCCTGCTACGGTGACGAGTGCAACGGCGACGACCTCCTGTGCTTCGCGAATTCGGGCACGGCGCCTGGCTTCTGCACCGAGGACTGCAACCAGGACTCCGATTGCCAGCCGATCGAGGGCATCAAGGCAGAGTGTTCGCCGGAGCGCCGCTGTCAGGTGGACTGCACGGGGAGCGGCAAGGGGGACGGCAAGTGCCCCAAGAACATGGAGTGTCGCGACCTGCCCAACCCCATGGGCGTGGGCATCGTGACCCCGATCGTGATCGACGCGCTGATCAGCCAGTGGCGCTGCGTCTACCCGGTGGACGCCGGCAAGAACACGGTGAAGCTGTACGAGCAGTGCGACCGCGCCCATGGCCACGGCGACTGCCAGGGCACCCGCAAGTGCCATGCGCCCACCGCGCCGCTCACGCTGCCTACGGGCCCTGGTTACTGCAGCCCGGAATGCAAGGAAGTGTCGGACTGCTCCGTTCCGAGTGGCACGACCGCGGTCCCCATGTGCAACGACGGCGCGTGCGACTTCGATTGCAGCGCCAAGGGCGCGAGCTGCCCCAAGGGCATGAACTGTCGCGACGTCGACAACAACCTGTTGACCGAGACCTTCCGCTGCCGCTTCATCGACTGACGTCGGTACGGCCCGCCGAGAGCTCGTCCAACCTTTTCGCCACACCCGGGAGCATGGCGGCGGCGTACGGACGTTTGCACGCGAGGTCGGCGGGATCCCATGGCATGCTTGCGCCCGATGCCGAGCCCGCCCCCGCAAGACCGCGACGCCCTGTTCACGCTGCTGAGGCAGTTCAAGAATTCTTGGCCCTCCGGCGGTTGGAGTTGGGACAATCGGTTCGAGTGCCTCGCGTCGACGATCTCGCAGGGCAGCTCCGCCGAGGGCTGGAGCGCTGTGCGGGCCCTGTTTCCTCGCGTCTGGGATGCGCGGACCGCTCGCACGGCCCCGCCCCGCATGGCCAAGATCGCGACCGAGACCGGCGGGGTGCGTGCCGGCCAGTTTCTGCTCGCCACCGATGCTGTGGACGATGTGCTGGTCTACGGCCTCTGGTGGCCCTGGGGCGAGGAGGGCAGCAACATCTCGATGCGCGTCGGCGTGACCGGCTCCGCAACGCGGGCAGACCTGCTCCGGCTGCGCAGCGCGTTCAACGTGAAGGACGACTGAGCGCCGAGCTCAAGACACATCTTTGGGCGCTGCGGTCAACCGTCCCCATATTGGGAGCTGTTACCACTGCGGACAAGGAGCCCGCGTGTCGAGAAGGAAGTACGAGAACCACGCATCGCGATATCTCACGGTGGACGGCTTGCGCATCCACTACCGAGACGAGGGATCGGGGCCGCCGCTCGTCCTTCTCCACGGCGTCATGGCGTCGCTCCATACCTGGGATGGCTGGGTGAGCGAGTTGAGCCGGCACTACCGCGTCCTGCGCTTCGATCTCCCGGGCTTCGGCTTCAGCGACGATCTTCCCGGCGACTTGTACACCCCCGAGCACGGGGCGCGCCTGATGGAAGCCGCGATCCAGACGCTCGGCATCGAGCACTTTCACTTGGCGGGCAATTCGCTGGGCGGCTTTCTCGCCTGGAATTACGCGGCGAGCTACCCAGAGCGCGTGAAGAAACTCGTGCTCCTCAGCCCCATCGCCTTCTCGCAGAAGCTGCCCAAGGTGATCGATCTAGTCTCGCTCCCTGGCGTCGGCGAGCTCGCGCAGCTCGTGGTGCCGCGCGCGATCGTGCACGCGAATGTCCGCGAGGTCTTCGGAAACCCGCGCGCGGTCAGCCCCGAGCTCCTCGCGCGCTACACCTACTTCGCGCAGCGCCGCGCGGGCAGGCGCACGATGGTCAAGATGTTTCGCACGCTCAAGGCGTACAACAACGATCCGAACATCACGCGCCATCTGTCGACCATCACGGCGCCCACGCTGCTGATGTGGGGCTCGGCCGATCGCTGGGTGCCGGCCACGCTCGTCAACCAGTGGCGCGCGCACCTGCCGCACATCGGCGTCCGGCTCTATTCGGGGCTCGGCCACACGCCGATGGAAGAGAGCCCGGTCGACACCGCGCGCGACGCGCACGCCTTCTTGTCTGGTTGAGCGCCCGACGCACCGCCCCCGAGGGGCATCGACCTCTCGTCCCCAGACCACGGTGGTTCAGATGAACTCACCTTGCGCGCAGTGCCCGGCCGGGGCGACGATGGCCGCCACGCGCGCAAAAAGTGGGCGCTCGGCTACAGGATGGGTCAACTTGGTGGGGTGTTTCAGCTTACCCTGCGCTTCCAGCTCGAGCTTCCCTTCCATCGCGAACCAGAACCCGCCCAGGAGGCCGCCGATTCGGCAACGGGGGCGTCAGTTCAAGCGCTATCCGTGATGTCCCCGCGCCGCGAGCAGGGTGTGCGCTTGCGGCCCGAGCGCCGGTCTAGTGCATGGAGATCATAGGAAATTGTTGCGCCTCCCCCGCGCTGCTCGCCGCTCGAGCTGCTCTCTCCTCGCCCTGCACGCTGCCCTGGATTGCCCGACATGGGGGCGCGCCCGGGGTGCGTGACAGGGGCCTGGTGTGATCGCGGGCCGGGCGGAGATTGCAGCGATCGCGGGATGGCTCGAGAGGCACATGAGCATTGTCTGAGAAGAATTGAGGGTACGTTGTGTTGTTGAAGTCCCGCCTCTTCCAGATTGCATCCGCATCGCTCTTTCTGCTGACCGCTTCGGGCGGCTGCTCCGGCGAGCCTTCGCCCGCACCGCGCGCGAACATGGAGCCCGGCCCGGGCCAAGACCGCGACGCGGACGCGGACACCGACGCGCTCGATGGGGATTTGCGGGACCCGGTGCCCGACGCAGCGCTCCTGGACGGCGCGCTGAGTGACAGCGGCGCGGACGTCGTCCCCACGGGAGGGCCGTGCACCGAGCCCATCCGCCGAGGCGCGGCCCTGCGCAGCAACGGCTTTGGCTTCGATCTCCGCAACACCCGCAACCAGCCCAGCGACATCCGCTCGGAGAATGTGGCGCAGCTCGAGGTCGAGTTCGTGCACGCGGCGGTGGGCGCCACCGGCAAGCGCGGCGCGCCGGCGATTACGGAGCAGGCGGTGTACTTCTCCGCGGGGCGCGACATCGTGGCCATGGATCGTCGCTCAGGCTGCACCTACTGGACCCATACGATCTCCGATTTGAGCACGGACCCGCTGCTAGGGGAGAACCACGTGCGGTCCTCGACCATCCTCTTTCTGGACGGTTCGCCCGCTGAGCCCGCGCTCGTCTTCGCGGGCGACGCGCGCGGCAACGTGTACGCGGTGGACGCCGTGAGCGGGGAGTTGGTGTGGGAGCGTTTCGTCGGCACCAACCCCACCCATCACTGGATCACGGGCGGATTTCAGCACTACGACGGCAAGCTGCTGGTGCCGTACAGCAGCCGCGAGGTCATCACCAGTGCGGCTTCGCTCGACACCTGCTGCACGACTCACGGCCTGGTGGTGGCGGTCGATCCTTATACAGGCGACGAGCTCTGGACCTACCACACCACGGCGGAGGCGAGCTTCGATCTCTCCACGCTCAAGTACGCGCCGAGCGGCGCGGCCATCTGGAGCGTTCCGACCATCGACGAGAAGCGCAATCGGCTCTACGTCGGCACCGGGCAGAACTACTCGCGCCCCGCCACGGAGACGTCGGACGCGATCATCGCCTTGAGCCTCGAGACGGGTGAGCAGCAGTGGGTGTTTCAGGCGCGTGAGGCCGACGTGTGGAACGCGGCCTGCGAAATCCCGCTGGGGCTCGGCGTCAACTGCTCCTTGCCGGCCGGCCACGACTTCGACTTCGGCGCGCCACCGGTGTTGGTGCGGCGCAGCGACGGACGCGACGCGATCCTGGCCGCCGACAAGGGAGGCGTCGTGTACTCGCTCGACCCGGACAACAAGGGCGCGCTGGACTGGGCGCTTAAAGTGGGGTTGGGAAGCGCGCTGGGAGGCATTCACTGGGGCATCGCCGTGGACGAAAACCGCGTGTACGTGGCGGTCACGGACGCGTTCGTCGACAAGACCTCGGCGATCGAAGATCTCAATGGCAACCTGCCCATCGAGCCCGTCGCAGGCGGGAGCCCCGGCATCTACGCGCTCGACATCCTCACCGGCGAGCAAGCTTGGTCGATTCACCCGACGCATCTCTATGAGGGCGAGCAGTACATCTCGATCTACTCGGCCGCGCTGACGGTCACCAACGATGTGCTGTTCGCGGGGGCGCTCGACGGGGAGATCGCGGCCTTCGCCACGCGCGATGGCACGGAGCTGTGGCGCTTCGATACCGACATCGATTTCGTCGATGTCCACGGCGCGGCGGGCGAGGGCGGCACCATCGATTCGGTCGGCGCCGTGCCGGTGGGCGACACCCTGCTGCTCAACTCGGGATACGACAACTTCGGCGGGGTGGATGCCTACCAGGCAGGGCCCGGCAACGCGTTGTTCGTGTTCCGCCTGCCGCGCTGAGCTCCAAAGCCCCCAGTCCGGCCACCTTTCGGGCCGACCGTGTCACTTCCCACGAGCGAGGTTTGCCCGTAGATTGCAGCGGAATGACATGTCATTCCGTGGCCGGGGATAGACGCAATGCCCAATAAAAATAATGAAATAGCTGTCATGACACCGAGCCCGCTCGCACCGAGGTGGCGGGGGCCGTGGCTGGGCCTTTCGGCTTGCCTGGCCCTGCTCGCATGCGGAAGCGAGGGCAGCGACTCGTCCGCGGTGCTCGACGCGGGCGGCGAGAGCGACGGCGGCTCTCTTCAGGACCCGCACCAGTTCTTCACGAACGCCATCGCGGCCCGCGAACAGGTGTTCGCCAGCGCGGAGCTGATGCCCTACTTCGACCAACTTCCGCCCGTGACGATCGAGGAGATGATCGGCACCTGGCGGGGCGGCAAATTCGACGGCGGCAAGCCCGACCCGATCAACTGGTGGGGCAAGCAGGTCCGTTCGGCCGACGAGGCCCTGGGCTTTCTCTGCACGCGAGACGACGGCACGCTCTACTCTTGGGAGCTTCTGGGGCGCGCAACCATGGCCGACGAGGAGTTTCGAGGCGTGACCTCCGCCGCGCTCGTCTACGACAATGGCTTCATGACCGACTACTTCCGGCGCGTGAGCGAGGGCGTGGTGGTGGGCTACAGCCCCATCGGCTACGGCGAGTCGGAGGATCTGTTCTTCCACCTGACGCGCGTGGAGGATGTCGAGGTGCAAGCTGAGTGAGTCTCCGCGAAGCGCACTCGATATGATCGACGTCGCGATCATCGGCGCCGGCTTCGCCGGGCTCAGCGCGGCACGCGCTCTCGAGGCCTCGGGGCTCCGCGTGCAGGTGCTCGAGGCGCGCGATCGCGTCGGGGGGCGCTCTCGGCCCGGCGCGATCTGCGGCCACACTGTCGACACCGGCGGTCAGTGGGTGGGGGCGCGCCATGAACGCGTCATGCGTCTTGCGCAAGAGGCGGGTGTCCCGTTGCGACCCCAGTACAACGAGGGGCGCAAGCTCCTGCACCTCGGGGGGCGGCTTCGCGCTTACCGCGGCCGCATTCCACCCGCGCCCCTGCGCTCGCTCATCGAGTTGCAGCTTGGGCTCTGGCACCTGAGGCTCCTGCAGAGGCACGCCGCCGAGGACCGTCATCCCAGCGAGCATGCGCGCGCGCTCGACCTTCGGACCCTCGCCGAATGGCAGCGAAGCCGGCTGCACACCGTCGAGGCCCGGGAGCTGTTCGACATCGTGGTGCGCGCGGTCCTCTGCGTACGCCCAGAGCAGCTGTCACTCCTTCATTTCTTGACCTTCCTGCGCGCGAACGGCTCGTTCTACGAGCTGATCGACGTGGAGGGCGGCGCCCAGGAGCGCGTGGTCCAAGGAGGCATGCATCAGCTTGCGGTGTACCTCGCGCGTCAGCTTCAAGAGCCGGTGATCTTCGACGCGCCGGTGCTCTCCATCGAGCAGTCGTCGGAGGGCGTGTTGGTTCGCCACGCGAAGGGCGAGCTGCAAGCGAGGCGCGTGGTGGTGGCGATGGCCCCCTCCATGGCGCGCAAGATCGCGATGAATCCCCCCTGTGAGGCCCGAGCTCAACTCGGCGCGCGGATGCCCATGGGTTCCGTCATCAAGTGCCTCGTCGCCTACGAGCGCCCCTTCTGGCGCAGCCGCGGATGGAGCGGCGAGTTCGTCAGCGACAGGGCGCCGCTTTCACCCACCTTCGACGCGTCTCCGGCCGACGGCTCATGCGGCGTACTCGTGGGCTTCGTGAGTGGTCCCGATGCCGCGCGCTTGAGCGGCCATCCAGAGGCCCGCCGCAAGGAGGTGATCGATTCCCTCGTGACCGCGTTCGGCCCGGAAGCGGCGCAGCCCATCGACTACCTCGATCATGACTGGATCGCCGATCCGTGGAGCGAGGGCTGCTACCTGGGCCTGCCCATGCCGGGCGCCCTGACCGAGCTTGGATCTGCGCTGCGCGAAGCCCACGGGCGCGTGCACTGGGCCGGAACGGAGACCTCCGAGCGCTGGACCGGCTACATCGAGGGCGCGCTGTGCTCGGGCGAACGCGTCGCGCAAGAGGTGATGCGCGCAGAGCGCTGAGCACCTGCGGCGTGCGCTGTTTGTTCATGCTTCCTCCGGTGCGCTAGCGCTCGACGCAGACGAGGGGGCGGGCGAGCGCCGCTACCGTCGCGGCGCTGAGGGGTTGGCCTGCCTTCAGGGCAGCGAGCATTCAGGGCAGCGAGCAGCCTTGCTCCGTGCACTCTGCGGACTGTTGCGCTGGGCCTTGCTCTGCCTCGCGCTGGGCTTCGTGGCGTTGCGCGGCCTGCGCCTCGATGAGCAACGTTTGGATCTCCGCGCCCAGGGCGAGGTCCTCGTGGACGCCGAAGATCTGGCGCCGTATTCGCCCCTGCGCGTCGATCAGTACACTGGTTGGTGTGCCCTGCATTCCGTACGCGCGCATCGTCTGTGGGATGGCGCCGCCGCCTGGGTCGGGCGCATCGATGCCGACGGGGAAGCGAACGCGATACTCGTGCAGGAACGCCTTGAGCGACGTCGGACCCATCGCGTCGTGGTGTTCGAACACGGTGTGCAGGCCGAGCACGACGAGCGGGGTCGCTTGGAAGATCTCGGCCGCGCGCTGGGCTTGCGGAATCCCGCGCGCGACGCACCCCGGACACAGCATTTGAAAGGCATGGAGCAGGATGACGCGCCCGCGCAGCTTGGCGAGGCTCAAGGGCTCTGGGGTATTGAGCCACTCGCTCGTGATCCACTCAGGGGCGACGCGCTCGGTCATGATCAGAAGTCTCCTTCACGGATGTAGGGGTAGCTCCAGAGCGTGAGCTGAAGCAGGCACGATTTCACCCAAGCCTCGTACATTTTCTCGACCTCGGCTTGCGCGTGCCCTTGCTTCGCGAGGAAGGGGCGCAGCGTGAAGGTCACGGGGAAGATGAGCGCGAACAGGTCGCGGAACGGGACGATGGCGGTGGACGGCGCCTGATCGGTCTCGTTCTTCTTGGTGCGGTGGTGTCGCAACCCGATCTCATGCTGATAGTCGAGCCACTTCTGGTCGTACTCGGCGCGCGCCGTATCCAAGATCCACTGCTCGAAGCGCTTGCGTACCGCTTCGAGGTAGTCGCCGAGGGGCTTGTTGTCGGCTTTTTCGCTGAACGATGCGAGGAGGTGGGGCTGGCTCCCCACGAAGCCGTACCAGGTCTCGACGATGGCCTTCACGTGATCCCTGAGCACGTCATGTGAAAGCCGGAGATACTTGATGTCTTCATCGCCGAACAGGGCGCTCGCCTTCATCTTGTCGAACTCGGCGAGGGTAACGGGGGAACGCGCTAAGGAGGGCGCGCCGAGAAGATAACCGGGGATGCTCGTGTGGCTCATATCGGTCTTCTTGTAGCGGGTATGATGGTCCCCGCGTAACCTCCAGAATTGAAATGCGCAGGGGTCCAGTTGCGCGGGGCGGACCGACTCCGCCGAGACCTACTTGCGGCTCCCGAGGCAGCGCCCGATCGCTTGCGTTATTTTTGAGAGCTCCCGCGTATCGTGCGCGGCGAAGCCGAAGCGGACGGCGTCGAGGTTTCCCGTGGGTAAGTGCGTAGAGCCTGGCGCGATGAGCAGCCCCTCCTTGCGCGCGCGCGCCGCCAGGGCCTCCGCGCTCCCGCGCCTGAGCTCTAGCCATAGCGCGAGCCCCCCCGTGGGCACTTGGTACGCGAAGCCGTCGCGCAGCGCCGGCTCCTTCTCCAACGCCGCGACGAGGTGGTCGCGACGCTCCTTGTACATGCGTCGTGCGCGACGCGCGTGACGCTGGATTGTGCCGTCTTCGAAGAGCTCGGCGATGGCGTGCTCGAGCACGCTGTCGCCCTGTCGGTCGAGGATGGCGCGGGTCTCACTCAACTTGGCGATGCAGGCCGGGGGGGCGAGGAGGTAGCCGAGCCGCACGTTCGGGGCCAAGAGCTTGGCGAGCGATGCGATGTAGACCACGCGCGAGGCGCCGTGGGTCGCCTTCAGCGGCAGCAGCGGGGCGCCGTCGAAGTGGTACTCGTAGTCGTAGTCGTCCTCGATCACCCTGAAGTCGAAGCGCTCCGCGAGCTCGAGCAGCTGCATGCGGCGCTCCGGCGCCATCGATACCGACGTCGGGTACTGATGATGCGGTGTAACGTACACCGCCCGCAACTTGCCGCGCAGGCGCTTTGCAGCGGCTTTTAGGAGGTCCGTACGCAGGCCGTGCGCGTCGATGGGGATGTGGGCGATGCTGGCGCCCGCGAAGCCAAAGGCGCGCCAGGCGGGCGCGTACCCCGGCGTTTCCACTGCGACGACGTCGCCTGGGCGGAGCATCGAGAGCGCGTACAGCGAGAGCGCGCCCTGCGCGCCGCGCGTCAGGAAAACCTCGTCTGCGTGGGTCGAGAGACCTCGCGCTTGATTGACGAAGCCTGCGAGCACGTGGCGCAGCACGGGACTTCCCGCGGGATCGCCGTAGCCGGCGCGGGCTCGATGGAGCGTGCGCAGCGCCCGTGCGTAGGCGCGGGAGAGCTCGGGTAAGGGGGCAAGGCGCGGGTCGGGCAGGCCGTCGGTGACGGAGATGAGCGCGTGTTCGCGTTTGGAGATGGGCGCCTTCTCACCGGGAGCCGAAACCTCTACATCGGCGACGGCCAGATGAGGCAACGAGGCCGCCACCCGGGTACCTGAAGCCGGCCGAGTCTCGAGCCAGCCCTGCGCCACCAGCTCCTGCACCGCCGCGACCACGACCTTGCGGTTGACCTTGAGCTGCGTCGCGAGGGTGCGCGTGCCGGGCAGCATTGCACCGGGCGGGAGTCGGCCGCGCTGAATCTCGCGGACCAGCGCTCGCGTGAGCTGTGTTTGTTGAGGCAGGCTGCGATCGCGCTTGAAGGCAAAGTCAAAGCGCCAGGGGCGTCGAGCTGGACCATCCGAAGCGGCTGCGTTGTGAGTGGGCACGGGTCCACTTTGCCGCTGGTCGCAAGGCGGCGCAACGCCGCGCGAAGCTGGTCAGGCGCGCGCGACGCGGAAGGATGTGCGCCCGAAGCGCAGAGGGCGCTGTCGACGCGGGAGAAGCGATGCGTCCTTCAAGCGACGCCAGAGCGCCAGGCCGATTGCCGTGGGCCGCGAAGACCACGACCGGTGTGGAGGTCACCTCATGCCTGATCGATGCGCGGAAAGCGGAGCTCCGCTTCGAGTTCGTAGGCCAGCTCGAGCAACGTCCGCTCCGCGCCGTGCGTGGCCGAGAGCTGCACGCCGACGGGCAAACCGGCGGCGGAGAGGGCTGCCGGAATCGCGATCGCCGGGCTGCCGGCGGCGTTGTTGAGGGGCGTGAACGCGGTGAACTTGGAGATGCGATCGAAGAGCTCCTCGAAGGGTACCTGCGGGTGGAGGTGGCCGAGCTTTGGCGCCGTTTGGGTGACGACGGGGGAGAGGACGAGGTCGTACGCCTTGAACGCGCGTGCGTAGGGGATGGACGAGGCGCGGAGGCGCGCCATGGCCAGCGGCGTCCGCAAGAGGCGCCGTTCGTAGTAGCGGACGAGCCCCTTCGTGAAGAGCTCGAGCTGGTCGGGGTTGAAGCCGGCGAACTGAGCCCTCCCGAACCTGGCCAGGCCGAACGCCAAAAAGCCCCAGTACAGCTTGAAGTCGTCCAGGAAAAATAGGGGCACGGGCGGCACGAGCGTCTCGACGCGGTGTCCGAGCGTCTCCAACACGCGCGCCACGCGCCCCACCACCGCACGGGTCTCGTCGCAGCTACGCACGTCGTTGATGGAATCGAATACCACGGCGATGCGCAGCCGCTTGCGGCCCGGCCCCTCCACCAAACCCATGGGCGGAAGCCCGCGGCTGCGATGGCGCCGCTCCAGCGCGGCCACGAAGTGCGCGGTGTCGCGGACGGTTCGCGTCATGACCCCTTCGCTCACGATGGGCACGGGCATCCGGCGGGCCGCGTCCCCGGTGGTCAGCCGGCCTCGGGTGAGCTTCAGGCCCACGAGACCGCAACAGGCCGCGGGGATCCTGAGCGAGCCGCCGCCATCATTGCCGTGCGCCACGGGCACCACACCGGCGGCGACGAGCGCCGCAGAGCCTCCCGATGAGCCGCCGCTCGAGTGCTCTGGACTCCAGGGATTGCGCGTGGGATCGCCCTGTTCTGGCTCGGTGGTCGCGCTCAAGCCGAACTCTGGCAGCCGGGTCTTGCCGAGCACGGCGAAGCCCTGCGTGAGCAGCTCCTTGGTCACCGCGTCGTGCTTGCGTGCGGGCCGCGCAGCGATCGCGCGTGAGCCGAACCGGGTCGGCCAGCCGGCGACGTCGTTGGTGTCCTTGATGAAGATAGGGACGCCTTCGAAGGGCGCGGCGGGCTCGCTCTTCGTGGCGCGCACGGGCCGCTCGAGGGAGGAGAACTCAATCGCCTCGAGCGCGCCATTCACGCGCCGCGCACGCTCGGCGGCGGCTTCGAGCACCTCTTTGCGGCTCAGCTCACCGCGACGCAACAGGCTCGCGAGCGCGACCGCGTCGTGGCGGCCGAGCGCATCCTCTCCAAACGCGTGTACTCGTTGACGGGTCATGGTCTCGGATTCCCTAGCTTGCCGTCTGGCCGGCGCTCAATGACCCGAGTTCCCTGTTTACGGGCCCCACGCGCCAGCACATCATGGCCATGCCATCCTAGAGCACATCTAGGCGCGCTGCTCGCGCCGTGATAGCCCGATCCAGGCTGCACCGAAGGACACCAGGAGTGCACTCGTGAGCAACAGCGGGAGCAGACTCCACAGTCCGCGTAGGCCGAGCAACTCCCCGAGATTCCACATCGCATAGGGAGTGAGTTCCTTCCACTCCGGATGCAGCATCAGGAACTTGAAGGCGAATGGATAGGGGCTGACCTGCCCGTCGAAGAGGAGACCGTAGGTATAGCCGTACAGGGGATTGGTCAGCTCCTCGGGAGCCAGAGGATTCACCGCCGCGATGGCCGTCATGTTCACGACGGAGACGATGGAGGTCAGGCCAAACACGATGCGGACTGCACGCGAGGACCAGGGCAGCGCATGGAGGCTAAGTCCGAGGAAGGGCAGCGCGACGATGAGGTAGCGCGCGCTGACGGTCGCGCCGCCATGCCAACCGTTGAAGCTGGCATTTATCACCAGATAGCCGACGAACATGAGGATGCACAGCCACGCCAGGGGATCGCGCGGCGTCCGCCGAACCCAGGCGTAGAATCCGAAGAGACTCAGCAGCAGCACCGGACACTGCAGGAAGAGCCCGCGCCGCAAGCCGAAGGTCAGCTCCCAGAGCGCATGCCAGGAGAGCTGCCCGAACATGCCGAGGGCCCGGTCCGCTTCGAGGAACCGGGCGTTGGACATCTCCGAGGCCGTCACGAAGGGGCCGCCGAAGCAGATGGTGTGGTAGCCGAGCAGCGCGAGCGCCAAGGGAAGGGCGCCGAGCAGCAAGGCGGGCAGCTGTCGCGGATTTCGGCTCAGGACGAGCGCGCCGATTCCGAGCGCAGCGAGCAGGGCCAGGTAGTCCGTGCACACCGAAAGGCCGAGGAGCGCCCCGGCCAAGACGAGCGCGCGCCGGGAGCCTTTTTGCACCTGCACCAGGGCGAGCGCGATGAAGGCGGCCGCCGTGGTGTGGCCCCAGAGCTGCGTGCTGTAGGGAAACCACGGGGTGCCCAGGGTCGTGGCCAAGGCGAGCAGGGAGGCATGCGCGAGCGAGAGCCCGCGACGACGGGCGAACTCGAACAGGGCCAGCGCGGCGGCCACCAGCGGTAACACCGAGACGAAAAGATTGATCAGATACGCGCTGGCGATCACGAAGCCGGGGTCGTCGAAGGACCCTCCGAACCATGAAGCCAAGAGCACCAGTGGCTTGTAGGCGAGCGCGCCGAGCCAGATGGTGCCGGGCGCCTTGTTGGCATAATAGTGGCCTTCGTGGGCTGCCCAGTCGAGCGTGTTGATGCTGCGCGTGGGGGAGACCATGAAGCGGTCGATGCGAAAAGTACCGGTGTCAGGTGTGCCAGGCTCCACGAACGCGTAGATGGCGTCGAGCCGCGCGTTCTGATTCGAGGCTGCGCCGCCGAAGAAGTAGGCGCCGAAGGACAGCGTGAGGAGCGCGATCGCCCAGCGCGCCCGGTTCGCGTCACTCAGCTTGAGCATGGCCGTGTTCTAGAACCACGAGAGCCGCGATTGTAACCCGCCCGCGCGGCCTACAGCGCACGTCTTTCAACCAAAACTCTGCTCGTAGTCCTCATCTTCCACGGCTTGCGCCTGCTGGCTCACCTTGAGCTGTGCGCGGCAGTCCAGCATCACCGCGATCTCCTCGGTATGGGTCATGCCGATGCTGCCCTCGTACTTGCCGGGCTGCGGTCCGTGCGGGACGCCGCGCGGGTGCAAAGTGAGGCTCCCCGAACCCACGCCCTCGCGCGAGGTGAAGTCGCCGGTCACGTAGTAGAGCACCTCGTCGATATCGACCGAGGCGTGCGGGTAGGGGCAGGGGACGGCTTCTGGGTGGAAGTCGAGCGGGCGCGGCACGAAGCTGCAGATGAGCGCGCCGCCCGCGGCGAAGGTGCCGTGCCAGGTAGGCGGGAGATGCACGGAGCTCACGCGGGGCTGGAAGGCCAGAATGGGAAAGGCCCACGGATAGACCGTGCCGTCCCAGCCGACCACATCGAGCGGCGAGTGCGGGATCGCGAACTTGTGGAGCACGTCGTCGCGCTTGATCAAGACCTCGCGCATGCCCTCGTCCAAAGGGCCCAAGAACTCGGGCTTGCGAAAGTCGCGGTGACAGTAGGGCGCGTCCATGCGCAGCTGCCCTGCCTCGTTGCGAAACTGGCTGGGTACATCGAGCCCCTTGCGACACTCGACGCTGAGAAACTCGTGCGCGGAACCCGGCGTGAGCTCGAAGCGATGGAGCAAGCCCTTGGGGATGAAGAGGTAGTCGAGCGGGCCGAAGCGCAGGTCCCCGAGCGCGCTGCGCAGCGTGCCCCGACCTTCTTTCACGAACAGGAGCTCGTCGCCGTCGGCGTTCAGGGTATAGGCCTGGTCGCTCTCGCCCGGGCGCGCGATGGCGAGCCTGAGCTCTTCGTTGAAGAGCAGCGTGACGCGCGCGCGGGTCATGGAGCCCGCGCCCGGGACCCGACCCGAAACGAAGTGCCGGCGCCGCAGCGCGCTGTGCGCGGACGTCTCGGCCACCGGGATACGCGCGATGGGGGGCGTCTTGACCGCCTGCAGCGCCTGCGGCCGATGCTGGTGGTAGAGGATGGAGTAGGGGCCCTCGAAGCCCATGCGCGTGAGGCATTGCTCGTAGCGCAGCGCGCCGTCTGCGCCCCGCAGGGCGTGGTGGTGTTTTGCCGGCAGCTCCCCGCGCGCCACACGCTCAAGCATGGGGGCCTTCACTGTCAGGCCGCTCGGCGCCTTTGGTCTGTTCGCGCTCGATGCTCTCGAAGAGCGCCCGGAAGTTCCCGGCGCCGAAGCCCTGATCGCCCTTGCGCTGGATGATCTCGTAGAAGAAGGGACCGGCCTCGGCGCTGCCGTACAAGCCCGCGGCGTCCTTCAGGAAGATCTGCAGGAGGTAGCTGCGGTCGCCGTGGCCATCCACGAGGATCTCCAGCTCCTTGAGCGTCTGCGCGTCCTCCTCGATCGCGCCGATGCCGAGCTCCTTCAGGCGCGACGGCAACATCTCGTAGTAGCTTTCAGGGGTGGGCATGAACACGACCCCGCGCGCCCGCATGCCGCGCACGGCCGCGAGGATGTCGCGCGTGCCGAGCGCCACGTGCTGCACTCCGTCGCCGCGATGGCCCTCGTTGAACACGTTGATCTGCGACTCCTTGAAAGCCGGGCGGAAGGGCTCGTTGTTCGCGAACTTGATGCCCGTGCTCGGATCCCACATCACCTTGGAGCGCAGCCCTGAGCCCACCACGCCCTGGCTCTTGGAGACGTCGCGCGTGTGAAAGGCGATCTCCCAGAGCGCCTCGAGGCCGAGCACGTGCTCCATCCAGAGCAGCGCGGGCTTCATGGTCTGGAAGTTCGAGGTGATGTGGTCGATGTGCGTGAAGCCGAACTCGTTCGCGCCTCCGTCCGGCTTCAGGTCGAGCTCCATGCCGGGGAACAGCCCCGGATAGCCGCGGTTTTCCACGAAGCGAAAGGTGGTGTCGCCGAAGGGGGTGGTGATGGAGAAGGTGCGGATCTTTCCGCCGCTGTCGCTGGCCTCGAGGATGTCGGAGATCGGCGTGCCGCCGTCGCGCTCGAGCACCTCGAAGGTGCGCTCGATGTCCTCCACCTCGAACAGGATGGTCCCGATGCCGTCGGGGTGCTTGGCGAGGTAGCGGTCGGCGCGCCCGCCGCTGCCCAGCGGGGTCGAACAGATCACCACGACCTGACCCGCTTGAAACACCAAGGAGCGTTGCCTGCCCTCGCGCTCGAGCCGGGCAGAGCTGTGGCCGACCTCCTCGAACGCAAGGTGGTGCAGGTAGAAACGGCGACTGCGCGCAAGGTCACGCACGTAGTAGTGGACGCCGAGGAGCCTAGTGATGCCGAGCTTCCCGGTTTGCATGGGTACTCCTTACAGGGGGGGCGAGTCGGGTTGGTTTTCGGGGGCGGCGGCGCGAAAGGCCGAGAGCGTGAGGCAGCCGGCTTCGATCGCGCGAAGCCGGGGGAAGGGGGCGAGCTCCACGTGGTAGCGCCGGGCGTTGTAGAGCTGGGGCACGATGTAGAGATCGGCCATGGAGAGCGGGTCGCCCAGGAAATGGGGCCCGCCTGCTCGCTGGGCGAGGTGTTCGAGCGCCGCGAGCCCCTTTTCGATGGCTTCGTTGCGGAAGCGCTTCGAAGCCTCGTGGCCCGCGTGTTCGTGCAGAAAGCGTAGGGTGCCCGGATTTTGCAGCGGTTGGATGCCTGCGTTCACGATCTGCACCGCCTCGCGCACCCGGGCCCGCGCGAGCGGATCCTTCGGCAGGAGCGGCGGGTTTGGGAAGCGCTCGTCGAGGTACTCGATGATGGCCACCGACTGGGTGAGTCGCTGTTCAATCCCACCCTCGGTCCACACGAGCACCGGAATCTGTTGCATCGGATTGACGCGCGTGAAGTCATCCGTGAGTTGGGCGCACGCGTCCGGGGAGAGGTCGAGCGCGAGATACTCGTAGGCGACGCCCTTGAGCGCGAGCGCCACGCGCACGCGGTAGCTCGAGCTGCTGCGAAAGTAGGAGTAGAGCTTCATGGTCCGGTGACCTCCTGTTCGAGCGTGCCGAACAGGTTCTGGCCGTCGGGTGCGAGCATCTCGATCCGCACGCGATCTCCCGGGGTGAGAAACGGCGTGCTCGCCTTGCCGTGCGCGATGACCTCGCGCGCGCGGAGCTCCGCCAGGCAAGTCACGCCGCGCTCCTCGGCCTCGTTCGACACCGTGCCGCTCCCCAGGATGGTGCCCGCGCAGAACGAGCGCGTGCGCGCGATGTGCGCCACCAGGTCGAAGAACGAAAAGTGCATCTCGCCCGCGTCGGGATCGCCCACGAGCCGCCCGTTGAGAAAGCAGCGCAGGGGCAGGTGCACGCGGCCCCCGCGATAGGCGCTGCCGAGCTCGTCCGGCGTGATCGCAAAGGGGGAGAAGGCAGTGGCAGGTTTGGACTGAAAGAAGCCGAAGCCCTTGGCGAGTTCGGGCGGGATCAGGTTGCGCAGGGTGACGTCGTTGGCGAGCATGAACAGGCGCACGTGGGGCGCCACATCCTCGGCGCGGATCCCCTGCGGCACGTCGCCGAGCACCGCGCAGAGCTCGGCCTCGAAATCGAGGCCCCACGCGGGGTCGGCCAGCTTCATCGGCGCGCGGGGCCCGAGCAGCACGCCCGAGCCGCCCTGGTAGACGAGCGGATCCGTGCGCAACGTCTCCGGGGGCTCGGCTCCGCGCGCTCTTCGCACGCGCAGCACGTGGCTCAAGAAGGCCGAGCCATCGATCCACTCATAGGCGCGCGGGAGTGGGGCGGTGAGGCGGCTAAAGACCAGCGGCTCTCCGGGGAGCGCCCCCGCGCCGAGCGC
>JBIQKA010000062.1:23040-30555 GCA_044507075.1 Myxococcales bacterium
GAGCGCCCCCGCGCCGAGCGCGCGCGAGAGCTCGGCGAGGCGCGGGGCTACGCTAACCCAGTCGTCCAGCGCGGCCTGTAGGGTCGGCGCGATCTTCGAGGCATCCGCCCAGCGCCTGTGGGTCTGATCGACCACGATCAAACGCCCGTCACGGCTTCCGTCGGCGAGTGTCGCGAGCTTCAAGACGCACCTCCGAGCAGGTCGACGCGGGCGATGGACCCGCGAACGTGATGGGGTTGATCAGGCGAGTGAGGTTTCGGTGTCGGTCTGCGCCCCGGCGAAGGAGCGGATGGTGGAGAGTCCGGTGGCGATGGGTTCTTGGTGCAGGTGTCGCACCTCGAGCAGCTCGAGCTGCGTCGTGAGCTTGTGGCTGAGCGCTCCGTGCTCGGCGACCTTGACCAGGCTCTCGAGCAGGTTCCAGCGCAGGAGCCAGTCGTCGGGGTAGTGCCGATCGAGCTCGCGGGAGATCATTTCGAAGGTCGAGGTCAGCTGGGCGCCGGCGAGCGTTCGCCAGGCCTCCACGGCGCGCTCGTAGAGGGAGAGCAACGCGCGTTCACGCGGGGAGAACCAGCGCGGGGCAGGCACACGCTCGCGCGAGAGCTCCGAGCTCCCGAAGTAGGCCGCGGGCGCGCCCGCGTGAACGGCGCGGATGCGCGCGGAGAGCGCGAGCGGGTAGGGCGATTGGGAGCGGAACACGTGGCCGTCGGGCTTTCGAAGTTCGAACCGCTCGAGTGTCACCGCCTGCACGATTCCGGAGCGCTCGTGAACCTCGCCCAACATGCCCTCCACGAGCACGCCCGAGCGGAGCTGCAAGCTGAGCTTTCCATCGCGCGTCAAGCCGCGCAGATCGGCGCGGCTTAGCCGCGAGGGGAGGCGCCCGTCCGCGAGCGCGCCGAGCGGAAGCACGTAGCCGGCCGGACAGCGCGGGAGCGCGGGAGCGCCGTAGAGCGCGGGGGCCCCTGCGAGCTCGACCCAGGCGGGCGAACCCTCCAAGGCCGCGAAGTCGACCACGGTGCCGCACAGCTCGAGCGCGTTCTCGAGCGCGAGCGTGGCGACCTCCTCGCTGCGCCGCGCGAGCGCGAGGGCCGGCAACGGCGGGCCGCGATGGGCCAGGGAGGCGCTCACCTCGTCGAGCACCGAGAGCAGTTGTTCGAAGTCCCGGGCTACGAACAGCTGCGGTTGCGCCCGGGTGATGTCGTAGTCGTAGTCCGCGCAGGCCGCCGAGAGCGGGAGCTTTTTCACCGAGGGCGCCTGGCAAGACTGACTCTCCCCGAGCGACGACAAGAGACCTGCGCCGTACAGCGCGTATTGTCGCTCCGTGCCGATCAGCCCGTACTCGGCGGTCCACCAATAGAGGCGCGCCATGCGCGCGGCCTCGCTCACCTCGCTCACCTGCGAGAGGGCGCGCGCGAGCATGGCTTCGGCGGCCCTCACTTGTTGCTCCGTGCTCTGCGGCGCCTCCTTGATCTCGGAGAGCGCATGGATGGCCTCGTACACCGCGCGATCCTCCGGGGTGGCGAAGGCGCGCTCGGAGACAACCCCGATCTCCTGTAGAAAGCGGGCGTAGGCGGGCTCACTCAAGATCGGCGCGTGCCCCGCGGCCTCGTGGATGATGTCGGGCGCGGGCGTGTACGCGAGGTGCTCGGCCGAGCGAATCTCGGCGGCGATGGGCAACAGGCGGTTGGCCTGAAAGCCTTGAAACGCCCGTGGGGGGATAAAGCCATCGACGCACACGGCACCCCAGCCGAAGCGCGAGAGCTTCTCGTTCATCTCGTCGATGCGCGGGATGCGCTCGACAGAGATCCCGGTGGCGGCGAGGCCGGTCCGATACGCCGGGTGAGCGGTGTGCGAGAGCCGCGCGTAGGTCTGGAGCAGGACGAAGCGCCACACGGCATGGTCCACCTCCGTGTACTGCCCGTAGTCCTGCTCGACCACGTACCTTCGCAGGTGCGCTGGGACGAGCGGCGATTGGCCCTTCGACAGCACCCTTCGAGCGTACCGCACTCGGCCGCGCGCGGGCCAAGGCAAACCTGCGCCGAGCGCAAAGGCGAGCGCTGGCGCCAGCGAGAAATGTACGAAAACTACCTGGGATCCGGGGGTGTCCGTGCTCCGGCGCACAAGTCGGAACACACGTGACGTCGCCATCGTGGGATAGCGGCGCCACGTGAACGAACGCGGTGCTCGGGCGTCGCGGCGGCCCTTAGAGGGGCCGAACCCAGCAATCTGCGCTCAAGTCGGTGCAAATGACGTCGCCATTGTCGGGACACGCCTTCTGGTCCGACGCGCAGGTGCATTCACCCGCGACGCACGTGCCGAAGAAGCACCGATTGCCGCACTCTCCACAGTTGGACTCGTCCGTCTGCAGGTCGCTGCAGCTGTGCGAGCTGCACTGGACCTTGGCTTCGGCGTCGCAGTCGAGCGGCGCGCAGCTGGCCTGGTTGTCCTCGTTGACGAGGCAAGTTTCGCCGTCTGCACACTGGAACTCGCTCCCGCAGCCGCCGCAGTTGTAGGGGTCCGGCGGGATGCATTGGCTGTCGCAAGCGACCAGCGGCGCGTCGCAGGTGAGGTCCTCGCACTGGCCGCTCTTGCAGACCAGGCCTCCGCAGTAGGAGCTGCAGGCTCCACAGTTATAAGGGTCGGAGTTCAGGTCGACGCATCCGCCGTAGCACAGCGTCTGTCCGGCGGGGCACTCGAGCGGCTGACACGTGCCATTCACACAGGCCTCCGTGTAGTAGTCGCACTGAAACTGCTCTTGATATTCATCCAGCACGTAGGCGCACCCGCCGCAGTTGTGGGGATCCGTGAGCGTGTCGACGCACAGGATGCTGCCGTCGCCGTATTGGTCGCACGCCGTGCTGCCCTCGGCGCAGCCACAGGTGCCCTCGGTGCACGTGTAATACGGGCTCGGTTCGCCCTCCAGATAGGGTTCGCAGCGATGGAGGGCCTCGCCGCAGTTCATCACGTCGTTCTGGGTATCGACGCAGATGGCAATCGGATACTGCGTATCGCCTTGCCATTCGTACGAGGGCGTGGTGCCGCCCACGCACACCAGCTCCGCGCAGACGCCGTTGACGCAGGTCAGTCCTTCTGATCCGTCGCACGCGTCGTAGTCGTAACAGCTGCTGCCGCACTGCTGAGGATCGTTCTTGAGGTCGAGACACTGCGTACCGCACTGCGTGAAACCGGGTGGACAGCGGCACGCGCCGTCGAGGCAGATCGAGCGGCTCGGGCCGCTCTCCGTGCAGGCCACCAGGTTTTCGCAGCTCGTGCCGCACTGCTCGCTGTCGTTGCGCACGTCGACGCAGGTGCCTCCGCACAGCTCATAGCCGGCGGGGCAGCGCGGAGCGTCCGCGGGCGGCGCGACGAGCTGCAGCGTGCCGATGTCGGTGCAGGCCGTCTTGTCGACGGCTACGGTCTTGAGCGCGTCGTCGCTGGTGAACGTGAGCATGCTGGAGGTGCCGAAGGCGTTGCTGGCCGCGACGTGGAATTTCGTGCTCGGCTCGAGGTCGACGTAGAAGCACCCCTGTTCATCGGTGCTGAGCACGCTGGAGAAGGGGGTTGCGACCGCGTTGATCTCCACGCTGGCGCCTGCGGTCGCAGCATCACCCTGCCTCACGCAACCGCGCACGCACGTGAGCGACGTGACCAGCTCGCCGGTGGCCCACCAGGACATGTGCTTGATCTTGCCCTTGTAGACGGGCTTGCCCTCGGCGTTGACCGTCTTGGTGGCGCTGCCCTCTTGCTTCCAGGTGCCGTCCTTCTCGTCCATGCTCCACATGGCCATTTGACTCGGCGCGTTGGCCGCCTTGGTGCCGAGCGGGAACTCGACGTCCGCCTCCTTGTCGTTGCTGATCTGCAGGCGCTGGCCATCGTCATCCTCCACGCGCACTTCGACGTGCGCGTAGCCCTTGAGGGATCCCGACGTGCCGCCGCTGTTGGTGCCCTTGGCGGTGCCCGCCTTGGCCTTGCCTTCGTTCACGGCGACCACCGAGACATGGGCGCCGCCCTTGGCGGCAGAGCCATCGGCGCGCTTGAGGCTGTTCGCCGGGAAGACGACGGTGGCGCCGCTGTTCTTGTCCTTGGCGACGCCGCCCTTGTCGAGCGCGAAGGTCGTCTTGTAGACCGGCTTGAGGAACAACTCCACGTAGACCGAGGCATCCTCGCGCACGGTGATCGAGCGCAGCGCGTGCGTATGGGCGCTGCTCTCGGCGCGTACGACTCCGTTGCCAGGCGCGAGCTCCTCGATCACGAAGAAGCCCTCGCCATTGGTCACGGTGCTGCGATTTTCGGGCCCCACGACGCGCACGTTCTTGAGCGGGACGGGCGGGTTCTCCGCGGTGAAGACGTAACCACCGACGCTGCCCATGGGGAGATGGATGATCGAGCCGTCAGGGCCGGCGTCCCCGCAATACACGCAGCCGCCGTCCGGGAGGAAGTCGCCGCCACCATCCCCGCTTCCGTCGCCATCACCATCACCGCTTCCGTCGCCGTCGCCCGGAGCATGGCCGTCGCCGTCGCCGTCGCCCGCGATGCCGCACTTCGACTCGCCGCCACACTTGGACGAGTCGTCGCAGGCACAGATCCACAACAGCGAAGCGCAGAGCGCTAGCCAAAGCCGTGACTTGCAAACCATAGATCCCCCCACTCTGGTCTTCGTGTTCGGCGGCTCGAAGAGCGGCCTGAAAGGTGGATAAATGGTAGCTGGCCTGGTGCGGTGCTCACCAGCTTTGGGCAGTGCCAAAGCGGGGAAGGGCGACCGACATCGGAGGGAGTGTAGGGGCGTGAGGCGGTGCGAGGACGTGGGCGCGTACGGTCACGGGCACACCCACGCGCACGCATGCGACGACGAGGGTGGGCACTTGCGCGCCCCCCGTCGTCCTCGACCCCGTCCTCGTAGCCGTGTGCGTGCGCCTCCTCGTGGCCGATTCCGCGCCCCGCTCTCTCAGCGCAGGTGCGTCGAGCTCAGGTCGAGCAGACGCCGCGCGATCACGAGCATCTGGATCTGCTGCGTGCCCTCGAAGATGTCGAGGATCTTGGAGTCGCGGCTCCACTTTTCGAGCAGCTCGGTCTCGCCGTAGCCCAGCGCACCGCACAGCTCCACGCAGCGCAGCGTGATGTAGTTGCCCACGCGGCCGGCCTTGGCCTTGGCCATCGAGGCCTCCATCGAGTTCGGCTTCTTGTTGTCCGCCATCCACGCCGCGCGCACGGTGAGCAGATAGGCGGCCTCGAGCTCGGCCTCCATGCGCAAGAGCTCGGCTTCCACCGCGCTCTTGGTGAACAGGCTGCCGCCGTAATTCACGCGCACGCCCTCCTTTTCGAGCAGCTCCCTGGTCAGCTCCAGCGAAGCGCGCGCCACGCCGAGCGCCATGCCGGCCACCAGCGGGCGCGTGTTGTCGAACGTCGCCATGGCGCCGGCGAAGCTCTTCTTCACGTCGATCTCGGCGCTGCCCAGGATGTTGTCCTTCGGGATGCGGCAGTCCTCGAGCAGGATGGTGGCCGTGTCGGAAGCACGGATACCCATCTTCTTCTCGAGCCGCGCCACGCGCATGCCCGGGCGCCCCTTCTCGACCACGAAGCTCTTGATCGCCGCGCGGCCGAGGCTCGGGTCGAGCGAGGCCCATACCACCACGAGGTCGCAGCGCTCCCCCGCGGTCACGAAGATCTTCTCGCCGTTGAGCACCCACTCGTCGCCCTCGAGCCGCGCCGTGGCGCGGATCGCCGCGGAGTCGCTGCCGGCGCTCGGCTCGGTGATGGCCATGGAGGCCCACTTGCCGCCGAAGCGCTCGATCTGCTCGGGCGTGGCCACCGCGTCGATGGCCGCGTTACCGAGGCCCTGTCCGGGCAGCGTCAAGAGCAGGCCCACGTCGCCCCAGCACAGCTCGATGGTGCCGAGCAGGGTCGACATGTTGCCGCCGTTGCGCACGCCGCCCTCGTCCGACTTCTTCTTCTTGTCCTTGGACTTGCCGGTCATTTGACCTGAGCCCACGCCCGCGCTCGAGCCGCCCTCGCCCATGCCGCGCAGGATCGCGCCGATCATGTCGAGCTCCTTGGGATAGGCGTGCTCCAGGCTGTCGTACTTGCGCGAGATGGGTCGGAACATCTCCTTGCCCACCTGGTGAGCCTGCGCGACGAGGGGCTTGAGCTTCTTCGGAATTTCGAGATTGATCATGGCTGCCCCCTCCTCACACGCTCACGGCACCTTCGGCGATGCCGACGGCCCGAAGTTGCCGATACCAGAGCTCCACCGGGTGCTCCTTGATGAAGCCGTGGCCGCCCAGGAGCTGCACGCCGGTGGTGCCGATGTACATGCCTTTTTCGGCGCACTGCACGCGCACGAGGGCCGCCTCACGGTGGAAGGGCAGGCCCTGCTCGGCGCGGCTCGCCGCGCGCCACACCATCAGGCGCATGGCGTCGAGCTCGAGCGCGATGTCGGCCACCGCGAACGCGACCGACTGACGGAACGCGATGGGTTCGCCGAAGGCCTTTCTATCCTTCACGTACTCCTTCACGTAGTCGAGCACCGCGTCGCAGGTGCCCACGGTGAGCGCGCCCCAGGCGATGCGCGAGAGGTCGATCAGGCGCTGGGCGTCGATGCCCGCGTCGCCGCCGAGCTTCGCGCCCTTTGGCACCTTCACGTGGTCGAGCTTGAGACGGCCGAGCTTGGCGGCGCGCAGGCCCATCGTGGGCTCGGGCTCCACGGTGAGGCCGGGCGTGCCCTTGTCCACCAGGAAGGCCTGGGGCTTGCCCGCCAGATCGGCGAGCACCAGGAAGAGCTCGCAGTCTTCGGCGATCGGCACCATCGACTTCTCGCCGGTCAGCACGTACTCACCGTTGGTGAGCGAGGCGCGCGTGGCGAGCCGCTCCGGATCAAACAGGGGACGGCCCTCGAGCAAGGCCAGCGCGGCCGGGTAGAACTCGTCTTCGATGAAGGCGGGCAGGTAGTTGCCCTGCTGCTCCGCCGTGCCGAAGTCCACCAGGGCGTTGACCACCGCGAGCGGAGCCAACGCCGCGAGCGCGAGGCCCATGTCGCCCTTGGCGAGGTCTTCACAGACCAGCGCGTTGGTGATCGGCGAGCGCTCCGAGCCCGCGCCGCCGAGCGCCTCGGGCGTGGCGAGCTGGGAGAGGCCGAGCTCGTGGGACTCGTTGAGCAGACCGGCGGGCGGCGCGCAGGCTTCGTCGGCGTGCAGCGCTTCGACGCGCAGGCGCTCCTTGGCGAAGCGCACCATGGTGTCGCGCACCAGCTCCTGCGATTCGGTGAGCGTGAGGTCGAACAGCGTGGGCTTGGGCGCGCCGCCCTCGGGCGCCATGCGGGTGGGCTCCAGGAGCTTCACCACGGGACGCGCGCGGGCCATGGCCTCGGTCGCGACCTTCACGGAGATCTTCGAGCCGCGATACAGGATCTTCTCGAGCGACTCGGTTACGCCCAGCCTCTGCAAAAGCGGAGAGCCCGCAATCTGGCTGAGCACCTTGAGAGATGTTCCAACCGCGCGTTCCATCGCGCACCTTCCTTCTAAA
>JBIQKA010000063.1:0-29572 GCA_044507075.1 Myxococcales bacterium
GGCGGCGCGTACGCTGGGACCGCCGGCGGCGCGTACGCTGGGACCGCCGGCGGCGCGTAGGCCTGCGGCGGCAGCGCCTGCCCGGGCCGCACCCCGGTATTCGCGCTGCTCTGGGCGAGCGCGAGCTGCGCCGCGAGTACGACCGGCGCCGTCAGCGAAGCCACGGTGACGAGACGCGCCACCCACAGATACGAACCACGCACACGATGATTTGTCGCCACGTTCTCAGTCAGTGTGCAGTGCTTTTTCCGCAGAGCCAGCGGCACACCGGGCCGATTCGATCCGCAGCGAGCCTTGCGTCTGAGGGTTCGAACAGCGCGAGCGACGCTGCGATCGCGGGGCGCGAGCTTTCAGTGCAGCCGGTTGTATCCGTTGAGCGCCGCCACCCGGTAAGCCTCCGCCATGGTCGGGTAGTTGAACGTGGTGTTGACGAAGTACATCAGATTATTGGCCGAGCCCTCCTGCGCCATGATCGCCTGCCCGATGTGGATGATCTCCGCGGCCTGATCGCCGAAACAGTGCACGCCGAGGATCTCGAGCGTCTCCCGATGGAACAGGATCTTGAGCATCCCCACCCGCTGGCCCGTGATCTGCGCGCGCGCCAGGGACCGGAACATCGCGTGGCCCACTTCGTAGGGCACGAGATCTCGGGTGAGCTCCCGCTCGGTGCGGCCCACGCTGCTGATCTCGGGCGACGTGTAGATGCCGGACGGGATATCCTGCACCAGCCGCGCCTCGCACTCGCCCGTAACCGCATGCTGCGCCGCGAAGCGCCCCTGGTCGTAGCTCGCGCTCGCCAGGCTGGGCGGCCCCACCACATCGCCCACTGCGTAGATGTGCGGAAGCTCTGTGCGGTAGTACTCGTCGACCTTGAGCAAGCCGCGTGAGTCCGTGGTGAGCCCGACGTTCTCGAGCGCGAGCTCGTGCGTGTTGCCCGTGCGTCCCTGGGCCCAGAGCAAGAAGTCGCTCTTGATCTTCTTTCCGCTCTTGAGGTGCACCGTCACGCAGTCGGCCGAGGTCTCCACCCGCTCGTACTCCTCGTTGTGTCGGATCAGCACGCCCTGATCGCGCAGGTGGTAGGCGAGCGCGTCGACGATCTCGTCGTCGAGGAAGCTGAGCAGACGGTCGCGACTGTTGATCAGGTTCACCTTCACGCCGAGCTGACGGAAGACCGAGGCGTACTCGCAGCCGATGATGCCGGCACCGTAGATGGTGATGGTATGGGGTGTCGTGTCGATCTCGAGCACGGTGTCGCTGTCGCGCACGCGCGGATGCGTGAAGTCCACATCCGCGGGCCGGTAGGGCCGCGTGCCGGTGGCCACGATGATCTTCTTGGCCTTCACGGTGCGCTTCGTTCCTCCCGCCTCGACCGCGATGGTGTGCGCATCGACGAAGGACGCGACGCCATGCACCACGGGCACCTGGTTACGCTGATAGAAGTCGCGGCGCAGCATGACCTGGCTGCCAATCACGCTGGTCACCCCCTTGAGCAGCTCGGGCAGCGACGTGGGCAGGTGGTTGCTCATCTTCGCGAAGATCGCGTTGCTGCGCAGCTTGAGCACCTCGCTCACCGAGTGTCGCAAGGCCTTGCTGGGGATCGTGCCCCAGTGCGTGCAGCCCCCGCCGACCATGTGATAGCGCTCGATCACGAGCGCGCGCGCGCCCTCCTTGGCCGCCAACATGGCCGCGCCCTCCCCGCCCGGCCCACTCCCCAGCACCACGACGTCGTATTCTTGATCCCACGGCACGCTATCCACCCTGCCTTCTCGCCCTGGCGAGGGCGACGGTGAGCACCCAGAGGGTCAAGGCTAGCGCTTTGGCGCGAGAGTTCAGCCTTTCGCTTCTCTGAGCGGTGTTCTGCCGGCTTTTTGCCCGATAGCGGGGCAGGTGCGCCCTGAGCTCACCTGCAACGGGAGCCAGGAGAGAGGGCGCGCGCACCCGTGCACCCCGATCGCCCTCGGCGTAGGCTCGGGCCCGCAGATGTTCAGCTGGTGGAAGAGGTCCATATCCCCGCGCGTGCAGCGTCAGGTGATCACCCTGGTCTTGCTCGTGGGGGTCGCCCTACCGCTCACCCCCAACCAGCCCATGGGCCCGTACGGCGCCATCAACCCGCAGTCGCTGGTGCGATTGGTGGTCATGCTCATGCTGATCCTCGCGATGAGCCAGATCGCGCAGCGGGTGATAGGCCAGCGGGTGGGGCTCTTCGTCGCCGGCTTCGTCGCGGGCTTCGTGTCGAGCAGCGCCACGATCGCCGCCATGGGCGCAAAGGCACAGCGCAACGGCACCTCGTGGCAGCGCGCCGCCGCCGCAGCGCTCGCGTCCAACATCGCCACCATCGCGCTCTATCCTCTGCTCATCGTCACCGTGAACCCGGACCTCGCCTGGGCGCTCGGCGCGCCGCTCGTGTGGGCCGGCGCTTCGGCCGTGGGCTTTGCTTCTGCATTGGCCTGGATCGGGGCCAACCAACCCCACGCCAGCGCGGAGGGGCTCGAGCCCTCCTTCGGGGTGCTGCACGCGATGGCCTTCCTGGGGCTGGTCTGCGTGGTCAGCGTGGGCTCGGCCGCGCTGCACGAGCGCTTCGGCACGGCAGGCATCGTCGTCGCATCCGGCATCGCCTCCCTCGCAGACGCGCACTCCACGGCAGGCTCGGTCGCGAACCTGCACGCGAGCGGCATGATCGACCTGCAAACCGCGCGCATCGCCGTGGTGACCGCGCTCTCGACCAATTCCCTGACCAAGATCGCCATGGCTTGGAGCGCGGGTCAGCGCGAATTCGGCGCGTGTGTCTCGGTCGCCGTCGTCGCCATCGTCGCCAGCGCATGGTTCGGCGTCTTCTTGAGCTGACGGCAGCGCGTGCATTCTGTGGCGCCCGCGAGGAGCGGCGGAGAGCCCCACGAGGGTGATGTGCTCAACTACCCACGGCAGCTGCCTGACGCCGCGGCGGTAGTACCTACCCTACGCATCACTCCCAAAGCGCAACGGCTCACACTGCGCGCGTGCCCGAAGGTGAGGGCCTCCGTGCACTGCCCCTCCAAGTGCCCAGTTTCGCGACGGCGCATCACCCCTGGCGCTCGACTGAGCGTGCCCATGGTCAGGCACACAGGCTAGGGTGATGCAATCAATTTTGCGCCTTGCGATTCATGGACGATTGCTGGTCAACTCCATAGAAGACGTTCGGCCTCGTTCGCGTGCGGTTACCGCGCAGACGGCTCACCCACTCCCTATGGTCCTATGGTCGCTCCTCGCAAACGAACTCAGGAATCGCTCACCGGCCCCCAGCGGCTCGGTCGGTATGCGTCTGTCGATCCAGCGAACGATCGCGCGCTGCCCGAAGATCCCCGCCAGACGGGCCCCATTCGGAGGCGGAGGCGCGCACCCGCGAAGGACTCGACGGTCGCGAACGCGTTTCTCGACATCCTCGAGGCCGAAGGGGTCACGGCCATCTTCGGCGTTCCAGGCGGGCCGCTGACGGGCCTCTTCGAGGCCATGCATGCGCGTGACTCCATCCGCTTCGTGCTCGCGAAACACGAGGCGGGCGCCGCGTTCATGGCGGCCGCCCACGCGCGCATCACGCGCAGCCTCGCGGTGTGCTGCGCTACGAGCGGTCCCGGCGCCACCAACGCGCTGACCGGAGTTGCGAGCGCGTTCACGGAAGCATTGCCTGTGCTCATCCTTACCGGGCAGGTCGCGCGCTTCGTGTACGGAAAGGGCGCCATCCAGGAGAGCTCCGTTCACGGCATCGATGTAGTCGACTTGTTTCGGCCGGTGACCAAGCTCTCGGCGAGCCTGCCCGAACCGGGAAGAAGCCCGGACATCCTCCGGCTCGCGATCCGCACCGCGCTCTCGGGCAAGCAGGGTCCGGTGCATTTGAGCATGCCCGCCGACATCATCTCCCAGCCGATTCGCTACGAGCCCCTCAAGCCAGCCGAGTATCGCGCGGTGGACGCGCGGCCCGTGGACCCAGAGGGCATCGCCGAAGCGCGCGTCGCGCTGTCGACCGCGCGCCACCCCTGCATTCTGGCGGGCTACGGCGTCTCGCGCTCCAACGCGCACGAGGAGCTCATGCAGTTCGCGCGCGCGCTCGATGCACCCGTCGCGACCTCGCCGAAGGGTAAGGGCGTATTCCCCGAGAACCACCCGCTCTCGATGGGCGTGCTGGGTTTCGGCGGCCAGGGTCAAATCGAGGAGCTGCTCGCATCGGGCGCGGCGGACGTGCTCGTGATCGTCGGCTCGAGCATGAACGAATTCGTCACCAACGCCTGGACGCTGCAGGTGCATCCGAACACGGTGTGCATCCAGATCGACCTCGACCCCGAGGCGATCGGCAAGAACTACCGCGTGGATGTCGCGGTGGTCGGCGACGCGCGCGCCACGCTACGCGAGCTCACGAAGGAGCTCACCTCATTCGCCCTCGCGCCGGACGAGGAGGGCTGGCATCGCGCCGAAGCCCCCGAGCTGCGCTCCGTGGCCGTTCCGGTCGCGGAGGAGACGGGGCCGCTGCGCGCGCAGGCCGTGATGAAGGAGCTGCGCGCGGCGATGGACGATGACACCATGCTGTTCGTCGACAACGGGAACTGCATCCTGTGGGGCACGCACTACTTCGAGGCGCGCAAACCGGACACCTACTTCATCGACCTCGGTCTGTCCTGTATGGGCAGCGCGGTCGCTGGCGTCGTGGGGGCGACCTTCGCCGCACCGGGACGCAGGGCAGTGGCGCTCGTCGGGGATGGCGCGTTCGCGATGACCGGCTGGGAGGTCCACACCGCGGTGGAGGAGCGCTTGCCCATCGTGTGGGTCGTCCTGAACAACGGCGGCCACGGGATGGTGCACCACGGCGACAAGTTGATGAAGGGCAAGGACCTGGGCGTGGCGCTCTACCGCACGCCACTCGACTGCGCTGCCATGGCCGTTGCAATGGGCGCCAAGGGCCTGCGGGCGAGCAGCGTGCCTGAGTTTCGTCGCGCGCTCCAGGAGGCCCTCGCGTTCGACGGGCCCGTGGTCATCGACGCCGTCGTCGACCCGAGTGAAGCGCCTCCCACGCTCGAGCGGCGAGTGCGCACGCTGGCCCAGTTCTTCGCGTCGCTGAACGCAAAGAAGAGCTAAGAACCAGAGCGCGCAGCTGAGAGTCCGAGATCGGCGGAGGCGGCGCCGCGCCGCCCGCGAGGCGGTGCGGGGATTTGTGAAATGCGCTCTCGGGGGGTTTAGGCAGGCCCCCCACCCGATCCGGTGAGGATGCCCCGGCGTCCCAACTCCGCAATGGCGCGCGCGCCGTCGAAAGAGAGCGGCTTGGGTGGGTCGCGGAGCAAGGCCTCCTCGACGGTCGAGCGGACATAGACCGCATGCCGCTTGCCGGAGAGCAGCAGGATCGCGATCAGGGCGCTACGTTTCAGGCTCGACGTGAAGCCGGTGCCCTCGAACACCGCGATGGCGTAGTCGAGGTTCGACATGATGAACGGAAGCTGCGACGCCTGCGCCTTGCGAAATTCCTCGGTCGGGGCACCGCTGTCGACCGGCATGATGAACAGGGCGACCAACGGTGCTCCCTGCTGCTGACGCGCCCGAGCGATCTCGGCCGCGTAGGCGTGGACGTCGGCCGCCTCGGGCTGCGCTCCCCAACGGATGGCGATTAGCCCTGGAAGTACGCAGGACACATACGACATAACTTCGGCTCAGCCCCTCCCGCGCGATACGAGTTCGCGCACCCCACTCCTAAGAGAGCATCGCAAAGTCGTCAAGCCCGAAGGTCCGCGCGGAGCCGGACGAGGGGCACCAGGCGAACCCGCAAGCGCCCTTTCTCAGGCCCAGAATGCGTCGAACGCGTATTGGTCGACGGGCAGCGTGATGCCCTCGACGATGCGCCCGTTCACGAAGCGAAAGACCACATAGTGGTCGCTCTCGAAGTGCACGCCATTTCGCATCGCCGAGATGCGGCCGAATACAAAGACCCGGTCGCCCCCCGCGACCACCGTCTTCGGCTCCAGTTTGAGCGTGTTTCCGCTGCGCTCGCGGGTCCGCCGCAACGCCTCGAGGTGGGCAGCCACGCCTTGGGTGTGGGCGGCGACCGGACTCCGCCCTGGAATGGTGTACACGAGGTCGGGATCGAGGACAGCCCCGACCGTCTCCAGATCATTGCGATTGAACGCCTCGATCAGGCGCCAGTAGGTCGCAACGTTCGGGTGCAGCGGCTCTTCGGAGGTCGTGCTCATGGGGAGAGTCTACACCTGTTGCGACCCGCACCGCTAAGGCCCCGCCCTCTCCGCCTCGCGCGAGGGTCTGCTCGATCGGCCGCGCCACGCGGCCAAGAGGATGCCAATGGGCGCGCCCAAGATGGCGAGCAGCGCGGCGTGCGGACCAACGCCGAGCGCGAGCGCGGAGAGCAGGAGCGGTGAGACGGCATCAAAGGGCGCCAAGGCAGAGGCCACGGCGTTGACGAGCGCGGGTCGCCCAGGGAGCGAGGCATAAGCACGCGCGGGCGCGCAGTGCGCAGCTCAGGGTCGCGGGGCGCCCCAGTTGTTCGGACAGGTGGCGCTCGGGCTCTGTCCGCCGTACGCGTGTCTCAGCCAATCCTTGAGGTCCTCGCGCCAGTACTGCCAGACGTGCGAGCCGACCCCCGTGCAGTAGCGGACCTGCAGGCCATCGGCCTTGAACTTGGTGAACATTTTGTCGTTGGCGATCCCCGAGGCGTACTCGAGCGCGCTGCCGCCCGGGTCATCGACCACGCCGCCGTAGCCGGCGTACAGCGTGACTTCGATCTGGTGAGCGAGGTAGATCGGCCCCTGCACGTAGGGATTCTTACGGGTCCAGGCGGAGCTTCCGTAAGCACCGATCACCGTCTGCACGTCGAGCGCGCGCTTGAAGAAATCCCCCTCTTCGCTCTTGTAGATGGCAGAACCATACAAGGGCAGGGTGCTGCCGAACTTGGTGACCTGGTTGGCGATCACGAGCTGCTGGATGGCGGGCTCGGTGATGTCGCCAGGCCCGGAGAAGCTCGCCGCGCGAGAGAACAGCTCAGGGCGCTGGGCCGCGTAGCTCAGGGCGCCGTGTCCACCCATGGAGAGGCCCGCGATGGCGCGGCCCGCCTTGGTGGCCACGGTGTTGAGGTGACCGTCGATCCAGCTCCGCAGCTGATCGAGGTGGAAGGACTGCCAGTTGAGCTTGTGGTTGGCCAGATCGGCGTAGACCCAGTTCGTGTACCAGCCCGCGCGACCGCCCTCGGGCATGATCACGATCCCGTCGAAGGGAGAGCTGTCCACGATCTCTCCCACGTTGCCGTAGCTCGGGTCGCTCCAGGCGCGCGCGGCGTCGATGCTCTCGCCAGCGCCGTGCAGGAGGTACAGCGTGGGATAGGGCGCGCCGTCATGGGCATAGCCGGCCGGCAGATAGACCCGCGTGTGCACGGTGGTCCAAATGGCCGACGGCTTCATCGAGATGTCGAGTAGCGTGCCGTCCCAGGTGGGGCCGTTCGGCGGGGGCGGGATCTCGACGACGCTCGAGACTTGAATGCCGTCGGTGTTGAGGTTCGGGTTGGTCCAGGTCGGCAGATCGGCGCGCGCGCCGCTCGGGCCCAGCGCAGCACAAGCGAGCGCGACCAGCGTGAGCGCTGTCGCGGTGAGCCCGAGGGTGCGAAGGCGGCTCCTCGCGCCCGCAAAGTACGTGTCAAGGAAAGCTGAAGTCATGGGGTCCTCCTGTGAGCCGGGCGAACATGCCCAGCCCAAAGCTCGAATGGCCAAGGCGAAACAGCGTGCCCCCGCCCGGTGCGAACGCTGATCTCAGATGCCGAAGCTCGAGCACACGTCGGGCTCGAGGCGCTCTCCTGCGCGGCACAGCTCGCGCACCTTCTTCGCGAACGCTTTGCCGGCGAAGGCCGCCGCCACGTTGGGCCCAGCGACCAGTGGCGTGTCTTGTGGGTCCGACGGATCCGTCATGCCGCCCAGCCCTTCGCACACCACAGCGCCCTGCGCGCCGGTGGGGAACATACGCCCGAAGGCGTTGTGATTGGGCAGCGCCTCGAAGGCCGAGTCCGTGACCGGATGGACGAAGCGCGGATACTTGCACGAGGCGATGGGCGCTTCGGCGTTCAAGGCGCGCGCCTTCTGCAGGAACAGGTCCACGCGTTGCTCAGCCAAGATGGGATCGCCCGGGATGCTCCCCACGAAGAGCGGCACGTCGACCGCAGATCGACCCGGGCTGTTTTCGCGCATCACCTCGAGCGTCGCGGGATGGCTGAAGGGGTCGATCACGAAGGGGGTGACCTGGGTGGCATCGCGCGGGTCGCGGTACGCGCAGAACGGGTTGATCAGGCACCTCAGCGCTTCTTGGTAGTACGGGAGGATGGAGTCCGCGAAGGGGAGGACATTCGCGGTGCGCCCGAACATGTTGTAGCCGAAGGCGTTGAAGTAGCTCTTCACGGGCAGCCCCGGATGCTCGAGGGCGGCCGACACCATCGCCATGCTGAACACCAGCGGCTTGAACTCGGGCGCCCACCAGCGGCGATCGTCGAGCTCGCTCGCCGGACAACCCGCCACGGAGCCGGTGAGGATCGTCTCGCTACCGTAGTCCCGCGCGTGCACCTCGGCCGTCGCGAGCGCGGCGTGCCCTCCCTGCGATTGGCCGTGGACGAGCCACAGCACATTGTCGGGTGTCTCGCCGACCACCGCTTGCGCGGCGCGCACAAGATCGATGGTCGCCCGCCCTTCGCTCTCGATCGAGAGCCAGGGATGGGTGACGTTGGAGAACGATGGCGACTGCGTCACGTTGGGCACGCGGTAGCCGGGGTCCACGCCGAGGCCGAGGTAGTCAGGGGCCACGAACAGCGGCGTGGGCAAAGGCGCCGGGAGGGCTGCGACGATCTGCTCCAGCGCGACGGTGCTGTCGAGGTAGTAACCTCGGCTGGGCGCCGCCGCGGGCAGCGGCGTGATACCGCTCGTCCCGTGGGTCTGCGCGATGACGGGCCGCTTGAGGGAAGACCTCGGCGCCGGACGCTCGCCTTCGCTGGTGGGGACGAACACCGTCCCCGAGGCGATGCGCTTCTCCTCCGTGGGCGAGCCCGCGTCGTGTACGAGCAAGGACGTCACGTAGAGCACGCGGTAGCGCGCGTAGCTGAGGCCGCCGATGCTCGCGGTGCCGCCGGTCTGACAACGCACGAGCGAGCCGTTGGGGTCACGCGCGGCGCCGTTGAGCTGATCGCTGCGCTCGACGGACCAGGCATAGAAGTCCGCATCCGACCACGCCTTGCACGTGGGATCTTCCCCGGGCAGGGAGCGTAGCGAGGCCGACTTGTGCCCGAGCGCCACGCCCTCGCCCTCCTCGAACGCCGCGAGGTCGTCTGCGCATCCGCTGAGCCCCAGCATCACGAGCCACAGGGCCACGCGTCGCGCGGACCGCGTGCAGGGAGAAGGAGCGTTTAGAGCGTCGAAACTGCCATTCATGGCGCCTGCCTGGTTTGAGGGTCGATGAACGGGCTGTACAAGCAACTTGCTTGTCAGTCAACAAGTATGTTTGCCGAGCGCACGACGTCGTGTGAGACTCGCGCCCGTGCCTCCTCGCACTCCTCGTCGTCGCTCACACCGCGCAGCCCCCAGCAAGCCGCTACCCGCTGCACCCCACGCGGCGCCTGCCACCTCCGGCAAGCGCGCGAGCCGCACCCAAGCAGAGCGAGCGGCCCTGTCCCATGCACGCCTCCTCGACGCGGGCGTGCAGATCATCGCCGAGCACGGCTATCACGCAGCGTCCCTGCAGGCGATCGGCGAGCGCGCCGGCTACAGCCGCGGCATCGTCACCGAGCGCTTCGGGTCGAAGGAGAACCTGATCCGCGCGCTCGCGCAGCGCGCGCTCGAGGGCCACCAGTGGCACGAAGTGGGCAGCGAGGTCGGCGAGGCGGCCTTGCAGAAGGCCACGCGCGGCCATCGCGACCTCCTCCTGCGCGAAGCGCAGGCGATGCGCGCCCTTTACATGCTGCTCTTCGAGGCCGCCGGCGAGCACTCGCTCTTGCATCAAGACTTCAAGGCCTACGACCGACGCGTGCGCAAGCGCTTCGAGGGCTGGTTCCGTGAAGGCCGCGCTCGCGGCGAGATCGACGCCACCATCGACCCCGAGACCGCCTCCGTGCTCTACATGGCCCTCCTGCGCGGCGTTACCATGCAGTGGCTCACCGATCCCGATGCGGTCCCGGTCGAGCGCGTCTACGAGAGCTTCGCCAAGCTGCTCTCCGGCTGGCTCGCGCCCAAGCCAAGGCGGAGAGGCGCGCGGGGCCCGGCCTGAGACTTCGGGAAGCGCTCACCCTTGTCTGCGCCGCAAAGACGATCCACGCTGCGCCGCGCAGATGCCTCGCCATGTTCTCCCCAGTCTGGCCGTGCTCGCGCTCGGCCTCTTGGGCGCTATTTCGCCCCTCACGGCCCAACCCGAGGCGCCGACGACGCCACAAGAGGTGCCGACGACGCCGCAATCGGAGGCTTCCCCCGAGCCCGAAGCGCCACCCACGGCCCCCTCCGAACCGATCACACCGCCCGTCGAGGTCTCCCGGTCCGAGGCAGCCCCCCCGACCGTCACGTCCACGTCTGAGCCCGCGTCCACGGCGCCCCTCCCCCCTTCTCCCGCGCCTTTGGCTCCGATGGCTCCACAAGCCCAGGCCTTCCCAGCGGAGCCGGTCGCGCGCTCTGAATCGCCGGAGCGAGCGCTTTCGAGTGCGGGCGCGCGCATCGAGCTCTCGCTCTTGGCGCTTCCACTCGGCGCGGGCGCAGGGAACATCCTCTGTGGGATCGCAGAGTGCGAGTCGGCCCGCGGATGGGCTGCCGCCAACTTGTTCGGAGCCGGGGGAGCTGCGGCGCTAGCGGCCCTCACCACCCGCAAGAAGCCGCTTCGGTTCTCGATGGCGCAAGCGATCGAAGGCGGCGCGATCTGGGGCGCGGCGACCTCGGTGTACTTCACCGTGCTCGGCAGCGCTGGCTACGCCGACAAGAACACCTACCTGACAGGTCTGCTGGTGGGCGAGCTGGTCGGGGCGACCGCTGGCGCGCTGATCGAGCGCGAGTTCCGCCCCACCTCGGGGGCGGTCGCACTGGCGAACAGTGGCGCGCTCTGGCTGCCTTCGATCACCACTCTGCTCGCGAGCACCTCCGGACTGTGGACCAACGCTGGTGTGCGGGCGCTCGGCGGATCACTCCTCGCGGCCGAGGCGCTGGGGCTCGGCCTGGGCGGGCTGCTCGGGCAACGCGGCGGAGTCACGCGCGGACAGGTCTTTCTGTCGGACGCGGGCGCGATCGTCGGCGGAGGCATGCTGCCGATGTTGGCCTGGTTGATCGGTGGTCCGCTCACTCCGGAGGTCGGCTTTACGACGGGGGCAGCGGGCATCGCGCTCGGGTTCACCACGGCCTACCTGCTGGCCACACGCACCCCGCGTGCACGCTCGGCGGCTGCACGGTTGGACAAGCCGAAGCGCGCCAGCCTGTCGATCGCTCCCACGGCAGGTGGCGGGATGATGATGCTGGGGGGCAGGCTTTAGTCGGTGAAGGGGCCGCTCAGGACGAGCGTGCCTCGGCCACCGCGCGAGCTCAACCGATGCGCACTCGTTCGCCGCGTCAAGGGGCGAGCCCCAGCGCGACCTGGAGATGCTCCGAGGTCTCCCAGTCCTCCGGCACCACGGTGGAGCTCCACAACTTCACCTCAAAACGCGTGGGCTCGGCGAAGCGCGACCGCACCACGCTCGAGAACGTGCTGCTGCACGCCTGGCCTCCCGGGCACGGCGCAAGTTCGAGCGAGCCGCTCATGACCGCTTCGTGCGCGTCGGCCGCAAACTCGAACTCATCTTTGACAGACGCCGGCAGCAGCGCGCCCACGCTGACGTGCTCGACGGAATTCGGAACATCGGCGAACAGCGTGACCGGGAGCAAAATCGCGTGCTTTGCCCAGCCGCCCTGGCGGTGCATCGTGAACTGCACGACCTGCTTGTGCTCCGCACCAGGCTGCTCGATCTCCACATCCAGGACGATGTCGACGATCGTGCCCATGCCCTCCCCGCTCTCCTCGGCGCAGCCTGCCACCGGAGCGAGGAGGCACATCACGAGGAGCGTCAGACGTCCCGAAGCGGGCATAGGCACGGCCGCAACGATACGCGGAAACCATGCGAAGCGCGAGGCAGAGCAACGCGCAGGATGTGCGCGATTATACTGGCACGGCGAGCGCCCGAATCTGGGTCCCCTGAGGTCAGGCCAGGAAAGTTGGCAACCCGCAGGGAACGGGCGATCATCCCCCTCTTCCGAGGAGATCCCGTAAAATGGACGTGAGAAAGCTTCGAGAGGCCCTTTGGTGCGGTATCGTGCTCACCAGTGTCGCGTGCTCCGATCCCAAGGCGGAAAAGCCCGAGGGGACCGAGCCGGCCGCCACGAGTCAGCCCATCCAGGCGGCTCCTTCGGCGAGCGAGCTGCGCACGAAGGCCAAGGCGCTGTTCGGCGTCCTGCCCGAGGTGATGGAGAGCCCGACCCGCAAGCTGACCCCGGAGAAGATCAGCCTCGGTCATCAGCTCTACTTCGACACCCGTCTCTCGCGCGGGCAGGATCTCTCCTGCGCGTCGTGCCACGACTTGAACGGCTACGGCGTCGACACGCGCCCCGAGGCCATCGAGAAGGGCAAGAGCTTCGGTCACCGCAAGCAGTTCGGTGAGCGCAACTCACCCACCACGTACAACGCCGCGCTGCATGTCGCGCAGTTCTGGGACGGGCGAGCGAGCGACGTGGAGGAGCAGGCCAAGGGCCCCATCCTCAACCCGGTGGAGATGACCATGGCCGACGAGGCCAGCGTGGTCGCGGTGCTCAAGTCCATCCCCGGCTACGAGCCGCTGTTCAAGGCCGCGTTCCCGGAGCTCTCCGATCCCGTCACCTACGAGGCGATGGCGCAGGCCATCGGCGCCTACGAGCGAACGCTCGTGACGCGTGACCGCTTCGACAAGTTCCTCTCGGGCGACGACGCGGCGCTCGGGCCGCAGGAGCAACAGGGACTCTCCGACTTCATCGACGCGGGCTGCATCGCGTGCCACGTCGGCCCCGGAATCGGCGGGAGCATGTACCAGAAGATCGGCCTGCTCAAGCCCTACCCCACGAGCGACTTGGGCCGCGAGGTCGTCACCAAGAACCCGGCCGACAAGTACTTCTTCAAGGTGCCCTCGCTGCGCAACGTGGCCAAGACCGCGCCTTACTTCCACGACGGGTCGATCAAGACGCTGCCGGAGGCGGTCGCGATCATGGCCGAGTACCAGACGCCCGGGGGCAAGCTCTCCGACGAGAAGGTGAAGAGCATCGTCACCTTCCTCGAGGCGCTCACCGGCGACCTGCCCACCGAGAAGATCGGAAAGCCCGAGCTCCCGCCCAACGGCCCCAAGACGCCGGCCGGCGATCCCAACTTCGACCCCTCCGCGCCGCCCTCCAAGGCCAAGGCGCCGGCGCCCAAGTGATCGGGCGGCGCTGCGGCGCCCGCCTCCGCGCGAGGCGCTAGCAGCTAGCCTGAGACGCTGACCTCACCGGTCTCGATGTGGCCGACGAAGCGGCGCAACCAGCCGCCGTCGACATCGACGATCACCGTGAAGTCGTACCAGCCATTGCTGTACACGACCGCGTTGAAGTGGTCGCGTACGGTTTGGCCTGCGGCCACGGTGTAGCGAAAGGGACCATCGGGGCGATAGTTGTTCGCGCGGATGGTGAACGTGACGGCGCCGCTCGAGCCGTTCTCCATGGCGAACCAGAGCGCGTCCGCGGTGCTGTCCGGCGCGGGGCCGAGCGAGGAGAGCACCTCGAGGTACCTGCCTGCGCCCCGGGCGTCGCCCGTGAGCCTGCGCAGGAAGCGATTGGGGCCGATCACGGTGAAGTCGTACTTGCCCGACCCGTAGCCCTTTCCGACCTGGAAGGACGAGCGCACGGCGCCGTCGGCCGGCACGGTGTACTGCCAGGGTCCGCCCGTGCGGAAGTCGTTGGCGTAGACCGCGAAGTGAGCGCTCTTGGTGGCGAGCGGGCCCTCATTGCTCATCGTGATCCAGAGTCGGATCTTCTGATGCGCCGAAAAATCCCAGCGGGTCACGCTGGCGTTGAGCTGATACGGCAAGGGGCGCGCCGGACGCGTGCCGCTCTCCTGGGCGGGCAGCGCATTCATGGTCGGCCTCGGGTTGGGCAGCTCCTTGCAGGCGGCGTGCGCGATCACCGGCCCGGGTTTGGGCAACTCAGGCAAGCCGTACACGGGTGCGGTGAAGTCGAAGGTGGACGTCAGATCCCCGCACACCGCGCGGCGCCAGGGGCTGATGAAAGGGCAGCTTGTGGGCCGGCCGGTCGCGGCGCTCCACTTCTCCAGAAACTGAATCACGGAGGTGTGATCGAACACCTCGGAGCTCACGTAGCCGCCGCGGCTCCAGGGCGAGATCACGATCATCGGCACGCGAAAGCCGAGGCCCACCGGCACGCGGCCCACGTACTCGCCCGCCGTGCCAGGCGCAGGGACGGGCGGGGGCACGTGATCGAAGAAGCCGCCGTTCTCGTCGTAGTTGAGGAGCAGCACGGTGCTGTTGAACGTGTCGGGGTCGGCGTGGAGCGCGTGCATCAGGTCGTACACGAAATTGGCGCCGTTCACCGGGGGGCCTATCGGATGCTCGGACGTGATCTGGTCGGTGACCACCCAGGAGACCTCGGGCAGCCTGCGGTCGAGCACGTCCCGCTGGATCGCCGCGATGATGTCCCTGGGCGTGCTCCCTGTCACCACCGGCACATCTCCCATGCCGCGCACGCGCAGGGCGGAGTTCGCGGGCGCCGAGGCGAACTGCCGGAAGTAGGCGAGCCCATTGTCGCTGTAGTTGTTGTGCGCATCTTGATAGACCTTCCAGGAGATGCCTGCGTCCTCCAGCGCTTCGGCGTAGGTCCGCCACCTGAGAGCGGACGCATCACCGCCATCGTAGACGGGAGGCCCATGACGCCCCTCCGCGTCGATCATGCCGCTCCAAAGGAAGGTGCGATTGGGGCCCGTGGCGCTGAGCGCGGAGCAGTAATAGGCGTCGCAGATCGTGTAGGCGTCGGCGAGCGCGTAGTGCAGCGGCAGATCGCTGCGATCGAGGTAGCCCAGGCAACCGAGCTTCTTCTTGGCCGCCATCCACCGGTCCATCTTGCCCAGGTTCCAGGCGATGTGCTGATCGGACCACGAGTGCCTGATGTCCCCCTGACACTGCGCGAGCGTGCCTGGCTCCGGCTCGCCGTCGGACATGCGCAGCGGGAACGGATACTGCCGTCCGGAGCCGTTTGGTTGACTGAACACCGAGTGCAGGCCCGGAAGAACGATCGTGCTCTCATCCGCAAAGCCGCGCACGCCGCGCAACGTGCCAAAGTAGTGATCGAAGCTGCGATTTTCCTGCGTCAGGATCATCACGTGCTTGACGTCCCGCAGGGTGCCCGTGGGAGCGGCCGAGCTTCGTTCTCGCCCCACGGCCAGGCCACCGAGCAAGGCGGCGCCACCGGTGCCGGCAGCCGAGCGCAGGAACCTGCGCCGTGAAACTCTCTTCGCGCTCATCGTCCCCCCGAGCGCACAGGATCTGCGCGCCGACTCGCGCTTGGGTCATCGACGCACCGCGTGGCTCTCTGCACTATGTCACGACCGCGCCAGAGCTCCGCATGGGAGCTATCGCGCGCTAGCGCGCGACGCAACGGGGCGTGCGTCCCTCGATCGGGTCAAGGGCCGTCGTCACGCCCTTCGTCGTGCGAGCCACGCGTCGAGGGAGAGCGCGCCAGGCCCCGTGAACAGCAGCGATCCGAACACGCACGCGAACAGGAGCGCCAACTCCTTCTTGGCCCAGGGATCGCCGCCGTGCTGGATCAACCCGGCCACGAGCATCGTGAACGTCAGCACCACGGCGGCCGGACGCGTCAACAGCCCCAGCAGCACCAGGAGCGCGCCGAGCGTCTCCGCCGTGGTGGCCGCGACGAAGCTCGGCAGCGGGCCCATGCCCAGCGGATCGGCGAAGCGCGCGGCCTTCTCGGAGAAGGCCAGGAGCTTCGGCAAGCCGTGGCCGAAGAGCATGAACGCGCCGGCGCCCAGGCGAAGCAGGAGCAAGCCCAGGTCGAGCTTGCTCTTCGGCTCGATGACCTCGGTGGGCTTCGCGCTCTGGGTCGGGATGTTGGGCGCCGCGCGGCTTCGCATGGGCATGGCTTAGCCCAAGGCACGCCGCGCTTCCAAGGCCCTCCGGTGCCGGGCCGCGGGGAAGCCGCCCTCCCCGCGGCAGCGCCTCACTCGCTTACTGCACGTCCCCGGGCGCCCAACGGAAGACGCCGTCGTTCACGGTGACCTTCGGGTCGTTGCGCTTGAAGGACGGAAGCTCCGCGGTGAACGTGCCCTCGACCAACGTGAACTGGCCCTGTTCGATCTCGACGGTCGTGAGCGTGATCGTGCAGCGTCCGCCGTTTTTGCTTCCGTATTCTTGCACGCTCGAGGTGCCCGTCTTCACGGCGACCCGCGTGGTGTTTCCGGACGCCGCATTCTCGTAGCAATTGTACGACTGCCCCGCGGTGAGCGCCGTAGAGCTCTGGAGTTGGAGGTCGATGCTCTGCTGGATCATGAGGGGTTCTCCGTCCGTGATCCTTCCGCTCAGGCTGAGGTTGTGGAACACGGGGCTGCCATGGCCCTCGGCGCTCACCTCGACCGTGATCGCCTCGCCTCCATCGATCTGTGCCGTGGCGGACATGGCGTTGGTAGCGGGGATGTCGGTGCCGTCATGGGCAGGAACCTGCGAGGCGTCGACGCGGAAGCCCGCGCCGAGGAGTTCGACCGCCATCAGCCCGCCGCTCGCGTTGGCGTAGAGGTTCACGACCGCATCTTCGATCGTGCTATCTCCGTCCAGGTCGGCTTTGACGGCGAGGTCCACGCGACCACAGCAGCTGATCCTGTCGGTGATGTTTTCGATCTGCGTGGGTGAGATGGCCGGCCCGCCCGCGATCGTGAAGCTGCCATCGGCGCCGATGGTGAGCCCGGTCCAGCCGGAGCTTACGCCCCTGTAGCGATGGGTGATATCGTAGCTGCCGGCGAACTGCGTGATCAGCTCGTCTGCGGCGCTGCCGGGCCTGAATTGTCCGAGGAACGTGGGCAATCCGTCGCCGGAGGACGAGAGCAGGCCGAGATTGATCTCGTTGAACACGCCCGTGCTGTTGTCGGAGAGACTGTACACGAGGTCCCCGTCGCGCCAGCTGATCTCCGTGTCGCGCGTGTTGCCATCGACCTTGAAGGCGAAGGGCGAAGACAAGGTCTTACCGGCAACGGAGAGCGTGCCATTGGCATGCACGATGAATTCCACCTGCTGTTCGTCCACGTAGCTGCACGCGCTCCCGCAGCCCGGGCCGCCGTCCACGTGGAAGGTCAGGGCGTAGGTGTTCGCGAGCGCGACGTGCAGGGTCGCCGGCGCGGTGTTGCCCGTCGGCGTCTCCATCTTCGCGGGCGCCTCGGGCAAGGCCGCCGTGCCTGCTCGGAACCCGGAGAGGAAACTCTGATAATCCCCTTGCTCCGACGCCGCCACACCGGCGCCGAACGCTTCGAGCAACTGGTCGAAGGGATCGCTCGCGGGATCGGGGCTAAATGTGGCGGTGAAGGGGGCATCGCTGCCCGCGCTCCACGCGCTCGGAAGGGTGTAGCCCGCGTCGACCAGCGCCTTGCGCAGGTTGTCGACCGCAGCGGCGAGGCCGCCCGTCACCGCGCTCCAGCCCGTGGGCGCGGCGAACCACTCCGCAGGGGACACGCCCAGCGCACGCTCGATCGCGAGGGCCAGGGAGAGGTCTGTGAGCGGCGTGACGTGCGCCGTCCCCGCTCCGACGGCCCAGGAGTGAAGGAGCGGCATCCCAGCGGGCAGATTGCCACCCGAGACCTGAACCATGCAGGGATAGGCCTCCTCGGGGATAGGCAGCTCGTAGGCGCCGTTCGCGTCGGTCTTGCCGGTGTACTCCTCGGCGCCCTTCTCGCACTTGGCCCGCACGTCACCCAAAGCCACGCCCGCCCCGAAGGCGGCAATGCCCGTGAGCGCAGCGGACGTCGTGTCCGCGTCCTGGCCCGCATCATGATTCGGACCGTCGCCCGCATTGGCCTTGCTGCCCGGCTCGTCATCGCCGCATGCCGCGAGCAGCAGCAACAGGCTCGACATGATCCGCGTGGCGTTCTTTGTGGGTGAATGACGCATCGTTCTGGTAGGCCTCCCTCGCACCCGCACCGCGCGCAGCGCGACTTCTGTCTCCGATTGTCCGAGACGCGAGAGCGCCTGTGCAGCCCCCGAACGGGGAGGGTTACAGAAGACTACGATGCCCACCCCTGCCAGCCGTACCAAGGATGCGGCGCTGTGCGGTACGCTCTATCGAATGCCGCACCACCGCGTCATGGATCTGCGCCATCTGCTGGACGCCCAGGGCAACCCGGTCGGTCCCGCACGCGCGCTCGCTCTCTGGCTCGGCTCGCTCGTGGAGTGCGCGACCGCGACGACGCGCAAAGAGGTCTGGATCCCGGCGCCGGTGGCATGCCATATCTGCGCGCCAACGGACTATCGCGTGACCGCGCTGCGCCGCGTGGGCCCGGGCATCGAGTGGTTTTGCGCGGGTTGCCACGCCTCCGGCACGCTCACGGGCTGGACGGGCAGCGCGTTCGATCTGAGCGAACACGCAGAGGACGAGCGGGACGTCACGCAGGCCACGTTGCTCTTCACGCGCCTCGACGAGCTCACCTGGCTACGCGTGCACGCCAAGGCGGAGCCCCTCCGCGCGCTGCTCGCGCGGGCGCGCGTCGAGCGAGAACACGTGGCGCTGCTGGCCGACCAACAAGACTTCACCGCCTTGCTCACCTGTGTCGAGCGCGCCGCGCCCCGGACCACCGGGAAAGAGCGCTACGCCCTCGAGCGCTTCGCCGGCCGCTGCGACGCGCTGCTCGCGCTACTCGAGCGCGAGTCCGGCACGGGAGCGGGCGTGCTGCATTGAAAGGCGGTCGTTCCGTGCTCTTGTGAGCGGGCGGCGAGCTCTTGGTCGGGGCGTTCTTGCGCGGCGGCATCCACATGCATCGTCGACCGCGATGGTCCGCCCTTTGCGCTCGTGCGTCAGCCCGGGGTGGGGCCGAGGAACAGCCATGGCAACACGAACCAAAGGATGAGCAGCATCGCGACCAGGATTCCCAGAGGTATCGCGAGGTAGGTCGGAAGACGGGAAGGCTGAGGATGGTGTGGCATCGTCGGATCTCCCTCCAGGACTCCAAGCACACCGCGCGCCAGGCTGGCCGCGGCGTGAACCTGCTCGCGATGACCGTGGCGTTCGCATCGTGGGCGGCACGCTTCGTGCTGTGCTTCGTGCTGTCTGGAGGCTCGAGAGATGAGGTGCCCGTGCGAGTTTTGCTGGCCGTAGACGGATCGGAGGCATCGCAAGCAGCCATCGACGTGCTCAAGGGAATGAGTTGGACGCCCGACTCCCGTGCGCGCGTGATCTCGGTGGCCGAACGAGTGTGTCCGCCGCCCCCTCCTGCAGCCGGCTTGGTGCTGGGAAACGTCTATGCGGATGCAGCATCGACCTCGATCACCGAAGTGCAGAAAAGCCAGCAGCGACGTGCAGCTGACACGGCCGAGGCGGCCGCTTCCGAAATCAGGCGTGCAACCCCCGACCTCCCGGTGGAAGCGATCGGGCTCTCGGGAGATCCGCGCAACGTAATCATCGATCAAGCATCCGACTGGAATGCGGACCTGATCGTCCTGGGCTCACACGGACGCGCGGGCCTACGGCGCTGGCTGCTCGGCAGCGTCGCCGAGTACGTGGTCCGACACGCGCCCTGCTCCGTGCAGGTCGCGCGCACGCCGCGAGGAGCGTGAGACACGCATGATGGCTCGCCTTAGGCCGCGACCACCAGCGAAGGATTGAAGACGGAGGGAACAGGCATGGCGACGCGCACCACATTCCCCAACGCGACGCAGACCGCGAGGCCCAGGTCGAGATCGAAGGGGCCGCTCGGCGGCTTTTCCCTTGGCCGAGTGGCGGGGGTTCAGATCCAGGTGAACTGGAGCTTGTCGGTCATCTTTCTGCTCATCCTCGTCAACTTGGGCGCAGGGCTCTTTCCGCGCCTTCACCCGGAATGGGGCGCTTCGCTGCGTTGGATGACCGCGCTCGCGGCAGCGCTCCTGTTCTTCGCCTCGATCCTCGCGCACGAGCTCTCACACGCGCTGGTGGCGCGGCGCAAGAACATCCCGGTGCCACGCATCACCCTCTTCCTCTTTGGAGGCCTCGCGCACCTCGAGTCCGATGTGCCCTCCCCACGCGCGGAGTTTCTGATGGCGATCGTGGGACCGCTCATGAGCGTGCTCATCGGCGTAGTGGCGACCTGGAGCGGCATCGCGCTCGCCGGCTCCCCTTTCACGACCGCTCTCGAAAGCGACTCACCCGACGCCGTCGCAACGGCGTTCCGCGCGGCGGGCCCGCTCCCGACCCTGCTCCTGTGGCTCGGCCCCATCAACATCCTGCTCGCCATCTTCAACATGATCCCCGGCTTTCCACTCGACGGCGGGCGCGTGCTGCGCTCCTTTTTGTGGTGGGCGACCGGTGACTTGACGAAGGCCACCCGCTGGGCCTCGGGCGCAGGCCAGGCGGTGGGGTTTGGCATGATGGCGTTCGGGATCGTCAGCGTCTTGTCGGGCACGCTGGGGCAGGGGCTCTGGCTGCTCGTGCTGGGCTGGTTCTTGAACAACGCCGCGCGCATCAGCTTCCGCGAAGTCCTCCTGCGCAACGCCTTGAGGGATGTCCCCGTCGCGCGCCTGATGCGAACGCACATCGATCGCCTGACGCCGGGGCTCTCGCTCGAGGCGTTCATGCGCGAGCACGTGATGAGCTCCGATCAACATGCCTTCCCCGTCGAGCAAGACGAAGCCTTGCTGGGCATGATCTCCGCGGAACAAGTGCGCAAGATCGCCGCCTCCGAGTGGCCGCGGATCACCGTGAACGAGGTCATGACGCCCGTCGACTCGTTGCCCACTTTGCAGCCCGACACCGACGCCCGCGAGGCGCTCGCCGCCCTCGACCAACGCGACGCCGACCTGCCCGTGATCGAGGGCGACCACCTGCTGGGCCTGATTCGCCGGGGCGATTTTCTCAAGTGGCTCAGGATCAGGTCACCGAGCGTGACCGCGTAGCGCCCCTTACGCGACGCGTATCTTGGACGCGTCTGCGGGTGGCGGAACGATGACGCCCGCTGCTTGCAGGCGCTGGCAAAGCCACTTCTCCGCTTCTTCAATCGTGGAGCACACGAGGTGTTCGGCCGGCAGTGGTGCGAGCCACAGGATGGCCGTGAGCGCCCCGCGAACCAAGGCGCTGTCCAGCACGAACCCGAAGCCGACGCACAAGCGCCTGCACGCGAGCTCATTGGCCTTCATCCACTCCGCCTGCATCCTGCGTTGCACGGAATCGGTTGCTGCCGCAGAGCGTGCGTCCATCAGGATAGCCGTGCGCGTTCCGGCCGCGTTCGTGCGAGCCAGGTTACGCTCCAGTTCGCCCAGGTACGCCATGAATTCTTCGTTCGTAACCGCGCCCTTCCAAATCACCTTCAAGAGCGGCCAGCGGCGATCGTCGATGACGTACGACATGATCGCCATCATCCCCATTATTGGGCGTGCTTGCAAATGGGACGCATGGGATTGGCGCGCGCTCAGAGGTGTTTGGTTTCGACCCGCCCGAGATGTTGTCGTGCCAGCGACCTCTGAGCCTCTGGCCACGCGAGATCTCCGGGAAAGAACGCGCTGCGCAGGTACGCCCACGACAGGCGCTGCACGACTGCCACGCGCTCAGGGTTCTCGTCGGTGGTCTCCGCAGCGTCGTAGCCCGCGATGCCCCCAAGTCCGTGTTCACCTCCGAACACCGTGAGCAGTGACTTCGGCCCCGGCGAAAGCTTGAACGGGTCCTCGTGCCAAGTCGCCCCGACCGTCTTCATAAAGGGGTGGTCGTCCTTGTCGCCTGCGACCACGAGCGCGGGCGTGGTCATGGTGGAGAAGTCGATCGTGGAGAGGAAGGGGTAGTGCTGGGCGGCGAACTGGCTGAGTGCTTCGCCTCGCCCGGGCGCCGCGAGGAGCACCCCCGCGCGGATACGCGGCTCCGCAGCGCTCAGCACGCGCCCGTCGTTCGGGTCCTTGTGATGCGCGCCGAGCAGGACGCTCGCCGTGTGGCCGCCCATCGAATGCCCAACCACCGCGACCTTGCCGTGGTCGATGCGCCCGGCGAGCCCGGGGACGGCACGCTCGATGACATCGAGTTGATCGAGAATGCACGTCATGTCTGCGGCTCGCGATCGCCAGAAGAGCGGAGCGTCGGGGTGGTCGGCGCCTCGGAACGGCAGAGTCTTGGAGTCCACGTGCGTCGGCCGGATGACGACGAAGTCGCGCGACGCATAGTAGTCGGCGAGCGGCCCGTAGCCGTAGAGCGACGAGACGAAGTTGGACGGGCCGTGTCCGTGCGAGAGCAGGATGATCGGCAGCCCGCTGCCGATCGCCGGTGCGGAGACGCGAATCTCCAGCGGGGCGGGTCGGCCGAGCACGGACAAGGTGATGGGATGGATGGAGAGGATCTGCGCGAGGGCTTCAGGAGTCGTCATGGTTCGGGTTCCTTCCGGGGGCTCGTTGCGCTTCAGGGGTAGTCCTCACCACACCGATCCGATTGGAAGGACCGGACATTTCAGCGCCACGCGCCATGTGGCTCCTTGAGTGTTCGGGCTCCGCAGGCGACACTTCTCTCGTGCTGACCGCCATCACCAACACGGCCCAAGCGTCTCCGCTCGCGCGGTTCGTCGAAGACGTGCGTGCGCTCGCTCCCGTGGACGGTCATGCGCGTCACCACTGGCTGCCCGATGGGCGAACCTCGCTGGTGTTCCGCGTGCTCGACGACGGTCGGCAGGGCGACGTGAGCCTCGCGGGGCCGCGGACGCGCGCGCGCATCAAGGAGTTGAGCGGCGTCACCCGCGCGGTGATCGTCAGGTTCAAGCCTGGCTGGGCAGCGCCGCTCTTCGGGGTGGCGGCGAACGAGGTGACCGATCGCATCGTCCCACTGGAGGCCCTCTGGGGCTACGCCGGAGCCGACTTGTATGGGCGGCTCGTCGAGGCAGAAGATGTCACCAAGTGGCTCGACTGCGTGTCAGGCGTCCTCGTCCGGCGCGCGCAGCGCTCCTTCGAGTCCTCATCGGCGCGCCTCGCTCGCCGCGCCGCGCGACGCTTTGAAGAAGGGGAAGCCCGCGTCGATCGCGTCGCAGCTCAGCTCGGCGTCACCGCTCGCCACCTCCGCCGCACGTTCACCGAGCACGTGGGTGTTGGCCCGAAGGACTACGCACGCTCGTTCCGGCTGCAGCACGCCATCCGCTTGGCCGCCTCTTCGAACGACTGGAGCTGCATCGCGCGGCAGGCGGGGTACTTCGATCAGGCCCATTTGATCGCCGACTTCCGTCAGCTCATGGGCGTCACTCCAGGGGTCTTCGCGACGCGAGCGCGCGAGGCCGACGTCCGCTGTAGCTGACTTCCGCCTGCACAGAGACAGCCGACCCGAGGATTTTCAAGCCCGTGTCGTAGGTGGCCAACCCCACGTGGTTGCGAAGAAAAAGGCGACCCGCAGCGCGGGTTGGCCTCATTTTAACCTTCCAGGCGTCGGCCAGTGCCTCGAAGATCCCGCGCGGCCAGCGTGCCCATCACGGATCTTCCCGCTGAGCTCGCCAAGCGTCTGCCGCGCTATCCAGCCAATCCCGCCGTGCGAATGGGCCGGCTCGCGGTCGACAAGCGCTTCCATGGCCAAGGGCTCGGCGCCGCCATGCTGGCAGACGCGGCCCAGCGCTCCCTCCAGGCTCCCGCGGCCGCCTATGCACTGCTCGTGGATGCCAAGAGCGAGAACGCGGTCCGGTTCTACGAACACCACGGCTTTCGCCGCTTTTGCCAGCGTTAGCATGACCCTGTTCTTACCTCTCGAGACGGCGCGTAGGACGCTGCTCGGCCCGTGAGGCGCGACCCCAGGATCCGCCCGGCCATGCTCGCGGGATTGGACGTACCCCCGGCACCGATTGGGTCGACGTACAGAGCATCGTAGGCAACTCGGCAGCGATGAACCGCCGGAGCCATGTCGAGGCTCGCGGCAATCAGCTCCAGGTTCGTGATTGGGCAAGCCACGATCGTGGCCTTCTTTGGTTCAAGGCACCGCGCGTGGTGCTGGGTGGTGACCAAAGTCGCCGCTGGGCGGGGAGTAGATCGCTGAGACCGGCTGATCATTGAACCGCGCATCCGGGCTTGTTCTGTCCCCGAGAGGAAGGCTTTCGCCTTCTCCCGGACGAAGGTTCAACCTGCAGCGCTCCGGGGTCGACGATGGCGAGCACCGCACGAGGGTCAAGCTTTCGCCGGTAACGCACGACGCGTGCGTCGATGTCAAAGCGCTCATCCGCGCAGCGCCGCTGCTCGTCGACGCACAGGATGAGTCGCTCCACCCGCACCCTTTTTAGAAGGCCCAGCTTCCGTCGCACGTACTCTGGCGTCCAGTACCCGATGATCTCGAGCAGCCAACGCTCGCCGGTCGCGCGACGGCAGAGCTCGAAGTCTGGAAAGATGATCGTATCCCCCACTGAGACGGGGCGTGGCTCGCGAACCACATCCCACTCGGGCGCAAGCTTGGAGAACGCTCTCGCAAACCGCTCTTCAACCTTGCTATCGAAAGGAGAGAGCTCTCGTCCCGCTGCGATGGGGTCACCGCTTTCGAGGATCAGCCGCCCAACCGCAGTGCCGCTGCCCATGACGCAGTCGGCCTCCAAGCGATAGGCGTTGCACCAGCAGAGCCTGGGAACCAACGACGAAAGGGCCTGCCCGTAGATACGCGTATGGCGAAAGAGTGCATAGGGTCCCGACACCTCGAGCACGACCTCGTCCTTGGTCACGCCGGGCGTGGCGTGGCACAGAAGGCCCATCAGCCTGACGTGGCGCACGACCGCGCGCACCTGGCCTCGCGCGGTGATGCGCACGCGCAGCGCCTTGGCCAGGAGCGACGCCACAATCGCCTCGTTGCAAGCGAGCGCAAGCTCGGCAGGCGAGGGAGCTGGAGTGAGCGGCAGCATGATGCGCTCGTCCGGGAGATCGGCGAACAGGGCATTCATCGTCTGTTGCTCGGACATTCCGAGCTGGGCCGCCGCCTGTGCCAACGCTCTCGCTCGCTCGGGCTCTCGGGACGCCTCCCGAAAAACCGTGCCGCGTACCTTGCGCGCAGGCACCGGACCGACAGCTTGGTCCTGCCCCAAACGGTCGATCACCTTGAGAGCTACCGCCAACTTGGCGCGGGTGGTCTCCACCGGTAAAGGTTCGCCGACCCGGATCTTCCAGTCCCGGCGCTTCTGGCCCGCGAATCGCTCTCGCTCGACGAGCAGAGCGCGAAGCCACGGGTAGTCGACCTCCGTTAGGTACGCGGGTGAGATCACGCGGACTGAAGCGAGCTTGGCCAGCCGCTCGAGGCTCATGAAACCTCCCTGAGCGTCGGAGCGTTCACGCGCGAACGATCCTCGACCGGTGTCAGGAGGGCGTGGCCGCTGGTGCAAGGGCACGTCTCCTCTCCGCGGCTTTGCGGACTTCGTGGGTTTTCGCCGCGACCAGCTCGTACACAACAGCGCGTTTGTCGAGCGCAGGACGCAAGAGCCGACCCACGCGCTGCACATGCTCGCGTCCCCCGCTCGTTCCGGCTACGATGATGCCCACGTCCGCATCAGGCACGTCGATGCCCTCGTTGAGCACCCGCGCGCTCACGAGCGCCCGGAGCTCCCCACGGCGAAAGGCTGACAGAGCTAGGTCGCGCTCCTTGCGGTCGATGTCACAGGTGATGGGCATCACGAGATGCTCGCGGGCGATCGCGTAGGCGGTCTCGTTGTCGGACGTAAAGATGAGCACGCGACTCTCTCGGTGACGCGTCAGCAGCGCGCTGAGTGCGAGGCGCTTTGCGGCCGGAAAGCTCGTCAACCTGCGGCTGTAGCGGAAAGCTGCCAGCGCTGCGCGGCCCTGTTCGGAGCGAGAGGCCATGGCGACGAATTCGCTCCATGGCCCGTTCTGACTGAAGGCTCGGAAGGAGTCGTAGGCGCGACGAAACACTGCGACTGCGCCATCGTAGTGTCGCTGCTCTTCAAGGTTCAATCGAAGCGTGAGCACGACGGTATCGAACGCAGCGAGCCACTCGCCAGCGAGATCGCCAATGGCAAGCTCGCACACAATGGGCCCCGTGAATTCCATGACGCGCATGAGGGCTTCGCCGTCAGGCGCTGTCGCGGTGAGACCGAGGCGGCGGGGTGCCGCGCAGAGCTCGAGCGCTTCGTCTCGGACTCCGCAGCCGAAATGGTGGACCTCGTCCACGATCAAGAGCTCGAACCGATTCCCGAGGCGCACCATGTGGCGATAAGCACCCTCGAAAGTCGCGACGGTCACCTGCTCGATGCGATGCTCGCCGTCTCCGAGGCAACCGACCGGCCCACGATAATGGCGCTCGATCTCTCCGCGCCATTGATGGAGAAGCGCCCGCGTAGGGACCAGGCAAAGCGCCGGTACCGCGCACGCGGCCATCGCAGCACAGGCGAGCCGCGTCTTGCCACTGCCGGTGGGCAGAACCACCAGGCCGGCTCGCGCCGCGCCGTCCCAGCTCGCAAGCGCTGCGTGTTGGTAGGGACGCAGCTCAGGCATGCGCCAGCCCGAAAGGGGAGCCGAAGGAGCGAAGACGTTGTCAACGTGTGGCGTGGCTTCCCCGCGTAAGCCTGTCACCAACTCGCGGTAGCGAAAGGCCGGCGCGCGATGGCTTCGGATCCTTGGGTCCCAACGTACAAATGGAAACTGGACGAGGGGCGACGACGGCGGGAGGCCACGCAGCACGACGGTGCCCTTGTCGAAGCTGAGCTCGAGCATTGCTCTGTGTATCGGTCTCGGTGGAGTCAGGTTGCGTGGGGCGAGCGAGAAAGACGTCACACGTCTCGCCGTTTCGCGCCGTGGCGTCGCCCACCTTGGCAAGGGACTGCCAACGTGCGAAAACCGCTGCGTGAGTCGTCCCCCCACACTCCCCTCCCCCTCCGAGGCACAGGCATGCGAGGTCGACGTCACCCCCGCAACTGCCGACGACGCCGAGGAGACTCCACAGGTGCCCGAAGGCCAGAGCTTCGAGCAGACGTACCACCTCCGCGACCGCTACGCGGCGGACCTCTTCTTGGCTCTGACCCGTCACCGGGGGCTCCTGCCATATCGCCGTGCGCGCCAGCATGAGACCACCGTGCTCGTACGCGCCTCGTCGCCAGAGCATGAGGACCTGTGGTCGGCGTTCCGTGAGCTCGACCGTGCACTGGCCGAGGAGCTCACCGCGGCGACGCTAGGCTTCGTTCGTGCGCACCTCCCTGCCTCCCAACCGAAACCGGTGACCGCGGCACCTGCATTGGAGCCTGGTCCAAAGTGGGGCGAGCCCTACGCCCACTTCGACTACCGGGAAGCGAACCAGGGCTCGATGATCCGCTTCGCCGAACTCTTCCCGGACGCGAACTCACTCGTGCTCTATGTCGAGGATGAGTCCTATGTGGTCGATGACGACTGGTGCGCACGACCGAACTGTCAATGTCTGGCAGGCATCATCCACCTGTATCGCGTCGTCGACGAAAAGAGGCGCGACACGACCTACGCAGGCTCGATGCACTTCCCATCGGACAATCGCGCTCCGCTCCCCGGAAAGCTCGGGCCGCTCCCGGATGCGCTGCGGGACGCGCTCTCGACCCGCAAGGTCACGTCGCGGCTCGAGGAGCGCCGAGCCGTCTTGCGCAGCGCCGCGGCAGCTCACATGCGCGCGCCGCAACCTCCTGCCCAACCGACCAAATACGGCCGCAACGGCCCCTGTCCGTGTGGCTCCGGAAAGAAGTTCAAGAAGTGCTGCCTGCGCACGGATGACACGCTATGAGCCAGGAGGTCGACACGACTCTCGAGCACTCCGCGCTGGAGCGGGAAATCGAGCGAGACGGAAACTGGGTCAAAGTCCTCATCTACCGCGGCGTCGGTGACGCCGGCTGGATCCTTGAGGTGGAAGACCAGTTGGGAGGATCCACCGTCTGGGATGACCCCTTCGATACCGACCAAGGCGCGCTCGACGCAGCGCTGCGGGCCATCGAGGAGGACGGCATCGAGAGTTTTGCGCATGCGGAAAGCGACCCGCGTAGCGCGCGCAGCCTGTGGGCACTGAAGACCGAGCTGCCCCCTCTCGCCGAGATCAAACGTACGCTGAATGCCTCGACCGAACTATTGAACTTTCACGCAGTGTGCGGCTTGTTTGCTGCCATTGGCACCGCGCCAGAGTTGGTTCCTCCGAGCGCCTGGTTTGAGTTGATCAAGGGCAAGCACGTCTTCGACGACCTGAAGAGCGCGCAAACGCTCACACAAGGCCTGATGGCGCTGTACAGCGAAATTCTGAGCTCCATCGCAGATCACGGCGCGCATTGTTGCCCCGATCCAAGCGACGAGGAAGCGATTCGAGAGTTCTGCGCGGGCTACGCCGGAATGGCGCTGCGTGACGCGTCGTGGAGCAACGAGGCAGGATGCAGCGCACTGATGTTTCCCATCCTCGTGCTTTCGGGGACGACGTCCATGGACAAGCTCGCCAAGCTTGTTCCGGCCGCTGCGCAAGACCCACTCGACTATCTCCTTCGGGCTCGTGAGGGGCTCCCCGACATCATCACGGAGCTCTACGAGTACTGGGCAGAGGAGCGGCGGGCCGCCGCGCAGCGACTCATCCAACGTGCGGAGCCCGTTCGCAGAGAGGCCATCAAGGTGGGGCGCAACTCACCCTGCCCGTGCGGGAGCGGAAAGAAGTTCAAGAAGTGCTGCGCCAACTGACCTGACGACGTGGCGACACGGGTTTCGAGCAAGCGCTCGACGCCAAGGGCTTGGCGGACGACGCGGACGACGATACACGTAAAGAGCTGGGCGGTCTCAGTGACCGCGAGCGAGTAGGTTCAGTCCGCAACCCTCACGCCGCAACCAACGGAAGTAACCAGCTCGACGCGGGCAGGATCGAGCACCCTCACCTCGTGCTCTCCTGCAAAGAAGGTCGTGATGCGGAGGTTGGACAGCGGCGTTCGGCACACCACTCGACTCGGTCCCAACTTGTTCTCCCCGACCCAACGCCTCAACGCGAAGCTCTGATGGGTCGCGGTCCAGAGCTCGCGCGTCCACGGGTCGTGCTCGAGATCGAGCCCATGTTGGACGCCCAGCTCATCTGTCAGCCAGGTGTCATCGTAGATATGTCCCGTCTCGGCCCGCTTCGTTCGATCGTGGCTAGCCCTCAGACTTGCTCAAGATTTGGGCAAAAACACTTGGCCCTATTTTGGCCTCGAGCAGGTGGATTCCGAGGATTCCACGGACTCCCTGGGCAGCCCAGAAACGCAAAAAGCCGCGGAAAACCGCGGCTTCATGGTGCCCAGAGACAGAATCGAACTGCCGACACGAGGATTTTCAATCCTCTGCTCTACCGACTGAGCTATCTGGGCTTCGGTCGTTAGCGGGCGCCAAGATAGCCGGGACTCTTGCGGTGTCAAGCGGGTA
>JBIQKA010000064.1:0-6578 GCA_044507075.1 Myxococcales bacterium
CCATGTATGATGCGCGGGCCCTCATGTTCACCGTCGTGATCACCGAGAAGACAGGCACCCAAAAGCGCCTGACGTTTGGCGAACCTGAAGTCACCATCGGTCGAGTCCCTGGTAACGACGTGGTGCTCCCCAAGGGCAACGTCTCGAAGCGCCATTCGCGCATCGTGCTCAAGGACAACCGCTTCATCGTGGTCGACCTCAAGAGCACCAACGGCACCTACGTCAATGGCCGCAAGATCACCTCGCCCCTGGCCGTCAAAGAAGGCGACAAGATCTACATCGGCGACTTCGTGCTCACGCTCGAGGGCGACGTCAACGCCTCTGGCTCGATGCGCCCGCCGAAGTCCCGCCCGGACCTGGCCCTCGGCGGGCCGGCCCCGATCTCTGGTCACTCCCCGGTTCCCCCGCTCCCAAGCCGCGCTCCCGAACCACTGGCAGACGAGGACATCCCGCTCGTTCTGCGCGGCGCAGCGGTGCCGAGTGCGCCCCCTGGCCCCCATACGAGCGCCCCGCCCCCTTCCTCGGTGATCTCCGGCGCGCGCCATTCGCCCAGCGTGCCGCCGGTGATCGCGGGGCTCGACACGGTGAGCGAGCGGCCGCCCGCAGAGGGCGGCGACACGCCCGCCATCCCGGAAGATGGCGTGCGGTCGGACAACGGCTTGCTCGTCCAGCGCGGGAGTGCCCAGCTCGCCTCGGGTGCGGCGCGCATCCGCAACACGCCGCCTCCCGCGCGCGTGGCCATGCCCCCGGGCCCCCCGGGCGCCGCCACCCACAGCGACTTTCAGCTCTTGATGCTGCGACTCTCTCGGGAGCTCGACATCGACGATGTGGACCCCCGCGCGCTCTCGGACGAGCGGCGCTGGCCGAAGACCGAGCGCGCCATCCAGGCCAAGTTGGCCGAATTGGGCAGCGAGTATCCCGCGCGCTTCGGCGATCGTGCCGGGTTGGCCAAAGCCGCGCTGCACGAGGTGCTCGGCCTCGGGGCGCTCGACGAGTTGCTCGCCGATCCGCAGGTCTCTCACGTAACGGTGGAGCGCTTCGACCGTCTGCGCTGCGATCGTGGTCAGGGGCTCGCGCTGGAGTCGGCGTCCTTCTCGTCGCCCCAGGCGGTGCTCACCTGCGTACGACGTCTGTGCGCACAGGCCGGGCTCTCGCGCTTGTCCGACAGCGTGGAGTTCTCATTGCCGAGCGGCCTGCAGGTGGTGGCCGTGCTCCACGCGGCCACGAGCGAGGGGGTGGTGCTCTCGGTGAAGCGGCGACCGCCGCAAGTGAAGTCGCTGGCGGAGCTCGCGCAAGCGGGCTTGCTCGAGAACGCACACGCCGAGACGCTCCAGGAGGCCGTGCGCAACCAGCGCCAGGTTTGGTTCGTGGGCCCTTCCGGGCGCGAGCTCTCGCAGCTGATAGCCGGCGCCTTGGCCGCATGCTCCAGCGAGGAGGGCGTGGCGCTCTTCGAGCGTTCCCCCGAGATCGCCCTGGGAGAACGCTCGGCGGTTTGCTTGAAGCTCGGCGCGGTGAGCATCGAGGTCCTGCTCGAGCGTGCGCGCCATTTCCGCCCACAACGTCTGGTGCTCCACGAGCCACACGAGCACGAGCTCGCCGCCGTGCTCAACAAGCTCGCACTCCAGCACGACGGCAGCCTGGTCAGCTTCGAGCACAAGTCCGGGAAAGACGCGTTGATGTCCTTCGAGCGCGCCGTGGGCGCCGACGTGGTGCTGAAGGCCGTGTCGGTCCTGATCGAGCTGCAGCGCAGTCCCGAGGGCATCCGCGTGAGCGGCGTGTTCGAGCCGGCCATCGATGGTTCGGGGCTCCTGTCTTTGGTCGCTCGTTGAGCAGCGCGCGCTCGACGAGGCAATTCAGCTCGCGCAAGAGACCGCGCACCGCAACACTCCAGCCATGACAACCTACGACTTCGACCTCATCGTGATCGGCGGTGGCTCGGGCGGCGTACGCGCAGCGCGGATGGCCGCCGAGTTCGGCGCCAAGGTCGCCTTGGCAGAGCTCGACAGGCTCGGGGGAACCTGCGTGAACGTGGGCTGCATCCCGAAGAAGCTCCTCACCTACGGCGCGGAGTTCGGGCGTGACTTCGACGACGCGAAGGCCTTTGGCTGGTCCATCACCGACGTGAAGCACTCCTACCGCACGCTGGTCGAGAACATGGAGCTCGAGATCTTTCGCCTGAACACCATCTATCGTCAGCTGCTCGAGCGCGCGGGGGTGACCATCTTCCACGCGCGCGCGGAGCTGCTCGGTGGACACGACGTGCAGGTCGGCGACCAGCGCCTGCGCGCACGCTACATCCTGGTGGCGACGGGCGGGACCCCCTACGTGCCGAACATCCCTGGTCGCGAGCTCGGCCTCACCTCGGATCAAGCGTTCGCCCTGCGTGAGCGGCCCGAGCGGATCGCCATCGTGGGGGCCGGCTACGTCGGGGTCGAGTTCGCGGGCATCTTCCGTGGGCTCGGATCAGAGGTCGAGATCATCGTGCGCCACGAGGGGGTTCTGCGCGGATTCGACGAAGACATCCGGGCGCAGCTCGCCGAGGAACTCATCCGCGAGGGCACGCGGATCCACGAGAAATGCGAAATTGCGTCGATCACCACCCCGCTCGACGCGAACGCCCGCCGACGCGGCGAGCTCCTCGTCAACCTCAGCAACGGAAAGATGCTCCAGGTCGACCGCGTGCTGTTCGCCACCGGCAGACATCCCCGCACGGGCGGCCTCGGCCTTTCTCGCGCACAGGTTGCGCAGGGACCACGCGGAGCGATCCTGGTCGACGCGTTCTCGCGCACCTCGGCCGAACACATCTACGCCGTCGGCGATGTCACGGACCGCCGCGCGCTCACGCCGGTGGCGATCGCGGAGGGCAGCGCGGTGGCGCGCACCCTGTTCGGCGGGAAGCCGACCCAGCCCGACTACGAGTACGTCCCCAGCGCGGTCTTCTCCCATCCGAGCGTGGGGACCGTGGGCCTCTCCGAGGAGGAGGCACGAAGCCGCTTCGCCAAGGTCGACATCTACAAAAGCGCGTTCCGATCGCTCAAACACACGTTGACTCACCGCGAAAAGCGCACGCTGATGAAGCTGGTGGTGGACGGCGAGAGCCAGCGCGTCGTGGGGCTGCACATGCTGGGAGACTACGCCGGAGAGATCGTACAGGGCTTCGCGGTCGCGCTGAAGCTCGGCGCGACCAAGGCTGATTTCGACGCGACCATCGGCATCCACCCCACCGCCGCCGAAGAGTTCGTCACGATGCGCACCCGCTCCTGAGGTGTTTGAGCGGGGCAAAGCGTGCCCGTGCCCGTTGCCCCAGCCCTGTCTTTCTCTCCGCCCCCCATCCCCAGGATCAGAGCGCGTTCTCGCGCGATCCCGGGCTTTCGTGAGCGCGGCGTTGCGCCACTTGCGGAGCTGTACGGACGTGGGCACGAGATTTTGGTCACCCCCCGTTGTGTGTGCTCACGCAGCGAGCCAGGCTGAACGTCTGGAACTCGACAAGGGGGAGACGTGGTGGCAGAGGACACGCGCGATTCCTTTTGGGACCGCCGACAAATTGCCGAGCTTCTGGCACGTGAGGCGGCCTACCGCGAACGGCTCGCCCGCGAGCACGCGCTCAGTGAGAAGCTGCGTGCGTGCTCCGAGGCGCTGCAACGCATCTTGCATAATCGTCCGCCGAACGAGGGCAACCTGATCGACACGCTCCATGCGATCGCGCTCTTGGCCGGACAGACGCTGGAGGTCGAAAGAACGAGCGTGTGGACGGCCGATGTCGCCGGTGAAAACCTGTGCTGCCGTCTGCTCTTGGTGAATGGTGTCGAGGAGCCGTGCGAGCATTTGGTCCTGCCGTTCGCGGACTCCGTCCGTTACCGCGAGGCGCTCTCCCGCGACGCGCCGGTCGCCGTGGGCGACGCCTTGGATGACCCCCGCACCTTGGAGCTGCGAGACTACCTGCTCGAGAACCGCATCGGCGCGCTGCTCGACATCTCCGTCGTGGCGCGCTCGGAGCCCATCGGCGTGGTGTGTCTGGAGCACATCGGAGGCCCCCGCACCTGGCGCTCTGCCGAGATCGCGTTCGCCTCGCACTTGGGTGCGTTGGTCGCGCTCGGGATCGAAGCCGAGCGGCGGGTGCGCGCCGAGTACCAGGCGAGGGAAGTCGAGGCCCGCTACCGCCACCTGGTCGAGTCTCTTCCAGTCGTCGTGTACTCGATGGATCCAGACCGCAAACGCTTACGCTACCTGAGCCCGAGGGTGACCGACCTCTCCAGCTTCAGCGCCGAAGAGTGGATGCGGATGGGCGCCGAAGGCTGGATGAGCCGGATCGTCGAGGAGGACCGGCCGCGCGTGCTGAACCGTCACGGCAGGGGGCAGCTGGACGGATCGTCGGACGAGCTGATTTACCGGGTTCGCCTCGAGGATCGCGGCGTCCGCTGGATCCGCGACACGAGCAAGTTGATCCGTGATGCGCACGGGGACCCGATGGCCGTACAGGGGATCCTGGCGGACATCACGGCGCAGAAGGAGGCAGAGCTCGCGCGTGAAGAGGGCGAGCGGCGCGCGCGGACACTGATCCGCAACATGGCGATGGTCGCGGTGCGGATCGACGCCATGGGCAGAGTGGCCGAGATCAACCCCTACTTCACCAAGATCACGGGCTACGAGGCCAGCGAGATCGTCGGGCGCGACTGGCTCGACCTCGTAGCTTCGCGTGAGGAGGCCGAGCGCCTGCGCCGAAGCTTCGAAGCGGCGTTGCGGGTCGGGTCCATCTCCGCGCGCGCGGAATTCGCGATTCGCACCAAGTCGGGGAAACCGCGGCGCCTCCTGTGGACGCGCACCGTCCTGAAGGACCTCACGGCGAGGACCAATGGCCTCATCATCCTCGGCATGGATCTCACCGACCACTTGCGTCTACAGGCAGAGGTCACACAGCGAGCCAAGGTGGAGACCCTCGGTCAGCTGGCGTCCGCGGTCGCGCACGACTTCAACAACCTGCTCACCGTGATCCTCAATCAGAGCTCACTCCTTTCACGCATGGCGAAGGGCGAGCGCGCTCAACGCGCCGGGGCTTCGCTGGACGCCGCCCTCGCGCAGGCCACGGAGCTCACCCACTCCCTCCTGGTCTACTCGCGTAAGCAGCCTGAGCAGCGCGTGTTGACCGACGTGGACGAGCTCTTGCACGAGCTCGGCCCGCTCATACGCGCGACTGCCAGCAAGCAGCTACGCGTCAGCCTCGATCTGAGAGCCGAGTCGAGCCGCGTGTGGATGGACCCGACGAGGCTCCGGCAAGTGGTGCTCAACTTGGTCAGCTGCGCCTCTCAGGCCGCCGAGGGATCCGGCTCTTCGATCCGGGTGAGCACCCATCTGGAGTTCGTCGAGCAGGAGCGCGCGCAGCCAAAGCGCGCCGAGCAAGGCGAGTACGTGGTCATCAAGGTGGAAGACGATGGCCAAGGCATGGATCCGGCCACCACCGAAAAGATGTTTGAACCATTCTTCGCCACCGAGGACGCGGGACGCGGGATGGGGCTCGGTCTGGCCATCTGCCAGTCGATCGTGGGCGAGGTCGGTGGGTTCATCGGTGTGGAGAGTGAGCCGAACCAAGGCACACGCATCAGCATCTACCTTCCACGCAAGACCGCTGGCGCGTTCGTCGGCCGCCGCGCGCCACTCACCTCGGATGTGGTGCGGGCGCCGCGCGTCCTCTTGGTCTTCGGAGAAGACCTCGATCGCGCGCTGGCGACGGGCGCGCGCGAGGCGGGCTACGCGGTCGCCCTCGCCGGCAACGCCAAGGATGCGCTGCAACGGTTGACAGACGCCCCGCATGACGTGCTGGTCATCGACACCAAGCTCACCCGGGAACGCGCGGCCTTACCGCGAAGCGCCAAGGCATTGAACCCGCAGCTGGTAGCGATCGCGGTCGTCGCCCATGGGCAAGACCGGGCCGACGAGGCGGCGCGCGAGGACGGCTACGACCTCGTGATCGAGGCCCCGCTCACGGGGCAGGAGCTGATCGCCGCGCTCGACGAGGCGCTGCGGATGGAGCGGGCGCCCCGGACGTCGTCGGCGTAGCGCCGAGCCCTCTCAGCCCGGCTGGTTCAGCCCGTCAGGCGCGTGGTCGTGCTTCTTGCAACACTCGGCGCCGGGCTTGCAGCACGCGGCCCCGGTAACGCAGCAATCCGAGGCGCTGCTGAAGTAGTTGAAGGACGCCGCGCCACCCGCACCGAGGAGGATCGCCGCCCCCAGCGTGGTCAACTTGCGCTTCCAATCGACTTTGCTCATCGCCGTTTCCGCTCCCATCTCGCCCGCGCCCCGCGCGCTTCGCTCAGGACCTCACGGAGCAGGCCGACGAGCAGGAGTGCGAACGGGGGCGATGGCTCCAGTAAGGATACTGGCCGAGGTAGTTGCCCGGGGGATCATAGTTGCAGGCCCCGTAGGATTTCTTGGAGCTCCCCTGAGTGCAGGTTGCCGTACCGCACCCCACCTTGGTGGTATTGCGCCACACCACTTGCCTGTAGTCAACCAGGCCCCTTTTTCCAGCAAAACCGCTATCTCTGCAAAGATCTTCACACGCTGCTTTTGGGCTATCTTCCGCC
>JBIQKA010000064.1:6678-25675 GCA_044507075.1 Myxococcales bacterium
AAAACCGCTATCTCTGCAAAGATCTTCACACGCTGCTTTTGGGCTATCTTCCGCCCCCCCTGAGACCGCGCCCGGAATATCCCCGCCTTGTCCTCCTCGCACGCCCCCGCTCCCGGCTTCTTCTCCCGCCCTGTCCTCGCGGGTTTGATGGGGAATGTTCTCGAGTGGTACGACTTCATGGTCTACGGCTACTTCGTCCCGACCCTGAAGGGCCTGTTCTTCCCGACCGCTGACCCGCTCGCGGCCCTGATCGCCGCCTACGGTGTGTTGGCTGTGAGCTTCGTCATGCGCCCGGTGGGAGCGCTCATGTTCGGACACATCGGCGACCGCCTGGGCCGCAAGCGTGCCCTCGAGCTCTCCGTGATCTTGATGGCCGTGCCGAGCCTGCTCTTTGGCTTCCTTCCCACCTACGAGACCATCGGCATCGCGGCGCCCATCGGTCTCTTTATCCTGCGCCTCTTTCTGCTCTACGCGCTCGGCTCGGCGTTCTTCTATGTGCTCTACCTGTTCGTGCAGGCCGCCCTGGTCGACGCCGGCATGGTGGCCCACGAGGCCCAGCTCGCCACCTCCTGCGCGCTATGCGTGCTGGTCTTCGCCCTGCCCGCCGCGGGCTATGCCTCGGACGTTTTCGGACGCCGGCCTGTGATGCTCACGGGCGTCCTGGCGACAGGGATCCTGGTGGTCCCCTTGTACCGCATGTTGCTCAGCCTGGACTTCGCGCAGGTGGTGAGCGCGCAGATCGCGCTCACCGTGCTGGTCGCGCTGGTGATCGGCCCCGTTCCCTCCACGATGGCCGAGATGTTCCCGCCCCGAACCCGCTTCAGCTCCATGTCCATCGGTTACAACGGCAGCCTGGCCGTGTTCGGCGGCACGGCGCTGATCTCGGGCGCGGCCATCTGGGCGGGGCGCGAGACGCACCGCGACGAGTTCGTCTGATGCGCATGCCGCAAGCGAGGCCCGAGGACCAACCGCCCAAGCGGACCGTGGCCAACTTCGTGTCTGTTCTGCACTACACGGGGAAGGCCTTCGAGCTGGTGTGGCTCACCAGCCGTCGCATCACGGTGTGGCTCGTGCTCCTGAGCGTGCTGGCGGGCGTCTTGCCCGGCGCCATCGCCTACGTGGGTAAGCTGATCGTCGACGCCGTGGTCCACGCCGAGCCCGGGAGCTTCGCGCTCGAATCCAGCCTGGCGGTGCGCTACCTCGCGCTCGAGCTCGGCCTGGTCACGCTGCTCGCGGCCGTGCAGCGCGGGCTCAGCCTCTGCGAGTCGCTGCTGCGGGCCCTGCTCGGGCAGCGCGTCAACGAGATGATCCTCGAGAAGGCCCTCACGCTGGGTCTCATGGACTTCGAGGACTCCGAGTTCTACGACCGCATGACGCGTGCGCGCAGGGAGGCCTCGTGGCGTCCGCTCAGCCTCGTGCAGCGCGTGTTCGGGCTCTTGCAGAACGCCCTCTCGCTGGTGGTCTACGGCGGCCTCTTGATTCACCTCTCCGTGTGGACCGTGGTGGTGCTCGCGTTCGTGTCGCTGCCCGCGTTCCTCGCCGAAAAGCGCTTCTCCGACGACGCGTTTCGCCTGTTCCGCTGGCGCGCGCCCGAGACGCGCATGCAGACCTACCTGGAGTCTTTGCTCGCGCGAGAGGACAACGCCAAGGAGGTCACGCTGTTTCGCCTCGGCCCGCTGTTCATGGGTCGCTATCGCGAGATCTTCCAAAAGCTGTTCTCGGAGGACAAGGCGCTCACCATCCGGCGCGCCCGTTGGGGCTTCGCGCTCGGCTTGCTCAGCATGCTGGGGTTCTACGGCGCGTACGGCTACATCGTGATGAATACGATCGAAGGCGCCATCACGCTGGGCGACATGACCATGTACCTCTTGGTGTTCAAGCAGGGACAGTCCGCGATGTCCGCGCTGCTGAGCTCGGTGGGCGGCATGTACGAGGACAACCTCTACATCTCGAACCTCTACGAGTACCTCGACCACCCCTCGCCGCCGCCCACCGGCACCCAGACGCAGGGCCCCGCGCCCGAGGAGGGCTTACGCTTCGAGAACGTCTCGTTCGCCTACCGCGGCAGTCCAACCAACGCGCTCCGAAACGTCACCCTGCACATCCGACCCGGCCAGAAGTTGGCGCTGGTGGGCGAGAACGGCGCCGGCAAGACCACGTTGATCAAGCTGCTGACCCGCCTCTATGAACCCACCGAGGGGCGCATCACGCTGGATGGGCTTCCGCTCTCCGAATGGAGCCCCGACGCGCTGCGCGCGCGCGTGGGCGTGATCTTCCAGGACTTCATCCGCTATCAGCTGGTGGTCGGCGAGAACATCGGCGCAGGCGACGTGGACGCGTTCGAAGACGAGGCCGCCTGGCGGCGCGCAGCCACCATGGGCATGGCCAGTCCATTCATCGAGAAGCTACCGCACGGCTACGAGACGCAGCTCGGACGCTGGTTCGGAGGCGGCCAGGAGCTGTCGGTCGGGCAGTGGCAGAAGATCGCGCTCTCACGGGCGTTCATGCGAGAGGACGCCGACATCCTGGTGCTCGACGAGCCCACCTCGGCGATGGACGCCGAGGCAGAGGCCGAAGTGTTTCAGCGCTTTCGAGCGCTGTCGGCGCAGCGCATGGGGATCGTGATCTCCCACCGGTTCTCCACGGTGCGCATGGCCGACCAGATCGTGGTGCTGGTGGACGGCGCCATCGTGGAGCAGGGCACGCACGAGGAGCTGATGGCCCGTGCGGGGCGCTACGCCCGCTTGTTCAACCTGCAAGCCGAGGGCTACAGGTAGCTTCTGTCTTGGGCAGGCGGACTGTCCCGTAGTGGCGCGCATGCTCGCGGGGCTCGTCTAGCTTTGGCTGACGAGCCCGCGCGCGTGAGCGCGTCAGCCCAGGCCGAGCGCGGTGGTGCCTTCATCTGCCTCGACGAACGGTTGGCTCTCTCGATCTTTGCGCGCGTTTCTACGGAAAGTCGGCGAGCCCTTCGGCGACCGCGGGGTGGACGCTGCCATCGTAGTCGTAGGGCGGGTTGAGACCATAGTCGCCGGTGTGTCGAAACGCCGTGGCGCGGAACTTCGGCCGTTCGATCGCGAGCTCGCTCGAGGGCACGAGCAGGAAGATCACATTGCCGCGGAAGATCATGCGCGCGTCGCTTGCCACCGTGGTGATGCTGCCGTCGCGCGCGTCTTTGACCTCGAGCCGAAAGCCGGTGCTGGGCGTGTAGGTCGCCTCATACCAACGGTCGGTGTCTTTGAAGAAGTCGTTCGGGTACTGGATGCTCGGCTGGTAGTTGTTGCTGGTGTCGCCGTCGGCGTCGAGCACGAACGCGTACTGGTAGTGGTTCACGGGGTCGGCGGTCGGCAGATCTCCCTTCAGCACCGCGGCGAAACCGTGAAAGTCGCCAGCGGGCACAGAACCGTTGTTCATCGCCGAGCAGAGCGTGAAGCCGTTTGGACCTTCGCCGCACTCGAACTCGGAGTTATTGAACAGCGGGTTCACGTCGCCGAGCAGGTATTGAAACTGGAACGCAGCGATCGCCATGAAAGTCGTCCAGTTCTCCGCGACCGCTCGGGGCGGGACACCGAGGGCCGAGCTGATGAGCTCGATGATCTTGACGAAGGTGAGCGCCTGGCAGATGAGCTGCTCCTGCAAGCGCAACAGCCCGCCGAGGCCGATGTAGTTGCCAAGAGTCGGGTCCTCGGGTTCACACACAGGCTCTTCGGATTCTTTCGGATCTTCGTCGTCGCAGGTGCAGGTCGAGGGGTCGCACGCGCCGTCGCGGCAATCGCCGTCGCTTTTGCACGCGGCGTTCGGGCGTGTCTCGCAAGTGCTGCAATCGACCTCTTCGCAGGTCTGGCCCTCGTGGAAGATGCCGTCGCACTCGGCTGCCAGCGACACCTCGGAGCAGGTTCCATCGCCGCCACAGCACGCCGACGGTTTGACGCAGGTGCCAGAGAACGAGAGGCTCGCTTGGCCCTTGTGAAACGTGACCGGATCCACGACCGCGCCGGTCGCGTCTCGCAACTGGGCATAGCCCAGGGTGATGCGCCCGTTGGCATTGACCGTCCACGTGAACGCGCCGGCAGCGCTGCAGGTCAGCGAGAACGTGAGCGTCGTCGCACCCGAGATCTGCTCGTTCTTCGAGATATGCGGGCTGGAGATCGGACCGTCGACCGCCACGACGGTGTCGTAGTTCAGTTCTGGTGAGTCCCAGGTGACGAAGTGTCCAGGCAAGCCCCAGAGCGGCGTCTCACCGCGCAGCCGCGGGACCAAGCGCACCATCAGGGTGACCGTTTGCCCCACAGGCACGACCGTGGGCGGTGGCTGTACGAACTCGAGCGCGCGGATGGGTCCCGCGAGCGGCCCGGTCAGCGTACTGAAATGCGGGATGGGGATCTCGAGCGTGAGCTCTCCGCCGCTGAGCGCGTGTCGCGCCTCGAGACTCTCGACCTCGTCGCCCGACTGCAAGAGGATCGAAAACGGCTGCCCCGACGCGAATGGCGTCTCCCGCGTTAACACGAGTGGCTTCTCGAAGCGAAGCCCCTCGGGCTGTAGCTCGTAGGCGAAGGCGAACGCGGGCTCGCCCGGGCCCGCCGGTACCTCGAGCGCGCGGATCGCGAGATCGTCCGCGGACACGCCCGCAGGCAGCGCGCCTGCAGGGATCTCGAGCTTCGCCCCATCCGAGGCGCGGATGGTGACGGAAGTGTGGGAGTCTCCGGTCGACTTCGCGTCGCCGCCGCCACAAGCGGCGAGCGACACGAGCACGAGCCACGACGAGAGCGCGCGTACGATACGCATCGAAGCTCCCCTAGATCGCGAGCTTGAGGATGGCGTCGATGGTGATCAGGTTGCCATCTCGGCGAAACTGAATGCTGAAGCGAGCCCCATCCTTGTCCTCGATCTGAGCGATCACGTCCTCGCCCTCCGGCAGATCACTTATGGACGCCGGAACACCCTGAACGCCCATCGGCGCCTTGTTCACCGTGCCCTTGGTCGACAAGATCACGTCGCCGCCGATCTCGACCTTCAAGTTGAAGTAGCCCCCCGCTTCGTCCTTCCAGTCGAAAAACAGACCGTTCGGGCAGGTCGTCTCTGCCAAGGAGCAGATGTCGTTCGTCCAATCGACCGTCACGCAGACACCCTTGTACACACCCTCGTAGTCGTCGGTCAGCGAGCCTGGCAGATCGGCGCAGGACGCAGTTCCTTCGATGGGAGCGGCGGAGGTGCCACCGCCGTCACTTCCCGCGTCGCCGCTCGCCGCGGCGTCGGTCGTCGCCCCTGCGTCGACGCCCGCGTCCGCGCCGGCCAGCCCGCTGTCTTCGTCCGCCGCGGTCCCACCATCACCGCCCCCCATCGACCCGCCGGCGTCGCTGCGTCCCGTCGTGCTGTCGCCATCAGCGACGCCTCCCGAGTCGCCGCACGCGAAAACCATCGTCAGGCAGGCAAGTGAAGCTACGAGTCCGTGCACCCTTCTCATCGTCTCTCCCCCGGGCGCGCGAAATGCGCTCCTCCAGCACTCGTTAGTGCCCAGCCGCAGGGTTTCGATCACAGGCCTCGCCGATTTTCGCGACTTTCCCCTCGGTCTCATCTTGGATAACCTTTGCTCTCCGATGGCAGTCAAAGACGAAGAGACCCGGCTTCTGGCCGCTTGGCGGGCCGGAGACAGGGGCAGCGGCGAGGCGCTCTTCGAGCGCTACTTCGACGGACTTTATGGATTTTTTCGGGACAAGGTCGAGCCGAACGAGGTCGCCGACCTGGTGCAGAAGACCTGCCTCGCGTGGGTCGAGGCCTCGGCGTCGTTCTCCGCCAACGCCTCCGTCCGCACGTACTTCTTCGCCATCGCCCGACATCAGCTCTTTCACCACTACCGTACGAAGCGGCGAACCCCTTACCTGGACTTCGATGCCTCTTCAGTGACCGATCTCGCACCCACGCCAAGCTCCGCGGCCGCCCGCGGCGAGCAGCGGCGGCTCTTGCGCGACGCGCTCGCACGGATCCCGGTCGAACTGCAGATCGCGCTCGAGTTCCGCTTCTTTCACGATCTGCGTGGGCCGGAGCTCGCGCAGGTGCTCGAGATCCCCGAAGGCACCGTGCGCAGCCGGCTGCGGCGCGCGATCGATCGTCTCCGCATCGAGCTCGAGCGCACGACCACCTGCTCCGAAGAGCAGCAGATTGCGCTGAGCGAGCTCTCGGCTTTCCAGGTCGAACTCGACGCGGCCAAGACGTGAGCGACTCGCGGTTCGAGATCCTACGCCGGCTCGGCCGCGGCGGGATGGGAGAGGTCGATCTCGTCCGCGAGCGCGCCACCGGAGAGGTGCTCGCGCGCAAGCGGCTCGTCCGCTTCGAGCCAGCCCAGATCGTCGCGCTCAAGCGCGAGCTGCGGACGGTCGGCTCGATCGTCCACCCGAACCTCGTGCGTGTCTACGAGCTCGGCGACGACGAGCGCGGCCCGTTTCTGTTGATGGAGGCCGTGGAGGGGGTCGACGTGCTCCGGTACTGTGAGGGCGGCGGTCCGGAGCTCGCGACCGTGCTGCCGCAGATCTTCTCGGTGCTCGCCCACCTCCACCACCGCGGCATCGCGCACGGCGATGTAACACCCGCCAACCTGGTCGTGCGCCGCGACGGCTGGGTCAAGCTGATCGACTTCGGCCTGAGCGCGGCGGGTGACGCGGGAAGTCGCGTGCGCGGCGGCACGCCTGGTTATCTAGCGCCAGAGCGTCGTGATGGGGGTCCACCGACGGCGGAGAGCGACGTCTTCGGTCTGGGCGCCGTGCTCCGGCACATCACGACCGGCAGTCCGCCAGGGCATCCGCCGCTGCGCGCAGACGCACCGCCGGCGCTCGAGCGCGCCATGGAGGCGATGCTCCGAGAGGATCCGCTCGCGCGCCCCAGCATCGACGCGCTCGCTCGTGACGTCTTGCCGGCGCTCGGGTTGCCACGCAACGACCGCGGAGGCGCCCTCGGCACGCGGCGGCTCGCGCGCGCAGCGCTGGAAGGGCTGGTTTTAGGCAGCGTGCTCGCGCGCCCAGGCGAGCTGGTCGTGCTGCGCGGTCCCTCCGGCATCGGCAAGACCACCGTCGCGCGGGCGGTCGCGGCACGCGCCGCGGAAGCGGGCATCAGTGTGTCGTGGGCACGCGCGCGGCCAGCAGCGCGCGTCGCCTTCAACCTCGTGGACGAGCTGATCGACGACGCGGCCGAGCGCCTGTCACGAAGCGCGCTCGCGCCTGCGCAGCGCGAGGCCGCACGACGAGCGTCTCTATCGTTCCCCGCGCTCGCGCGCCTGGTCGGCGTCGACCCGCTCGCGGAGCGCGTCCGGCGCGCCGCGCACGCCGCCCTCTTCGACAGCCCTCGAGAGACGGCCTCGCGCGGCCCGCTGTTCGCGGAGCTCCTGTCGCTTCTCGAGCAGGTCGACTCCACGGCTCCCGCTCGTATCGTCGTGCTCGACGACCTGCAGTGGGCCGATGCGGACTCGCTCGCGGCGCTCTCGGCTTGGCTCGACCACGGCTCTTCACGCTGTGCGTTCCTCGCGACGGCGCGGGACGGGCGGGGGTCGAAGATCGCCGGGTGGCTCGCGGCACGCCGGGGCGTGACGCAGCTCGAGGTCCCGAAGCTGCCCACCGAAGCGATCGCGGCCTTCCTGCGCGAGGCCGGCGGGTTCGACGCCGCGCGCGCCGATGAGATCGCGCGCGCGTGCGGCGGGCTGCCGGTGCTGATGGAGATGGCGCTGCGAGCCCCCCAGAGCAACGACCCGCTCCGCGACGCCGCGGACTCGGCAATCCGGGAGTGTGAGCGGGACGAGAAGAGCGCGTTGGCCCGACTCTTGGCGGCAGGGCGGCCGCTCTCGCGCACCGAGCACGGCGCGTCGGAACGCACGCTCGATCTGCTCTCGCGTCGCGGGCTCGCCCTTCGCGCGGGCCCACGGGTCGATCTGGCCCACGACGCGCTGCGGGAGCCGCTGCGTGAAGCGCTCGGCGAGGACTGGCTGCGAACCGCGCACGACGCGCTCGCCGAGGCCGCCGCCGCGGACCCGGACAGCCGCCACCAGGCCGAGCGCGTCAGGCACCTCATGGGGGCGGGACGCGTCGAGCAGGCCGCGACGCTCGCGCTCGACGCCGCCACGCGCGCCGAGCGGATGCACGCGCACGATCTCGCGGCGGATCTGCTCGAGGTCGCCCTGCGACCGGGTCACGTGCAGGAGCTCGCCGAGCGACGCGCGCTCGCGCTCGAGCGAGCCCAACGCTTCGACGACGCCGCCGCCGCCTGGGCGGACCTGCAGCGTCGCGCGACGGACCGCGACGAGCGCCTGCGGCTCGAGCTGGCGGAGGCTCACGCGCTGCTGTCGGGACGTCGAATCCCGGACGGGCGCGCGAGGCTCGACGCCGCCCTGCGCTCGGCGACCGGACTCCGCCTTGGAAGCGAGAGCTTAGGCCGCGTCATCACCGTCGCTCGCTTTCTCGCGGGCCCCCTGCCGATACCGCTGTGGCGAACGCGCAGCCCGGTCCGCGCCGAGCGCTTCCTGAGAAGCGCGACGATCGTCGGCTACTTCGACACGATCGCTGGGCTCGAGCTGCTGATGCGCGCCCGCGATGACTTCGACGAGCGCGGCGCGCTCGAGCAAGCGGCGTGGTGCGACTTCCTCCTTGCCTTCTTCGCGCGCTTCGCCGATCCGCGGGGCCGCGGCGTATCGGCCCGCTATCTTCGCGCGGCTGAGCGACGGCTCGCCGGGCGCCGCATAAACAGCCCGATCGTCTTGGCGTTCCCGAGCTTCCTACGCGCCTACGGACAGCTGCGCCAGAGCGACTACCGGGCTGCGGCCGAGGAGTTCGAGCGCGCGATCCAACGCGTGACCGGGACGCCGGAGGAGCGTTCGTTCGAGGCGCAGCTCGCGCTGAGCCTGCGCACCAGCGCGGTGCTCGCGAGCCAAGACGTGCACGCCGCGGACGCCGCCGTGGCGCGCTTCGAACGCCTCGCCCACGACGGCGTGGACGTCGCGATTCAGTGCCATGTCGAGACCGCGCGCGCGCTCGTGCTGACCTGGCGCGGCCGCTTCGAAGAGGCGCTCGACGCGATGAACCGACTCCGAGCCGCCTGGCCCGCGGAGCCCTCGACGATCCAGAGCATCCTGATCGAGACCTACGCCGCCCTGCCGGCCGCGCTGCTCGGCGACGGCGCCCGCGCACGCACGCGCCTGCAGACGGTGCTCGGCCGCGGCCGTCACTTCTCGATCTTCCGCACCGCGTATGGTCCGATCGTCGCCGCCGTCGCCGCGCTGACGGAGCTCACGGAGCATGACGTCAGCGACGCAAACCGCGCGCGCGCTCGGCGCTGGGCGAAACTTTCCGCCTCGCGACCGTCGGTCATCACCGGCCTCGGGCACCGCGTGCTGGCCGCGCTCGACGATCGCGAAGGTCGCACCGACCTCGCTAGAGCACGCTTGCAGCTCGCCGAGAGGGAAGCGCTGAAGCTCGGCCAGGCGATCGACGCCGCGCAGGCCCGCTACGCGCTCGCCTTACAGCTGCACAGCGCCGAGCTCGAAGCCTCGGCGCGCGCGCAGCTCGCAGAAGTTGGCGCGAGCCCTCGTCTCTTGGTCGAGCACCGGATCCTACGCGGAGCGCTCGGGCGCGAGCGCCCCGCCCCATCGGGCAAATGATCCCCCGTGAGATCTCGCCGCACGTGCCGAGCACCTCCAGCGGGAGGCGCACCTTGCCACACTCAATCAAGCGCGCACGGAGCGCGTGCAAGGTCTCACCAGCGGGCGCGGCTTCCTAGCCCAGATGGACCAAACGATCGCTGCATTCGGCTCGATGCGGCCATCGAGAGCGGCCTCTCGAGAAGGCGAGAGCTCGCGGTGCACATGGGCCATCGCGGCGCGGAAACGAGGGCTCAATGCGCCGTCTCTGTGTTAGGAATCGGGGTTGGGGGTGAGATGACGTTGGGACGACGGCGCGGCTTCGTATGGTGGGCAGCCCTATCGGTGTTGTATGCCGCCTGTAGCAGTGAACCTGCGCGCGAGCGTGAGCAAGATGGCGGCGGCCTGGATGCCTCCGCGCCGAGCGGGCCCCTGGGGCGCATTCAAGGCCGCGTGGAGCTCACGGACGGCGCCGGCCTCGGAGGTGTGACCGTGGCGGCGCAAGGGCTGACCACGACCACGGACGAGCTAGGCATCTTCGTGCTGGACGCAGCCGCTGGCCCCGAGGTCCTGCTCACGGTCGAGAGCGACTACTACACACGCGCGCGCGTCACGCTCGAGATCATCGAGAACAGCACGGTGAGCTCCGCACTTCAGGTCGTGCCCCTCAAGCGGCTCACCCTGGAAGACGTGACCACGGACGTCACCGTCAAGGGTGACGACGGCTTCACGATCACCGTTCCCAAAGACTCGCTCGTCACCCAGGAGAAGCAAAAGGCCACCGGCAAAGCGGAGGTGCGCTACGCGGTGCTGAGCGAGCCGTCCAAGATGCGCGCTGCTCCCGAGATGTCGGCGGTCGACGGGAGCGGAAACAAGCGCAAGCTCGAGGCTTTCAGCGTGGTGGAGGTGCGCTTCTACAAAGATAACGCGCGCCTCGCCTACGAGGGACCGGAAACCAAGCTGCGCGTCCCGCTGCACAAGGATCACGACCTCTCGCAGGGCGAGCGCCTGGAGGCCTATCACTTCGACGACAAGGCCGGACAGTTTCGCAGCAAGGGGGAGGCCATGGTCGACGGCCACGAGGTGGTCCTGACGGCGAATGGGTTCAGCACCTGGTGCGCCGCGCGCCCCATCGAGCATACCGGCTGCGTGACCGGGAGAGTCGTGGACAGCGCGCAACGCCCCGCTCCCTTCGCAAACGTGGAGCTGTCAGCACGACAGCGCCTCGCCCTGGCGCGCGCGTCTTCGGGAGCCGACGGCAGGTTTTGCCTCGAATCGATCGCGGCTGCACCGCACGTGCTCTCGGTGCTGAGCGCGCTCGAGGTCTTCCGCGGAGGCGAGCGGGAGGTGGCCACCGGGGAACAAGCTGGAAGCTGCGGTTCGGACGCTTGCCTCGATCTAGGCGACATCTCGCTCGAGGAGCTCCTGTTCGAAGGCGCAACGCCCGCGGAGGGCGAGCTCCCTGACGCCCGCGATATGGACGCGGGCCAGGACGGAACGCCGGATGCGGGCCAGGACGGAACGCCGGATGCAGGGCCGGAGGCCGGCAGCGATCCCGGAACGGAGCAGGTGGGCGGGGAAGACGCAGGCTTCGACGGGGGCGACGGAAGCGGGCCTCAAGATGCGTCGTCCGATGCGGGCTTCGCGGACGCCGGCTTTGCGGACGCCGGTGATGCGCAGGTCGCTACACCCGTGGTGTGCGGTACGCCCATTTGGCTCGCCGATCCGGCGGCGTGCGCTCCGGACCTCATCGAAAACGGCGGCACGACCACGGTCGCGCTGGACGGGGAGAGCTGCGCGGCGTTTTGGCTATGCGCAGAGGAGTTCAACCGCGTCACGCTGCAGATCGATTACAGCGCATGCCTGCGCACGTTCATCTACGGCCCGAACCACACGGGGCCCGTCCACAGCAGCGGCAATCGCTGTAACGGCACACTGCTGGACGACATCGCCCTGAACGCGCATGGGCCCCACCTCGTGGTGCTCGAGTCGAGCGCGGCCGAAGGCCTGTCGGGGAACTACGGGATGACGCTGTGGTCTGTGGGGAACGACCCCGCGAACACCGCCACGTTGGACGGCGAACCCGTGCAGATTGCAATCACCGATCCGGGGCAGAACGGAAGCTTCAGCTTCACTGCGAACGCGGGCGACCGCGTCGCGCTCACGCTCCAAGCTTCGACGCTCTCGGACTACATGCTGCGTTCGCCGACCGGGCTCGTATCATCGCTCGGCGCGAGCAGCACAACGCTGTTCTCCGACAGCTTCGTTGTGAACGAGACGGGCACCTACACCGTGCAGGTCGATCCGCGCGGCGCGGGCGTTTCGGAGTTCACCTTCCAAGTCTTCACGGTGCCCAGCGATCTCAGCGTCGAGACGGCCGTGGGCGCGGCACAGCCCGCGTCGCTCCAGCTGCTCACACCAGGCCAGAACGGCACCTTCACCTTCGAGGGCACAGCGGGGCAGCGCATCGCGTTCACGGTGACCGGAGATACCCTCGCGGATTTCACCTTGAGGCGCGGCACCGGCACCCAGAACGTCGCCAGCTTGGCTGGATCCAGCGTCTTCTCAGATGTCGTGACACTCGAAGAGACGGGGCCCTATCGCCTTGTTGTGGATCCGCGCGGTCAGGGGACGGGCACATACACGTTGTCGCTGTGGAGCGTGCCCGCGGACATCACGGTGAACGCCACCGTCGATGGCCCCGCCGCGGTGCTGAGCCTCGCGACCCCGGGCCAGAACGGCAACGTCACCTTCGCAGGCACGGTGGGCCAGCGCATCGCGGTCCGCGTGAACCCGGCGACGCTCACGGACTTCGCGCTCTGGCCGCCGCTAGGCAGTCAGTACCTCGGCTCCTGGGCGACGGGAGGCGCGCTCTTCACGGACGTGCTGACGCTGCCCCAGGACGGGACCTACCGGTTCAGCGTGAACCCCCGCGGCCAGGGCATCGATGCGGCGATGGCCGTGCAGCTGGTGAGCGTACCGGCCGATGTCGTGGTGTCGTTGACGCCGGATGGAGGCGATCTTGACCTTACGATCACACGCGCCGGACAGAACGGCGAGTTCACGTTCGATGTCGCGAGCGCACAGGCCACGTTGACGCTCCAGCTCAGCACCAGCAGCGGGCTCGTCGATTATCAGCTGCGCACGCCGGTGGACGCCACGATTGCGAGCGGTGTGATATCGAGCACCACCATCACCCTGAACGATGTCGCGCTCCACGAGTCGGGCACGTATCGACTGCTCGTGAACCCACGCGCGGAGGCGCTGCCCGTTATCTCGGCCTCCGCTTCGCTTACGGACGATTGAGGGGCGCGTCGTTCCGAGTAGCCCCCGCGGCGCGCCTCCACCTGCAAGGCTGCGACGCGCACGCCCAAGTTCGCCTCCAAGGCAGGGCCGCGGGGTGTGCCCCCCTACTCCTCGTCCCCATCAGAGGCCGGGCCGCCGAAGAACTGCTCGGCGATGCGCGCGACCTGCTCGGGGTTCTTTTCGAGCTCCCCCTGGAGCGCGCTGAGCAGCTGCTGAAAGCCGGGCGAGCTCGGATCGAGCGCGCGCCCGTCGCCCACCAGGCGAGCCATCGTCTCGAAGTTCACGTGCTCGGCCCCGTGTCCCATCAACGCCGCGACCTGGTCGGACACCTGGCTGAACGCCGACATGTCCCCGTTCGCCGCGGCGCTCGCGGCCTCGAGCACCGACTCCGGCATGTTCTGCAGCATGCTCCCGAGGACCGCGCCCAGCGCGCCCAGGCCATCGGGGAGCCCGAAGCTGCTACCTAGCTGTTCGAACGAAAGCCACGAGCCGCCCTCGCCCACTTCGTCGAGCACATCGAGATAGCTGCGCGTTCGGGGGCGCGCCACGTCAGGCAGCACGAAGATGCCGCGCGGGTCGTCGTGATCGTCGAGCTGTCCTCCCAGCGCCGCGTGGAGGCGCGCCACGAGCTCTTCGGGATCGCTCGAGAAGGCGAGACCGGTGTGCACGAGCACGGCGTCTTCGAGCGACTCCACGTGCATCCCGCTCTCGGGGGTGGGCTCACACGCGTCGAGCTTGAGCAGGGCGATGGCTCGGATGGACATCACTGAGCCTCTACCGCCTATGGCCGCGAATTACCAGGCCCTTCGAGCGACTCGGCGAGTTGGACTACGGCCGAGCGCAGGGTGGAACTGGGCCGCGCGTGATTGCGGGGACCGCCGGTTCTTGCGACCATGGGTCTCCATGTTCTCTCGTAAGCAGGGCTACGCGGTCGCCTGCGCACTGCATGTCTTCCTACTCTGCACGTGCGCGGCTCGCACCAACGCCACACCGCGCGCTTCCGTCGGAACACACACAGAGCCCCCTTCCAGCTCCGCGTCCGCTGCCGAGCTCGCCGGGCCCGTCGCTGCACCGCGAGAACCGGCGCTGCCCGAGCCGCCGCCCACCGAGAACGCTCCCCTCGCGTTCTTTCGCGCCGCGCTCGAGCGCACCAAGCAGGGGCGGGCCAAGACGCGGGTGTCGTTCTTCGGCGACTCCCACGTGGCCGCTGATTTCATGAGCGGGCGCGTGCGCGAACGCCTGCAGCACGCGTACGGTGACGGCGGAGTGGGCTTCGTGATGACGGGGCGTCCCTGGCGCTTCTATCGCCACGCGCGCGCCGAGCTGCTCGAGGTCAGAGGCCTCAAAGCCACCTACGTGCGCAAGCGTCCCGAGACGGACACGCTCGCCCTGGGCCTCGCGGGCGTGGCGTTCACGCCGGGGCCCGACCCGGCCCGAACTCGCAAGGACGCGCCGGGTTCTGCGCCCAGGGAGGACGCTCCCGTGGAGGCCCCGCTGGTACGCCTACGCGTGACCAGCGCGCAGGTCCCCTCGGGGCGTTCCACGCGCTTTGAGCTGTTCTTCCTGCCGAGCGCGAGCGGTCTTGTGCCTCACCTCGCGATCGACGGCCACGCCCCGAACGTCGTGGCGAACACGGCGCCCGGCGCGCTCGCCTTCGAGGTCGAAAGCGATCGACCCCACGACATCACGATCGGAAGCGGCGCCAACGTCGCGATCACGCTGTTCGGTCTCGTCTCCGAGCTCTCCGGGCCCGGCGTCGTGTTGGACACGTTGGGCATCCCCGGGGCACGCGCCCGCGCGCAGCTCTACTGGGATCAGGCGTTGTTCCAGGATCACCTCCGACGCCGATCGCCCGATCTGGTGGTGCTCAGCTACGGCACCAACGAGTCCACCGACGTGACCCAACCCATCCGCGACTACGCCGGGCACCTGCGGGAGGTCGTGCGCCGCATGCGCGCCGCTGCGCCCCAGGCGAGCTGCCTCTTGGTGGGCCCCACCGATTTCCCTGAGCGCGTAAAGAAGGGCGTCTACCAGCCCCGCGCGCGCACCGCGCAGATCAATGAGCTCCAGCGCACCACCGCGACCGAGTTCGGCTGCGCCTACTTCGACGTGATCGCCGCCATGGGTGGCCCGCTGTCAATGCTCGACTGGGCCAAGGCCGATCCGCCGCTCGGCGCCAAGGACCTGATCCACTTCACGCGCAGGGGTTACGCGCTGCTCGGCGATCGGATCGCGGACCTGCTCCTGGACGTACCCGAGAGCGGACCCATCCCGGTGCCGGCTGCTTCGGCGCCGCCTCGCACCGGCGCCAAGGAGACTAAGGCAAGGGCGCGTAGTAAGGACTGAGCAGCGCGGCGAACGCCGTCGCACCGGCGGGGGTGAGGTGCAGGCCGTCGCCGCCGAACCACTCTCGGCGGGATTCGCTCGCCTTGAGCCAATCGACCAGGATGGCCCGCGGATACTGCGCGACCACCGTGGCCAGGACGGCGTTGTTGCGATCCTGCCAGCGCTTGGCCACGCGCGCGTTGACGAACACGACGCGCGCCACCTGGGCCGCCTCGAGCAGCGCCATCATCTCGTGCACCTGCTCCTCGTAGATCCAGCCGTTGTTGCCCAGATGGAGGATGACCACCGGCGGCAACTTGCGCTGGCGCGCGAGCTTGCGAAGCCGCGGCAACGCCGTGCTGCTGGTGCGCCCGATCTCGGAGTCGACCTCCACCTGGGCCTCGTGTCCCGCGCGCAGGTAAGCGCGGGCGCCGAGCACCACGGAGTCCCCGAAGATCAGCACCTGGGGGCGCTGGGGCGCGGCCTCGTCCACCTGGGCGAATGCGGGCTTTTCACTCCCGACGTGCGCCAGCGCCGAGGGCACGGCGGCCAGGGGCGCATGTCCGATGAGATCCACTTGGGTCCCCACGCCTTTCAGCGTGGTCTCCCAGTTCGGCTCCTCGGGCGGGCGGGCGCGCACAAAGCCATGGGTCGCGAACATGCACCCGAGGACGCAGGCGAGACCGCCCACCCACAACGCGCGCGGGTAACCCGCGCCTGCGCCGCTTCGCCTCGACTCCCACACATCGCGCAATGACGCCATGAAACGACCACTCCGTACCGGTTCTTCGATGAAGCGAAACGACAGCTCGGCGAGCACGAAGGCGCCCGCGAAGCGCAGGGCCAGCGACGGCCAGCCCTCGAGCGACAGATCGAGCCCGGGCCGGGTGAGCGCGAACAGGGGCCAATGCCACAAGTACAGGCTGTAGGAGCGGGTACCCACGAAGCGTAGCGGCGCGGCTCCGAGCGCGCGCTTGAGCCAGACGCCCCGCGGGTGCACGAGCGCGACGATCACCGCGAGCGCGCACAGGTCCACCGCGATCAGCCCCCCCCGAAAGACGATGGCGTCGGCCTCGCCGAACGCGACGCACGCCCACCCGAGCCCCACGAGCGCGAGCGTCCCGAGCAGGTCCCAGAGTCGACCCGAGCCCTGCCCCCCGCGTGCCTCCACAGGGTTTTTGAGCGTGGCCAGCGCGCCCCCGAGCAGCATGGCCGCCGCGCGCGCGGCTGCGTCGAAGTAGAGGGCCGAAGGGTCCTCCCCCGGCACCACCCGCAGCGCCATCCAGAGGGCCGAGGCCAGCGCGAGGGCGAGCGAGAAGTAACCCACGCCGCGGCCCGGAAACCTGCGCGCCGCCCAGGCGAACACCAGGGGCCACAACAGATAAAACTGTTCCTCGATGGCCAGAGACCAGAGGTGGCGCAGCAGCGACGGCCGCCCCACCTGCTCGAAATAGCTCTGCTGGCTGAACAGGAAGTACCAGTTCGAGACGTAGGTGAGCCCTGCGGCCACCTCACCGCGCAAGCGCCACACCTCGTCGGGCAAAAAGGCGACCGCGAGCACCGAGACCGAAAGCAAGAGCGACCAGGCCGCGGGCAGCAAGCGTCGCGCTCGACGGGTCCAGAAGGCCACCAGATCGATTCGCGCGTGATTCGAGTACTCCGCGCGCAGCAGGGAGGTGATCAAGTAGCCGCTGATTACAAAGAAGACCTCCACACCGAGGAAGCCCCCCGGAAGCCAAGGCAAGTCCGCGTGGTAGAGCATGATTGCCAGGACGCACAGCGCGCGCAGACCGTCGATGGCGGGCTGGTAGCCGAACACCTGCTTGCGCGGCAAGGCCGAAAGACCCCGTGGGCCGGGATCCGTGAGAGCACTCGACCCATCCCCCATTCGGGTGGAGGCGCAAGCGGCGTACCTTGGGCTGTTCAACGGCCAAAACCCCGGCAAAATCGTAACTGCGAGCGTATCACGGGCCGCTTCGCGAACCGCCATATCTTGCGTGTTCACGGCGCCGCGTCGGCGGTCCGGCGGGCGTGCGCGCGTGTGGGAATCGGGTAGCCTCTTGGATATGGAGTCCGCTGCACGCGTCGCTGTCGTGCTGCTGCCGTTCTTGGGAGGAATCCTGCTGCCGAGGCCCGTGCAGGCCAACGAGGGTCGCGGGCGCGTCGTGGTGGAAGCCGAAGGCTTTCGGAGCGCGCGCGGGGACGCGCTCTATGCGTTGTTCCGGACGGGTACGGGGTTTCCCCGGGAGCCGCTCGAAGCCGAGCGACGGCTCCTGGGTACGATCGCGCAAGACCACAGCCGGGTCGTGTTCGAGGACGTGGAGCCGGGCGAGTTCGCCATCTCGGTGCTCCACGATGAAGACCAAGATCGCGAGCTCAAGAAGGGCATGCTCGGCATCCCGCGCGAAGGCATCGGCTTCTCGCGTGATGCACGCGGTCGCATGGGCCCGCCCAAGTTCAAAGACGCGAAGCTGACCTTGACCGAGGGGCAAAGCGTCACGGTGCGCATCCACATGACCTACTACTGAGCGAGCGCGGGGCCGTCTCTCGCGTGCCGCGGGCGGCGTAAGGGGGACTCAGCCCAGCGCGGCCAGCTTGGCCAAGACCGCGTCACCCATCGCGCGCGTACCCACCAGCCGCTTCCCGGCCGTGTCCCCGCGGTAGATGTCGCCCGTGCGCAAGCCGTCGTCGAGCACGGCGCTCACGGCGCGCTCGATGGTCTCGGCGAGCGCGCGATTCTTCAAGGTGTGCTCGAACAGCATGGCCACGGAGAGGATGGCGGCGAGCGGGTTGGCCTTGTCTTGTCCCGCAATGTCGGGGGCCGAGCCGTGGATCGGCTCGTAGAGCGCGCACTTTTCGCCCAGCGAAGCCGAGGGCAAGAGCCCGATCGAGCCCGTGGTAGCGCCCGCCTCGTCGGAGAGGATGTCCCCGAACAGGTTCTCGCACACGAGCACGTCGAATTGCGCGGGGTTCAGCACGAGCTGCATCGCGCAGTTGTCGACGTACATGTGGCTCAGCGCCACGTCCGGATACTCCTTGCCCAGGGCGTCCATGGTCTTTCGCCACAGGACCATGGTCTCGAGCACGTTCGCCTTGTCGATGCTGCACACCTTCTTGTTGCGCAGGCGCGCGATCTCGAAGGCCTTGCGACCGATCCGGCGGATTTCGTCCTCGGTGTAGGTGAGCGTGTTGACGCCCACCTGGTTGCCCGGCTCGCCGCTCAGGCTGCGCGGCTTGCCGAAGTAGAGCCCGCCGATGAGCTCGCGCACCACCACGTAGTCCACGCCCTCGGCCAGGTCCTTGCGCAGGGGCGACGCGTCCGCGAGCACGGGGAAGATCTTCGCGGGCCGCAGGTTCGCGTAAACGCCCATGGCCGTGCGCAGGTTGAGCAGGCCCTTCTCCGGGCGCTTCTCGGCGGGCAAGCCGTCGTACTTGGGCCCACCCACGGCGCCCAGCAACACCGCGTCCACCTCCGTGGCGCGCTTGAGCAGGGCCTCGGTCGCCGGCACACCGTGCACGTCCACCGAGGCACCACCGAACGGCTCGTGCTCGAGGTGCACCGAGACGCCCGCACGCTTGGCCACGAGTTCCAGGACGCGCACCGCCTCGCGCGTCACTTCGGGTCCGATGCCATCGCCCGCGATCACCAAAACTTCAAGCTTGCTCATTGCGCTCTCTACCCATCCATGGCTCGCGCGGCGGAGGACCGCCCGCTTCGTAATGTGCTCGCGCGGCGGAAGACCGCCCGCTTCG
>JBIQKA010000064.1:25775-29074 GCA_044507075.1 Myxococcales bacterium
GACCGCCCGCTTCGACTCCTATTTGCCCGTCCCCGGGAGCTCGGATTTCCTGGCGTGAAGCTGCAGCTGATAGGCCTGCTGGTTCAGCGCGTTCACGAAGGCGAGCGCGCTCGCGAGGACCACGTCGGTGTGGCGCCCCTGCCCGCGCGAGGTGAGGCCGGTCTCCTCCACCGTGAGGCTCACCTTGCCCTGCGCGTCCGCGCCGCCGGAGACGGCGCTCAGCTCGTAGTCCTTGAGCGACAGCTCGGGCTTGTTCACCAGGGCCTTGATGGCCTCCATCACCGCCTCGACGGGGCCGTCCCCCGTGCCCTCTCCGGTGGTCTCCTGCCCGGCGATCGAGAGGGTCACGCGCGCCCATGGGGACGTCTCGGTGCCCCCTTTGAACTCGACGGTCACGAGCTTGTAGACCTCATCGAGGCTCAGGTCCTCGGCCACCAGCGGGTAAAGGTCCTCGTCATAGATGGTCTTCTTCTTGTCGCACAACCGCTTGAAGCTATCGAAGGCCCGCGAGAGCTGAGCATCGTCGAGGTCGTAGCCGAGCGACTTCAGCCGGTCGCGCAGCGCCGCGCGGCCAGAGTGCTTGCCGAGCACGATGTTGTTGGTGGGGAGTCCGATCTGCTGCGGCTCCATGATCTCGTAGGTGCGCCGGTTCTGCAGCACCCCGTGCTGGTGGATGCCCGCCTCGTGCGCGAACGCGTTGCGACCCACGATCGCCTTGTTGGGCTGCACGTTGAGCCCCGTGATCTCGCTGACCAATCGGCTGGTGGGATACAGGTGCTCGGTGACGATGCGCGTGGTCACCGGGAACAGCGCGGGGCGCACCCGGAGCGCCATCACCACCTCCTCGAGCGCCGCGTTGCCCGCCCGCTCGCCGATCCCGTTGATGCAGCACTCCACCTGCCGCGCCCCGGCGCTGATGGCCGCCAGGGAGTTGGCCACGGCCAGGCCCAGGTCGTTGTGGCAGTGCGTGGACACGATCACGTCGCGCTCGCCCACGACGGCGAGGATGGCCTGCACGATCGTCTTGTATTCATCGGGTGTCGTGTAGCCGACCGTATCGGGCAGGTTGAGCACCTTGGCGCCCGCCTCGATGGCCGCGCTGCAAGCCTCACGCAAAAATCCAAGGTCACTGCGGGTCGCGTCCTCGGCGCTGAACTCCACGTTGTCCGTGAGCTCGCGACAGGCGGAGACGCCGCGCGTGATCTCGGCCAGCACCTCGGCCTCGCTCAGCCTGAGCTTGTGCTCCATGTGCAGCTTGCTGGTCGCGATGAACGTGTGCAGACGGGGGCGCTTGGCGTGGGAGAGGGCCTGCCAGGCCGCGCTGATGTCGGGCAGGCGCGTCCGGCATAGCCCCGCGATCTCGCAGCCTTCGATCTCCTCGGCGATGCGGCGGACGCTCTCGATCTCGCCCGGGGAAGCCGCCGGGAAACCCGCCTCGATCACGTCTACCCCGAGCTTCTCGAGCATGCGTGCGATACGCAGCTTCTCCTCGAGCGTCATGGTGGCGCCGGGAGATTGCTCTCCGTCGCGCAGGGTGGTGTCGAAGATGCGTACGTACTCGTTCGTGCTCATCGCAGGGAAACCCCTCTCCGGGCGCAGTGACAGGCCTCGCGCCGTTCCAACGGAGGTCCGAAAAGTTACTTGCTCGCCTGGGTCTACGCTAGCTTTCGCCTACCGCGGGGACCGCCCCGAAGCGGGCACGTCGCCCGCGTTCTTGATCCTCTGAACGCCTTCTGTTAAACCTGGCCGGTCCATTGCCTTCGCGCCCGAAAGCGGTTCTTTTTCGCTAAGTTGCTCGCTCGGTAGCAACTGCTTTCGGCGCGCTTGTGTGCGGATCCCGAGTTGGATCCCTGAATTGGAGCGCGTGGTTCGATGATCTTCGACTGGCTCCAGGGCCTATTTTCACACGATATCGCCGTCGACCTTGGCACCGCGACCACGCTCATCTACGTGAAGGGCAAGGGCATTGTCTCCTGCGAGCCCTCGGTGGTCGCCGTCCAGCGGGGCCCGCGCGGCGAGAAAAAGGTGATCGCCGTGGGCACCGAGGCCAAAGAGATGTTGGGGCGCACCCCCGGCAACATCGAGGCCGTACGCCCCCTGCGCGACGGAGTGATCGCCGACTTCGAGATCACCGAGGCCATGCTGCGCTACTTCATCCAGCGCGCCCACCGCGGGCGCGTACGGGTGATCATCTGCGTACCCTTCGGCATCACCGAGGTCGAAAAGCGCGCCGTGAAGGAGAGCGCGGAGAGCGCCGGCGCCCACGAGGTCTTCCTGATCGAGGAGCCCATGGCGGCGGCGATCGGCGCAGGGCTCCCCATCACCGAGCCGAGCGGCAACATGGTGGTCGACATCGGCGGCGGTACCACCGAAGTGGCCGTGATCTCCCTGGCCGGCATCGTGTACTCGCAGTCGGTGCGGGTCGGCGGCGACAAGATGGACGAGGCCATCATCGCCTACATGAAGCGCAAGTATAACCTGCTGATCGGCGAGCAGACCGCTGAACGCGTGAAGTGCACCATCGGCACGGCCTACCCGGAGGACCGCCTCGAGACCATGGAGGTCAAGGGGCGCGACCTGCTCGCGGGCATCCCGAAGACGGTGGTCGTCAACAGCGCGGAGATCCGCGAGGCCCTCAGCGAGCCCATCAACGCCATCGTCGAGGCCGTGATGCTGGCCCTCGAGCGCACGCCACCCGAGCTCAGCGCGGACATCGTGGACAAGGGCATCGTGCTGACCGGCGGCGGGGCGCTCCTGAGGAACATCGATGTGCTGTTGCGCGAAGAGACCGGCCTCCCGGTGACCGTCTCGGATGATCCGGTGGCCTGCGTGGTGCTGGGGTCGGGCAAGGCGCTGGATCACGCGGATTTGTTGAGGAACGTGACGATCAGCTGAGGGGGCCCGGGCCGCCCAGATTGGTTAGTTCGCGCACGCGCACGACGACGAGGACGAGGACGAGGACGAACACGGGGACGTGGACGCCTCGACGCCGTCGCCGTCTCAGTGTTCGCCGTCGTGCGCGTGCGCATCCTCGTACTCGTCCTCGTTCCCTGCACCCAGCCCCTCTCTCCGAAAACGCGACGGGCCGCGTGCGATCCGGCTAAATTCCCGCCCAAAGACGGGCATCGCGGGCCCGATGCGCTATGCCGGCAGACCCGGGTTTAGGCGGGCACGGGCACGGGCACGGGCACGGGCACGTTTTGGGAGAAGGACCAGGCGTGAACATCTTTCGGCGCTACAAGGACGAGCTCACCGCGATCGCCCTGCTCGCGCTGCCGTTCTTCTTCCTGCGCGCCAAC
>JBIQKA010000256.1:0-4121 GCA_044507075.1 Myxococcales bacterium
TAGGCTGCCAGCAAAGGTCCCGTGGCGGTCAATCGCACAAAAGTTCTCGAAGCCGCGCAAAAGTTCCTCGCCAAGAACCAGTACGACAAGGCGATCGCCGAGTACCAAAAGCTGGTGGTGGAGGATCCGCGCGACGTTCGCACGTTGCTGAAGATCGGGGACCTGCATACCCGCCGCAACAAGCCGCAAGACGCCATCGGCGTCTACCAGCAGGTCGCCGAGCTCTACGCGAAGCAGGGCTTTTTCCTCAAGGCGGTCGCGGTCTACAAACAGATCCTGAAGCTCGAGCCAAGCCACCTCGAATCCTCGCAGCAACTCGCGAAGATGTACGAGGAGCTTGGCCTCACCAACGATGCCCTGACCACGTACGAACAGGTGGCCGACGCCTATCAGCGCCAAGGCGCGATGCCCAAGGCGCTCGAGACCATGGAGCGCATGGTGGAGCTCGATGGTCAAAACGTCGCCGTGCGCATCAAGTACGCCGAGGCCCTCTCGCGCGCCGAGCGTCCCCGCGATGCTGCCCTGGCGTTCGCGGCGGGCGCGCGCCTGCTCAAGGAGCAAGGCCGGACCGACGACTACCTCCGCGTCGTGGAGCGCCAGCTCTATCACGATCCCGAAAACGTAGAGATCGCGCGCGAGCTCGCGGGCTTGTACATCGAGCGCTCCGATCCCAAGCGCGCGCTCGCCAAGCTCCAGGTGTGCTTCAAGGCCGACCCGCGGGACGTCCCCACGCTGGAAATGCTCGCCGAGGCATTCCGGCAGCTGGGACAGCTGTCCAAGACGGTCAGTGTGCTCAAGGAGATCGCCCGTCTGCACGGGGAGCTCGGCAATCACGAGGCCAAGCGCCGCGTGCTCGAGCGCGTGCTTGAGCTCGACGCGAGCGACGCCGAAGCCAAGCAAGCACTGGCCGCGATGGGAGATCTCGGTCGCGCGCGCAAGCCCGCCGCCACGGTGGTTGCCGACGATGAGCACGAGGTAGAGCTCGACCTCGATGGTGACGAGGAAGAGCAAGAGCTCGAGTATCTCGATGCCGATGAGGACGACGAAGACGAAGACGTCCTGCTGATCGACGAGGACGACTCGGTGCCTGCGGCCGCCGCCCCCGCCCAGCCGTCGCCCGAAAGACTGCTGGAAGAGGCGGACGAGCTGGAGGCGCAGGGGCGCTACGACGAAGCCGAGGGCGTGATCCTCCGCATCCTCGCGAGCAACCCAAACCAGGAAGAGGCGCACGAGCGGCTCAAAGATCTGTACCTGGCCACTGACCGCCGTGAGGAGGCGGTCCGCGAGCTCTTGTGGCTATCGGATACGCTCACCGAATCGCACCCCGAGCGCGCCATCCAGCACGCGCGGGCGGCCCATGGCCTCGCGCCGCACTTGGATGCCACGCGCAACCGCCTGCGCGCGCTCGGCGTCGACGTGGAGCCGGAGCCCGCGGCGCGTGCCGAGAGCGACGACGAAGTCGTGTTCTTCGACGACGCGGGCGGCGCGGACGCCTCGAGCGCCGGCATGCGCGACCCTGCGGAGGACGAGCTCGACGCCATTCTGCCGCCCGTGAGCGAACCGCCAGCGCCCCACGCGTCTTCTGCGTTCGCGGACGAAGGCATGCGACCTGGCGCGCGCATGAGCAGCGGACCGCCCTCGAGCATGAGCACGGTCCCTCCGGCCGGTCTCAGCAGCGCCCCGCCTGCGCGCGCGAGTGGGCGGCCGGCCTCGCTCGAGAGCGAAAGCCTGCTCGAGATCGTGCTGCGCCCGGAGGACTTCAGCGGCGCGGTGCCGATGCCCAAGCGGCCCTTCGACGAGGGGCTGCTCGCGCTGCTCGAGCAGCCGCTCGCGCCGCAGGATTTCCAGGCCGGGCCCTCGCAGTGGCCCGAGCCTGAGACGGTCAACGCCGCCGACGAGCTCGACGCGCTGTTGAATGCGCCCATCTCGCCGGACGAGTTCGACGCGCCTCCGCCCTCGCGTGATCGCCTGCACGAGCCGCGCATGGATGCGGTCGACCTGCTCGAGAGCCCGATCGAGAGTGACGACTTCGGGTTGAGCGACGAGCGCTTCGATCGCTCGGACGTACTCGACTTCGACGACTCGCCGAACGCGCTGCCCACCGTTCACCCGCCCGCGGCCGTGACGGCCCAGATCCTCGCCGACAGCGAAACGGGCTCCTTCGCCTCGTTCGTAGAGGTCGGCACCAGCGACATAACCGTCCCGCCGCCGCCCGGCGATCGGCTGGATCGCGCGCGCGAAGCCCTGTTGGAAGAGAGCGGCGAGCAGGAAGCCGTCGCGCCCGCGCCCGACGCGACCGTGCCCGGCGCGCCCATCCCGGCCGACCTTCTGTGGAAGAGCAGCGGGGAGCTCGACACCGGTGAGCCGAGCGGCACCCTGCGCGACGAGATGCCCACGGCGCCTCCGCCCGCGTTCGATTTGGAGCCGCCCGCGGCCTCCGCTACGCCCACGCCGGTGCCCGAACCCGAAGCGCCTCCTGCGCCCGTCGAGGAGCACTTCCCCACGCCGGTGCCCGAACCCGAGGCCCCCCCTGCGCCCGCCGAGGAGCAGCTCCCCACCCCGCCGCCTGCCGCCGCCGCCATCGCCCCGGAGATCCAGGAGGTCCTCGACGAGGCGGACTTCTTCGCCTCCCAGGGCATGATGGACGAGGCGCTGGAGGCCATTCAGGAAGCCATCCTGATCTATCCCGGGAGCGACGTGCTCGACGCGCGGCTCCTCGAATACGAGGCGAAGGCGGAGGCCCAGGAGGTGGCCGAGCAGCAGGCCGAAGCCGAGCAGCCCGATGACAGCTTCGACATCGCCGAGCAACTCGCCAGCGAGCTCACCGAGGTCGCCTCCACCGGCGGGATCGACGAGATGGTGGATGTCGAGTCGGTGTTCGCCCAGTTCAAGAAGGGCGTGGCGGCGCAGATCGCGCCGGATGATTCCGACACGCACTTCGATTTGGGGATCGCCTACAAGGAGATGGGCCTGACCGACGACGCGATCCAGGAGTTCGATCTGGCGTCGAAGAACCCCAAGCGTGCCTGCACCTCGTTGACGATGATCGGCATGTGTTACCTCGAGCGGGGAGACGCGCAGCAGGCGGTCACCTACTTCGAACGAGCCATCAACAGTCCCCAGAAGTCAGCGCTCGAAGAGATGGCCCTGCACTACGAGATCGGGAACGCGCAGGAGCTGCTCGGCCACCTGGACGCCGCGCTCTCGTCGTTCGAACGCGTCGCGGCGCACGATCGCTCGTTCCGCGGTGTGACCGGCAGACTGGACGCGCTCAGGAAGCGCGGCGTGAACGCGGCAGCAGCTCGCTGAACGGGGGCGCGAGCCCTTTTTGGGCATTCGCCCCTTCTGCGCTACAGACCGAAGATCCGGATCTGGGTGTTGTACTTCAGCGAGAGTTCGTCGAAGCATCGCCTGAATTCGGTGCCCTCCAGGCAGCGCAGGTTCACGCAATCTTCGGTTTCGGCCGCGTACTCGGGCGACACCTGGGGCAACGTCTTCATGCACGTTGCCGCCAAGCTGTCCGGATTGAGAGTTCTGTCACACGAGAACAGGTCATCGGCCAGCAGTCGGCAGTACTCTTTTTGCTCCTCATTCAAGGCATGGTCGAGCAGCTTGCGATCAACGCACTGCTTGAGATTGCACGCCTGCTCGGAGGGGCAAACATCGTCGCCCCGGAAATCCAGTTCGTGGGCCCACTGATCACAAGACAGCCGACCCTCGCTGACGCACTGGGACTTCAAACGATAGTAAAGATCCGAACGAAAAGTCTGCTCGTCGCAGCGTTGCTCGCACTCGGCCAAGTCCGTTTCCGAGCGGCACATGTCCAGCTTCTCGCAGACCTTGCGGCACTCTCTGACTCGTTCGGACTCACCATCGCTGTCGCATCCCGAAAGGGCGAGCAGCGCGACCCCTACCCCGATCCGCCGGGTCAACCACGCTCTGAACATCATGCTCCTCGGGTAACACCGACCATGGAATCGGACAAAATTCCTACATCGTGCCCTCTCCCATCCCCGCATGGACGCAAAGGATTTGACGCTCTCGGCGCCCGCGCTACGCTCCCGGGCGTCGTCGCAAGACGAGGTTGCGGGCATAGCTCAGTTGGTAGAGCGTCAGCTTCC
>JBIQKA010000065.1:0-7296 GCA_044507075.1 Myxococcales bacterium
GCGCCCGCTTCGATCAAGCGAGTGGGGTTATGGAGCTCGATTTCGGCGTCAACCAGGGCTTTGTGGAAGAGCAGTACCTTCGCTATCGCGAGAACCCCGGAGCCGTGGACCCGAGCTGGCGCCGGTTTTTCGAGGCACTCGAGCGTGAGGACAAGGCGCAGGCGCTGATCGAAGGCACGAAGCCGGCCGCGACGCCGAGCGCGCCCGCACCGGCGCTGACCGAATCCACCGTACCCCGCTCGGTACGCAACAGCGCGGTGGCGAAGAGCAATGGAAACGGCCACGCCGCCCTGCTCCCCGCCACCGCCGAGTTCGTCCCCGGCGCGGTCTCGAGCCCCCATGCCGCGCTGCCCACCGCGGATGCCCTCTTCGTCAGCGAGCTTCAGGGGCGGGTGTCCGCCCTGGTGAACGCCTATCGCGTGCGCGGCCACATCTACGCCGATCTCGATCCGCTCAGCCGCAATCCACCGGTTCCGAGCGAGCTCAGCCTGGAGACCTTCGGCCTCGACCAGGTGGATCCCAACACCGTGTTCTTCACGAGCGACATGGCGGGCCCCAGCACCCTGCCGCTCAAGGACATCGTGGCGCGCCTGAAGGAGACCTACTGCCGCACCATCGGCGTCGAGTTCACCTTCATGGAGGATCCCGAGGAACGGCAATGGCTCCAGCGCCGCATGGAGACCACGCTCAACCGCACCGAGCTCACCCATGACGAGCAGCTGAGGCTCCTCACCAAGCTGATCGACGCGGAGCTCTTCGAGCAGTTCCTGCACACCAAGTACGTCGGCGCCAAGCGCTTCTCGCTGGAAGGCGCCGAGAGCGTCATCCCGCTGATCGAGCAGCTCATCCAGGGCGCCGCGAAGCACAAGGTGGAGGAGCTGGTCATCGGCATGGCCCACCGCGGCCGCCTCAACGTGCTCGCCAACGTGATGGAGAAGAGCATGCGCGAGCTGTTCTTCGCCTTCAACGACAGCCGCCCCGAGCTGCAGATCGGGCGGGGCGACGTGAAGTACCACATGGGCTTCTCGAGCGATCGCCGGGTGGACGGCCATGCGCTGCACCTCACGCTGTGCTTCAACCCGAGCCACCTCGAGTGGGTGAACCCCGTGGTGGAGGGCCGCGCGCGCGCCAAGGGCGACCGCAAGGAAGATCTCTCGCGCCGCAAGGTGCTGCCGCTGCTCATCCACGGTGACGCGGCGTTCGCCGGCCAGGGCGTGGTCGCCGAGACGCTCAACCTGAGCCGCCTGCAGGGCTACACCACGGGCGGCACCATCCACGTGGTGATCAACAACCAGATCGGCTTCACCACGGCGCCAGAGGACACGCGCTCCACCCCGTACTGCACCGACATCACGCGCATGCTGCGCTGTCCGGTGTTCCACGTGAACGGCGAAGACCCGGAGGCCGTCACGCAGGTCGTGCGTCTGGCCGTCGACTACCGCCAGCAGTTCGGCCAGGACGTGGTGATCGACATGTACTGCTACCGGCGCTACGGCCACAACGAGGCCGATGAGCCCCGCTACACGCAGCCGGTGATGTACACCGCGATCGACCGCCAGCCCTCGGTGCGCGAGACCTACGTGCGTCGCTTGAAGGAGCGCGGCTTCATCACCGACGCGCAGGCCGAGGAGATCGCCACCCGTCGCCAAGCCCAGATGGAAGAGGAGCTCGTGGAGGCCAAGCGCGGCAGCTACATGCCGCCCGACTACGCGATGGGCGGCCTGTGGCAGAGCTATCGGGGAGGGCCCGACAGCGAGTGCCCAGAAGCCGACACCGCGGTCTCGCGCGAGCGGCTCTTGGCCCTCGCCGACAAGCTCATCGAGACCCCTGACGACTTCAACGTGCACGCGAAGGCCAAGCGCTTCCTCAAGGAGCGCCGCGAGCGCGCCATCGGCGAAAAGCCGCTCGACTGGGGCACCGCGGAGATCCTGGCCTACGCGACCTTGCTCGAAGAGGGCACGCGCGTGCGTCTGAGCGGCCAGGACGTGCGCCGCGGCACCTTCAGCCATCGCCACGCGGTCTTGTTCGATAGCATCACGGGCCGCCGCTACATGCCGTTGATGCACGTCGGCGAGGAGCTCAGCAAGATCGAGGTCTGGGATAGCCCGCTCTCGGAGGCCGGCGTGCTCGGCTTCGAGTACGGCTACAGCCTCGACAGCCCCGACGCCCTGGTCATCTGGGAGGCTCAGTTCGGGGACTTCGCGAACACGGCCCAGGTCATCATCGACCAGTTCCTGAGCTCCTCGGAGGACAAGTGGCACCGCTTGAGCGGGCTTACGCTGCTCTTGCCGCACGGCTTCGAGGGACAGGGGCCCGAGCACTCCAGCGCGCGCCTCGAGCGCTTCCTCGCGCTGTGCGCCGAGGACAACATGCAGGTGGCCAACCTCACCACGCCGGCCCAGGTGTTCCATTGCCTGCGGCGCCAGGTGCTGCGGCCCTACCGCAAGCCGCTCGTGATCATGTCCCCCAAGAGCTTGCTGCGTCACCCCGACGCGACCAGCACGATCGACGACCTCACGCAGGGCGGCTTCAAGCGCATCATCCCCGACCTCTCGGTAGACCCGGCGAACGTCCGCCGGATCATCCTGTGCACCGGCAAGGTCTACTACGATCTGCTCGCCGCGCGCACGCGCCAGAAGCGCGACGACGTCGCGCTAATTCGTCTGGAGCAGCTATACCCGCTGCGCCCCAGCGAGATTCAGGACGTGCTCGCGCCCTTCAAGTCGGGCACCGATCTGGTGTGGACCCAGGAAGAACCCTGGAACAGCGGCGGCTGGTACCACATCAACGCGCGCCTGCCTGCCATCCTGCAAGGGCGCTTCGTCATCCGCTGCGTGTCCCGCGCCGAGAGCGCGAGCCCCGCGACCGGCTCCAACGCCGCGCACAAGCTCGAGCAAGAGCGGCTGGTTCAGGAAGCGCTGAGCTGACGCGAGGGCCGCGCCCGCGCGCGACCGCCGGGAGACCGGCACGGGGGCGCGCGCGAGGGGGACACGCGCCGCGTACGTGCCTCGTTCCCGCGGCCTGCGCGGGCGCGGCTGCGTACACCGCGAGGCTTCGAGCCGTCGCGGTTCAGGATTTCACTTCGATCTTACGAGCCTTGAGCTCCTGCTTCTTCGCGAGTTGGACGGTGAGCACGCCGTCGGTCAACTTGGCATCGACCGCGGTCGAGTCCACGTTGGTCGGCAACTGGAACTGACGCACGAAGGAGCCGTAGCTGCGCTCGATGCGGTGGTACTTGCGACCGCTCTCTTCCTTCTCGAGCTTGCGCTCCCCCTTCAAGGTCAGCACGTTGCCATCGATGCCGATCTCGATGTCTTCGCGCTTTACGCCAGGCAGCTCAGCGCGCAGCACCAGCGACTCGGCATCTTCGTGGACATCCACCGCCGGCGCGAAGTCCGCGCCTCGCGTGCGAGGCCCGAAGAAGCTGCGCTCGATGTCGCGGTGCATGCGGTTCAGATCGGCAAAGGGATCCCAGACAGTCAACATGGTTCGTTCTCCTCGTTGTTCGGTGGTGGTCGTTGAGTCGTTGATCGGGTGCCGCAAGCGATGAAGCGGGGCGAATTTCCCCGGGCGTGCAGATCACGAAGATGATCTGCGAGGTATGAGGGGCCCATGCCCCTTTCTTCGGAGGCCCACGAGGTTCGCGCAACGCGCCCCACGGAGCCGCCACAAACCCAGGGAGGTCGACGCACGCCCTTGCAGCACGTGCGCAAAACAAAGTTTGTTTTCGCCGACTTGGGAGGCCCCGGCTCGAGGACCGCCCGTATCGGGCTCCCTCAGAAACTAAGCATGCTCTGCTGGAGGTCAACCCCCGTGAGCAGCGTCTTGCTAGGATGAGGCATGAGCAGCTTTCTGGCTTCGCCTGGTCCCGCCGCTTGCCGCCTTTTCTCCTTGGCTCGCGCGCGCTCGCTCCTCGTGCCGATGCTCTGCGCAAGCCTCGGTCTCACCGCCTGTGGCGCGGGCGACAACGACTACGCAGTGATCGTGAGCTACGTGGTCAACGGCCTCGCTCCCACCAGCGAAGAGTGTGCGCTGCAGGGCATCAAGTTGGTCCGCCTCTCCATCGATTCGGGCACGCGCACGCGCACGCTCGAGAGCGAGTGCGGTGAAAGCTCCATCTTCCTGGACGACGGGTATGAGTACGGCGGCTTCCGCACGAACCAGTGGTTCGAGTACGGCGTGCTCTATCGGTACGAGCTGGAGATGATCGGCGTGAACGGCGAGGTGCTGATCCCCGGCTCGGGCACCTTCGTCGCCGATTACGGCAACGTCACGCCGGTGATCCTGCCCACGCTCGATTTTTTCGCGCCGCGAACACCAGGAGGCGAGATCGCCACGGTCACCGGCGCGTTCTCGGTGGGCGAAACCCCCGATCTCGCCCAGGCGTGTGCGGATGCGGGCATCAACCGGGTGGAGCTCTGGGTCTACTCCGTGTTCGACGAGGCGGGGGAGTACTACGATCGCGTGCTCTACACCCCGTGCGACGCGGGCACGCTCGATTCGGGCACCCCGCTGCTCAACCGCGGGGACTACTGGATCTCGTACGTCGCCCTGAACTACACCTCCGAAGCGCAGTTCGTGGTGGTGGAAGAATCCGAGGCCATTCCCGTGCAGGTGCTGGAACCGGGCAACGTCGCCCTGCCACCCCACCAATTTACCGGTCCGTGACAGGCGGCCTTGCGCGAGTTCGCCGAAGTGTGCGCTCGGACGCGCTTGCGGTTCCGGTGAACGCTCTCTAGGCTGAAAGGGTGCTGCGCTTCCCACCTCTCACGCCGGCGGTCCGTACGCTCTTGATCGCCCTGATCGGCCTGTTCGTCCTCGGGGCCATCCTCGGGAACTTCGTGGGGGTGCCGGTCTTCGAACTGCTCTCGCTGACGACCACGCGAATCACGCCCGCCACCGGCTGGCAAATGTTCACGCACGTGTTCGCCCTGCCCTACCAGCAGCCAGGCATCGAGTTCTCGCTGTTGATCAGCTTGCTCTTCATCTGGCTCATCCTCGCGCCGTTCGAGGCCCGGTATGGACAGGCCAGGGTGTGGCAGCTCGTGGCGGTCTCAGCCGTTTCCGCTGGGATCCCGGCGCTCTTGACGGGCCTCGTTCTGCCCTCGATGGCGGGGCGCCTCGCCGGCCCCGCCACCATCACGCTGGCGGCGATCGCCGGGTACGTGGTGATGCTGCCGGAGCACGCGGAGGTGAGCTTCTTCGGGATGTTCCCGATGCGCACCAAGCACCTCATGCTGCTCGTCGTCGGGCTCAGCGTGGTTCGTTTCCTCACATCCCGGGACGCCGCGCAGCTCGCGGCCGACTTTGGGGCAATCGCCGGTGGCATCGCTTTCTGTCGATGGATGCTGCGGGCGCCGCGTCGGAAGGTGAAACGTCCGAGCGGCGTCCGAGGCGGCGGCCGGCTGCACGCCATCAAGGGCGGCGGAGCGGGGGACAAGGATCCCAAGCGCTGGCTCAACTAAGGGACGCATCCGTCGTTGCCCCCCATGAATGGGGTGGCCAAGAGTCATGACCATTTCGTATCCGCTCCCATTTTGGAGTCCCTGACTAGTATCAACCGGGAAAAGCGTGATAAGAGGCGGGCCGTGGGTGGACACGGCGACCGTCGCCTGGCCGCCATCCCTGATCGCGAATCGTCGCGTCAGGGTGCTCGCCAGGATCGCCATGCTGCCCCGAAATCCAGCCGACTATCGCGCCCTCGTTTGGGTATTGCTCGCCCCTGCCCTGGTGGCCGCACAGTTCGCCGACCCAGACCTGGTGCCATACCTAAGTTGGTTGAGCTGCTACTTCGCGCTCGCCTGCGGCGTCATCGCCCATAACCACAATCACTGCCCGACCTTCGCGGACAAGCGCGTCAACAACGCGTTCGGCATGTGGCTCAGCCTCTTCTACGGCTACCCGACCTTCGCCTGGGTGCCGACCCACAACTTGAATCACCACCGCTACGTCAACACCGAGGGCGACGCCACGATCACCTGGCGCTACACCAACCGTCACTCGCTGTGGGTCGCGCTGACGTACTTCTTCGTCTCCTCCTACTATCAGAGCGAGCCGATCAACGCGTACATCAAGCAAGCCAAGGCCAAGAACCCGAAGCTTTACCGGCGAATCCTCGCGCAGTATGCGGTTTGGATCGGCGCCTACGCGCTTTCCTTCCTGGTGGCCGTCAGCCTGCACGGGCTGCGCACGGGCGCCTATGTCTGGACGTTCTCCCTGTTGGTCCCCGCGCTGTTCGCGTTGTGGACCATCATGCTGTTCAACTACGACCAGCACGCGCACACCGACCCGTTCTCGGAGCACAATCACTCACGCTCCTTCGTGAGCCCGGTGCTGAACTATCTACTGTTCAACAACGGCTACCACGGCGTGCACCACGAGCACGCGGGCGTGCACTGGAGCCGCCTCCCCGAACTGCACGCGGCGGTCGCGCACAAGATCCACCCCGACCTGGTGCAGCGGAGCCTGTGGTGGTACTGGTGCAAGCAGTACTTCCTCGCACCCTTGATCCCGTCCCTCGGGACGATTCAGCTCGGCCCCGGCCCCATGAATCCACCAGGCAAGCCCAAGACCTCTCCCGCCCCCAACCACGACGTGAGCGACGCGGGCGCCAACATCGAGCGTCTCGAGTTCGAAGCGAGCGCATGAGCGCAGGCGGGCGCGACTTGAGCGGGCGCTGTGGCAGTTGCATCTTCTACATGCGCCTGCGCGTCGACGACAGCGGCGTCGGGTACGGCGAGTGCCGCCTGGGTTGCTGGCCGGCGCCACTTAAAGACACCGCGACCTGCGCGAGCTATCAGGCGCCGGGCCAAGCGCCCAAGCCGCGCGCCCGCGAGCGCGCGCCGCGGACCACCACGCCACGGTCCACGGTGAACCCACTGGCCGTGCGTCCCGCCATCCCAGCGGAGGTTGGAATCGATATGGATCAAGAAGAGTTCCGCAACGTGCTCCGTGAAGTCCTGCTCGATGAGCTCGGCCTACGTGAGACCGAGCTCGGCGAGCGTTGGCTCGGGGGCGAGGTCGTGCTTGTGCCCGGTAAACAGGGCGCCCAAGAGAAGCGCATCCCGATCGACAATCTCTTCCGCAAGATCGTCTTGATCCGGGAGAAGCTCCGGGTGCTCGAGCAGAAGCTCAACAACCACGACAAGCTCAGCGACGAGGATCGACTGCAGCTTCAGCAATACGTCACGCAGTGCTACGGCTCGCTCACGACCTTCAACGTTCTCTTCAAGGACAAGGCCGACTACTTCGTCGGCCAGGCCAGCAAGGACGACTGAGCCGCCGCACGACAGCGGG
>JBIQKA010000065.1:7396-12631 GCA_044507075.1 Myxococcales bacterium
GACTACTTCGTCGGCCAGGCCAGCAAGGACGACTGAGCCGCCGCACGACAGCGGGCGTGGACCTCATGGCAGGCGCCCTCGTCCCCGCCGCGGACTCACTCGATGTTGAAGTCATCGCAGCACAAAGACGGGATCTCGAAGGGGATGCAGTCCGGGACCTGAACCTCGACGCCGTCCGCCCCCACGCGCGGCTCCACCTTGCTCGGGCTCTTGCGGACCGCGAGCCCGCGCACGGCCGAGTCGGTGCGCAGCTCGCACAACGGCACGTTGCAGAGGTGTTTGACATTGTCGCAGCAGGCCTGGAGCAGGCACTCGTTGCCGTCAATGCCCTTGGGCGTCCCGTAGAGCCCGGCCGACTGGTTCATGGGGTCCACGCCGGGCGCGCAGATCTGCTTGTAGTTCACTGGGCGCTGCGCGAACGTCAAAGGATCGAACGCCGTGGTGCAGTCTTTCTGCGTGTCCGGGTTCGGGTCATACACCACGAACAGCGCGTCTTCGCCCTGATGGGCCAGCGCGTTGGTGGCCCCCACCTGCTCCTCGTCAGCCAGCTGATTCGGCAAGCTCCAGGCCTGGCCCGACGAGCCGCCGCCCACGATGGAGAGGCCATTCGCGCTCACGCTCGGATCCACCGCCACCGGCTTTCCGCCCGCGATGCCGTGGAGCACGTTGACGCCGTAGACGCCCGTGGGCAGGTCGTGGCAGACCGAGACGCGCGCCTCGTAGGTGGCGGTGCTGTTTTCGGGCGGCGCGTAGGGCACCCGACACGCGACGTTGTTCGGATCGAGTTCGACCACCGCGATCGGCGGCACCGCGATGTTCATGCGGCCGACGAAGGTCTTTTTCGTCTCGATCTCGGCGGGCAAGGCGGCGCCGAGCAGGGTCACCGATGGGATCTTGGCGGCCGCCTCGATCTTGGCCTGCTCGGGCGTCTCGGCGCGGCGCTGGAGGATCACGAAGGGCAGCGTGAACGGTACGGGCAGCGTGGCGCCGAGCAGCGGGTGCGGATCCACCACGCCATCGGGCTTGTTCAGATCGGGCCCATCGGCGACGACCGTCTTGATGTCCACCGGCGACACGTGAAAGGCGTAGCGCTGGGGGCTGAAGTCGAGATTCACGCCCGCCGCCGCCATGCTCGGGCCGTCGCCATTGGCGTCGAGGCTCTCGAGCGAGAACCCGCAATCGGGCGTGTGCGCACCGCAGGTGAGCTCCCAGATCCGCTTCAGCGTCTCGTCCGTCTTGGGTTGAAGGAGATCGTAGTCGATAGCGAGCGGCAGCGGCTCCTCGGCGCTGAGCTGGGCGTTCTCCAGCGCCAGGCGGAACGCAGGGCGCTCGGTCCACACAGGATTCGCCAGCGCCACGGTGACGCCGGTCTTGACGTGGCCTTCGCCCGCGCGATCCAGGGCAGGCATGGAGATGCGCAGAAAGCCCTGTGAGGGATCCTGCAGGTTGGCGATCGCGGCCCCTGCGATGTCCCCGGCGGTCGGCAGATTCGTGACCGAGAAGAAGGGGTTCATGTCCTCGTCGTAGTCGAAAAAGCCCCGGATCTGGAAGTCGCGCGAGGTCTCCGTGAGCTCGATCTGCGGCCAGCGGAAGGGCACCGAACGCATGATCGGGTTTTCGTAGTCGGGCTGTGCGCCGTTCGGGGCGCAGTCGGAGGTCACGAACAACTTGTCTCCCGAGATCGAAAGGAGGTTCTCCGCGGTCGTCGCGCGGCCCTCCGGGGGAGGCGGGTTGTCGTAGACGAACATGGTGAGGATCACGCGACCGACCACGCGCGTGGGCTTGTCGCCTTCATACTCGCAGGCCGGGCGCGGGCCGATGTAGAGCACGTTGCCCTCGATGATCCCGGTGGGATCGGGGGATATGCCGCCTGCGCTCTTGAAGTCGTCCTGCTTGGGCTTGCCGCAGCCGCTGAGCAGCGCAAGTCCGAGCGCGGTCATGGGCAGAAGCGCGAGTCCGTGATGTCGCTGTTGGCGTTTCATACTCAGGCCTCCCATCAGAAGCGGAACTTGGCGGTGCCGAGCACGCGGGTATCGACGAGCTGACCGAACGGGTGCTGGCGCTTGTCCTGGAAGCCCAGGTTGGTGCCGACCACGCCGAGATCGAGCCTGTCGGCGAGCAAGCGATAGCCGATGCGGCCGTTGACCATCACGAACGCGGGCTGATCGAAGGTCTGGAAGCGCACGCCCGTCTCGAGATCCGTGACCTGCTCGACCCAGACCTGAGGGCTGAACCAGCTGACGTCGGTGGACACGTCCAGACCAAATCGCGAGCGGTACTGAACGCCGGCGTTCACCTTGTGCAGGCTGGTCTGCTGCTCTTTGACACGCACCGGGTCGAGCTTGTCCTTTTCCTTCTGGTTCAAGGCCTCGGTCTGGTTGACCGAATAGTTGGAGTACACGTCGAGACCCTTCATGGGATAGAAGCGCACGCCGAGTTCGCCACCGATCTGCCGGAAGGTCACGTTGTCGTTGCGGAAGGCCAGCGAGCTCACCGGAAAGGCGTCCACCATCGGGTCATACTGCGCGGCGCGGTCGTTGCCCGAGAAGTCCCCGAGCGTGTAGCGGCGGACGTCGGTGAAGAGGATGGCGTTCTTCACCATGTTGAAATAGACGTTCGCCTCGAGCGCGAAGTAATCGGAGGCCTGGTTCTGGTAGCCGATCTCCGTGGAGATGATGCTCTCCGGGGCGAGCTTGTCGTTACCCAACCCCAGCGCCGTCACGCCGCGCAGCGGGGCGGGGTTCGGCAGCTCCAGGTAGGACTCCAAGAAGGAGGGCCCCCGGAACGCGCGACCTGCGCTGATACGCAACGACTGATCATCGACGAAGCGGTAGACGACCGAGCCGCGCGGCGAAAACTGCAGGCTCTTCAGGAGCGGATGGTGATCGAGGCGCGCGCCGAGCTGGACGCGCACGCGCTTGGCCACCTGCATGACATCCTGCAGGTACGCGCCGACGTGGTGCTGAATGTGGTCGTCGTTGAGCCAGGGCCAGGAGATGGACTTGAACCGGTAGTTGGCGCCGATCGTGAGCGCGTGGGGGAAGAGCAGCTTGAAGTTGCCGCTCCAGGAGAGATCGACGTCGGCGATGTCCTGCTTGACACCGAAGCCGTTCACCTCGATCGCGCCAGGCGTGAACGACGAGGACGCCGCGTTGCCGTCCACGTGATCCCACCAGGTGGCGACGCGAATGCCGACCGGCGTGGTCACCGAGCCGTACACGTTGGAGCGCGTGCTGTTCGGAGAGCTGACCTGGCCCAGGCGGGAGAACCCTTGCAGCGTGGTGTCGCCCCTGAAGATGTTGGCGCCCACGGTGGCCACGGTCTTTTTGGCGAACTCGTAGCGCGCCTCGCCGTTGGCCCACGTGTTGCGCAGGCTGAGCGCTGGGTCCTCGGGGACGGGCTCGACATCGACGCGATTTTTGCCCACGTCCAGCACCGCGTTGTAGGCCTGTTTGTAGCCGAAGCCGAAGTGATAGGAGAGGTTTCCGCGCCTGCCGTTGAATGAAGCGACGGCGCGCCCCTGCCCCTTGTTGCCGCCCTGCCCGGCCACGAAGTTCTCGCCCTCGCCGGGGGCCTTGGTGATGATGTTGATCACACCAGAGAACGCGTCCGCGCCGTACACGGCGGACGCGGGACCGCGGATGATCTCCACGCGCTCCACGTCTTCCAGCGAGATCGGCAACATGTCGTACCAGCTGGTGCCCAAGAAATCGAGGCGCAGGGGGCGACCGTCGAGCAAGAGCAGCACCTTGTTCGACTGGCGGCGGTTCAAGCCGCGGATCGAGACCTCGGTGTGGTTCGGCGTCACGGACGCGACCTCGACGCCAGCGACACGTCGCAGCAGCTCACCGAGGTTGGTGAGGCCGGTCATGCGGATGTCTTGCGCCGTGATGATGCTGGTCGCGTTGGGAGCGTCGAGCGGAGACTGCGCGAAGCGAGAGGCCGACACGACTTCTTCTTCGTAGACGTCGTGCTCTACGCCCCTCGAGGTGGGGACCGCGGGCGGTGCCGCCTGGATCTGAGCCGGCGCAACCGTCTCGGCGACGGGCTGCTCCGGGGTCGTCTCCGCGGGCTTGGCCTGTTCGCGCTCACGCAAACGCTCCGCGGCCCGCTGCAGCTCGTCGGCATAGCCGCGCAGCGTCTCGCTGCTCGAAGCGTCCGCTAGCCTGCGCAGCTCCTCGGCAGATCGCTCGATGGAGGCGATGGTCTCGACGTGGTCGGTCGCCTCCTTCGTGGTCTCGTCGATCTCCGCCGCAGCCGCGGCGGGCTTGCTCGCATCGACCTTGGCGACCGGCGCTGCGCTGGCCTCCTTGAGCGAGTTCATGATCGCGTCGACTTCCTGGGCGTCGCTCGGCGGCGCGGTCTCCTTGTAGCGCTCGAAGTAGTAGAGGGCAGCGTCCGGGCGCCCCGCGTACATGTGCGCGAGCGCGATGTTGTAGAGGACGTTCGGGTGCGGAAGGATGTCGTAGGCCTGCTCGAGGTGCGCGATGCCCTCGTCGTATTGGCCGTTCGCCACCCGGGCCATACCGGCGCGGAACTCGCGCCGCGCGTCGGTGCGCACGTCCGCCAAGCCCGAAGTCGCCTCAAACCAAACCGCAACCGCTGCCACCGCCGCAGCCAGCCGACCAATCCGTCGTCGCATGAGTTGTCCTTTGCCCCCGACCAAGCCCCACCCAAAGTGGGGCTTGTGTCTCCGAGGATGATCACGACGAGACCAACACCACCTACACCCGCAGCTGGGAGCCTTTCAAACGGGCTCTGCTTCCGTGCGAGCGCAGGTCACAATTCACTGCAATCGCAGCAAGTTAAAGCCCTGTGCCGCAGCGAACGAAGCCTCTCAAAGGCGCGCGAGGCTGTCAAAGGGCGAACGTGGTTCAAGGGCGGCCATGCCCACTTTTCGGACGACAACGTAGTCCCTTTGCTCACCTCAGCCGCCCTGCTGCGCCCCCGACGGCTCCCTGCGCTCCAGTGCAGCCAGGTGGCTTCACCCGGCGACCATCGCATCGCGCCCCCTTCACACTGCGCTCCAGTGCAGCCAGGTGGCTTCACCCGGCGACCATCGCGCCCATGGGGCGTGCTTGGACCCGGTGAGCGCCCATGGGGCGCGATGGTCGCCGGAGGCGAAACGCGAGGCCGCGCCGGAGCGCGGTGTGAAAGGGCTTTACCAGCCGCATTTGCGGGCTTTGTTTTGCTCGTTGAGCCAGTCGAGGAGCGGGCGGTAGTAGTCGAGGATCG
>JBIQKA010000065.1:12731-28818 GCA_044507075.1 Myxococcales bacterium
GCTTTGTTTTGCTCGTTGAGCCAGTCGAGGAGCGGGCGGTAGTAGTCGAGGATCGCCGTGGCATCCATCTCGCGTTCCCCGGTGAGCACCTCGAGCGCGTCGGGCCAGGGCTTCTGCGCGCCGAGCGCCAACATCTCTTTGAGCTTCGCGCCGGCCGCCTGGTTGCCGTAGATCGAGCAAGTGTGGAGCGGGCCCTCGTGCCCCGAGAGCCTGCACATGGCGCGGTGGAACTGGTACTGGAGCACGGTCGCGAGGAAGTAACGCGTGTAGGGCACGTTGGCGGGGATGTGATACTTGGCGCCGGGATCGAAGTACTCCTCTCCGCGGGGCTTGGCCGGGGCCACGCCCTGATACTTCGCGCGCAGCTCCCACCAGGCTTGGTTGTACTTCTCGGGCGGGATCTCGCCGGAGAACACCTTCCAACGCCACTCGTCGATCACCTTACCGAACGGCAGGAAGGCCACCTTCTCCAGCGCGTCCTGCATCAACTGGTTCAGCGTCCCCTTGTCGTTGTTCGAGACCACCTTGAGCAGCCCCACCTGCTTCAAGTACGCGGGCGTGATCGAGAGCGCGATGGCATCGCCGATCGCCTCATGAAAGCCGTCGTGGGCTCCATCCTGAAACAGGATCGGGAGCGTATGATACTGGGAGAAGTAGTAGTCGTGCCCGAGCTCGTGATGGATGGTGATCAGATCGTCCATGTCGATCTTGATGCACATCTTGATGCGCAGGTCGCCGTTGTAGTTCACGTCCCAGGCGCTCGCGTGGCAGACCACCTCGCGCCCCGCTGGCTTCTTGAACATCGAGCGCTGCCAGAAGGTCTCGGGCAGCTTCGGCAACCCGAGCGACGTGAAGAACGCCTCGCCCAGCTTCACCATGCGGATCTCGTCGTACTTCTGCTTGACCAACGCGGGCGTGACGTCGAGCTCCCCCTGGCCCGCGAAGGGCTCGAGGTTCCGGTACAGATTGCCCCACTCCTGCGCCCACATGTTGCCGAGTAGATGGGCCGGAATCGGGCCGTCTTCCGGGACCTTCTCCTTGCCATAGAGGCGCACCAGGCGCGCGCGCACGTGGCAGTGCAACGCCTCATAGAGCGGTCGTAGCTGGTCGTAGAGGCGCGCAGCGACCGCGCTGAACTGCTCGGGTGCCATGTCGTAGCGCGAGCGCCACAGCTCCCCCAGATCGCGGTAGCCGATGGTGCGCGCGCCCTCGTTGGCGAGTTCGACATAGCGCGTGTAGAGCGGGCGGATGTCCTTGCCGACCTCGTGCCAACCTTGCCAGGCATCGTAGAGCGCGTCGTAGTCACGGCTCTTGGCCAGTACATCCTCGAGCGCATCCAGGCCCCGACACTCTTCCCCGGGCGCCTGTCCCTTGGGCTCGGGCGCCTGCTTGCAGTACTTCCCCTTGCCGTAGAGGCTCTCCATCTTGGTCGCGACGGCGGCGAGCTCCTCACGCTTTTTGGCGTCGTCGGGGGCAGGCAGCGAGGCGCCCCGGCGCAGCAGATCGAGCTGACGGGCGTCGCTGGCATCGAGGTTCGGTACGTCACGGAACTTCACCGACTCGCGGATAGCCTTGCTCATGAAGGCCATCACCGCCTCGTTGGCCTTGGCGGCCGCCTGCTCCGTGCCCTCGGTGATGTTGGTGCTGCGCTCCCAGTCGGCTTCGGAGGCGGCCACCACCAGCTTGCGTAGCGCGCGATCTAGCTCCTGCACGAACGCTCGCGCCTCGACTGCGCTCGGCACGCTAGGTCGGGCCTCGGGCGAGGTGTCCGGCGCCGTCAGCGCCTCGGGACTGCCTTTCTTGTCCTCGACACAACCGATCCAAGTGGAAGCCAGGAGCACGAAGACCAGGGATGCACGCATCATGAAAAGCTACGCAACCCGGCCGCCCTCGTCAGCCTCTTTTCGCGAGGGGAGCCGCGGCCGTCCGATCACGACGCGTCGAGACACGCAGCGTGTCCCCACGCTCCGCCGCGAAACGCGCAGCCGCGCTGCCCTCGCGCACCGAGAGCTCGATCAGGCCCGCCGAGCCGACCACGGCCAGCGGCTGCGCCGGCTCCACCTGCGCGTAGTGGTCGCGCAGGCCCTCGATCTCGTGGCCCCGGATCTGGAAGACCAGCGCGTCCTTCGCCCCGATTTCTCCCACCGCGCGAGGGGTCAAGTTGCTCACCAGGTTGCCGTAGTGATCGACGTGCAAGATCTCTCCCGAAAGCCCATCTTCGGAGGAAATCGGCGCCGGGATCTGGATTCTCTGATAGTCCTCCACGCGCGCTCCCAGCTCTTCGCAGCGCGCGCCGGCCGCGAGGCGCGCCGCGAGCGGAGCGAACAGATCCCGCCCGTGAAAGGTGTGGCTCAGCGCGCGCGCGCCGAGCACCGCGGGATCGGCCGCGAACACCTCCTCGTCCCCCGCGAACAAGTGCCCGAAGATGCCGTTGTCAGGCCCTACCAGGATCTGGCCAGCCGCGCGCGCGACCAGCGGTCTGCGCGCGCTGCCCACGCCTGGATCGACCACCACCAAGTGCACCGTCCCCCGCGGAAAGCGCGGGAGCGCGGCGCGCACGAACCAGGCGGCGGCCCTCACATCGAAGGGCACAAGCTCGTGCGAGAGATCGAGGATCTGCGCCGCGAATGGGGTCCCCTGCGCGAGCGCCTCCAGCTCCGAGAGCAGGGCCGCCTTGAGCTCGGCCACGTACGCGTCGCGCGTTCCGAAGTCGGTGGTCAGCGTGATCCGTGTTGCCACCCACCAAGCGTAGCCCGCGCCGCCCGCCTGTGCGCTCGGGTGAACCTTGAGGCGCTCAGCACTTCTGGTACACCCCGGCTGCCATGCTCGAATCCACCCGGCACCTGGCCTCCCTGCTGCTCGTGGTCACACTCTGCCTGCCCTCGGCGAGCTGCGAACGCTGTGGCTCACAAGACGGTCCCCGGGTGCCGTTCAAGCTGACCCCGAACGACGCCGGGGCGGACGCGGGAGACGCTGCGGTCCGGGGCCCAATCAGCGAAAGCTACGCGCGCGACGCCGGGGTCTCCGAGCTGGAGGGCGTACGGCTTCCGTGGACCGCGGTGCGCGCGGCGCTCGCGACGGATCTCGATCAGGACGGCGATCACGACGCCCTCGCCCTGACTGAGGAGGAGGCCGGCACCGCGCGCATCGTGTTCGCGCTGCGTGATGGCGAGCGCTTCGAGCAGCCCCGCGAGATCGCGCGCTTGCCCGTGCGCCCGGAGCTCGCCCCCTGCACGATCGAGCGCGCCGAGTTCTCCGCGCTCTCGGCGAGCAAGGCCCAGGCGCGCTTCGAGCGCAGCTGCGGCGCGAGCAAGCTGGCCGAGCCGAGCACGCACGTCCTCTTGTCGCTCGAGGCCACGCCCAGGGTGCTCGAGTCGATCACGCAGCGCCCGTCCAGCACCGAGGCTCCCATGGCCCTGACCTTCGCCACGCTGGATAGCGACGCCGACGGCCATGACGACATCGTTTTGACCATCACCCCCCCACGCTCCGCCGCGCCCGAGGCCACGCTGCAGCTCGTGTGGTTCGATCGCGCGAGCGGCCTGGTGCGCGATCTGCGTGAGCCCGAGACCACGCTGTCCGCCTGGGCCGCGGCGGCCCGGACCCTCGCCAGCAAATCCCCCGAGCAAGCCGCGGAAAAGGCCGCCACGGTGCTCGCCATCCGGCGCGCCCTGTGCCGCGAGGGAGGCTCTCCGCTGCTTTGGTTCTCCGGGAGCCCCGGCGTGGTCTGCGGTCCGGGCAAGAGCGAGCCGGATGCCCTGCTCGCGCTGAGCGAGGCGCAGGCGCGGCTCAGCGCGGTGCGCGAGGCGCTCGACGCCTACCGCGCACTCAAGGGCCTATCTCGGGGCGTCGATGAGCGCGCCCTTCAAAAGATCGAGTCCGCGTTGGCCAGCTTGCCGGCCGCGCCTGGCATCATGCTGCGCCGCGGCGCGCGCGTGGAGCCGCTCCATGCGCCCGTCGTGCACCTGCCCGCCGCGCGGTTTCTGAGCGAGACCACCCTGCTCCTCACCCGCCGTGAGCCCGTGCTCTACGACTTGGTCACCGGAGAGGAGAGCCCCGCCCAGGTGCCGGCCGACGCGCTCGTGCGCGATCCCGCGGGGCAACTCGCGGTCACCGCCGTCGAGCACGCGTGCACCGGCTATTCGCTCCGCATCGAGCGGGCGCCGGCGCTCGGCGAGCCCTACCTGCGCCTGCCCGGCGGAGGCTCGGTGCCGCTGCTCCATGAGTCGAACCCTCCCGATTGCGGCCTCAAGAGCGCCCAGCGGGCCCGCGGCGGCAGCTTCCTGGTGCTGGGTTGGGCGCCCCAGGGTGTGGTCCTCTCGCGCGGCTCTGAGGTGCACGTCGTGCCGCTCGACCTCGCCGGCAAGCCCGCGGGCGAACCGCGCACGCTCGATCCGGCCACGCCCTTGCCCGCTCCCCTGCCCTCGGGGGCGGCCACGCCCGACGGTGCGCGCTACGTGGAGGCCACGCCGTTCGGGGTGGTCGTGTACGCGGTGCGCAGCGGAGAAGTGGAGCTCTGGCGCCCGGAGGGCTACCTCAGCCTGGGTAAGGCTGCGCGCGAGGCCGCCGTGAGCCCCTCCGGCCGCCGGGTCGCGGTCGTTCTGGCCGACAACACTTTCTACTGGATGGAGCGGGCGCCGTAAGCGGCGATTTGCCGAGAATCTGCTACCTTCCGTCTCACGTGCGTTCGCCTCTGTCTGTGGTTTTCCCGTCGTGGTTTCTGACCCTGGTAAGCGTGGTCGGACTATCCGCGTGTCGCCCCCCCGCGCCGAGCGGGCCCTGCATGTCGGATCGGGAGTGTCACGCCGACCGCATCTGCCACGATGGCCGCTGTCGCTTCCTCGAAGACGTCAAGCAAGAGCTGGCGCGGGCGGATCAGACGCTCGACGCGATCACGGCGGGCGAGCCCGCCGCGACCCAACCTGCGGCCGAGGGCGAGGAGGCCAACGCCACGCAACCCGTTCCCAGCGCCCCGACCTCAGGCGGCGGGACCACCATGTTCATGGGCGACGCGCGCCACACCGGCCGGGTGCCCTTCGAAGGCCCCAAGGGTCCCGTGCGACCGGTATGGACCTTCCACACGGGCTCGCGCATCTACGCGTCGGCCGTGATCACGCCCGCCGGCGACATCGTGGTCGGCTCGCTCGATCAATCGCTCACCGCGGTCACGCCCGACGGGGCCCTGCGCTTTCGCTACAGCGGCACGGGCAAGTACTACGCGAGCGCGCTCGTCACCGAAAAGGGCGACATCATCGCGGGCTCCCTCGATGGCACCCTGGTGGCGCTGACCGCGCACGGACAGGTGCGCTGGCAGCGCAAGCTGAGCGACGCCATCGACACCAGTCCGGTGCTGGGTCCAGACGGTCGCATCTACGTGGCCGCGGACGGCCTGTACGCGTTCGACGCCGCCGGAAACCAAGTGTGGCATTACGCCGTGGGCAGCCACGTAAGGAGCGCGCCCGCGGTCCATCCGCTCGGCTTCGTGGTGTTCGGAACGGCGCAGGGCAAGCTCGTCGCGCTCAAGCTCGACGGAAGCCTCGCCTTCGAGGTCGAGGCCGGCGCCAACATGGACGCAGGGGCGGCGATCACAGACGACGGCCGGATCGTGATCGGGAACGATCTGGGACAGGTGCTATGCTTTGACGCGAAGGGCACGCAGCTCTGGCGCTTCGACACGGGCGACGACGTGCGGGCGACCCCAGCCGTGACGCACGACGGCGGCGTGGTGGTCGGCTCCTACGATCGCACGCTGTATGCGCTCGGGCACGACGGCACGCTGAAATGGCGCTTCTCCACGGCCGGGCGCATCCGTTCGAGCGCGCGCATCGATCGCGCAGGACGCATTTACTTCGGCTCTCAAGACGACTTCGTTTACGGGCTGACCCCCGAAGGGCAGCTCATTTTCCGACACAACATCGGCCGCGACGTGGACTCGAGCCCCGTGATCGACTCGCGGGGCACGCTCTTCGTGGGCGCCGACGATGGCAGCCTCTACGCGCTGCGCTGAAAGACCCATCTGCTTTGAAATCTCCCAAGAATATCGACCCCTCCAGGGTCCTCTCCCTGCTCAGGGGAGCGAAGAATCGCGCGCTCCACGTGATGGAAGTCTGCGCACGGCTCGAGCTTTCCAGCGAACGTCGCGACGACGTACGCCAGGCGCTCGAGACCCTGTCTGAAGAAGGGCTCCTCCAGGAGCTCCCGGGCCTGCGCTTCCGCGCGCTCAAGCCCCACGAAATCAAGCGCAAGGCTCCGGCCGAGCCGCGGGAAACGCCGCGCGTCTACGCCGACTCGCCGCGCAAGGTGGCTCCAACCGCCAAGCTCGGCGTGCTCCGGATCCAGGCCCGCGGCCACGGCTTCGTCACCTGCGAGGACGGGAGCGAGGAAGTGTTCGTCGCCCAGCCCGAGCTGCTCGGAGCGCTGCACGGAGATCGCGTTGCGGTCAGCGTGCGGCGCGGCGAGCGGGGCCTCGAGGGCACCGTGGTGGCCGTGCTCTCGCGCGGCTTGAAGTACGTGGCAGGGCTCTTGTCCCAGAGCGAACGGGGCCTCGTGATCACCCCCAACGACGCCCGCCTGCCCGCGAGGGTGAACGTGGTGGGTCGCGTGCCAGGGGACGCGGTGCCCGGGATCGCGGTGGTGGCTCAGATCGATCGCTACTTCGAGGACGGCCGTCCGCCCGAGGCGCACATCGTGCGCGTGCTCGGGGTCGAGGGGAGCGCCGAGGTGGAGGTCGCCAAGATCAAGCTACGCGAGGGGATCCGAGAGGAGTTCCCGGACGAGGTGTTGGCCGAGGCGCGCGCCTACGGAGACCGCGTCAGTCCGCGCGACCGCCGCGGCCGCGAGGATCTGCGCGATCTCGATCTGGTCACCATCGATCCGATCACGGCACGCGACCATGACGATGCCATCTTCATCGAGCGTCGTCCCCACGGGGGCTACCGCGTGGTGGTGGCCATCGCGGACGTCTCTCACTATGTGCGCGAAGGGACGGACCTCGACGCGGAGACCATCGCGCGCGGCACCTCGATCTACCTGCCCGATCGCGCCATCCCCATGCTGCCGCACGAGCTGAGCTCGAACCTCGCCTCGCTGGTGACCGGCAAAGATCGCCTGACGCTCGCAGTGGACATGGATCTCACGTCGAGCGGCCAGGTGCGCTCGTTCCGCTACATCGAGGGCGTGATGCGCTGCAAGGCGGGGCTCACGTACGAGGGCGTCGCGCAGGCGCTGGGCCTCACCAAGGAGGGCCGCCACGAGCGCGCCGCGGTGAAGCTCTTGCCCATGCTCGAGGCGCTCCACGAATGCGCCATGGTCCTGCGCAACCGGCGCATGAAGCGCGGCTCCATGGACTTCGACCTTCCTGAGCCGATCGTGGAGCTCGACCCGGAGACGGGGGAACCCACGAACGTGGCACGCTCACGCAAGGATCCCGGCATCCGCAAGGCCTACCAGCTCGTCGAGGAGATGATGCTGCTCGCCAACGAGACGGTCGCCGCCGACTTGGCGCGCCGCAAGGTGCCCGCCATCTACCGTGTGCACGGCCTGCCCGATGCCGGAAGGCTCGAGCAGTTCGCCGGCCTCGCGGAGGCCCTCGGCTACCACCTCGACCCCGAAGACGCCACGAGCCCCAAGACGCTCAGCCATTTCCTGCAGAAGCTCGAGGACTCCCCGCACAAGAGCTCCCTCTCGTACCTGCTCTTGCGCGCCATGCAGCAGGCCAGCTACGACACGGTGAACGTGGGGCACTTCGGTCTAGCCGCCGAACACTACCTGCACTTCACGTCCCCCATCCGGCGCTACCCGGATCTGGCCGTACACCGCGTGGTGCGCATGCTGGCCCGCAAGGAGCCCATCGACCTGCGCGGCCTCGAGGCGCGCCTGCGCGAGCAGGCCAGCAACGCGAGCAAGGCCGAGCGCCACGCCATGCAGATCGAGCGCGAGGTAAAGGACGTCTACCGCTGCATCTTGGTCAAAGACCGCGTGGGCGAAGAGTTCGAGGCCACCGTCACCGGCGTCGCTCCCCACGGAATCTATTGCTCCTTCGACGATCCCTTCGTGGAGGCGCTCTGCCACGTCACGGCGCTCGGCAATGACTTCTACGAGCTCGACCGCCACGGTCTGCGCCTGGTGGGTCGGCGCTCGGGCGCCAGCTACGGCCTCGGTGATCGCCTCACCGTCCGCCTCGAGAGCGTGAACGTCTCCGAGCGCTCCATCCTCGCGGCGCCCGTGGTCTACCTCCGGCCCGACGACTTCGATGAGCAGAAATTCTTGCCCCGCGATCGCAACGGCGGTCGTCGCCCCCTCAAGCGCAAACACGAGGAGCAGAAGCGGACTGGGCGCGCACGCGACGAGCGCGGACAGGGCCAACGCCGCCGCACCAGCGAGCGCCCGGACGACGAACGCCCAAGCGCCAAGAAGGGCAGCTGGGGCGCCCACCATTCCCACGACAAACGCAAAGACGAACGCAAACGCGAGAAGCGCCGCGAACGCCGTCAAAAAGACGAACGCAAAACCAAGCGCAGCCGCTGAAAGCCCGGGTGCATGGGCGATTTTTGCTCGAGCCGCGAGCGCGCCCGCAGGCTCCGACTGAGGCGTAGTCCTCTAGGCCGCAGGGAGGAGCCGAGGACGTAAGCCCCGAATCGGCCAAAAGGCGCCCATTTCACACTTCCATGATGTCTTTTTCTTTTTTCGAGACGATCTCATCCACCGTCGCCGTCCCCGCCTGCACCAGCTCGTCCACCTTCTTCAAGGCACGGTCGACGTCGTCTTCACCCGCCTCGCCCTCATTCTTGAGGTTCTCGAGCATGGCGCGCGCGTCCTGACGGTGCTTGCGGATGCCGACCTTGGCTTCCTCGCCGGTCTTGCGCACGACCTTGGTGAGGTCACGGCGGCGCTCCTCGTTGAGCGGCGGCATGGGCAAGCGCAGCAGATCCCCGTCGACCTGCGGGTTCAACCCCAGATCGCTCTGGATGATCGCCTTCTCCACGGCCTTCACGTTCTGCTTGTCCCAAACCTTGACCAGGATCATGCGCGGCTCGGGCACGCTCACGGTCGCCATCTGGCTGATGGGTGTGGGCGTTCCCCAGTAGTCCACGCGCACGCCGTCCAGCACGTTCGCGTTGGCGCGCCCCGTGCGGACGCGCGAAAGAGCGTTCCTCAGCACGTCGTGCGTCTTGGCGATGTCCGCCTTCAGCTCCCCCAAGATGTCGTCGATCATGCCGCGCCTCCACCTTTGCTCGCGCGCGCCCGTGTGCGCGCCGATGAATCCTCGTCTTGCTCGCGGGCAAGGACCGCCCGCTTCGACCTCAACCTATCGTAATCACGTGCGCTCTGCCAACGACTCGCCGTGTTCGGCCACCAAAGTCCCGATGTCCTCGCCCTGCACCACGCGCTGGATATTCCCGCGCTCACCCAGGGCAAACACGCGAATTGCCAGCTTGTTGTCGCGGCACAGGGTCACCGCCGTGGAGTCCATCACGCCGATGCGCTCCTGCAGAAAACGATCGTAGCTGAGCCGCCGAAACATCGTGGCGTCGGGGAACTTGATCGGATCCTTGGTGAACACGCCGTCCACCTTGGTGGCCTTGCACAGGACCTCGGCCTGGATCTCCATGGCGCGCAGCGCAGCCGCCGTGTCCGTGGAGAAGTATGGGTTGCCCGTGCCGGCCGCGAAAATCACCACGCGCCCCTTCTCGAGGTGCCGCACCGCGCGCCGCCGGATGTACGGCTCGGCCACCTGGTTGATCTGCAGGGCCGTCATCACGCGCGTGGGCACCCCCTGCTTCTCCAGGGCGTCCTGCACGGCGAGCCCGTTGATCACGGTGGCCAGCATGCCCATGTAGTCGGCCGACGTGCGGTCCATGCCCTGGGCGCTGCCCTTGAGGCCACGGAAGATGTTGCCGCCTCCGATCACCAGGCCTAGCTGCGCCCCGAGCGCGTGCACCTCCGCCAGCTCGCTGCAGATCTCGCGCAGCGTGTTGGGTTCGATCCCAAAGCCGCCCACGCTGCCACAGAGGGCCTCACCGGAGAGCTTCAACAGAATCCGCTTGTGCTTGAGCGTCGAGCCCGTTCCCATATCGTCCCTCCGAACCTAGTAAAGCAAAAACCCCGGCCGCTGGAAGCGCCCGGGGTTTCCGATTCTTGGCTGCGCCGTGTGCAACCCAGACGCTGACGACTCGTACCCGTCAGTTGCCCTTGAGAGTCTCGGCGATCTCGGCGGCGAAATCGGCCTTCTTCTTCTCGATGCCCTCGCCGAGCTCGTAGCGCACGAAACGGCGCACCGCGATCTTCTCGCCGATCTTGGCGGAGAGCTCCTCGGCGAGCTGGGCGATCGTCTTGCCCTCCTCGCTGATCACCGCAGGCTGCTCGTCCAGGCAGATCTCCGCCTGCCACTTGTCGAGCTTGCCGGTGACGATCTTCTCCCGCACCTCGGCAGGGCGCTTCTTACCGCTGGCAGCCTCCTCCTCGTCCATTTGACCGAGGAAGATCTCCTTCTGCTTCTGCAGCGCGTCCGCCGTGATGTCCGAGCGGCGCACGAATTGCGGGCTCATGGAGGCGATCTGCAGACCCACGCCGTTCACCAGCGCGAGGAACTCGGGGCTACGCGCGACGAAGTCCGTCTGACAATTCACCTCCACCAGCACGCCGATCCGGCTGCCGGCATGGATGTAGGCGTGGATCACGCCCTCGGCCGCGATGGCTCCCGCCTTCTTCGCGACCCTGGCGAGCCCCTTCTTCTGGATCAGCTCGACGGCCTTCTCTTCGTCGCCGCCGACCTCTTCCAGGGCGTTCTTGCAGTCCATCATGCCTGCGCCGGTGCGGTCGCGCAGGGCCTTAACCATCTGGGCACTGATTGCCATGGCGATATCCTTCTTGATGCTCACGCGCTCACGCGCGCTGGTGAAAAACTCGGAGGGCCTATTCCTGTTCCGTTGCGGGCGCTTCGCTCTGGGGCGCTTCGGACTCGCTCGCGGCCTCGGCGGGTGCGCTGGAGGCGCCGCGCTTGCCACCGCGACCGGGGCCACCTGGACCACGGCGACCGCGCGAGAACTCCACGGCCACCGCGGCGCCTCCCTCGGGACGCTGGCTCTGGCCCTGGCCCTCACCGCGGAACTCGCGACGACGCTGCGTGCCCTCGATGGCCGCATCGGCGATGCGCGAGGTGATCAGCTTCACGGAGCGGATCGCGTCGTCGTTGGCGGGGATCACGAAGTCGATCTGATCGGGATCGCAGTTGGTGTCCGTGATGGCAACGATCGGGATGTTCAACCTGCGCCCCTCGCGGACCGCGATGTGCTCGTGGTGCGGATCGACCACGAAGATGGCCGCGGGCAGGCCGTTCATGGCCTTGATGCCGCCCAAAAACTTCTCGAGCTTCTCCCGCTCACGATTCAGCATGAGGGCTTCCTTCTTGGGGAGGCCATCCATCGTGCCGTCCTCGTTCATGCGCTCCAAGGAACGGAGGCGCTCGATGCCGGTCTTGATGGTGCGGAAGTTGGTGAGCGTGCCGCCGAGCCAGCGGTCGTTCACGAAGAACTGCCCGGCGCGCGCGGCCTCTTCCTGGATGATGTCCTGCGCCTGACGCTTGGTCCCGACGAACAGCACGTGGCCGCCGCGGCCCACGGCCTCGACCACGAAGTTGTACGCGCGGCGGAAGAGCTGCGCGGTCTGGTCGAGATCGATGATGTGGATGCCGTTGCGCGCGCCGTAGATGAACGGGCGCATACGGGGGTTCCAGCGCTTGGTCTGGTGACCGAAGTGGCAGCCCGCCTTGATGAAGTGCTGCACGCCGATGGGCAGGTTGCCCGACACGACCTCGCTACCGAGGGCCATTCCAGTTTCACTCATGGTCGCTCTCCTTGTGGTTTGAACCCCCGCCGCTCCGTGCCGCCACCCTCGAGAGGGAACCCGGCGGGCACGCTTGAGCTGAGCAACGGTTGTATTTTCGGCCTCCTCCGCGGGAGACCGGCCCCTTTCAGGGCGCGAATGAGTAGCATGACCGAGCTCCCCGGCAATGGCTCGTAGACCTTCTCTTTTCTACTCACCCGTTCAGTCCGAAAACGGCATGTCTTTCCGCCCGTTCCCCGGTGACGACCTCCAGGCGGTGCTGGAATCCGCTGAAATCGGCCATTCCATCGACAAAGCGACCTACAAACAGAGGCTGCCCGAGCTGCGAGCGGCGCTCCTCATGCGCCAGGCCGAGCTCAAGGAGCGCGCCGAGGTCCCCTTGATCGTGCTGGTCTCCGGGCTGGATGGGGCCGGCAAGGGCGAGACCGTCAACGTGCTGCACGAGTGGATGGACACCCGCCTGATGGCGACGCACGCGTTCGGCCCGCCCACCGATGAGGAGCGGGCCCGCCCTCCCCTCTGGCGGTTCTGGCGCGTCCTACCGCCCAAGGGCACCGCGGCGCTCATCTTTCACAGCTGGTACTACGACCCCTTGTACGATCGGGTATACGGTCGCATCAGCCCCGAGGCCTACGAGAGCGCCCTCGAGACGATCACACGCTTTGAGCGCATGCTGGTGCGCGAGGGCACGGTGCTCCTCAAGCTCTGGTTTCACCTGTCCAAGCAGGCCCAGTACAAGCGCTTCAAGACGCTCGAGAGCGACCCCAACACGCGCTTTCGTGTGACCAAAGAGGACTGGGAGCATTTCGCGCACTACGACCATCTCCGGCGCTGCGCAGAGCAGATGTTGCGCGAGACCAGCACCGTCGAAGCGCCCTGGATCATCATCGAGGGCGCCGAGGAGCGCTATCGCAACCTGGCCACGGGTCAGGCCCTGCTCCACGCGCTCGAGCAGGGGCTCGCCCCCAAGCCACCTCCCAAGCCGCACCACGAGTCTCCTCCGCTGCTGGAGCCCATCGATCACGTGCGGATCCTCGATCGGCTCGACCTCACCCTGAGCTTGCCCAAGGCCGACTACGAAGAGGAGCTCGCCGCGCTGCAATCACGGCTCGCCAGGCTCGTGCGCCACAGCAGCTTCCGCAAGCGCCATTCGCTGGTGGCGGTCTTCGAGGGAAACGACGCCGCGGGCAAGGGCGGCAGCATCCGCCGGGTCACGCGCGCCCTCGACGCCCGACAATACAAGGTGATGCAAACCGCCGCGCCCACCGAAGAGGAGCGAGCACAGCCCTATCTTTGGCGGTTCATGCGGCAGGTGCCGGGCCACGGGCAGATCACGCTGTACGACCGCTCCTGGTACGGGCGCGTGCTCGTGGAGCGCGTGGATGGCCTGGTCTCGGAAGAGACCTACCTGCGCGCCTACGCGGAGATCAACGACTTCGAGAGCGTGCTGATCCATCACGGGGCGGTGGTGGTGAAGTTCTGGCTCGCGATCAGCAAGGACGAGCAGCTCCGGCGCTTCAAGGCGCGCGAACAGCAGCGTTACAAGCGCTACAAGATCACCGCCGACGACTACCGCAACCGCGCCAAGTGGGACGCGTACCAGCGGGCGGCGCACGACATGATCGAGCGCACCAGCACCGAGCTCGCCCCGTGGACGCTGGTGGAGGCCAACGACAAACATTTCGCGCGTGTCAAGGTTTTGCGCACCCTGGTCACTGCCCTGGAGCGCGCGCGCTGAGTTGCCGCTTTCTTGCGAGGTCCGATGCAAGTTGCGTAGGCATGTAGGTCTATGCGTACACCGGGCTGTCTCCTCGCGCTGAGCCTGCTTTGCGTCACCCCCTCCGTAGCCTCCGCCAAACCGCGCAGTACGGGGGCGGAGGTGACTTCGAGCAAGTCGAACAAGAAGACCAGAGGCAAGAAGAAGGAGAAGCCGCCTTGTTACGCCCCCGAGGTCCAGGTGGTGCGTCGACGCGGCGCCGAGGTCGAAAATCGTTCGCTCGCGCTCACCTACTGCGACGGCACCCCCAACCCAGCCGCGCTCGACTCGGTGAGCGTCCTGGCTCGGCCGCGCGACGTGCCCCGCCCCGGGTTGCCGGAGATCAAGGCATACCGGAGGCTGCCGGTCGATCGCGGTCCCAGGGAAAAGCGCCGGGACGCAGCCTACGTGAGCAAGAGCGTGAGGCGCGTGCACCCTGGCCTGCTCTCGCGCCTGCAGCGCGTGGCCAACCGCTTTCCAGGCAAGACCATCGAGATCATCTCGGGGCACCGCCCCGACGCGCGTAAGACGAGCCGCCACCACCATGGCCGCGCGCTGGACATGCGCGTGGTCGGCGTCTCGCGGGAAACCTTGCGGGACTTCTTGCGTACGCTCCCCGAGACGGGCGTCGGCTACTATCCCAACAGCTACTTCGTGCACATGGACGTGCGCGAAGACAAAGGATACTGGGTCGATCGCAGCGGGCCCGGCGAAAAGCCGGACTACGGACCATGGCCGCCCAAGAAGGTCGAGATCACCCGCCGCAGCGAGAACATCCTGAAGGACACGGCGAGCGCGCTGTCCGGGCTGAAGGCGCTGCAGATCGAGGACTTGTTCGTGACCCGCAAGATCGCGCATCCCGATCTCGGAAAAGGCCTCGCGCTCCCCCAGGTCCGCCACGAAGACGACGGCCCAAGACAAGAGCGACACGTTCAGGTGCAAGCCGAGGAGGTCGTCGACGACGAAGACCTGGACCTCGACGCGCACGAGATCGAGCGCATCCGACGCGAAGCCCGGGCCGCGATCGACGCGCTCTGACGGGGCGCAGGGGCCAGCGAGCGCGTCGCAGGGCGCTCAGCGCCCGCCGCGCGGAAGGCTGAGAGGCAGCTCGCTCATCCGCACGCGCACGGCGCCCATCTGGTTTTCGAACTGCCCATCGATCCCCAGGGTGTACTCGCCTGGACCGATGGTGGCGGCAAACGTGCGGCCTGGCCCCCCCTGCCCGTCCGAGGAGGCCTCTTTGGGGGCGCGCACGCAATTGAGCTCGGAGCGGTCGTCCTCGCAATCCACACGCAAGTAGATGACCGCGTCGAACTCCGGATCGAGCAGCTCGATCTGGATGGTCGTCTCCTCCGCCAAGCTCAGGTGAAAAAGGCGCTCCGGTGCGTTGTCGCCGCCGCAGCTTCCCGACAGCACCGAAGTCGCGTAGAAGGTGTCGATCTCGAGCTCTCCCGGGCGTAAGGGGCTCGCGCTGGCCCGCGCGCAGGCCTGGGCCCGCGAGGGGACCTTCGGCGTCGCGGTCTCCTCGATCGAGAGCACATAGTCGCCGCTCTGCGAGCGGCCGTAGGAGTCGCTGAACAGGTAGTAGCGGCCCGGGGCGAGCTCGGCCGTGACCATCGCCCGACGCTCGGCCCCTTGCTCGCTACACACCAGCTCCGTGCTCGGGTCTGCGCACTGCGAGCGCAGGTAGAGCGCGCCCTCGTGCTCGCTCTGCTGCCAGACGCGCACGCGCGAAGGTGCGCTCAAGTCAAAGGCGTGAACCCGATCAGGACCGTCCGCTCCGTTCGCGCAGCTCGCGCCGAACTGGTTGGGAGCGCTGCGCGTGGAGCCGCGCAGGACGGCTCCCGGCGCGAGCGGGATCGCCTGGGCGCAGGCCTCCGATGGAGACGGCAACGGGTCGACCTCTGCGAACAGCGCGAATTGCCCCGCGTCGCCGTTCGCGCCCTCCACCATGACCGCATAGCGACCTGCGCCCAGCGTCGTCTCGATGCGGGTGTGATGCGTGTCGCCGGTGGGGGAGTCGTCGACGCACACGATCTCCTGGCTACGGTACTGGTCCATGAGGATGAGCGCGCCATCGAAGTCCGCGCTCTCGAGCGAGAGGCGCACGTCCGAGCGGGACGGTACATCCAGGATGAAGACGCACTCGGGCGCGCTCCCCCGCACGCAACTGCCGCGCACCAAATCGTCACCGACCAGCGTGCTGGAGAGCACGGGGGTGCCCACCGCGAGCGGCACGTTGGTGCCACACGCCACGATGCTCTCGGGGAGAAACTGCGGCGAGTCGGCGGCGGGGGTGGTGGCGACCTGGCTCGAGCGCGCGCTGGGAGAGCACCCGACCAGGAGAAACAGCGCCGCGCAAAACGAGACGGTGACCCTCCCGTTCCAAGCCCGGCTGTCTCTTGCGCGCTTTGCGTCGGCCAATTCGATTCCTATCCTAGTCCCATGTCTGCCGTAGATCGCTGCCCTACCTGCAAGGGGCCACGA
>JBIQKA010000005.1:0-108754 GCA_044507075.1 Myxococcales bacterium
CAGAACACCCAGGGCGTGAGCGCCGTCCACGTGCCGCCCGCGCGCTTTCTGCGCGCGCAGATCGACGCCGTGTTCGCGGACTTCGACGTGCGCGCCGTGAAGCTCGGGATGCTGGCCACGCAGGAGCTCATCCTGACGGTCGCCGACGCGCTCGAACACTACCGGCCCACCCACGTGGTGCTCGATCCCGTGATGGTCTCCACCTCGGGCGCGCGCCTGCTCGAGCCCTCCGCGCTCGACGCGCTGCGCACCCGCCTGCTCCCGTTGGCCAGCCTCGTAACCCCCAACATCCCCGAAGCGGAGTTGATCCTGGGGCGCGCCATCGCCGACGATCAGGCCGCGAGGCGCGCGCTCGAGGATCTGCTCGCGCTGGGCGCGCGCGGTGTGCTGCTCAAGGGCGGCCACCTGCCCGAGCAAGACGAGGTCGTCGACCGCCTGGGCTACGTGGATCGCGAACAGCGGCGCGCGCACGCGGAGTTCCGACACCCACGCCTCGCGCTCGAAGGACACGGCACCGGCTGCACCCTCGCGTCCGCCATCGCCGCCAACCTCGGCCTGGATCGATCCCTCTCCGACGCCTGCGCCCACGCCGCCGACTACGTGCACGGCGCACTCCAGCACGCCTTCTTCCCGGGCAAGGCCCAGCTGGCGCTGCTCGATCACTTCTGGTGGTGGGGCGATCGCTAGCGCTTGCAGCTGCGGCTCACGTCGTTCACCGCGCGGCCCAGTTCCTTGGTGGCGTCCACCTGCCGCTCCGTGGCCCGCACCTGCTTCTCGAGGGAGCGCACGATGGAGAGCACGTCCTCTCGGCGCAGCGCATCGTCCGCAGCCCCCGCCCGGCCCACGACGAGGTCACGGCCCAAGGCTCCGGCAAAGACGGACACGGCGATGATCACAGCTTGCTTGGCGTTCATGGAACTCCTCCCAGGTAGAGGTTCAACGCGCTGATCCGGCGCTCCCTTCAACGCGCGGAATGCCAAGCGCACGAGGCGGGCTCAGCCTTGAGCAAAGCGCGCGCCCCGTCCTCTCCTGTAGTCTAGGGTACACGGTGACGGGGTTGGCGGCGTAGTCGTCCGTGACGTGCCACACACTGAATAGTAGCCGTTCGTACGTTGCTGTGCTTGTCGCGCTACTGCGCCGTGGGAACCCGCATGCAGTCGCGGGCGAAGCGGAGCTCCCCTCGGAAGGCCGCCCGCACCGAGTCACGGACCTCGTCTTCATGCCGCTCCGTGGCGAGGCCGATGTGGCTGAGAATCAACTGCTTCACACCTGCCTCGGCGGCGACCTCGCCGATCTTACGCGGAGGCGTGTGCAGCTCGTACAACGGGGGCGGCGAGCCTGGCGGGTCGCGCACCGCGGCGTGGTAGACCAACACGTCAGCGCCCCGCGCGAGCTCCGTAATGCGCTCATGCCGCGACGTGAGGTCTCCAGACACGACCACGCTGTGCTCGCCGTAATCGATGCGGTAGGCGACCGTGGGCGCCGCTCCATGATCGACGGCGATGCTCGTCACCTTGAGGCCCTCCTCCGCGAACAGCACCTCCGGGGCCGCGTCGAGCGCGCTCGAGAGTTCGTGGGGCGTGAGCATGAGCGAATTACGGAACTTGGGCAGATACGCGAACGCGCCCGAGGCGCCAAACAGCCGCTCGAGGAACTCACCCACGCCGGGATAGGGATCGCGTCCCGCGGGTCCGTAGAAGCGCAGCGAGAGCGCGCCGTCGCTGCGCATGTTTTGAGACTTGATGAAACCGGGCAGATCGCCCGTGTGATCGATGTGCAGGTGCGTGAGGAGGACCGTGTCGATCTGGTCGGTCTCCAGGCCAGTCTGACCGAGGCGCACGAAGCTGCCCGAGCCGACATCGATCAGCAGGCGCGGCGTCCTCGCCACGCTCACCAGATAGCTCGTCGAAGCCCGCCCTGCGCTGAGCGGCCCACCTGAGCCAAGGACGACGAGCTCGAGTCCCGGGCCGAGCCGAACCGGCTCCGAGCAGGCCTCTGGCCCCTTCACGCCGCCCCTACCTACGGGGTCAACATTCGCGTTGGGCACTCCGTGCCCCAGACCGCAGGCACAGAGGCCGATGCTCGCAAGCAACGTCCGGATCCTGCTCCAGCTTGGCGTCGTCATGGCGTCAGCCCCTTCGCTCGTGGTTCGGTGCTCTAGGAGGCATCGAGCGTGCCGGCAAACCAAGTGAGCTGCGATGCATTCGCGCGCGGCATTCGCCGCAGGATTGAGATCGACCCCAGCAATCTTGGCCCGCCAAGATGTGTGTGGCGCCTTACGCATCCGGACATAACGACGGATCGACGTCTCCCTGCCTCGCCACGCGCTCTGGTAGAATGCGACGGTGGCTACGCCGCAACGCAAGCCGAGCGAGCGTGGAGGTCGACTCCTCCGTGCAGTATCGCTCCGAGCCGCGGTATGTCTGACCTCCGCGACCTTGACGAATGGATGCTTTCTCATTGGGTACGATGGGATCGGCGCATGGGAAGCGCTGGACCCGGACGGGGGGAACGCCCCGGATGGGAGCAATGACGCGAAAGGCGACGCCGGGCACCCGAGCACGATGAGCGATGGAAGCGCTCCCGAAGGGAGCTTCGATGCAGCGACCGACGGCTCGACGGTCTCCGCCAGCGACGGCTCCCTGGATGCCGAAGCCGAAGAAGGGCTCGAGGCCGGGGTCGACGGGTCCATGGGCGGAACCACCGACGGGGCGACCGGTGACCCGACCGACGGGGCGACCGGTGACCCGCCCGACGCGGCGACAGGTGACCCGCCCGATGCGGCGACCGATGCCGGCTGCGAAGGCGCCGCCTGCGAGCCGCGCTGCGACTTGACGGGCACCTTTGCGCTCAAGCTGACGGTTCCCGCGACGTGGCCCCAATCGGGGCAAGTCGGCAGCGGCAGCGGCACCTTCGTGTTCCGACTGAGGTTGCAGGCGCAGCAGGTCGGTGACCAAGTCACGGTTCAACTTCGCGAGTGCGGCCAAGTGGTGCCACCGGTCCACGCTTGGCTGCCGAACGAAGACCACCTCTTCACCTATCCGAACAGCCTCTACGATACCGAAGTGTTGCCCAGCGCCTCCGCGACGATGACGCGCGGGGACAGCACCCCGACTTCGTCCCTGAGCCTTCCGTCTGTCGCAATGCAGATGGGGCTCAAGCTCAGCGACCCACTGAACTACGCCTGGCCGAACACCGCAGCCGGCCTGCCCGGCGCGCTGCGCGTGGATAACGAGGGCGACAATAACCCCGGCGTCACGGCCATCTACTCGAACGCGGGCAACTACGAGTACCCGCGCACCTCCGCCAGCCTGTGGCCAGGGCGCGCCTGGCAGGCCCACGTGGCCGTGCGCTGGATCTTCTCCATGAGCGGCGCGCTGACGGACTGCGACAGCTCCACGGGCGATGTCACCATGGCCAGCATCGACACGCGCGTTTTGGGCTGCCGACATGCCGACAACTCGCTGTGCAGCGCCAGCGAAGCCAACCACCTGGACACCAACCTGCCCCAGTTCAAGTTCAACAAGGCCAGCTACGTGCTCTCGAGAGTGGCAGACGACGCGAAATGCCCGGCGGTGCGCGCCGCCCTGCCTTGAGGTTTGCGTCGCGCACGCCAAAGCGGCGGAGCAGCGCAACGGGACTCGCCACCCTACTCTTGGGCTTTCAGGAGCGCATCGACGTTGCTGGCTCGTTGGCTCGCCCTGAACTGAACGATGCGCACGTCCGCGAGGCCTTTGGTCACGAAGGGATCGTGAGCCATCAGCTCGTCCATCTTGGCTCGGTCGCTTCCCAGAGCGAGCAGCACGCCCCCGTCGCGTGGAACTTTGCGACCAGACACGACGAACACGCCCGCGGCGTAGCCGCGCTCGAGGAACGCCATGTGCTCCTTCATCGCGGCGTCAATCTCAGCAAGCTCGGCCTTGTAGATCAGCTCGATCATGAACATCGATCAAGCCTACCATTGCCGCAAGAGTGGGTTCTGATTCGGTAGCCATCCGAGGTATCCTCCGCCCCCATGATGTTGCCGCTGCTGGGGCCCAGGTCCCTTGTGAGTTTGCTCTGGGGGGCGCTTAGGCGCGGAGCGAATGGTTATGGCCTCGCTCTGATGATTGCTTGCGGTGCCTCCGCTCCGCCGCCTCTGGAGTCGGCGCCGTCTGCGAAAGAGGAGGCGCCCGTGACCATGCTCCCCCCCGACGCCAAGAGCTTGGCGGACGTTTCTCGTAGCGGTCACGGTGCCCCGTCGGCGGCACGCCCCACAGAGGCGGGGTCGAGCACGCGGAGCTCAGGGGACGGCAGTCGAGCGGCCTCCGTGCGTGGCATTACGGGCAGCCTCACCGCCTTCGAGGTGGAGCATGCGATGAACGCGAGGCAGTCCGAGCTCCTCGCCTGTGTGCAACAGCGTCCGCGCTCCCTCGGTCATGTAGCCGGTGACATCGCCTTTCACTTCGACGTGGATGGCCAAGGAAAGGTGGAGAGCGTATCGGTCGTCGAATCAGACCTGGGTTACCCCGCGCTCGAAACGTGTCTCGCCAACGTGGTCGCCACGGCGCCGCTCAAGCCACCAGCGGGTGCCCAACGGGCCGAAGCCCGGTGGCGCATGAGCGTCGACCCCTTGAGTCGACCCGCCGAGCCCATCGACAGTGCGGAGCTCGAATCAACCATCGAACGTCACGTGGCCGCATCTTACGAGAGCTGCGGCATCGGCAAGGGACGACGCTTCTTGATCCATGGCTATATCGGACGAAAGGGCACGTTGTCTCCGCTCAGCGCGCGGGCGGTGTCGCGCAAGACGGTACCGGACGACCAGCAGACGAGTGAGCAGATGACCTGTTTGGCGGACGCTCTCACGCAATGGAAGGGCTGGCCCAAAGGCCGCGGCATCTCCAAGGTCAGTTTCGAGCTGCGCTGGGTCCCCGCTCCGCCGCCAACGCGCAAGAGCAAGAAGGCTCGGCGACGGCGTTGACGACTGTGCCGTCGCGCGCAGTCTCCGCGGATCGGCGCGTGAGCCGCGCACCCGCCTGGCCCTCACAGCCGTCCTGAGAACACCAGCATCCCACCGCCAGCGCCTGGGGCGGCGTAGAATGGAGGCATGGCTAGCCATCCCCCCCCGGCCCATCGCGCCACGCTCGACCAGTTCGCCGTAGCCCGCGACGCGGGCGGGTCGGTGGAGCTCATTGACGGGGAGTTGGTCGAGAAGGCCGCTCCCTCGCCAGAGCACGGCCTGGCTGAGACCAAGCTTGGCGCGTGCCTCGACCCGTACAATCGCCGGCCGGGCGGACCACGCGGTCCCGGTGGCTGGTGGATTCTCACCGAGGTCGAGGTCCTCTATCGCGAGACAGCAGAGGTGTTCCGCCACGACCTCTGCGGCCTCCGTCGCGACGGCCACCCTGAGCGCCCCACCGGCATGCCGCTCCTCGTCCGTCCCGACTGGGTCTGTGAAGTGCTGTCTCCGAGCACCGCGCGCTTCGACATCGTGAAGAAGCAGCGCACGCTTCACCGCCTTGGAGTCCCGCACTACTGGGTCGTCGACCCAGCTTCTGAAACCCTGTCGGTCTATCGGCATGAGCCCGGCGGTTACTTGATCGTGCTCACCGCGGCCAGCGGCGAGACGGTGCGCGCAGAGCCCTTCGACGCGATAGATCTAGATGTCGGCGAGCTGTTCGGCAGGGACTGACGGGTCGCGGTAACCAACCGGCACTGGCATCGCCTGCACACGTCGTTCATCGACTGGCATGCCGAGACGCCGCATGCACGCTCGGAGATCGCGTGGAGCGACTTCAAGCAGTTCCTCGAGCGGCCGGACTTCTGGCTGCTCTACCACAACCGCTACTGCCCCCCTCGAACCAGCCCATGCGGGAGTGCGCCTCGCTGACATCGCCATCTGGACACAACTACTGGTCACGAGCCGTCGCGCGCTCCACCGAGCGCACCGCCCGAACCCCATAAGCGAGAAACGCCGCAACCCATTTCGGATTGCGGCGCTCGCATTTTCACTCAGGCCAATTCGCCTGGTTCACCTGTTACGTGTGAACTTCGGCGCGGTGGACGGGACTCGAACCCGCGGCCTCCGGCGTGACAGGCCGGCGTTATAACCGACTTAACTACCACCGCACGTTGTTGGGAGCCTTGCGGCCTCAACGACGGGGCAGCTTGTAGCTCGGGTTTCCGAGTCTGTCAAAGCTTGGTTTTGCTTTGTTGAATCAAAGAGAAGCGGGGCGCGCGGCATGCCGTGAATGGGATGGGTGACCCGCGGTCTTCCGCTTTCTTGCGCCGCCGCAGCCCCGTGTGGTTTGGTGTGGGACAACCATGCTAGCGGCCCTGCGAGAATCCCTGAAGAGCCTCGTGAACGCGGGTGGTTCTTCCAACCCAGAAGCTGCGCCCGAGCGGCCCAGGTCGATCTACGCAGGGCTCAGCCTGCTCTGCGCCGCGGGCGGTCTCGCCGGCTATCTGTGGGCGCCCGATGCCCAGGCGCACGCCGCCAATCGTGTGAGCACACGCGTGCTGGGGCATGCCGTCGAAATCGATGGGGAGACCCGGCCGGCCGCCGCTGCGCTCGCCTTCGCGCGCGAGTTCCTGCGCGCCTCGGTCAAGCTCTCGGTCGGCCCGTGGGAGTTCACCACCACGCGCGAGAAGCTCGGTGTAGAGGTCGACCTCGCCGCGCTCGAGGCCATGCTCGAGGGGGCAAGCGACGAGCGCTCCGCCCTGCGCCGACTCCACGCGCAGGAGCGCGGGGACGGACCGCTCGACCTCCCGATCCCGGCCTCGCTCGAGGGCAAGGCCGCCGAGAGCTGGCTCTTGCGGCTCAAAGATCAAGTGCACCGGCGGGCGCGCGACGCCCGGGTGGATCTCAGGGGCGGCAAGATCATCGAGGAACAGCGCGGGCTCTCGCTCGACGTGCAGGGCACGCTCGACGCGCTCGCCGAGGCGGTCTTTCACGGCCGAAGCGCGCTCGAGGCCAAGGTGGTGCACGGGTCGGTGACCCGCACCAAGAAGGAGCTCGAGCGCCTCGACTTCAGCCAGGTGCTGGGTACCTTCGAGACCCGCTACAACACGCTCGACTCCGATCGCTCGTACAATCTGCGGGTTGCGGCGCGCCACGTGGACGGCGTCGTGCTCTTTCCGGGCGAGGTCTTCGACTTCAACGCGCTGGTGGGCGAACGCAGCGAGGCCAACGGGTTTCGTCCGGCGCCGGTGATCGCGGGCGGTGAGCTCACCGACGGCGTGGGCGGCGGCACCTGTCAGATCGCGGGCACCCTGCACGCGGCGGTGTACTTCGCGGGGCTGTCGTTCGTGGAGCGCAACCACCACACCCGCCCGAGCTCGTATCTCAAGCTCGGCCTCGACGCGACCGTGGCCTACCCCAAGCTCAATTTCCGGTTCAAGAACGACCTGCCGCACCCGGTGGCCATCGGCGTCACGGTGGGCGCGGGCCGGGTGCGCACGGAGATCCGCGGGGCCCAGGGCGCACAGCGCGAGGTGAGCTTCGTGCGCCGCATCGACCAGGTGACCCCGTACACGGAGGTCACCCGCGAAGATCCCAGCCTGCCGCGCGGCGTGAAGGTACTCGCCCAGCGCGGCATGGCAGGCTTCAAGGTCACCTCGTTCCGGGTCACGCGCGAGCCCGACACGCAGATCCTCCGCCGCGAACGCAGCGAAAACACCTATCCCGCGACCACCCAGATCTGGCGCGTGGGGACGGGGCCTGCCGCGCCCGCCGGGTACGTCCCGCCCAAGGGCGACCAGCACCGCGAATATCAGGCGGACGAGTACCTGGTGCTGACGATGGGTCCGGGCATCGAGGGCCTGAAGGAGACCCTGAAGCGTGAGGGCAAGACCGGGAGCTCGGGCTGGACGGCGCGCGAGGGCATGCCGCAGGTTCCGTGAGAGGCTAACGTGAAGCTTTGATGTCGTCTGTGACGAGAAAGCGAATCGTGGTCGGTGTGGGCGGTGGAATCGCCGCTTTCAAGGCCGTGCAGCTGGTGCGCGAGCTGATGCGCCGCGGCGCCGAGGTGCGCGTGGCCATGAGCCCGAGCGCGGCGCGCTTCGTGGGCCCGGTGACGTTCACCGGCCTCACCGGCACCCCACCCGTGCTGGACCTCTGGGATCCGCACTACGCGGGCGAGGTGCACGTGGAGCTCGCGGCCTGGGCGGAGGCCATCGTGATCGCCCCGGCCACCGCCAACATGATCGCGCGCGCTGCCGCCGGCATGGCGGACGACGCGGTGCTCGCCACCCTGCGCTGCGCCGACGTGCCCGTGCTGCTCGCGCCGGCGATGCACCACCGCATGTGGAACTCCAAGGCCACCCAGCGCGCGCTCGGCTGGCTCAAGGAGGACGGCTTGCACGTGGTGGGGCCGGTTCATGGCAAGCTCGCGAGCGGCGAGGAGGGCTTCGGGCGCATGACCGAGCCGGAGGCGATCGCGGACGCGTGCGAGGCGCTCTTTGCGCCCGCCGAGCGTGACCTCGCGGGGCTGCGCGTGCTGATCTCGGCCGGGCCCACGGTGGAAGATCTCGATCCGGTGCGCTTTCTCAGCAATCGCTCCTCGGGACGCATGGGCTACGCCATCGCGGAGCGCGCGATCGCTCGGGGCGCGGAGGTGGTGCTCGTGACCGGCCCCGTAAACCTCGCGCCGCCCGCGGGCTGTCGCGTGGTGCACGTGCGCTCCGCGCGCGAGATGCACGAGGCGGTGCTGGGCGAGCGCGAGCAGGTGGACGCCGTGGTGATGACCGCCGCGGTGGCCGATTACCGCCCGGACAAGGTGAGCGCGCAGAAGCTCAAGAAGAGCGACGAGCTCACGCTCAAGTTGGTGAAAAACCCCGACATCCTCGCGGACCTCGGGGCCACGCGCAAGGGGCGAAGGCCCTATCTCGTGGGCTTCGCGCTCGAGACCGAGCAGGTCGTCACCTACGCGCAGGACAAGCTGCGCAAGAAGAAGGTGGATCTGGTGATCGCCAACCACGCCCGCGACGGCCTCGGCGGCGACACCAACCACGCCACGTTCGTGCACGCCGCGGGCGCCGAGGATCAGGGCCTCTTGAGCAAGCGCGAGCTCGCCGACCGGATTTGGAGCTTCGTGCTCCGCCACCGCTGAGGTCCGCGCCTCAAACAGGAGCGAGGCCTCAGCCGTAGCGGCGACGAAACAGGGCGCACAGCGCAGGATCGTGGCGCAGGAGCTGCAGCGTGAGCTCGGCGTGCCCCTCGGCGAAGCCGTTGCCGATCCACAGTTCGACGTCCTTGCCCACCCCCTCGGCGCCCAGCGCGGCGCGCGCGAAGCTGGTCGTCATGGCAAAGAAGACCACGCGCCCACGCGGCCGGGTGCACAGGATGGCGCCCAGCTCGGCGCCCTCGACGTTGACGCACGAGACCACCAGGTCGAACTCACGGCCATCGTTTTCGGCCAGCGCCGCGCCGCGCAGCGAAAGGGGCGTGCGCGCATCGCACGCGATGACGCTGTCGCAGGCGCCCAGCTCGCGCAGCTCGGCGGCGGCCTGTGTGCTCGCTTCCACGCCGATCACCCGCCCGCCCGAGCCGACCTGCCGGCGCGCCTCGCTAGCACACAACAGGCCGCTCTTGCCGCCCGCGCCGAGGATGAGCACGCGTTGGCCTGGGCCCACCGAGCGCGCGACCAGCGCGGGCGCACCACACACGTCGAGCGCCGCGAGCGCCACCCGCTCCGGGAGGTCGTTCGGCAGCGCCGCGAAGGGCCCCGAGGCGAAGAGCACGGCTTGACCGCGCACGTCGAGCTGGGCCGAAGCAGCTCGCACGCCCCTGATCTCGTCGATGCGCAGCGGGGTCAAGGTGAGCGAGACCAGGCTCGCGATGCGCTGCCCGACGCGCGCGCGTGCGCCGAGCTTCGATCCCACGCGCGCCACGGTGCCGAGCAGCATGCCGCCCGAGCCGGTCACCGGATTGTGCTGCTTGCCACGCGCAGACACGGTAGCCCGCACGCGCTCTGCTACCCCCGCGGGATCCCCCGAGCACGCCTCCATCATCTGGCGAAAGCTCGCGGCGTCGATGTTCAAGGTGTCGACGTGGAGCAGGATCTCGTTGTCGAATGCGCGTCCGAAGTCGTTGTCCAGGCGCTCGGCGGCCTGCGGCAAGGCTCCCGCGGGCACGAGCACGCGGTGCGCGCCGAAGCGGTCTCCTGCCAGCTCGCTCAGCTCCTCAGATGACGCCATCCACGGGTCCCGCTCCCTCGCGCACGATCACAGGCTCGGTTCCCGTCAGATCGACGACGGTGGACGACACCACGCCGCAGAAGCCTGCGTCGAGCACGAGCTCGATACCCTTGAATCGTTGCACGATTTCGGCCGGATCGTTCAGGGTTTCCTCGCCCTTGTAGCTCGCGCTGGTGGACAGCACCGGCGCGCCGAGCGCGCGGGTGAGGGCCAGGGCCACCGGGTGATCGGGCACGCGGATGCCCACGGTCTTGCGCTTGCTCAGGAGCATGCGCGGCACCTCACGTGTCGCCGGCAGAATGAACGTGTACGGCCCGGGCAAGAGCCGCTTGACCAGGCGGTAATGGGTGTTCTCCACCACCGCGTACTTCGCGATGTCGCTCAGATCCGTGCACACGAGGGTGAGCGGTTGCGTCTCGTTCTTGCCGGTGAGATGGAAGATGCGGTCGACCGCGCGTTTGTGCCCGAGCGCACAGCCGATGCCGTACACGGTATCCGTCGGGTACACGATCACCTCTCCTTGCTGGAGAGCATCGACGGCCCGTTGGATCTTTCGGGGCTCGGGGTGCTGCGGATTGACTTCGATACGCATGATGACGTGGTTCGAGGGCGGTTGAACGGCCGCGCGCGTAGCTTTCGGGCGACTAGCCTGACTGCGCGTGGAGCATCTTCTTCATCGTGCCATCTTCGAACAGCACGTCGATCGCTCCCTCGGGCGTAAGGCGCTTCACCTGTCCCACGCCAAAGCGCGCGTGAACGAACCAATCGCCTTCCTTGTAGCGATGGGTGCGATCGTAGGGGGGCGAGGTTACGCGCTTTTGCGCGATGTCGGCGGGATCGAGCGTCTCGGGGAGGCGTCGGCGACTGCTGGTCACCGTCGCCATGTTCGGGCGCCCTCCCCTGCTCCCGGTGAGCGTCTTTCTGGCTGCGGACGACCCCAGGAGCGCTTCCCGCACACTGGGGGGCGGCTCCGGCGCGGTCTGCGCGAGCCGACCGACCAGACGACGGGCCATCGCCGTGATGCCGCTGCGCGGATCGCACACGCGCACGATCTCGATGCGCGCGGCGCGACTGGACTCGTGATAGCGGTGGGCCGCCCGCACGATGGCGGCCAGCCGCTCCTCGGGCGCGATGGCCTTGGGGCCATCCCCCAGGGCACCGAAACCGACGCTCACCGAGTTGTTGTTGGCGGCGATCTCCAGACAGCGCATCACCACCTGCTCGATGATCTCGAGCTTCGGGGCGTCTGCCTGTTGGGCGTTGTGCTCGGGTCCGCGCGTGACCGCCCACAGCAAGTAGTTGCAGTGCAGCTTGCCCGGGTGAATGCGCACGACCTCCCCGATGGCCAGCTCCCCGCCGCTCTTCTCGCGCTGCTTCTCGAGCGCCTCACGCAACCCTGGGCCGTACGCGTCGAGCAAGCTGCGATCGGGGCCCGGACCCGGCCAGAGCCTCAGGTCGCTCGCACCATCATGCACCAGGACTTCGACGCGCTGAGAAGACGGGAGTGAATGAACGCCTGCATTCGCCCAAAAGATATCCATACCGCGGCCGAACAGCTAGCACAGTCGGGAGCGCCATGCCGCTGCTCGCGCGGCCAATTTCCCGGTGTGTCTCGGACGCTTGCGGGAGGCTGTCCTTCACGTCAGATTGCGCGCCACCATGGGCGGCTCCGAGGCAAAACATCCTTTCATCGTCATCACGGCCGTACTCGACGCCGAAGCCCGTCCGGCGGCCGTCACCCGCGCGCACGGCGAAGCCTACGACCGCGCGCTCAAGGCCACGAAGGGCCAGGCCATCTCCAACTTGGATCTGGTGGAGTTGCCTATCGATCGCGCCGCCCACGCGGCCCTGCGCAAGCACCTGGGCTTGCCCGACGATCAAGCCGGCGTCTACGACGTGTTTCCCCTCTCACCGACGCTGACACCTGACGTGCGCAAGGCGGCGGGCCAGTTCCTCGCTGCCGAGAACCTGTGGTCGCTGGACGCCCAGGGTGTGTTCGGGAGCGACGCGCTCAGCGTGAAGCTCGAGCTGCCGGAGGGCTGGGACAAGGATCCCAAGGCCATTCACCAAAAGCTGGTGGAGTCCGGCGCCCTGGAGTTGAGCGAAGAGGCCGTGGCCACGTACCGCGCCATCAAGGCCGCCTGGAGTGAGAGCTGAGGCGCGCGTTCAGCCGGTGCGCCGGGCGCGCTTTGGCTTGAGTCCACCCCGCGACGACACAACGAGCGCTGGCTCGGCCGCGGTGTCTCGCTCCTGTGACAGATAGCGCGTCACGCCCCGGGTCCAGGGCCTGAGCTCGCGGCGCTCGCTCACCCACGGCGAGTCGGGGATGGCGAGCCGCCAGAGCGCATCGCGATGGACAGGCGCCGCGTAATCGATGCCCACGCGCGGACCGATCAAGAAGGAATCGACTGCAGGGGCGTCGAGGATCTCCACGCCCCCCGGCTCAAACAGCGGGTGGTGACAGTGGCTGGTGTCGAGCGAGAGCGCCGAGGCCACCTTGCCCGGCCCCGTGAGGCTCACCGGGCCGCGCTTGCCCCCGCGGCGCTGCGCGATGTGATCGAGCCCCGACACGGGCTCGCACGCGCGGATCAGCACCGCCGATCCGCGGCCTTCCACGTCGGCTACCACGTTGAACATCTGGTGCATGCCGTAGCAAAGGTACACGTACGCTCGCCCAGGAGGTCCCCACATGGGCATGTTGCGTGGGGTGCGGCCGCGATGGCAGTGGCTCGCCGAGTCGTAGGGATAGCGATAGGCCTCAAGCTCGGTGATCCGCAGCGTGACGGGCCCGTGCCGCACGAGCTTGCCGAGTAGTCCGTGCGCCACCGCGAGGCACTCACGCGCGAAGAACGATTCCGGCAGCAGGGAGGACACGGCTCCGGGAGCCTAGCGTTCAAATGGCCGGATGCACTGGCGAGCCAAACCGAACGAAACCGGGCGCCCAAACAGCTGCGGGGACGTCGCCCTGTGACGACGTCCCCGCAGACTGCTTTCTGGTGACCCCAACGAGACTCGAACTCGTGTTACCGGCGTGAGAGGCCGATGTCCTAACCGCTAGACGATGGGGCCGATTTCACTCAGATGAGCTGGCTCGGGAACAGGGATTCGAACCCCGATAGCCAGAACCAGAATCTGGCGTCCTACCATTAGACGATTCCCGAATCCTCCAAATATTCCGAGGAGGAACCTCGCTCCCAGGGGTAGCGAAGCGAGCCGGATATTTAGAGGATGCCCCCCCAAGTGTCAAGCTAGAGAGCCCAAGTGGTGGGGACGGAGTATTCATTCTTCGTTAACGCCCCGCGTGGTCCCGTCGGGCGCTAACGAGGAACGAATATTCCGTCCCCTGCTAGGCCGCGCCCGCGGGTCGGTGCAGCAAGCTGCGGACCGAAACCAGGCGGGTGGTCCAGAAGAAGGCGGCCGCGAGCAACGGCCCCGCACAGCCCACGAGCACGAACGTCCACTCCAGCGCACCGCGGGTGGTCCAGACGTTCCAGAGCAGGGTCTGGACCGTGGTGAGCAGTGCATCCAGGGTGGTGAGCGCGACCACCAGGGCGGCGATGCGCGCCCGCCAGCGGCGCACGAGGGAGAACATCAGTCCGATCAACAGGACGTCGAACGCGATCCAGGCGACGTGGACGCGGTGGCTCGGGAACCAACGACCGCTGTCGATCGCGGCGAGCGCGAGGGTCCACGGTACGAGCAGGGAAGCGAGCAGCAGGGTCGCGAGCCGCCGCTGGTGCACCAGGCTGTTCACGGCGAAGGGGATCAGGCCGCCCGGGGCGAAGGCGGAGAGCACGTCGCGCAGGGCGAGCACGCCGATCTCGCCGGGCGGGAACGCGAGGTGCACCGGGTCCCAGCGCTGGGGTCGCAGCTTCTCCTTGAACGCGCGCACCCCGGTGAAGTTGTAGAGGCGATTGGTGGTGTCGCGTGTCAGCGTGAGCACGCGACCGAGTTCGCCCGAGAGGGGCGCAAGTCCCAGCGTGGCGTAGCGTGCTCCTTCCGCCGCGAAGGCGCGAAAGAGCGTGTCGACCAGGAGCTCCGCCGTGCCGTTCGGGGCCTCCGGATCGCGCAAGAGATCCTCGATGAACCAGCCCCCCACCGCGTAGACCGGGATCGCGACCGCGAGCCCCACGAGCACGCCATCCCGCTCGGCCAGCGCGAACTTGCGCTCCGCCGCGAACTCGAAGGGATGCACCAGGACCATGAACTTCATCTCGCCCATGCGGCGCGACGAGAGCCAACGCGCGATCAGCTGCTCACAGCCACGGCGCGTGGCGCTCTCGGGATCGGCCAGCTCGCCGCTGGGCGCAAGCCGCACCGACACACCCTTGTTACGGGCGCGCCGGAGCTGCTCGCGCAGGCTGCGATGATTCGCCACGGTGTCTGCCCATTGGACAGGATCCCAGACGGGTTGCTCACCGATGTGCGTCGAACGCAGGTCGGCCCGCTCGGCGAACGACTCGCTCACGTGGAAAAAGCGCAGTCGCTTGCCCGCTTGCCGCGCTGCGGCACGAAACGCGGAGACCACCTCCGGCACGCGCTCGGGCGCGCACACCGGCTCGCCCACGGTGACCCAGGCCCCGCCGGTGTCCGCGTAGGCGATCACGGCGTCTGCGCCGGCGTCGAACCAATAGGCGAGGCCCGGCTCGAGGATTTGAAAGGAGGTCGCCTCCCGCCCGTGGCGACGTAGCACGGCGAGGATGCGCTCACGGGTGGCTTCGGAGACGGGCGACACGGACCCCATTCTTAGGGCCAGCCGGCACGATTGTCAGGCGCGGCGCCCATCCGCCGCCCGCGACGAGCTAGGCTCGGCCCATGCGACGCTGGCTTTGCGCCGTGGGGTGTCTGCTCGTGTGGATGTGCCCGCGCGCGCGCGCCGAGCTCTCCGCGCGCGATCTGCGCGTGCTCGCACAGGCCGAGCAGGCGCAGGGGCGGCCCGAGCGTGCCCTCGCGCTGATCGCGCGGGTGATCGCGCGCAGCCCCGAGGAGCCAGCGCCCTGGGTGCGCTACGGTGAGCTGAGCGCGCCCTGCGCGACCGACGTGGTGCTGCGACGCACCAAAGCGCAGCACATCCAGGCAGAGCGTACGTGGCGGGCGCTGCCCGAACAGCGCGCGCGCGACGAAGCGGAGAGCAACGTCCACTGGCGGCGCGCGCTCGGGCACCTCGCCGTGCACCTTTCGCTGCGGGGCGAGTTCCCCCGGGCGCTGGAGGTGGTCCGATACGGAAGCGCCCGCGGAGACCTGGGGGCGGCCCCGTGTCTGCGCCAGATCGCGGCCCAGGCCATCGCGCGAGAGCGCCTCGATCTCGCGCGCGAGGCGCTGCTCCTCGCGCGCGCCCTGGCCCCCGAAGACCTCGCGCTCGCACGCGAGCTAGGGCTCCTCCTGCTCGCACGAGGGGACGCGCGCGGGGCCGTCGAGCAGCTCTCGGAGGCGCTCTCGGGCGATCCAGAGCAGATCGAGCTGCGGGCGGATCTCGCCTACGCGCTCGGCAGCACGGGACGCGCGGAAGAAGGCCACGCGCTCTTGACGCGCGACGGCGTGCGATGCGGCGCGCAGCCGACCTGCGCCCTCCTGCGCGCGCGGCTCTCTTTGGAAGGCGGCGCGCTCGATCGGGCCGAACGCGAGGCCCGCGCGCTGGTGGAGCGCACGCCGAGGTCGCTCGATGGTTGGCTCCTACTCGGCGAGATCCGCGTGCGCGCAGAGGACGTGGCGGGCGCCCGACGCGCGTACGAACGAGCGCTCGCGCTTTCGCCGGGGCACGCACGCGCGCGCGAAGCGCTCAAGGGCCTCACGCGGCGGAGCGCGGAGGTGGCGCGATGAGCCCGCGCGATGAGCCCGCGCGACGAACGCTCTCCCGTTCAGCGCTCGCCCCAACGCCGCCTGAGCGCCCACTCCAGGGCGATCAGCGCGAACAACGAGAGCGCCCAGGTGACCTGCCCGAAGGGCGCGTGGCGCACCGTTCCGAGCGAGCTCGTGCGGCTCGAATCGAGCTCCTCCAGGGCCGGCGCGCGCGCCGCATCGGCGATGAACCGTCCCCCGGTCTTTTCGGCGAGTTCGCGCAGCAAGGCGGGACGGGGGCGTGGATCGGCGAGCTCCACCCCCGACAGCTCTACCACCAGCGGCATGCGCGCGATCTCTTGACCGTTGTGCCAGAGCAGCGCCGTGTAGGCGCCGGGCTCCTCGGGCGCCTGCAGCACGGCCTGAACGCGCCCCTGATCGTCGGTCTGCACCTGCAGTTGCCCGTACACCTCTTCACCGCCCGCTCGCCCTGGCGAGGCGCCTGAGCGCGACGCCCTCGCCCCTCCCCGCTCGGCCACGATGGCGACCGATACCTCCGCGTGCTTGATCGGACGGTAGGTGTCCTCGCGGGCGAGCCCGCTCACCTCCACGCGCGCACCCGGCAGATAGGTCTCGCGATCGAGGCTCAACGAGGCCGGCTCGAGCAGCGGATCGCGGGTCAGCCAGCGGACCGTGCGATCCCAGAAGCGATCGTAGACGGAAGGATCCTTGCCGCGCCCCGCCGTCGGCATGCTCCAATGCCAGCTCGTGTCCGTGGCGAACGCGAGCGAGCGGCCGCGGCCGAAGCGCCCCACGCTCAGGATCGGTAGCTTGCGCCCGTCCGGCGTACGCGCGTTCGGGTGCTCGAGCAGCGCGAGTCCGTTCGACTGGACGCCCAAGAGCGAGTTGGCCCCGACCAGCGGAGCGAGGCTGCGGAAGGCGGCCACGGTCTGGGCGGGCTCGGGGTAGAGCTCCAACAAGGGGTGGTGGAGGAGCCCGGCGACCGGCTCGGGTGAGAAGGCGCCCTCGACGATGGCGGCCCCCGAGGAGCTCGCGGGACGCATGCGCACGGGCAGCGCGTCTGCGAGGGGCGTGTTCGAGTAGCCCCCCCCGTCGAAACTCAACGAACCGCCGATCATCGCGAGGCCGCCCCCCTGCTCCACATAGTTGCGGATCAGCGGGAGGTAGGGCGCCATCTGGTACGGCGCGTAATCGAAGTCCTGCAACACGACCAAGTCGAAGCTCGTGAGGTGCTGGCGGAACAGCTCATCGGTGGGGAACGGGATCAACGCGAGCTCGGACGGACTCGACATCGTCAAGTCGTGCACGCTGCGTAGGATGAAGAACGACACGAGGTCGATGGAGGGATCGCGCTTCAAGAACCCGCGCAAGAAGCGCTGATCCCAGCTCGGACGGCCCGATACGTGCAACACACGCATGCGATCGCGGGTCACGCGGGCGACGAACGGTCGCACGTTGTTCTCGGGCACGTCGTCGCGATCGTCGGTGTCGAGTTCGAGCGTGTAGACCTCGCGCCCGAGGTTGAGCGGCTCGAAGGCGAGCTCGACGGAGGCCTCGCTGCCCTCCTTCACCTCGAGGCTCTGGCTCGCGATCACGGCGCCGTCTCGTTTCAGATCCACCTCCAGAGAACGGTCACCGAGGCCCGTACTGCTGACGGTCACGTGCACGCGCGCTTGACCGTGCAGGAAGGCCACCGAGTCCGGCTGGATGCGCATGATAGCGTCGTCACGGAGCGCCCGGGCGTCGCCCGTGAACACGCTGTGGACGCGGGTTGCGAGGCTCTGCGGCACGGCATTGGTCTGGGTGTCGGCCCCGTCGCTCAACACGACGATGGCGCCGAGATCGTCGCGCCCACTGAGCTCGTTCACGTGCCGGATCAACCCGGTCGCTGGGGCCTGAGGGCTGAGGTGCTCGGCGAGTTTCGTAGGCTCCACGGCCGCCGCCTCATCCCCCAGGATGAACCACTCCGCCTCCTGTCCGCGCGCGCTCTTGAGCCAGCGCTCCACCAGCTTGCGCGCGCGCGCCATGCGCGTCGTGTCGTCCGTGCGCACCCCCATGCTGCGTGAGCCATCGACGACCACGGCCAGTGCCCCCGGCTCAGTGCGCACGCGCTCGGCCCAAAAGGTGGGCTGGGTCGTCAAGGCGAAGATCGCGAGCCCGCTCAGCCAGCGCAGCGCGATCAACGTGGCCCCGCGCGCACCGCGGATCTTGATGAAAGACCCCAGCGCGCACAGCGCGAACAACACGACGCCCACGACCAGCGCCGTAGCGACGCCACCGGGCACGCCCCAGCCGATCTGCCAGTGCGTGGCGATCTCGGACTTCATGCGCGACCCCAGACCTTCAAGGCCTGCCCCCGCGCCGCCGCAAGATGAACGGTGCGTGCACCTGGTCGTCCTTGTAATCGAGACACAGGGCGTACATCACCAGGTTCACGCCGAGGCGAATGGCCTGCTCGCGCTGGGCCAGTCCTCCGGGCGTGATCGCATAGGCAGCCTCTCCGTTCTCGTCGCGCGCCCACGCGCCGCCCAGATCGTGCCGGCTGTACACCACGGCAGCGCGGCCGGCGTGGGTGATCGCCTCGAGGTACCCTGGCTCGCCCACGCGCCCCACCGGGCGGTCGAGCAGGTAAAAGCTACGGAAGATGGTGTGCTGACGGTCGAGGCGCTGTAGCCGCTCGTTGGGGAACGCGCGCGAAAGGTCGCGGCGCACGCTGGCATCGAAGCCGCTCGACTCCGGGGCGGCATCATCGATCAGCACGAAGCCGCCGTACTCCACGAAGCGACGCAGCCCCGTGAGCTCCTTCTCGCTCAGGGGCTCGAACGCGCGATCACCGGCCCAGTAGAGCAAGGGCGTGCGGAACACCGAAGGATCGTCGAAACGCGTCACGCTCGGCTCGAGGGTGGTCTCGATGCTGGTTCGCTTGCGCACTTCCCAGGCGATGCGCTGGGCGGCCTTTGGCCTCGGATCCTCGTCAAAGCCCCCGACACGCACGCGGCGCACGTCGATGCCCTCCCCGGGACCGAGCGCGAACGCGGGCGCACGCAAGCTGGCGGGCCCCACACCGGCCAAGACCAGCAGGAGGATCGACAGGACGCCCGCGGTCGCCAGGACGGGTCGCGAAAGGCCCCGGTCAAAGCGGGCGGTGCCGCCCGCGAGCAAAAAGAGGAGCGCTTCCGTGGCCGCTTTTGCGCGCAGAGGTGGCGACATCGTGAACCCGGCGCAGAGCCTATCAAAAACCCGGCGAAAGGCTTGCTACACTGGCGCGAATGCCAGGGACGGGCCCTCTGCTCGGTCCCTCGTCCAAATTTGCGCTCGCGCGGCCCCAGGGCCCGCTTCGACTTTGTGCTCGCGCGGCCCCCAGGGCCCGCTTCGACTGTCTGCTCACGGGCTTAGCTGCCCCTTGAACGGAGAACCCAGGATGAGCTCGCGGCCGCTGTTCCCTCGTCTGCTTTCGCCCGAAGTGCGGCCCGCCCTCCGCTTTGGTCAGCGCGAACTCGACTACGCCACCCTGGCCACGGCGTGCGCGGCGTTCCGGCGCTCACTCGCGTCGCTCGGGGTCGAGAAGGGAGACCGCGTCGCGGTCTGGGCCCACCCGGAGCTCGAGACCCTGCTCGGGTTCGTGGGCGCGGTGGCCAGCAACGTGGTCACGGTGCCCCTGAATCCCGCGCTGGGAGACAAGGAGCTCAACCATATCCTCGAGGACGCCCAGCCCAAGCTCGTGTTCTCCGCGTACCCGGAGCACGACCGGCAGCGCTCCCCCGACGTTCCCGTGCACGGCTTCAGCTTCGCGCAAGCCTCCATGGTCACGCCACGCGCACCGCGCGAGGAGAACGAAAACCCGGACGATCCCGTTCTGCTCGTGTACACCTCCGGCACCACCGGCGCCCCCAAGGGGGCCGTGCTGAGTTACCGCAATCTGGCCTCCACGCTAGACGGCCTGAGCGACGCCTGGCAGCTCTCCGAGGCGGACACCATCGTCCATGCTTTGCCCCTGTTTCACGTGCACGGGCTGGTTTTTGGGTTGTTCGGCGCGCTGCGCACGGGCGCGGCGCTGCACTGGATTCCCAAGTTCGACCCCACGACCTTGAGCGCTGCCTTGAGCGGAAACAGCGTGCTCTACGCGGTGCCCACCATGTATCGCCGGCTGGCCGAGGCCGCCGAGAGCGACCCCGCCGTGCGCGCGGGCCTCGGCGCGGCGCGCCTGTTGGTGTCGGGCTCCGCTGCCCTCCCCGCCCGCGAGCATGCGCGGATCGAACGCCTCACGGGGCAGCGGGTGTGCGAGCGCTACGGGCTGAGCGAGACCCTGATCAACACCGCCGTACGCGCGGACGGAGAGCGCCGCCCTGGCTACGTCGGGCGCGCCTTGCCGGGCGTGGAGATTCGGCTGGTGAACGATCAGCGCGAGCCCATCGAGGCCCACGACGACACCTCCATCGGGGAGGTCGCCGTGCGCGGCCCCAACGTGTTCCTTGGCTATTTGAACCGACCGGAGGCGACGCGAGAAGCGCTCGACGACGATGGCTGGTTCTACACCGGCGATCTCGCGACGATGGGCCCGGACGGCTACCTACGGATCGTGGGACGCAAGGCCACCGACCTGATCAAGACCGGCGGGTTCAAGGTGGGCGCGGGCGAGGTCGAGGGCGCGCTGCTGGAGCACCCCGCGGTACGCGAGGCGGCGGTGTTGGGCGTGGCCGACGAGGATCTGGGGGAGCGCATCGTGGCCTTCGTGGTGCTGTACGCGTCCAACGCGGACGGTCTCGGGCTGCAGCCTGCGCCCACCGAGCGCGAACTCGCCGACCACGTGGCGCGATCGCTCGCCCCGCACAAGCGCCCGCGCGAGGTGCGCGTGCTCACAGATCTACCGAAGAACGCCATGGGCAAGGTGCAAAAGAAGAAGCTGCGCGAGCTCCTGTGAGAGAGAGCTACTTGCGATCGGCGCGCGCCACGTAGGGGCGATCGATCTGCCCCTCCCACACTTGCGACGGCCTGAACATGCGGTTGTTCTCGATCTGCTCGAACAGATGCGCGAGCCAGCCGGGCACGCGCGCCACCGCGTACATCGGCGTGAACAGATCGGTGGGCAAGCCCAGCATCTCGTAGACGATGCCGCTGTAGTAGTCGACGTTCGGGTACAGTTCGCGTGCCCCGACCAGCGCACGCATCTGGGCCTCGAGCTCGACCGCGGTGTCGTAGATGGCGGAGCGCCCAAAGCGCTCGAACAGCTCGTCGATCAGGCGCTGCTCGATGGTGGCGCGCGGGTCCTTCACCTTGTACTCGCGGTGCCCGAAGCCGCTGATCTTCTCCTTGCGGGCCAGGCGGTCCTCGGCCCACTCGCGGATCGCGCTGGGCCCGGTGGCCGGTATCGAGCGCAGCATGCGCAACACGGCCTCGTTGGCGCCGCCATGCAGCGAACCCGAGAGCGTCATCACGGCCGAGGACACCACGGCGTACGGATCGGCGAGCGTGGAGGCGGCCACGCGGGCGGAGAACGTGGAAGGCGCCATCGAGTGCTCGGCGTGCAGCACGAGCATGGTGTTGAGCGCGTTGCTGACCAACAGCTCGGGCTCCTCGCCAGTGAGCATGTACAGGAAGTTGGCGGCGTGGTTGAGGTCGGGACGGGGCGGAATGGGATCGTCGCCGCGGCGAATGCGATGAAAGGCGGCCACGATGGTTGGTACCTTGGCCACCAGGCGCACCGCGCACAGACGCAGGTACTCCTGGTCATGGATGTGATCGCCCGGATAAAACATGCCCATGGCGGCGATCGTGGCCGCCAGCGCGTCCATCGGGTGGCCGCTCTCAGGAAAGAGCTTGAGCATGTCGACGACGCGAAACTTCAGCCGACGCTCCGCCGCGAGCTCGGTCTTGAACCCGTTCAGCTCCTGCTCGGACGGCAGATTGCCGAACAAGAGCAGGTAGGCAACCTCCTCGAACGTGCAGCGATCGGCGAGGATCTCGACGGGATAGCCGCGGTACTGCAGCCGTCCGGTCTCACCGTCGATGAAGCACACGCTCGAGCGCGCGGCGGGCACCCCGGCCAATCCTGGCACGTAGGGGACGACACTCTGTTCCGACATGGCGACAACGTTACGCCCTACATCCGCGGCGGCAAGTTGGTGATTCCGCGCAGGGCCACTGGGCCGGGGAAGGTGCTCGCGCGCCTCAGCTCGCGCTGCGCCTGCGGGACGCGCTCGAACAGGGCCGAGAGGTGCTCGGGAGTCACCATGTCTTCGCCCGAGAGCAACGTCGCGCCCTCGGAGACCAGCTCGAACGCCCGCTCGGCATAGGCCTCGGGGGACAGTTCGTCAGGTCCGCCGTGCCAGACGCCCCACGGGCGGCCGACGTTCGAGAGCGCGCTGATGGCGCGCAGTTCAGCCATGGGATCGCTCGGAATGGCGATGAACCCGCCCGCGCCGGCGCCGGAGAGCGCGCCGCACACGGCCTCGAGTTGCTCGCCGCCAGGCAGGGTGCCGCCCTCGAGCACGCGTATGGAGACCAGCACCGGGAGATCCGTCAGCAGCGCCGCGCTGGTCGCGACCACCGCCTCCCGCAGCGTCGAGGCTGCGTCCACGAAGATCAGATCACAGCCGGAGGCGGCGAGGCGCTGCGCGTGCGCGGCTTGCTCCCCACGCAGCTTGCTGTCAGCCCCTCGCATCGGGGGGAGCACGCCGGCGACGCATACAGGGCGGCCCGAGGTGTCGGCCACCTCGCGGGCCAGGTCCACAGCGAGCGAGGTCAGCTTGGCGGCGCGGTAGCCGTAGCCCACCCGTTGGAGCGCGTCGGGCGTGGTATGCGCGGTGTTGGTGCGCAGCACGTGGGCGCCCGCGCCGCAGAAGGCCTCGTGGGCCTCGGACAAGAGAGCTTGCCTCCCCCCGAGTACGGCCGCCGTTTCCAGCCCGGAATCGACGCTGAAGCCGGAGCGCTGGAGCGCACCTCGTACTCCCCCGTCGAACACGATGGGTACGCCGGCCTCCAGGCGCGCGTACAAGCCCTTTCCCCCAGAGTTCTGCACAGAACAAGAATACGAAATCGCAAGAGAGTCCGTAAATGAAGAAACCGGCTCGAAAACCGGGGCGACTTACCTAGGTTGTGGTCAGAAGTGCGCGAGCGAGGGCGCGGGCGAGGCTGGGACGCAGGTCGGCCACCTCCAGGGCGAGCCCAGGCCGAAGCGCACGCAGGCCGGGGGGCCAGCGCTCGGGCCCCCGATCACCGGTCACCAGCACCCCGAGGTAGGGCTCGAAGGCCAGCAGCGCGGGGGCACCCACCAGAAGCCAGGCCGGCGCGGACGTGAGACCTTCGGGCAGCTGGCCGAGCAAGTCCTGGAAAGTGTCTGGTTCGCGGCTCACCGACCAGGTGCGGACGACCGAGGCCTCCGCGAGGGCGCGATCCATGCGCTCGCGCGAGAGCTCCGGGGCGTGCTCGAAGGACGTGAAGATCACCCCCACGGGCCGCCCCTCGGCCGCGAATGCCTGCAGCAAATCCAGGGCCCACAGGGTGGCCAAGTCCCCTTGTTCGGTGTCGCTCACGGACAGGCAGCGGCCGGGCGCGGGGACGCGGCGGGAGGGGGCAGCATGCTCACCCGGGCCCGGGGTGAGGGGGCGGGTTCCATGCAGCCTGAGGCGGCGACGTTCCATGGGTACCGAGAGCTATGGAGCAGCCGCTTGGAAGCGCAAGCGGGCCTCGCATGTTCGACACACCGAAACGCCTTCGGTAGAGTTCGCGCACGGGAATGGACGTCACCTGCGATAAGTGCGGAGCTGAGTACGAGTTCGACGAGACGCTGCTCGGAGACAAAGGAGCGACCGTCAAGTGCTCGAGCTGCAACCACGTCTTTCGCGTGCTGGGCAAGAAGGAGCCCGGTCGTCCCGCGCTCAAGCTGCGCTTTGCGAAATCGGGGCGCGTCGAGAGCTTGAGTTCGCTCCGCGAACTGCAGCTTCGCGTACGCAACGGTGAGGTCAGCGCCGACGATTTGCTCGGTCGCGACGGCTTCGAGTTTCGCCGTCTCGGCGACGTTCCCGAGCTCAAGAACTTCTTCTCCCGCGCTGCGAGCCCCCCTGGCGCGCAGCGCCCCGATCCCTCGGGTCGCCACGCTCAAGTGAACGAGACCTCCATGCCCCCCGCCAAGAACAATCCGCAACCCGGTCCCTCCCACGACAAGGCGTCCGCCAAGCGCACGATGCTCGGCGTCGGGCCACTGAATCCGCAAATCCCGGGGCCGCCCCGCGTGCCCAGCATCCCGGGCGCTCTTCCGCCGCCCTCGGGTCGGCCCGTGGCCCCCGCCCAATCGCCGCGCGTCGCGCCCGCGCCGATCAGCAGCATTCCTACCAACCCCAACGCGCAGCAACCGCTCGGCGGCACGCCGACCAGCCCCGCGGGCTACGAGCCGCGGCGCGCGCCCGTGAGCCAGGCGCCGACGACCCAGGGTTCGGTCCCCCAAGCCTCCCCCAACTACGCCTCGGAGGCGCCGGTCATCGGACGCCCGCTCGGCAATACGCCGCGCACCGTGGAGCGCGGGCCCGCGTCGGGTGGCCCAGCGCCGGTGAAGCTCTATCTGTCTGAGGACGAGGCTCCGCCCGCCCGCGCGACCGCCGGAGGCTCCAAAATTTGGCTCTATGCCGGGTTTGCGGTCGTGCTCGGCGGGGCAGGGTTCGTGGGCGTGAACATGCTGGGCCCATCCCCCAAGGGCGCCGAGCCGAACCCACCTGCTGCCGCCCGCGTGGAGGCGCCCCAACCTGCCCCGGCGGTCGCCCCAGAGGCCGAACCGACCGCCCCCGTCGCGCCCGCGCCGGGCGAGCCCCCGAAGGCGACGGCCAAGGCAGAGACGCCCAAGGCGGAGCCCACGCCGGCTCCGGCTGCCCCCCCCGCTCGCGAGGCCGCGCCTGCCGCGGCGGAGCCCGAGAAGCGCCGCAACACCGAGAGCCGGACCGCCAGCGCGAGCAGCAGCAAAGACCCCACCGACTACGGCGGCTGGGTCAGCCGCGGAGATCAGCTGACCTCGCGCGGAGACCTGGCGGGCGCCCGTCAAGCCTACGAGAGCGCCCTCGCCTTGCGGGCCACGGGCTCGGAAGCCCACAGCGGCCTCGGCTTCGCCTTGCTTGCCGAGGGCCGTGCCCGCGATGCGCTCTCTCACTTCGATCGCGCGGCCAGCAGCGGCTATGCCGAAGCGAACATCGGCCTGGGCGACGCCTACCGCAAGCTGGGACAGAAGAGCAGCGCCGTCGAGGCCTATCAGACCTATCTCGAGCGCCTGCCCTCGGGCTCCAAGGCGAACTACGCCCGCACGCAGATCGAGAACCTCAAGGGCGGCGCCTCCACGCGCAGCGAAGGACCTCGCGAACCCGCCGGCGGCGTCGAAGAGTACAGACCTGCGGGCGAGATGAACGCCCCCAGCGCGGAGCCAAGCGACGAGAGCGCTCCGTGATGCGCTCCTCCTGGTCTGCCCGAATCGTACTGCTGACATGGATTGCGACGTGCCTGGGCTGCGGCGGTGAGCCGCGCAAGAGCGCCGGACTGAAGAAGCCCATCACCGACACGCTCTACGAGCTGGACCTGCGCAGTTCGCTGCCCGAGCAGGGCACGAGCTTCCTCGGGGAGAGCGATCCCGGCCTCGGCGAGGCGCTGGGGCGTTTGAAGGGGCTCCTCGACGAGCCGCTGGCCAAGGGCCTGTTCGTGCGTCTCGGCGAACACCAGGGGCACCTCGGGGACGTGGAAGACCTGGCGGAGGTGTTCGAGGCGTTTCGCGCGCAGAAGCGGCCCGTGCACTGCCATTTCGATGAGCTGGACAACGCGGGTTACGCGCTCGCTTCGCACTGCGACCGCGTGAGCGCAGGCCCCGCCGGGATGCTCAACCTGGTCGGCCTTGGCGCGCAAGTGCTGCACGGAAAGAAGCTCCTCGACTCGCTCGGTGTGCGCGCCGAGCTGATGCAGATGGGCAAGTACAAGGGCGCCGCCGATCCATTCACGCGTGAGGAGCTCGGCCCCGAGCTGCGCGCGAGCATGGAGAGGTTGCTCGACGATCTCGACGAAGCCTTCCGCAAGCACCTGCGCGTGCGCAACGAGCGAACGCCGGAGGCCTGGCAGACCATCCTCGATGGCGGCCCGTACACCGCCACCGAAGCGCTGTCGCAAGCGCTGGTGGACGCAGTGGCGCAGGACGACGAGGCCCGCGCGAAGGCCAAGGCAGCCGCGAGCGCGCGCGTCGTGCGTCCGGTCTTCGAGGAGCGAGACGAGAAGAGCCTCACGATCCGAGACTTGTTTCGGGCGCTCTCCGGCAAGCCGGAGACCGGGGAGCCGACGCAGCCCTACCTTGGCATCGCGTATCTCACGGGCGAGATCGTGGACAGCAAAGAGGCCGCCTTCGACCGCACGGCGAGCGAGCCGTTCATCCAGGCGCTCCGGCGCTGGGGCGACGATCGACAGGCTCGCGCGGTGGTCCTGCGCATCGAATCCCCCGGTGGCTCGGCGTTGGCCAGCGACCGCATGTGGCACATGGTCCGACGCGTCGCGGGTCGCAAGCCGGTCATCGTGTCGCTCGGAGACGTGGCGGCCAGCGGCGGGTACTACGTCGCCTCGGCGGGCTCGCACATCATCGCCGCTCCCGGCTCCATCGTGGGCTCGATCGGCGTCGTGGGTGGAAAGATGGTGGTCGAGGACCTGACCGCGCGCGCGGGGTTGAAGGTCGACACGCTGCGGCGCGGACGCCATGCCCTCTGGCTCAGCCCCTTCGAGCCCTTCACCGACGGCGAGCGGAGCCGTTTCGAGCACATGCTCAAAGACACCTACGACCGCTTCCTCTCGCGGATCGCGCACGGCCGCAAGCGCCCCGTGGCCGCGCTGTTGCCCGCGGCCGAGGGACGTGTGATGGGCGGCGAGCGGGCGCGTGAGCTGGGCTTGGTCGACGAAATTGGCGGCCTGGGCAAGGCCATCGCGCTGGCGCGCGAACGGGGCAAGCTCACCCCGCGCTCTGCCACACGCATCTGGCCCGACCAACACGACGCCATGCGCGCCATCGCGAGCCTGATCTCGACGCGCCACCCACAACCCGCGCTCCATGCCACCGTGGCGCAGGTCCTGCGCGCGGCGCGGCCTCTGGTTTCTTCGCCGCTTTTGACTGTGCTCGGGGAGATGCAGGAACCCGTGGCGCTGGCGATGCCCGTCGAATTGCAGGTTCGCTGAGCGTGCGGCTGCCACGAGCGCGCCTTCTTCTCGCTTTCGAGGAGCCGCCGCTTCCGTAATGGATCCGCGGGCTGATAGGATCGGCGCCGATGTCGATACACGCCATCGCTCCGAGCCCGCTCGCGCGCTTGCTCCTGGAGCTCGAGACGCGCGCCGCCTCGGGCGGCATCGAGGCCGGTGGACGCCGCCTGGTTCTGCTCAAGGGATCCCTGTTCGACGTGCGCCCCGCGCCGGAGGACGACTCGCTCGGCGAATTCTTGGTAGCCGCGGGTCGCTTGAGCGTCGAGGAGCTCAACGAGGCAAAGCTGCTCGCGTCGGAGCGACGCGTCCCGCTCGAGGCCGCGCTGCGGCTCAAGGATCTGGTGCCGGTCGACGCGCTGCTCGAGACGCGGCGCGCGTTGTGGATCGATCGTTTCGTGCGCGGCCTCGCAGAGGAAGAGCGCGCGGGGAAGCAACCCGGCCTGTTGTCGCCCGAACCCCACGCGATGCAGGGCCCCACGATCCCCTTGCTCCCCTTCGTGCTCGATGGATTGACGCGGCGAGCCAGCTTGCACGACGCCGAGAAGATCGGGCGCCAAGCCGACGCGTGGTTCGAATGGCTCGATACCCCACAGCGCGAGCGCGCCGAGGCCTGGGCCGATTTCGGCAACCTCGAAGGCCCCGTGCAGACCGCAGGGCTGTTCGCGCGTCATCCCGCGGCCCCCTCACGCATCGCGGCCCTGACCCGAGCCGGGCTCGCGCGGCTCAGCGAAAAGCGCCTGTCCATTCCGCCCGCGGCGCCGCGCATCCCATCGATCGCCCCGCCCGCCCCTGCGCCGGAGCCGGTCGCGCGCGGCAGCATCGAGCCACCCCAGCTCTCGCCCTTGCCCGCGCTGGCTCCCGGAGAGCCGGGCGCGCTGCGGAGCCCGCTGGGTATCGACCCCTTGCCCACGTGGTTTCCTGCGGCCGTCGGCACGCTCGACGATCCGTTGGACGCCATCGAGCGACGCATCGCGAAGCTCGAGCAAGTGGGCGCGCCCGCAGAGGAGCGCGCGAGCGCCTGGCTCGCGCTCGGACAAGCTTGGCGCGAGCACTTCGACTCCACGGACGAGTGCGCGCGCGCGAGCCGCGAAGCCGCCGCAGCAGCCACGGACGATCCGCTCGCGCTCGAGGCCGCTGCGCGCAACTGTTCGGTGATCGGGCGCCCCGAGCTCGCGTACGCCTATGCGGCGAGCTGGGCCGAGCTGTTGCAGGACCCGACCCAGAAGGCGCGGGCTTTGGTGCAAGCCTCGGGGTACGGGATCCGCGCTGGGAAGGAGTCGAGCGCGCTGAGGGCGCTCAAACACGCCTCGGAGCTCGACACGGCGGACGGCTCGATCGCCGAACGTTACGCGCGCATGCTGCTGGTGCGGGGCGACGTGGATGCCGCCCTGCAAGCCGCACGCGAGGCTGGCGCGCGCTACCGCGAGGGCGCGCCGAGATCGGCCCGCGTGATCCTGGCCTGGGCGAGCACGCTGGCTCCGAACGATCCCGAAGTGGCCTCCGACTATGCCTCAGTGTTGGCCTCCGAAGGCCATGTCGAGGCTGCCGTGGCGGTGCTCGCGCAAGCCGCACGCCGCGCCCGCAGCCCCGAGATCGCGGGCAAGCTCTTCCGAAACGCGGCTGTCCGCTCAGAGCTCTCGGCGCGCCCCGATCTCGCGGCCGACCTGTTGCTCGAAGCGATCGACACGCTGGGCAGCGGCGACGCCGCGATCAACCGTGCGCTCCTGAACGACCTCACAACCAATGGCGACGTGGTGGAGGTGGCGGTGATGGCGGCGGAGCTTTCGCAGACAGCGCAAGGAGCGACGCGCGCCGAATACCTCGTGCGCGCCGCGGACGCGCGACTGGAGCTGCCGGGCGAGCCCACGCTCGCCGTCGAGCTCTATACGCAGGCGCTGTGCGCCGATCCGAGTAACCCGCGCGCGCGCGCGGCGCTCCGCCAGATCGCAGAGAGCGACGCCGATCCGCGACGGATGAGCGAGGCGCTCGAGCGCGCGCTGCGCGACGCGCCCTCCGAGCAGACCGCCGCAGCGCTCCTCGACGCGCTGCTCGCCGAGCTGGCGTTGCGCGCCGACGCTCCTTTCCTCGAGCGTTGGGCGCTCAGCGAGGCCGAACGGCTGCGCCTTTCGCGCACGGGCGAGCGAACCGAAGCCTTGGACGCGCGCGAAGCGCGCTACGAAGCGGAGACCCGCCGACTGGAGAGCGACCTGCGGGCGGCCGAAGCCGAGCGGCGCAGCCAGGCCGCCCTGGCCTTGGCCGATCACCTCCGCGACGACCCGGCCCGGCGCACCACCGCGCAGAAGCTCTACGAGAAGGTGCTCGAGACCGAGCCCCACAACATGCTCGTGCGTGCGCGGCTCGAGAGCCTCGCGCGCCTCACCGGCGACACCACGAGCCTGTGCATCTTGGCGAGCCAGCGCGTCCAGCACGCGAGCAGCGACTTCGCGCGGATCGCCGCCATGTTGAGCTGGGTCCACGCGGAGTACGCCGCGCAGAACCTGCGCGGCGCGCTCGAGGCATGCCTCGCGCTGTTGACCCTGGCCCCCAAACATCGTGAAGGCGCCCTGCTCCAGCTCCGATTCGCGCGCATGCTCAAGGACGCTCCCTTGATCTGTGACGCGCTCTCCCGCCGCGTGGCGGCGAGCCTCGATCCCCGCGAGCGCGCCATCATGCTCTGCGCCCTCGCCCGGGCTTGTCTCGACGCGGGCGACCTGGCCGCAGCCATCGAGCACGCGGAGACCGCCCTGGCCTCCGACCCGCGCTGTGCCGCGGCCGCGCTCCTGATCGTACAGAACCACCACGAGCTCCCGCCACAGCGCCTATTGCCGCTCTTGCGCTCGGCCCGCACCGTGCTGGGCGACACGCCGGAGCTCTTGTCCCTGCTCGCGCAGGCGCAGTTCGGGGTCAACGACGCGCGAGGTCAGCGCGAGACGCTCGAAGCGCACTTGGCGCTCGCGCCGTTCGATGCTTTGCCCGCCCTCGCGCTGCTCACGTTGCACGCCAGCGGCAACGACGCCGACGCCATCTCCCGCGCGCTGCACGAGACCTTGCGCGCAGAGCGTTTCGGCGAGGGCACCGCCCTTTTGGCAGGGGGCGCGCTCGATCGGTTGTGGCTGCTCGGGCGCCGACGTGAGGCCATGACCTCCGTGCTGTTCGCCGTGGAAGAGCTCGGCGAGATCGCCGATCCCTTGCTCGACTGGGCGTCGGCTTACCTGGAGGAGCTGAACGACCCCCGACTCACCCGTGCGATCCTCGAGCGTATGGTGGTGCGCGCCACCGGCGAGGCGCGGGGCGCGGCGCTCAGGAGGCTGGCCACCTTCCATCAAACCCAGAGCTTCCGCTCCGGCGAGGCGCGCGCCTACCTGCGCCTGCTCGCCCTGGAGCCGGCAGACGGCGCGGCGCTCGATCGACTGGCGTACATCTACGCGGAGACCCGGGAGCTGGAGCGCCTGATGGCGGTGCTCACGCTTCGCCTCGAGCTGAGTCAATCGCAGAGCGAACGTCGGGAGCGCTTGCTGTCGCTCGCCTGCGCTGCGCTCGATCTCGCGGACGATCCCGCGGGGGCCGAAGATCTGGTGCGCGCTGCGCTGGCGAGCCACCCCGATCTCGGCGAGGAGAGCGATCCGAGCACCGAGATCGTACGGCGCGGCGTGGGGCTCTTGCTCGGCAGCCGCTCGCCGCAGCTCGCCTTCGATCTGCTGCTCTCCATGTCGGAGACCGCCCCGCCGCTTCGCGCCTGCGAGCTGATCGAGGAGGCGGTATTCGTCGCCGAAGAGCACCTCTCGAACCGCGATCTCGCGCTGCGCGCGGCCACGCTCGGTCTCGAGTCCCACCCGGAGTACACGAGTTTCCTCCTGCACTTCGAGCGGCTCGCCCTGGAGCTCGGCGACGTGGCCACAGGTCGCGAGGTCTATCGGCACATGGCGGCGGCGGCCATCGGCATGCACGGTCGGCGCGCGCTCTTGTATCGCGCCGGACGCTGGCTCGAGCGAGCAGGCGCGCACTCCGACGCGCTGGAGGCGGTCGAGCAAGCATTCGTGCTCGCGCCGAGCGAAGGCGCGATGCTCACCGCACTCGAGCGCCTTTCGCGCCTTTCCGGTCAGCCCGAGGCGCTGGTGCGGGCGCTCGACCTGCTCGCGGAGAACGCGCAGTTTTCACGCGAGAAGAGCCGCATCCTCCTGCGCGCCGGGCGCGTCTGCGAGGAGGACATGCACAGCCCCGAGACCGCGCTCTTGTGCTACGAGCGCGCCTTGCGCGCGCTGCCCGATCAGGAGAGCGAGGGGCTCGCGTTCGCGTGCCTGACCAAGATCGGGGTCGCCTCCCAGGAGTCTGCGACGCAGCGGCTTCGCGCGCTGTTCAGCGACCAGGCGCAAGAGGCGTGGGCCACCAAGCCGCGCGTCCAGGCGCTGCTCTCGCTGGCCCGGCTCGAGCTCGGCTATGGGCGCGGACCAGGCGAAGCCGAAGCGCACCTCCAACACGTGCGGAGCGCGATCGACGAAGACGAAGACCTGCCCGAGGCAGACCGTGCGGAGCTGCTCGCGCTCCACGCCTCGCTCACCGCGGCCTTGACCGCGCCGCGGCTCCACGAGGTCGCCGAGGGAGCGCGCCGCGGTCCTCCAGAGGAGCTGCGCGACGCGCGGCCGGATGGGCCCGCTGCGGCGCGATCCGCCGACGTTCCACCACGCGCGCAGGAAGTCGTCGCATCAGGCCCAGTCGAGGGCGCCCCAGGCGCGCCCTCGGAGCTCCCCTACGACCCGCGCGCGCGCGCGATGCCGCTCAAGCCGCGTGCCCAACCGCTGACCCAGGGCGACCGCAACGCGGCGCGACGTGCGCGCAGCCACACCGACCCGGGCATCGCCCCGCTCCCGCCTCGACAGGCCCGCACGAGCTCCACGTTCGAGGCGCGCTCGACCCAACTCGGGTTTCGCACCCTGCCGGGGTCGGCCACCGTGGCCGACCTGCGCGCCGAGGCGCACGAGCCAGCCCCCGCCCCGACGCGCGCCCCGGAGCCCACGCGCTCGTCGCTGCGCCCCGTGCAAGCTCCCGAGCCGCTCGCGAGTCCCACGCCTGTCAACGACGCGGACGACCGCTGGCTCGGGGCGTTGCTCGAGGGCGACACGGAGGCGCTTGGCGCCTTGCTGGCGAGCCCTCCTACCAACCCGACCCACAGCGACGCGCTGTGCGCGGCCCTCTTGGCCCGGGTGCGCAGCACCGGCCGCAGCAACGTGCCCGTCCTGCGTGCGCTGCGCCTCCTGGGTAGCAACTACCCCGCCCTGGTGGCCGTCTGCAACGAGGCCATCGCCTTCTTCGATCCGCCGCAGGTCGCCGGGCAACTCTCCGCTTCCGGGCAGGAGTCCCACGAAGCGAGCTTCGCGGAGACGCTGCTCGCCGCGCGCGAAGACGGAGACTACGCCCCGACCTTCACGTTGCTCGCCCACGTAGCCCAGGGCGCAGCCCCCCTGTTCCGCCGCACGTTGAGCTCCTACGGTGTCTCCGTCGGCGACTTCGTCGGGCGCGTCGAGGAGAGCCCCTTCGCCAAGCCGCTCTCGGAGGTCTCCGCGCGCTTCGGCGTGGAGCTCGAGTCGTACGTCCGGCACACGGGCGAGGACCGTCTGACGCTGATCCCCACGCATCCGACCGCGATCCTGATCGGCGACGCGACGAGCACCGAAGCGCACGTCTTGCGCTACCGTCTGGCGCGCATGTTCGAGTGCGCCCGTCCCGGTAGCTCCCTCCTGGCCACGCTCACGCCCGACTCGGCGGAGAACCTGCTGCTCGCCGTGCGCGCGGCGTTCGGGCCCGCCGACTCGAAGGGCCCCCCCGTCGCGCGCGAAGCGGCGGCCCTGGCCGCGGAGCTCTGGCGCACCATGCCGTCTGCCACCCAACGCCAGGTCACCAACCTGTTCCGCGTCCTGCCCGTGCTCCCTAGCTTGCCCGAGCTGCTCGATCACTTGAGCTTGCGCGCGGCGCGCGTGGGCCTCGTGGTGGGGCAGTCGCTCCACATCGCATTGGCGCAGTTCGGCAAGGACTGGGACGCGGATTCGCGCCCGATCGTGCCGACCGCACAGGATCTCGATCTCGCGCTACGTGAGCGGGCGGCGGTGCGCGGCCTGCTCGCCTTCGCGTTCTCGGAGACGCACTTGAACTTCCGGGCCACGCTCCTGCCCGGCCATCGTCAGGACTGAACGCAGCGCCCGGCGAGTGTCAGCGCGCGCGGGCCGTCGGGCATTCAGAGCTCACAGCTATCGTCCGGCAACTCGCAGACGCACGCCTTCGCGAAGTTGTCGATTCCTTCCATCCCGAGGCAGTAGTCCATCTTCAGACACCCCCCCTGACCCGCGACCGGGCTCTCGTACGTCAACCGGACGGGCCACGTCCACTCGTTGGACTCGACCCGCTGCCCCCCATCGGTGATCCCCCGGACTTTGACGGCCACGATGATCTGCGACAGCCGATTTTCGCCCAACACGTTCTCGCGCAGGCGGTCGGCGTATTCCTTCGGGATCAGGGTCACGCTCATGAAGCCCTGACCGCCGGGCTCGACGGTGCCTGTTCCGGTGAACGGATAAGGGTTTTCCAGCCCTGCGATCTCGAGGCGCGAGCCGTTGGGCTTGCGAAGCTCCACCGAACCTCCCCGAAGCGAGAGGCGGTTCGGCTCTGCGCGCGGAGGGACATCGCTCGAGCGCGGCTTGAGGCCGCTCTCCACGCTGAGCGCAGTGTCGTACTGGGATGCGGCGGCCAAGTTCATGACCCCCAACGCCACGCACTCGCCGGACTCGGGGTCGAAGACGCACTTTTGACCGTCGATTTCCGCGGTGATCGGGCACACCACATGGAGGGAAGCCCCGTCGTCCGCGCAACCTGTAACGCTCGCAAGGGCGACGAGCGCACCCGCCATTGCCGCGATCTCGAGCGAGCTGCTCCGAGCCATGAAACCCCTCCAGGAGGCGCACCCCGAAACCGGGCACACCCGTTAGACTGTATCGAGCCGAAGGAGCGCGTGACAAATTTTGCGGGAAACTGCCGACGCTTTCGCGCCCTTGAAGCTCGCGTCGCCTGTCGCGCTCTCGCGCGAAGCTCAGCTGCGCACAAGCCGTTTCACGTCATCGAGTGACAGCGGCGTGAGGCGGGTGGCCCCAGGCGCACCGGGGACCACGAAGCGCACCTTGCCGCCCTTTCGCTTCTTGTCCGAGCCGAGGAAATCGAGTGTCTTGTCGTCCAGATACGGGTCGAGCTTCACCGGGAGTCCAAGACGCTCGAGCAGCTCGGTCATGCGCGCGAGCTGATCCTGGGTGGCCACGCCGAGCCCCTTCGCGAGTTTGAACGCCGCGACCATCCCGAGCGCGACCGCTTCACCATGGCGCAGCCCCGCAAAGCCCGTGGCCGCCTCGATGGCGTGCCCGACCGTATGGCCGAGGTTGAGCAACGCTCGCACGCCGGTCTCACGCTCGTCCTCGGTCACGATGCGCGCCTTGAGCTGCACCGACATCCGCACTGCTTCCGTGGTCGCGTCGAAGTCTCCTGAAACCAGGTTCTCGGCGCGCTCCTCCAGCATCTTCACGCTCTCTTCGCCGTCCAACCACGCCGACTTCACGACCTCGGCCAGCCCGGCGCGGCGCTCCGCGAGCGGCAAGGTGGTGAGCGTCTCCACGTCGCACAGCACGAATCGCGGCTGGTGGAAGCTGCCGATCAAGTTCTTTCCCTGCGGCCGATCGATCCCAGTCTTGCCGCCCACCGCGCTGTCCACCATGGCCAACAGCGTGGTCGGGAGCTGCCCGAAGGAGAGCCCCCGCAAGATCGTGGAAGCCGCGAACGCGGCCATATCTCCCACGACGCCCCCGCCGACCGCCACCACCAGCGCATCCCGATCGACGCCCGCCGTCAGTGCTGCGTCCCAGATCTGTTCGATGCTCTGGATGTTCTTGTGTTGTTCGCCGGCGGGCAGGCACACCTTGGTGACCTTGAAACCGGCCTCTAAAAGCTCCCTCTCCGCGCGATTTCCCCAGGGCTCCTCGACCCCCGTATCGGTGACCAAGACAACCTGCGCCCCCGTCACCGCGCCGCGCGCTCGCTGGGCCAGCGCATGCCGCGTGCCTGCGCCCACCTCCACGCGGTATGTCCGCTCCCCCAGGGGCACCACGATGGCGGCGTCCGTGACCACCCGATCGATCGCCTGGGCGAGCTCGCGCACCGAGAGGTCGTCGGTGGCGAGCTCCGCGTGGCATTCGGCGTACGCTGTCGCGCGTTGTCCAAGGACGCTCGCGAGGCGCTGACGTACCTCGCTTCCCCCCGCGAGCAGGGGCCGCCCCTTGCCGGAGCCCACCCGCGCGCACAGGGTGTCGAGCGAAGCGCGCAACGTGATCAGCGTGCCCTCGCGGAGCAGCCTGCGGCGGGACTCCTGATCGACGACGGTACCGCCTCCAAGCGCCACGATTTTGTGGCTCGGATCGGCGAGCACCTCGGCCAACACGGAGCGCTCGAGCTCGCGAAAGCCGCTCTCGCCGCGACGCTCGAAGATCTGCGGGATGGACAGCCCCGCGCGCTGCTCGATGCGTTGATCCAGATCGATCGCGGGACAGCGCCACAACTCGGCGAGCGCCAGCGCCACCTGCGACTTACCGCTGCCCATGGGACCCGACAAAAAGACGCGTTCAGACATCAGGTCCGAAGTCTGTCCCGAAACCTTCGATCAGGCACGAGGCCGAGAGCTCGGGCTCGGGACCGTCACTTTTGCGCGGAGAACAGGGCCTGGTCGCGGTTCACGATGCGCGGCGTGATGAAGATCAAGAGCTCGCTACGTTGGTCCAGCATGCGGCGACGCTGGAACAAGAGGCCGAGGATCGGGATGTCCCCGAAGAACGGCACCTGGTCCACCGTGCGACCGCTGTTGCGCTGGTAGATGCCGCCGATGACCGCCGTGTGGCCGTCGGAGATCAGCAGGTTCGTGGTGGCCTCTCGCTTGAGGATGGTCGGCTGGCCGTTGGCGCCCGTGCGCGTGAAGTCCGGCTCGTTGCGCGTGACCTGCACCTTCATCGAGACGGATCCGTCGGCGGTGACGTGGGGAGTCACGTTGAGCTCGAGCACGGCCGTCTGAAACGCCGTCTGCACGCCCTGGGCGCTGATCTGCGAGTAAGGGATCTGGGTGCCTGTCGAGATCTTGGCCGAGTGGTTGTCGAGGGTGAGCACGCGCGGTGAGCTGATGATCTTTACCGCGCCCGTGGTCTCGGCGGCGCTCAAGCGCACGTTGAGGTTGTAGTTGCCGTCCACGCTCCCGAAGGTGAGGCCCATCGCGCCACCCACGCCGGTACCGGCCGCGGCGGGCAGGTTCACGGCAAAGTTCGGGACAGGCGTGTTGGCCGCCAGCGGCGACAAGCCTTGCGTGGGCGTCTGCGCGTCGTAGGAACCGCCCGCGATGCCGATGTTGCTCGGGAACACGAGCCCCGTTTGGTTGCCGAACGCCTGGTTGAAGGAGACGTCACCGCCCCACTGGATGCCCACGTCGCGCATGTAGTTGCTCGTGGCCTCCACGATGCGCGCTTCGACGAGCACCTGGGCCGTCTGCGTGTCCAGGGTGCGCACCAGCTCTTCGGCGTCGTCCAGGCTCTCGATGATGTCGCGCACGATGAGCACGTTGGTGCGCTCGTCGACGGACACCGAGCCGCGATCGGTCAAGAGTTCCCGCACCCGGGGCTCCACGTCCTTCGCGGTCGCGTAACTCACGGGCACGAGGCGCGTCTCCAGCGGGGCTAGCGCCACCTGCTGCTTCTGGCGCGCCAGGGCGAGCTCCCGCTCCTTCTCGAGCACCTCCTGGGGCGCCACCCGGATCAAGTTGCCCTTGCGCTCCGCGCCGAGCCCCTTGGCCTGCAGGATCACGTCCAGCGCCTGGTCCCACGGCACGTCGCGCATGCGGATGGTGACGGCTCCGGACACGTCGTCGCTGGTGACCACGTTGACGCCACCCACCTCGGCCAAGAGCCGCAGGATGTTGTGGATGTCAGCGTCTTTGAAGTCGAGGTCGATGCGCCTGCCGGTGTACTTGCCCGGCGTGGCCGCCTTCGCTTGCATGGCCTGTCCGCTCACGAACGAGGCCACCTCCTCCGAGTCGATCTCCACCGGAGGCGCGGGCACCAAGGTGCGAGATTTGAGCGGCCCCGTCTCTGCCTGCACGCCCGGCGCGAACAGCCACACGATGCGGTTGCCCTCACGGATGGCGGTACCCGAGGAGTCCGGTGTGCGCTCCACTTCGACCAGGACGCGGTCGCCTTGGTGGTGCACTTGCACGCCCTTCACCACCTCGAGCCCGTCACCCACGATCTTGCGCTGCGCAGCGGCGCCGATCGCGGCTCCCCGGATCTCGAGCCGCGCCGGCCCACGGGTGCCTGGGTAGACGCGAAACTCGGCGGGCCGACTGAGCTCGACCACCACCCGCTCGCGGCCATCACGGCGCTCGAGCGTCACGTTCCGGATCTCGGCGGAGGCGCTCGCGCTGCGCCTCTGTTCGGGCACCGCGGCCGGGCGCGTCGTGCCTTCGCTGGCGTCGAGCTCCTCCAGCGACACGATGATGTCTCCATCTTTCACGCGCGCGCGATAGGACGCGGGCTCACGCAGCGAGAGCTCGATGTGTACGCCCTGCGCGGTGGTGCTGGCGGTAGCTGACTTGACCAGCGTGGCCCCAGCGCCGAGCAGCACCCCCTCCTGCTTGAGCGAGACGTTGGCCACGTCGATGACCAGCACGTTTCCGCCCTCGCGCGTACGAATGGCGTAGTTCGGGACATCGAAGTCGCCATCGAGAATGACCTCTGCGCGCCCCCCCTGCCCTCGCACCTTCACCTGTGTCAGCGACGCAGGAGCCGACTCGGCGCGCCCCCTGGGAGCCCACGATGCCGTCACCATCGCGAGCGCCAACAAGGTCGTCAGTCGAAAGCCTTGCCGCATGAACGCCATCTCCTCTTCTAGCCCTGGTACGGATTTTCGGGCTTTCGCCCGATTTTGCGCAAAAAAAGAACGTGCGAAACCGTGAGCCCTCTCCGCCTCGAGCTCCACGAGCGTGCGCCTTCGTGCGCACGACGAGCGGCCGGCAGCGAACTCAACCCTCGTCGCGGCGCGCGTCCGCGATGGACTGCTGGGTCTCATCGACGGGGTGCAAAGGAATGATCTGAATCAAAGGCGGGCGATTGGGTCCCGTCGGGTCCTCGCGCGCCAACACCACCTCGTTCGCCCGGATCCGGTCGACACGCCAGTTCAGCGCGACCGGGAGGTTCTCGGCGCCTCCCGTCTGCACCACGTCCGCGACACCCACGAAGTCGCCGCGCGTGGTCACGTGCCCCACCCCCCGTTCGTCGACCAGCATGGCCCGTGGCTGATCGATACCCGAGATGATGGCGATGAGACGCATGGCGCTCACGGGTGTGCTCGGCATCAGCACCGTGCGCTGCGCGACAACGGCGACCTTCCCCTTGAACTCGATAGAGAAGTTACGAAAGGGGTCACGATTGCTGTCACTCTCCACAAAGTCGGCGTCGCGCAGCACACGCGGCGCCGTGTCGGCCTGAGCGCTCGTCTCCGGCGCCCCTTTTGCGGGCGCTGCCTGCTCTGCCGACGCAGCTCCCGGCACACCGAAACCGAGCGTGTCAGCGCGCCCGAGCCCATCGTCCTCGCCACATCCAATCCAGCTCAGGGCGAGCAAGCCCGCGGCACTGACCCAACTTCGCTGTGCCCAGTTACGCATGGGAACGTCACACGTCCTTTCGGCGGAACGTGGTGGCGAGCACCCCCACCTTCAACACGAGCCCCTCGCCCTGCTCTTTGGGCTCCGAGAGCACGATGTTTTCCATGTTGATGGCGCGCTGCAGGCGACTCACGTTATAGAAGAACTTGGCCAGCTGGTGGTAGCGCCCGGAGAGCTGCAATCTGACCGGGATACGATAATAAAATTCGGCGTCCGACTCGGCGCTCGGCTCCACGGACTGGATGGTGAGGCCACTCAGTTCTGCGAGTTGATTGAGCTCCGCCAGCATGCTCGCGATCTCGGGATCGCGCGGCAGGATACGCATGTTCTGCTGGTCGACGATCTTGCGCGTCTCGACCTCCTCGCGGAGCTTCACGAATTGCTGCCGGAGCGCCTTGGCCGCGGCGAGCTCCTGCTCGAGCTGCGCCTTGCGCGCCGCCGCGTTCTCGATCTGCTCGGTCAGGGGGCCGTGAAACAGCGTGTAGTAGCCGGCGCCGAACGCGACCAGGAGCACCGCCAGCACCAGCACCTTGCTCGAGGCGGGAAGCTTCGCGAATTGCTGTCCTGCGGACTCAGCCATCAGTACCTCACCTTGCAGGTCAGCTCGAAACCGACGGCCACCTCACCGCTCCTGCCCGAGCCCGCTTGCGCGCCCGTGCGCACCAACACGATGTTGTCGAACACGCGCGACACGCTCAGTCGGCGCAGGAACTCGGCCACGTCCTCGTTGTTCCGGCCTGCGCCTCGGATCTGACAGGCCCGCCCGCTCTCCTGAAAGCTCGTGATCCAGAGCCGCCGCGTGTCCCAGCCCGGCGAAAAGCCTGCCTCGGGATTGGTCTTGCGGAGCTCGTCGAGCTTTTGCTGATCCACCGTGGGCCCGCGGCCGGGTGAAAGGATCGCAGAGAGCTCGAGCAACATGCGTGATGGCCCCTGGCGCGCCGCGAGGAGCCCCTGGATCACGTCCTCGAGCTTCTTCGACTGGGCGAGCTGCTGCTGAAGCTCTGCGAGGTTGCCGCTCTCGGCCTTGGCCTTGGCGAGCTGTTGCTCCAGATCGAGGTTCTGCGCCGAGGCTTGATCCAGGTCGGAGCTCAAGCTGAAGTACACGAACGAGAGCGCCACGCACCACACGGCCACGGCCGCAAGGTACGTGTAGCCCCAGACCAACGTGCCGGTGCTCGCCGTCTCTCTGCGCCGTGCCTGCGGGAGCAGGTTGATGCGAATCATGCCGCGCGCTCCTTGTCCTTACGGAGCGCGAGGCCGAACGCCACGGCCGCCGCCGGCGCGCAGCCATCGAGTTCCGCCACGCCGACGCTCTTGTCGTCGAGCTGCGCCGTTTTCAGCGGATCGATGATCTCCACGGGCGCGCGGCAACGCTGGGCCACGGCGTCTTGCAGTGCGCCCAGGCGGGCCGACCCCCCTGACATCACCACACGACCGATCTCGCGGTCGCCGCTGGTGGCGAGATAAAAGTCCAGAGACCGCTGAATCTCACCGGCCAGGCTCAGCACCACCTCGTGGATGATACGCGGCACCTCTTGCGGGATGATGCCGCCGCCCGAGCCGCACTTGTAGGCCTCGGCCTCCTCGGCGCTGATGCTGAGCTGACGCTGGATCTCCTCCGTCACGGCGTTGCCGCCGTTGGCGATGTCGCGCGTGAACGCCGTGTTGCCATCGGCCAGGATGTTGATCGTCGTGAGCGACGCGCCGATGTGCATGAGGACCGTGGTCTCCCCGCCCTGGGGCGCGCCGTAACCGGCCTCGAAACAGTTCTGTACCGTAAAGGCGTCCAGATCGATGATCTTGGGCCGGAGCTTGGCTTCGCTCACCAAGTTGACGAGGTCCTGGATCTCTTCTTTCTTGGCAGCGACCAGGAGGACATCCATTTGCCCCTCCTCCTGGCGCCGGCGCAGCACTTGATAGTCGAGCTCCACGTCCGCGATGTCGAAGGGGATGTGCTGCTCCGCCTCCCACGACACCTGCTCGCGCAACTCGGCCGCGGTCATCAGCGGCATGGTCACCTTCTTGATGATCACGCTGTGACCGCTGATCCGAAGCGCCACGTCCTTGCGCCGCTGTTTGTGGAAGAGCTTTTCGAGCCCCTCCACCACGGCGCCGGAGTTCATGATGTGGCCGTCGACGATGCTCTGCGATGGAAGCGGGTGATAGCCGAAGCGGACCAGGGAGCGCGCCCCCTTTCGCCCCTCCTTGATCTCACAGACCTTGATCGAGCTCGACCCGATGTCGACACCGATGAGGTTCTTGCCTTCGGACATGTGAGAGCATCACTCCTCCTCGCCGAACACGCGCACGCGGTCCGCAAGGCTCAAACCCAGGGCTTCCAGGATCTTCCGCTTGGTATCCATGCGGCACCCGTAACCTCTCTCCACGCGGTCGATCGTGAGAACCGACAAGTTGGCGCGGCGGGCGAGCTCTGCTTTGGACATCATCCGCTCGATGCGGATGCGCCGTACGTTGTTATTGTTCGATTTCTTGGGAGGCGCGCTCGGCGTTCCGACATTCGGGACCTCCGAGCGCTGTTCGTCGACTTCGTGGCTGTCGCTGCGCACATTGCGCGCACCACGAGCAGCGCTGGGCTGTTCGCCCGACGGCGGCTCCTCAGCGGACACACCCGTGCGCTCGCTCGGGCTCACCACGCGCGCGCTGCGCGCAGAGGAGCCCGTCGCTGAACCCAACGAGAGTGCTACTGCGGAGACCTTGTCGTCCTGCTCCATGGCCCGCGACCATCCACGGCGAAACCCGTGCTTCGCCAGCCATCAACTTATGGAGCAGATGCCCGCAACGTCAAGCAATATTTGATAATTTGCCCATCATTGATAGATAAAAGACATCTAATTATAGGCAAATGATGTGTTTGCTAGCGGCCAAACCGCGAGCTCACACGCCGTTCCATCTTCTCGGTTGTCAACGAGCGACCGCGAACCAGTCGATGTTCTCATCCGCGGCCCATCGTCAGCCAAAAAACTGCAGTCGCGCGGAATTCGTGGACACGGGCCGCGCGAGCGCGCAAGACGTTGAAGGAACGCTCGAGCAGACATATCCTCGAGCCGTGCATCGTGCGCTCCCAAAGGTTTCACGTTCAGTGCGTACCTTCCTGAATTGTTTGGTGTTTGCATGTTGCACCTGGTTCCTTGGGGGCGCCGCCAAGGCGGAGCGCAGCCACACGGTCGCGGCCGGTCAGAGCCTCACGCACATCGCCCGCAAGTACAACGTCACGGTCTGGTCGCTCGCCGCCGCGAACGCGATCAGCCCTGAGACCCCCGTCAGGACGGGCCAGGTTCTCAACATCCCGGACAAGGGGGTCGTCTACGTCAACGCGGGCCAAACCCTGTGGAGCGTGGCCCGCCGCCACAACTGCACGGTCGAAGCGCTGGCGAGCGCCAACGGTCTCACGGCGAGCTCGAACCTACGACCGGGCATGCGACTGGTGCTGCCGGGCCACAAGCCCACCGGCGGGGGGGGCGCGAAAGGCAGCCGCAACGCTGGCGGACGCTCCTGGGGCGTGCCGAAGAAGCGTGGGAGGGTGACCCTCTATCGCGTGGCCACCAAGCAGAACATGGTGGTCACGCTCGTGGACAAGCGCGGGCGAGTCAGGGCCGACGCGGTTCAACGCCTCTCCCGCTTTCTGAAGCCGCGCGACTCCAACAAGACCAAGAAGCCCAACAAGCGCCTGCTCGCGCTCCTCGCCCAGATCTCGGATCACTTCGGCGGGCGCAAGATCCACGTGATCAGCGGCTACCGCATGGCGGGGGGGCGCACCTCCGGGGAGAGCCGTCACGTGGCGGCGGCCGCCATCGACATGCGCATCGAGGGCGTGCCGAACCGGGTGCTGCGCGACTATCTGCGTCACTTCGACGACGTGGGCGTGGGCTACTACCCGAACAGCACGTTCGTCCACTTCGACGTGCGGCCGAAGAACGCCTACTGGGTCGATCTTTCGAGCCCGGGGCAGAAGTCTGCCTACGTGCCGCGCGATCAGCGCGAGGGGTTCGAGGGGCGGACCGCGGGGCTGGCGGCGTTGGCCAAGTCGCTCGAAGCTACGATCGAGGACATCGATCCGCACGGCGAGCCCGACGCGGTCCAAGCCGACGACGAGTGAGCGCTGCTGGCGGGCGCGAAACACCTGTGTCTTGGGAGCACCTGCGAGCCCCTAGAGGATCCCGAATTCGGAGAGCCGGCGATAGAAGGTGCGCCGGGGCATCCCGAGCGCGGTGGCCGCCTTCACGCGATTCCACCCGTGGCGCTCGAGGGCGTCGAGGATGCGCTGACGCTCGCGTTGCTTGAAGCCGCGCAGATCGCTGGGGACTTGCGTGGCGACCTCCGGGGTTGTTGCGTCCACCATTGCGGTGCTCGACGCGCGTCCCTCATCGGGTAGCGCGTCCGCCGCAAAAGCGGCGCCCGCGCCCCCTTGGCCACCGGCCTGCTCGACGGCCCTGGCGCGCGAGGGCGCGGGCTGAGGAGCTTCGTTCGCGTGTGCCAAGGACAGGTCGCGAACATCGATGCTGGTGCCCTCGCACATCATGGCCGCGCTGAGCAGCATGTGCTCGAGCTGACGCACGTTTCCGGGAAAAGGCTCGCGCGAGAGCTGCTCGAAGGCCGCGCGTGTGAGGCGCCTCGCGCGGCCGCCGTGCTTGGCCGCGATGCGGGCCAGCAGGTGATCACACAGCAGGGCCAAGTCCTCGGGGCGCTCGCGCAGCGGAGGCAGACGGATCTCGACCACGCTCAGGCGGTAGAACAGGTCCTCGCGCAAACGCTTTTCCTTCACCAGCTCGGCGAGGGGACGGTTCGCTGCCACCACCACCCGTACGTCGACGGGAAGGTCCGAATCTGCCCCCACCGGCCGGATGCACCCCTCCTGCAACACGCGCAGCAGGTCGAGCTGCATGCGCGGATGGATGTCGGCGAATTCATCGAGGAACAGCGTCCCTCCCTGCGCGAGCGTGAACAGGCCCTTCTTGTTGCGGTCCGCGCCCGTGAAGGCGCCGCGCACGTGCCCGAAGAGCTCGCTCTCCAGCAGGTGCTCCGGCAATGCGCCGCAGTTGACGGCGATGAACGGCCCCTTCTGGCGAGCACCGGCGGTGTGGATCGCCCGCGCCACGAGCTCCTTCCCCGTCCCGCTCTCCCCCTGGATTACCACTGGGACGGCCGAATCTCGCACGCGCTCGATCAGCGCGAACACGCGCTGCATGGCCGCGCCCTGCCCCACCATGCCGTGCCACAGCGCTCCCCGCGTGAGCGCCACACGCGCGTCTTGCAGGGCGCGCTGCGCTTGCTGCAGCTCCTCGGTGCGGGCCTCGAGCAGCCGCTCGATGTCGGCCTTGGTGGCCTCGAGCTCGCGGTTTTTGGTCTCGAGGGCCGCGCGCCGGGCCTCGTTCTCCTGCCATAGTCGGGTGTTCTCGAGCGCGATGGCGGCCTGATCCGCGAACGCGAGCAGCAGATCGAGGTCCTCGTCCTGAAAGCGCCCGGCGCGCACGCGATGCTCCAGATAGAGCACGCCCTCCACCCGCTCGGGCCCCCGGATGGGCACGCAGGCCACGGACTTCAGCGCGAGCTTGTGCACCGACATGAACTCGTTCACCCGACGGTCATCGCGCGCGTTCACGGTCACGATGGGCTCGCCGTCGATCAGCACGGCCTCCGCAATGGAGCGCGAGAAGGCCACGCTCGGATCCTGCTCGCGCCCGGCGCTCGCCCGTACGGTGTGCGGAGTCAGCTGACCTTCCCCGTCGAGCAGGAGCACGAACCCTCGCTCGGCCCCGGAGAGCTCGACCGCCGCGTCGGTGATGCGCTCGAGCAAGCGCGCCAGGTCGCGTTCGCGCGCGAGGCGCTTGATGATCTCGAGCAGGCGCGAGAGGCGCGCGTTCAGCCCCCGCGCGCTGGCGTCGCCGCTCACCGTGGCCGAGCCGTGGGAGGTGGTGAGCGAGGCGGTCGCGGTGGCAGCTTCGAGCACCGCGCGCCGACGCGGCACCGCGCGAAAGCCGTCCCGCACCTCACGCGGCACGCGCGCGGCCTCCCGTTCGATGATCTCGGCGGCGTCCATCAAACACTTGCGGGCCAGCACCTCGGAGCCGAGCAAGCGATGAAACTGCGCCTGGGCCTCGAGCACCTGCCAACCGAGCTCTCGCTCGTGCTCCTTGAGCTCGCAGGACGAAAGGCGCTCGAGGTCGGAGAGCGCTCCTTCGAGATCGCCGTTCGCCGCCCGCGCGCGCGCGAGCAGCAGCTTGAGTCGTGTGCGCAGATCCTCGATGCCCTCTGCTTCGATCAGCGTGCGCGCGCGGGAGAGCCGCGGCGCCGAGGCGGAAGCGTCACTCACGCCCGCGCGGTCGAGCAAGCACTCGGCGGCGTCGAGGCAAACTTCGGCGAGCTCGCGCATCCGCGCGACCTGCTCGAACAGCCTCGCGGCGGCGTCGTAGCGCGCGAGCGCCTCGTCGGTCAGCCCCTGACGCGCGGCCACGTCGCCGAGGATGTGCAGCGCGTGCGCCTGGAAGGTCTGAAGGCCCCAGCGCTCCGCATCTGAGAGCGAAGCCTCCGCGATCGCCTGCCCCCGCTCGAAGGCACCGATATGGATGTGGAGGGTCGCGAGGTTGTTCTGCGCCAGCACCACGGTCGCGAACCGCCCTGCCCGCCGCGCGAGGCGCCCCGCCAACGCGTAGTGCTCCGCGGCCACGTCGGTCCGTCCCAGGCGAAAGCTGATCGTGCCGTAGTTCGACGCGTAGTTGCCCATGAGGCCGATGTCCCCGGCGCTGCGCGCGGCCGACAAGGCGCGCTCATAGGTGCTCGCCGCGGCCGAAAGCTCGCCCGCGCGCTCGAAGGCCATCGCTTGATAGCCGAGCACCTGCGCGAGGTCGCGCTCACCCAGTGCGCTCGCGAGGCGCAAGGCCTCCCCGAAGCGCGCGTCCGCCAGCGCGCGCTCCCCTGCCATGCTCGCCAGCGTCGCTTCGATCGCGAGCAACTCGGGTCGCGCAGGATCATCGACCGAGGCCGCCGAGAGTCCTCTGGCCACCACGCGCGCCACTTGCTCGCGATCGCCGCGTCGCAGGTGGACGCGCGCGAGCTCACGGCAGGCAGGCGCGAAGAGCTCGCCCGAGTCGGCCTGCGAGAGCACGGACAACACCTGGGCTGCGGCGCCCAGGTCGCCCCGCGCCACGTGCGCGCGGCCAGCGATCAACCGAGCGCGTGTCGTAAGCTCCTTGGGAGCGCCCGGCTCGGCCAAGAGCGCCTCCGCGAGCGTCACCGAGCCCTCCAGATCTCCCAAGCCTTCCTGCAGCTCTGCCATCGACAGGCGCAGCGAAAACCCGAGTTCTGCGGGTGCGCCCGGCAGGGCCACGCGCGCGAGCTCGAGCGCCTGCTGAAGTCCGCCGCGGCGGCGCAGCTCATCGATCGCATCTCTCACGGTCGCGTACAGGCGCGACCTGTCACCCGCAGCGTACGCGAGCTCGGCGAGCAGCACGGGTCTGAGCTCCGCGCTCGCTGGCAAGCTGAGCGCGCGCTGGGCCATCTGACTGAGCAGATCACGCGCCGCGTGCCGGAGCCACTCCGACAGCGCGGCGTCGTTGGGGCGATAGCCCTCAGCTCCCATGCTGATCAGGCGGTGGGCGGAGAGCTCGGCACGAACGGCCGAAAGCGCGTCCCCCAACGCCGCGCGCAACATGGCCTCCGGCAACTGCGCCTGCGGGCTCGCTCGCGCTGCCACGAGCAGCGCGAGCGCGCCCTGCGCCTGCGGTGAGAGCTGCTGAAAGCGCAGTTGCAAGAGGCCACTCCCGATCTCCCCCGAGCGCAGCTGCGACACCTCCCGTGCCGTGATGTCGGGGCGCACGAATACCTGAGCGAGCGCCTCCACCAAGAGCCCCGGATTCCCATTCGCGTGGCGCACCAGCGCGTCCACCAAGAGCGCATCCGCGGTCCCCAGCACCTCCCGCACGAGCATGCCCAGGATGTCCTCGGACAGCGCTTCGAGCGTCCACACGCGGCGTGGAGAGAGCGCGAGCAGACGCGCGTTCGTCGCTTCGCCGCAGCCCACGACCAGCGAAGGCGCTCGGTCGCCGAGCTCGTAGAGCGCGAGCGGCAAGGCCCGCGCGAACTCCGCGTCGGCCAGCTCGAGATCGTCGATCGACAACACCGCCGGCGGCTCTCCTTCGCCGGCGTCGAGCACCGAGAGCAGCCCATCCACAGGGTCGGCGAGCGACACCCCCCCTGGCTGTTGCTGCGCGCGCAGCTGCTGGAGCCCTCCGCTCGCCTCACCGCGAAAGCGCAGCTCGTAGACCTGACGGCCTTCCAACTGCGCACGCCACTTCAGCTCCCGCAGGAGCGTGCTCTTGCCCATGCCGCGGGCCCCACAGAGCGCCACCACCCCGGGCAGTCGCAGCGCCTGTTCGATCTCCTCGAGCACCTGCTCGCGCCCGCGCGGCCGCGGAGGCACGAACACGGCACTCGGCTGTTCGCTTGGGGGTGGATTGGAGCGGCGCAGCCCGCGCTCGATCATCGCGGCGAGTTCATCGGCGCTGGGCAAGCGCGCGCGACGCTCCGCCGCCAACGCAGCGAGCGCCGCTTGCAGGAGCACGTGCCGCAGTCCGGCGCTCGGCTCGGCGTGCGGCAACATGCCGCTCAGCTTTGCTTGCAGCGCCCCGCCCCCGAGCTCTGCGAAAGGGGGCCTGCCGGTGGTCAGCGTCCAGATCGTCGCCCCCAGCGCGTACACGTCGCTCGCGATGGAGGGTTCGCTGCCCCGAAAGAGCTCGGGGGCCATGAAGAGCGGCGTACCGCTGCCGCTGAGCCGCGCATCGAGCGCGCTCCCCAGGCGCAAGGCGAGTCCGAAGTCGATCAGGTGCGGCGTCTGGTCGTGATCGATCACGATGTTTGCCGGCTTGAGATCCCCATGCACGATCCCCATGCGATGCAGGCGCGAGACCAGCTCCAGCACGCGCACGAGCTGCGCCGCGATCGCCTCGAGCTCGCGGGTGCGCGCCCAGGCATCGAGCGGCTCGCCATCGACGAACGCCCGCGTGAAGAAGGGCCCCTCGGGGACCTCCTGCCCACTCGGCATCCGCCCCAGGTCGTAGACCTGCGCGACACCGGGCAAGCTCAACGACGCGAGCACCGCAAACTCGCGCGCGAACGAGCTGCGAAACGCGGGAGCGCTCGAGTGCTCGAGCAGCTTCAGGGCGATCGGGGGCCCACCGTGAACGCGGTCCTCCACCAAGTACACGCCGCCCGCCGCACCTGCGCCGAGGCGGCGAAGAAAGCGATAGCGAAGCGGGAGCGAACGCACGGCCCTACCCTAACCAGGACAGGCACACCTTGGCAAGGTGACACACTCAAGCACACAAACCATGCCGTCAGTGCCAAAATGCGCCACCGCCGATGAGACTCCGTCAGCCGCGCCCAGGCCGCGGATTCGTGTGCGGGCACGGGCACGCGTACGACCCAGAAATTGGGGGCAGCCCCTAGCGGTGGCCCAGCTCAACGCTTCGGTCTGGCCAGGATGATCGGCGGAGCTTCTTCCACCAACAGATCCTCCTCGAGATCCATGGGCAGCAAGAGCGCCTGGGGAGCCTCGTCGATCTCTGGCTCTTCCAGTACGGGCTCGATCTCTGGCTCCGCCCCCAGGTCCGAAAACTCGTGGAGGTAGGGGTGGGAGTGGCCGCCCACGAGAGCGTGGTGTTGCTGGGGGTGCTGCGAATGCGCCTGCACAGAATACGAGGCAGCCGCCGGTTGCGCGGAGATCGGACGATAGGAGCCGTGCCCGCGGGATGCGCGCTCGTCCTCGTGAAAGACCTGCTGGTAGTAGCGCGCCAGGGCCTGATGGTTCGGGATGACGCCGGTCGAGAGCGCGAACTCCTCGAGCGCCCGGGCGAGGTGCAGCGCGCTCGGATAGCGGCGCCCGCGATCACGCGCCAACGCCGTCAACACGATGTACTCGAGCTCGGCCGGGTACCCTGGCACCCAGTGGCTCGGCGGCAGCACGTCGCGCTCGACGATCGCAGTCATGACCTCGATCTCACCGCCGTGGAAGAGCCGCCGTCCGGTCGTGAGCTCGTAGAGCATGACCCCGACGGAAAACACATCGGAGCGCTTGTCGATGCGCTGCCCGCGCACCTGCTCGGGCGCCATGTACGCGAGCGTGCCCTTGATGGTGCCGGTCTTGGCCTCGTCGCGCGCGGTATAAGCGACGCCGAAATCCAGGAGCTTTGCGAAGCCGTCGGGCGTGATCATCACGTTGTGAGGGGTCACGTCGCGATGCACGATCCGCATCGGACGTCCCTCGTCGTCGTTGCGCTCATGGGCGTGATGCAGCGCGTCACACAGCTGCTCGATCGCGCTCACCACGGCGTCGAACGGCATCGGGATGCCCTCACGCGCCCCCGCCGCGCAGAGCTCGGCCAACGTGAAGCCGGGCACGTGCTCGATCACCAAGTACCAGTGGCCGTCTGCATAGCCGAGGTCGTGGACTTGCGGGATGTTGGGGTGGTTGAGCGCCGACAGGACGTGCGCTTCGTCCTGAAACATGCGTACGGCTTCAGGGTGGTGCGCCAGGTGCTGAAAAAGACGCTTCACGACGACGCGACGACGGAAGCCGGCCTCGCCAGTGTATTCGGCGAGAAACACCTCACCCATGTTGCCGTTTGCGAGCTTTTTCTGCAGTCCGTACCGGCCGACTGCTTCGACCACCATGCGGGCCAGTGTAATCGCAGCCAGCCCGCTCCGCGATAACTCCAGAGGATTGTCCGCACGAAAAGAGGACGGGCGTACACTGTGGGTTCCATGCATAACGCGGCACAGCGCGATGTGAACGGCGCGCAAGCGTGAGCTGTCAGGAGACGAGGGGCCGTGACGAATTGGGTGTTCACTGACAAAACGTTCCTGGTGGTCGGGGGTGGCCGAGGTATCGGTCGGGCGACAGCCCTGACCCTGGCGCGACACGGCGCGCGGGTCGTCATCGACGACCTCGGGTGCGACGCGCATGGCGAGGGGCATGATCCAAATGTCGCCGCGGCGGTCGCCGCCGAGGTGCGCGCGCTGGGCGGCCAGGCCCTCTCGTTCGCCCACGATGCCCGCAAGCCAGAGACCCCACAGCAACTCGTCCAGGCCTGCCTCGAGAGCTTCGGCGCCGTCCATGGCGGGGTCTACTGCGCGGGCTTCACGCGGGAGCGCCCGCTGCTGCGGATGACCGACGAGGACCTCGACGCCCTGCTCGATGTTCAGCTGCGCGGCGCCTTCCGGTTCACGCGTGACCTCGGGCGTGCCCTGGTGGATCAGCGACAAGGCGGCAGCATCGTGCTTTCGGGCTCGACCGCCGCGTTCTTCGGGACCGCGGCCCAGGCGGGCGCGGCCGCGGCGGCGGGTGCGGTCGCGAGCCTGGCACGGACCGCGGCCACCGAATTGCGTCGGCAGGGGGTGCGGGTCAACTGCGTCGTGCCCACGGCCCGCACCAGGTTGACCGAACATCTGCCGCTTTTTCGCTCAATCCGCGCGGACTCTCTGAGCGCCGAGCACGTGGCGAACGTGATCTGCCACCTCCTCTCCGAGGCTGCGCAGGACGTGCACGGCGAGCTCATCGGCGTGGCCGGGGGGCGCACCTACGCTTTTCGCATGAGCGAAACCAGCGGGCTCTTCCGGGAGGGTCCGCCGGTGCAGTGGGAGGAGTTGGCCGCCAGTTGGCGAGAGGTTACGAGAACCTAGCCGCGGGCCTCAGCGCCGCCGCGGGCGGCGCTTGGCCTCAGCCGCCGAGCAAGTCGATGACGACGACGCCGCGGTTTTGGTCCTCGGGCTCTTCACCGGGATCGCGAGGCTGCATGGGCGGTACCGGCAGCTCGAGGTACGGCTGCGGCGCGTTGCGGCGCTCGCGTTCTTCTCGTTGCCGAATCTGCTCAATGATGAACGGCGGTAGCATCGCTCGCTCCTAACCACCCTCTCGGGGTACCTGAGCCTAAGCCTAACTCGTGCAATCGGAATGCCAGGTCCAAATCGTAGTTGCTTCACTTTTGCCCGCGCATGGGCCACTCATTGAATTCTACGCTGACGCACGGAAATCAGTCTACTCACCGACGCGATATCAACAGAAACTCACCATGGTTTCGCACCCTGTCAAGTGCGCCGGCTTCCACACTTGGGACCTAGGATTTCACCTCTGTATACTCCGACGCACCCGCGGCTCCCCGCTGCGTCCCGATCTGGCGCGCCTACGCGCCCGGGTGCGACCCCGCGCGCGCGGCGCGGCGCACTGCCCCGCATCCTGATCGCGTGCTGTCTTATCTGGTTCGTCGCCGTAGCCGATCGCTCGCTGGCCCAGGGCGGGGGTGTTGAACCAACCTGGGATGGCTTGGATGCGCTGACCGCAGTGCTCACCGAAGCAAACGTGTCCTTCTCCGCGCCCGCTCGCCTGGATCTCGCGCAGCTCACCCCCGACGATGCGGTGCTGATCGTGAGTCCCCGTCGGACCTTGCCGGTTCAGGGCCTGACCACCTTCCTCCGCGAAGGCGGCCGCGTGGCCCTGTTCGACGATGTCGGCGCAGGCGATCGCTTGCTCGCTGCGTACCAAGTCTCACGCACGCCTGCTCCAGCGGGCAGCGCCCCGGCCCTGCGCGGCGATCCCACCCTGCTCATCGCCTACCCCGCCAGCGAGCACCCGCTCGTGGCGGGCGTGTCACTGCTCTTGACCAACCGGGCGAGCGAACTGAAGCACCCCGACTTGCGCCCCGTGTTCACCTTCGGCCGCAGCGACCGCGCGCTCGTGCTGGCCGGCGCCGTGGGCGGAGGACGCCTGGTGGCGGTCGGGGACGGCAGCGTGCTGATCAATCAGCTGATGGCCGCGCCCTCCCACCGCCGATTCGCGACGAACCTTGTTTCGTATCTCTCACGTCCCGGTGGACGCATCTGGCTGGTCGGCCCCGAGGCGAGCTTCGAAGGCAGCTACGGCAGCAGCCCGACCCTGGCCGTCTCGCGCCTGGAGGGCTGGTTGAAACGGCTCGCGCGCCCCGACTTCCCGCCTGCGGTGCTGTGGCTGCTCTCGGTGGCGCTGGCGGGCATCGCGTTGGTGGTGGCCGCAGGCTCGCTGCCGCGCCGCTCTCCCTACGTGAGCCCCGATCTGTTTCCGGAGGCGGAGGTCTTCGCGGGCTTCGCCGGCCGGATCGCGGCCGTGGAACGTGAAGGGGTGAGCCTCTTGTGGCCCCTGCTCGATTACCGCCGTGAGTTGGAAGCAGAGCTCGCGCACCGTTTGTCCCTGGCCGGCGGCTTCGAGCGCAACGACGCCTTGCAAAGCGCGCGTCAGCGGGGCCTCTCGCAGGCGGAGGTACAGGCGCTCTCGGACTTGCTGGACGAGCTGGACGCGCTCGCGGCCCAGGGAGGCGTCGGCGAGCCCAAGCGGCGGATTCGAGTGAGCGAGCTGCGAAACGTGGTACGCAAGGGCGAAGAACTGCTCGCGAAGCTCGGGAACGACAAGACATGATGCAGAGGAGAATCGACGAGCGCGCGCTGGCGCTCACCGCTCAACGGGCCGCGACGGTGGTGCAAGAAGTCCAGCGTGCCTACGTGGGTCCGCGCGAAGTCGCCGAGCTCTTGCTGATCTGTCTGTTGGCGCGCGGGCACGTGCTGCTCGAGGGAGTTCCGGGCGTGGCCAAGACCACGTTGGTGAAGGCCTTCGCCGCGACCCTGGGCTGCGCCTTTCGGCGCATCCAGTTCACGCCCGATCTGCTGCCCGCGGATATCACGGGCACCTACGTGCTCTCGCCGCGCTCGGGCGAGTTTCAGCTGCGCGAGGGGCCGCTCTTCGCCAACGTCGTGCTCGGCGACGAGATCAACCGGGCGCCTGCCAAGACCCAGAGCGCGTTGCTCGAGGCCATGCAGGAATCGCAGGTCACCATCGAGGGCGACACGCGACCGCTCCCGCAGCCCTTCATCGTGCTCGCCACGCAAAACCCCGTGGAGCAGGCGGGAACCTACCCGCTCCCCGAAGCGCAGATCGATCGCTTCCTGGTGCGCCTGCTGATCGGCTATCCCGATGCCAAGGACGAGCTGAACATCCTGATGCGGCACATGGATCCCGTGGCCTTGCCCGCGCGCGTGCTGGAGCCCGCGGAGATCCTGGCCATGCAGGAGCTCGTGCACGGCGTGCACGTGGAGACCGAGGTGCTCGAGTACGTGGTGCGCCTCGCGCAGTTCACCCGGCAGCACTCGCGCGTGTACTTGGGCGCCTCGCCGCGCGCCTCGCTCGCGCTCACGCAGGCCGCCCGCGCGCGCGCCCTTTCGAGCGGTCGGCCCTTCGTGATCCCGGACGACATCAAGGCCCTGGCCGTGCCGGTGTTGGCGCACCGTCTGGTGCTGACACCCGAGGCCGAGATGGAAGGCGTCGCGCGCGAGACCATCATCGAGAACGCGCTCGATCAAGTGCCGCATCGCTGGGAAGCCGCGCGCTGATGCTCCCGATCCCGACGCCGCGCGCGATCGCGCTCTTTTTGGGCTGCGTCGGGATGTGGGCCGTGGGGCTGTTCGCACGCTCCTGGGCGGCCACCGCGCTCGGCTCGGGCGCGGTGATCTTCCTGGCCGCGGTGCTCGCCGCGACCATCCCGCTCGGGCGCCGCGTGCGCGCGCAACGCCTGGAGTTCGCCTGGTGGCTCGCGCAGCGCGACGGCCTGAGCGGAGCGGTGGTCCCGCAGGTGCCCTTCCAAATCCGCTGCTACGTACGGCACCGTGGCAGCACGCCCATCGAGCTTACCCGGGTCGAGCCGATCCTCGTCCCCAGCGCGCGCGTGCTCGATCTCTTTCCGGCTCATATCCACGTCTCGCCGCGCGCCCGAAACGAGTTCGCGTTCTCGGTGGTGGCAGCGGCGGCTGGGCGGGTCGTCCTGCACGGCCTGGCCGTGAACTTGCGCGGTCCGCTCGGCCTGTTCGACGTGCCCCTCTATTTCCCCAATGCGCTGGCGGTCAAGGTGTTGCCGCGCAGCGTGGCGCTGCGCTCGACGGTGCGACCGGCGATGACCGGACAACCCATCGATCGCCCGGGCCGCCACCGACTGCGTCGTCGTGGGGGCGGAACCGATCTGCACGAGCTGCGCGAGCTCCAGCCGGGCGATCCGTTCAAGTCCATCGCCTGGAAGGCGAGCGCCAAGGCGGGACAACTCCTGGTCCGGGAGGTCGATCAGGAGGTGCAGCAGACGTTGCTCCTGGTGGTCGACGTGGCCGGCTCGATGCGCGGGGGCAAGCTCGGCGAGCGCAAGCTCGACTTCGCGCTGGAGATGTGTGTGGCGCAGGCGCGCGCCTGGCTGGAGCGCGGCGACCGCGTCGGGCTCATCACGGTGGACGGGCGCGTGTACGGTCACGTGCCTCCCGGCGAGGGTCCAGCGCAGCTCATCCGCCTTTACGATGCCCTGCTCGCGACCACCGAGGTCGTGGACGCAGACCTGACCGCCCTGGATGACCGCGCGGTGATCGAGCTGGTCGCGCGCTACGTTCGACATCAGGACGGCCTCGACTTCGGGCACGGCCGCGGAAGTTGGGACGTGAGCGCGCTGGTGCAACACGTGAAGAACGCCTTGCCCCCCGCGCGCACGGCGGACGCCCCCCTCGCCAACACACAGGCGGGCGTCGAGCTCCGGCGCTTCTGCCGTGAACGCGGGCTCACCCTCGCGCACCGGGTGGCGCCGGCCGGAGGCGACAAGGCAGAGGGCCTGAGCGCTGCGCTGCGCCTCGCGGGCGGTCACACGCGGGTCCCCCAGACCATCGTGTTGATCACCGATCTCGACGGGCTCGTCGACTACGACGGTCTGCGCGCCGCGGCGCGCTTGCTGGCCCGCCGCGGACACTCGCTGAGTCTCATGGTGCCGGACGCGCAAGCGCTCGCGCAGCCCGAACAACACGAGGAGCTCGAAGCCGAGCTGCGCGTGATCTACGGGCGCGCCGAGCGGCGGCGCCTGCGTGAAGCAAGTCAACGATTCTTGAAGCTCGGCGTGGACGTGCAAGTCATGCGCCCGGGCCATCCCGTCCGCACGGCCGAGCCCAAGCGAGGCACGCGGGCTACGAGGAGCGCGTGAGCGAAGTACCTGACTGGGAAGATCCGAGACGAGTGCTGGCGCGCCACGGGCTCACGCCCAAGCGCGGCTTCTCTCAGAACTTCCTCACCGCGCGCAGCGTGGTCGAGCGCATCGTGGAGGCCCTCCGCCTCGAGGCCGAGGAGCCGGTCGTCGAACTCGGACCGGGGCTCGGCACGCTCACCGCGGCGCTCTTGCGGGCGGGCGCGCGCGTCACCGCCGTCGACATGGACCACGACATGCTGCGCGTGCTCCGACAAGAGCTGGGGCATGTCCCCGGTTTGCGCGTGCTCGAAGGGGACGCCACGGAGGTGGACCTGGCCGCGCTCTCGGAAGGGCGCGCGGTGGCCGTCGCGGGCAACCTCCCCTACGCCGTGACGGGCGGCATCTTTCGACGCCTGGTGAGCCAGCATCGCCACGTGAACCGCGCCGTGCTGATGGTGCAACGCGAGGTGCGCGATCGGCTGCTCGCCGAGCCAGGCACCAAGGCCTACGGGGCGCTCACCGTGTTCACGCGCGCCGTGTTCGAGGTGCGGCCCGTGTGCATCGTGCCTGGCGGGGCCTTTCACCCGCCGCCGCGCGTGGAGAGCGCCGTGGTCGCGCTCACGCCGCGCGCCCGCGTGATCGACGTGGAGCGCCCGGGCTTCGAGCGCAGCGTGCGCGCATCCTTCGAGGCCCGCCGCAAGACGCTGCGCAATGCCCTGCAACGCGCCTTCGAAGGCGAGGCGGTGGATCGGGCGCTCGGAGCCGCTGGCATCGATGGAAAGCGTCGCGGCGAAACCCTGACGCCCGAGGAGTTCGAGCGGCTAGGACACGCGTTCGACGCGCTCGCCGGAGAGCGCCCGAATTGACGCGCTCAGCGCGCCTCGGACGCTTCCGACGCCATCCCCGGCAACGCGCGCAAACTCGCCTCCAGCGCGCCAAGCGCCAGGGCCACATCGCCCCGAACCGCCCTGGCCTGCCCGCGCGTGTCGACCACCGCCTGCAGCACGCGCGCGAGATCGGCCCGCAGGACCTCCCGAGACGAGAGTTCACTGGGACGCAGGCGCTGGGCGATCGCGACCAGGGCGTGCGCGGCCTCCGGCGCAAGATCGGGATCGCGCCCCGTCGCGAGCGTGACCAGGCTCGGCACGAGCAGCTCGGGCGCGGCGGCATAGGGCGCGGCCCGAATGGCCAACAGGGTCCGTTCGCGTGAAGGACGCGCCTGCTTTTCGGGGCCGCCCTCCCCCGAAAGCGCGGACAGGAGCGCCGCGTCTCCGGCTTCGTCCGCCAAGCGCGAAAGGCCGATATCATGGATGGCATCGGCGTCTCGGAACGGATCCGGCACGCCCGCGTAAACGGCCCCGGCGAGCGCCAGGCTGCCACCGAGCACCACCAGGGATGTGCGATAGCGCAGCATGTGGACCCAGTCTGCGCGGAAGCCGCGCCGGGCGCCAGCGCGGCGTGACGTGCGGAACGGTTGATTTGCGCGGGGTTAGACGATAGTTACAGCGACTGTGTCGGTCCCGCAGGCCGGCCCTCGAGAAAGCCCAGCGCCATGGCCCTACGCGTACCGCGCCCCGTTCCATCCAAGCTGTATTCGCCCCTCGCTTGGGCCCTGATCGGAGGCCTGGCTTTCGCCTCGCCAGCGGTCGCCCTGGCAAAGAAGAAGGCTCCGCCAGCCAGCGAAGAACCGAGCGGCCTCTCGCTCGAGGAGATCGCGGTCATGTTGTCCTCGTCCAACGCGGATGAACTCAAGCTGGCCATCGAGTCGAGCGCCTTGTTGGGCTCGCCGGACGTCGCGACGCTGCTCGCCGAGCGCGTGCGCGCGGGTCTGCCTCCGGAGCTCCTCAACTCCGCGATCGACGCGCTCAGCCTGCTCAACCAGGCCAGCAGCGGCGAGCTCTTCGTGATGCTCACGCGCCACCGCCGCCCCAGCGTCCGGGTGCGCAGCGTGCAGGCGTTGGTCGCGCTTCACTCGAAGGATACTGAGCCTGCTCTGGTGAACGCGCTCGGCGATGCCGCGCCCGAGGTGCGGGAGGCGGCCGCCGAAGGGCTCGGCCAACTCAAGGCCACGGGCAGCGTCGAGGCGCTCTTTCAGGCGTTTGATCGCGGCGTGACCAGCGCGGGTCGTTCGATCGGCAAGCTCGTGCGCGATGACCAGGTGCAACGCCTGCTCGACTACATCGGACGCATGCCGCTTACGGGTCTGACGCCGGTGTTCGATGCGACGTTCGCTCGGGAAGACCTCTCCGAGGCCACCAAGCTCTCCATGGTCGCCGCCTTGGCCGAGCTGGGGACGGCAGAGTCGCGAGGTTATCTCGAAGGCCTCAAGAACAAGCTGCCGGACGCGCCCCCACGCCTGATCAGGGCCATCGACGACGCCGTCTCGAGGATCGCCAAGTGAAACACACCACGTACGGCTCAAGTTCCCTGCGCCTGTTTTGGGCGTGTGCGCTCGCGCTCCTCGCGGGCTGCGCGGCGCGCGACTCCTTCGGGACCACGTTCCCCGTGAACCAGACCGACGACCTCGCCAAGGCGCTCGCGCAGGCGAAGGCCGCGCAATATCGCCCCCTGCCTCAGGTCGTGGTCGGCGTGCTCGAGGAACCTCGCGCCGTGTTCGCCTACGATCTCAGCGCGCAACGCTTGCTGTTCAAGAAGCGTATCCAGGTCACGGGCGTGCCGCTGCCCGCGGGTCCGTTCGTGGTGGTGCAGGAGACCAACAAGGTGACCGTCCGCCACCTCCACAACGGCAAGAGCGTACTCGAGCTCCCAGCCGACGGGATGCACCTGGTGGGCGCGGACAGCGACGGCACGGTGACCGCCGTCGCGCTGTCGACCGGCGGCTCCATGGGAGCACGCTCGAAGCTCGTCATCATGCAAGGCGACCACGTCTGGGGCACGCGCGAGATCCCGCGTCAGATCGGCGGTCCCGCGGTGCTCGGCGGGCTCGTCTTCTTACCCCACAACCGCGTCCACCTGTCCGTCTCCGACTCGCACGCCAACGAGCTCGCGCGCATTCAGATCCGCGAAGACGTGGCGAGCCAGGCACTGACCTTCGACAACGAAGTGTACTTCGGCCTGCTCGGCATGTACCGCGTGGACACGGAGACCAAGAAGGGCGCAAGCGGCGGAGCCCACTACTTCCGGCTCAACCTCCAAAACCGCCTGCCTGGGCAGCCCGCGTTCCTGCCCAACACGGCGGATCCACCTCCGGCGCTCAACAGCGCGGTGCACCGGGTGAGCCTGAGCTTTTTGCCCGAGATGCGCGGTGAGACGCTCGGCCTGCTCGACAACGCGCTCTACCTCTCGTTCTATCGCCAGATCTACTCGCTCGATCCCACCGGCTCCCAAGCCCACTGGGTGCATCAAGCGGGGAGCGACGCGGTGGGCCACCGCGCTGTGCCAGGGGGAGTCATCCTGGTCGAAGAGAGCGGTAGGGTCAGCTCGCTCGATCAGAGCGGCACCGTCCAGTGGAGCGCAGAGATGGGCGTGCAGCCCGTGGTCGCGCGCGTGCAGGCCAGCAGCTTGCCCCGCGGCGCGATGGGCGAGCCGGCCGCGCCGCTGACGACGCAGCTGGTCGACGCCGCCTTGAACGCCGATGCTCGCCTCGTGCCGGCGCGCGCCATGGCGGTGTCGCTGCTCGCGGGGCTCGAGGACGAGGACGCGACCTCCGCGCTGATCGAAATCTGTCAGGAACGCTCCACCCCGGAGCGGGTGCGCCAGGTCGCCTGCGCGGAGCTCGCCAAGCGGACGAACGGCTCGGCCGCGATCGCCAGCGCGCTCGAACGGCATGCAAACTACCTCACCAAGACCAAGGCTCCTCCGGTGGGCCCGCTCGCCGAGGCCGCCATGCGCACCGGGGATATCGGCGTGGTGCCGCACCTCCTTTCGCACCTCTCGGACCCGGAGACACCGCTGGACGAACTGCCCGCCCTGATGCTGGCGCTCAAGGAGCTCGCGCCACCCAGCGCCGCGCCGCAGATCGCCGATTTCCTGCGCCTGTATCACGCGGACGCCGACGAAGCGCGCATGGTCGAAACCCTGCTCATCGCGATCGATACCCTGCGCAAACTCCAGGGAGTCGACGCCCAGGGCGTGCTCGAGCCGATCGCGAACGACTCGCTCGCCGCAGACGCCGTGCGCGCCGCGGCGGCGCAGGCGCTGGCACAGCTCGCTCCGCGCGAGGACGACGAGGGAGCCGAGGCGCAGGCCAGCGCGGAGCCCGAGGCGAGCGAGGCCCCCGCGCCCGAGGAGGTCGAGGAAGGCCCACCCGAGCACCGCAACGCCGCGCACCTGGAGCGCGCGCTGCGCCCGGTCGCGGCCAAGCTCAGCGAGTGCGTCCGCAGCCACCCCAAGCGCCCCAGCAGCGCGCGACTCACGGTCGTGCTCGCAGGGGACGGCGACGTGCTGGCCGTGGAGACGCTCCCGAACGAGCTCAAGAGCTGCATGCAGCCGCTCGTACTGGGTCAACCCTTCCCTGCCAACAAGTACGGAAATCGCGAGACGCTGAGCACCACCATTCCGCGCTGAGCGCGGGCAGGAACGTCAGTCGTAGCGCTCCGAGTGAACGTGGGTGCGCGGGTAGCCTAACTCCTGCTTGCACACCTGCCGGACCTCCGAGACCATCCGGTTCAGACCGCAGATGTACACGTGCGGCGCCCCCAGAGAGCGAGCGAGCTCGGGCACGTGGCGCTGAACGTACCCGGTGCGTCCGTGCCACGTGGGTCCGGGCCTGGAGAGGGTGACCTCGAGGCGAATATGTCCCGCACGCGCCAGCGCCTCGAGTTCGTCGCGCCAGAGGATGTCGGCCTCGCTGCGGCAGCCGAAGAGCAGCGTAATTGGGGGTCGGTCGAGCGACGCCTGGCTCGAAGAGAGCAGCATGCTGCGAAACGGGGCGAGCCCCGTCCCGGTCGCGACCATCAGCGCAGGCTCCTGCGCGGCCGGGCCGCTCCGCGTGAAGAAACCGTGCGGGCCGTCGACGATGACCTCGGCTCCGATCGGGGCCTGGTGCAAGAAGGGGGAGAGCGCGCCCTCTGGCACCAGCGTCACGGCCAGCTCCAGCAGCGCGGCATGGGGCGCGCTGGCGACGGAGTATGCGCGCTTCTCCAATCCCTGCGAGGTCATGGCCTCGACGTTGATCCATTGCCCCGCCTCGAACGCCAGCGGTCCGTCCTCGCAGGAGAGCGCAATGCCACGCACCGAGGGCGAAAGCTGGTCCAGCCGGACGATTTGAGCCTTTCTACGCGAAGCCGCCATGGTCGATGCACTATGGCGGAGCCCCGTGCGCGGGTCGAGCGTGGGCTATGCTCGGCTCCGTGCGTGGCTACGACGAAGACGGTTGGATCGAAACGCGCGGGTCCGCGCGTGGGCAAAGCAAGGTTTGCGTGCGCATGCACATGCTCTTCGATTGGGTCCTGGTGGCGGCCATGTGCTTTCTCAGCGGCGGGTGCCCGCAGCAAAAGCACGTGTCCACCCTGCCTTCGCTGGAGCATGTGACGAGCCCCAACCCCAAGGCCGAGGCGGATTTCCGCGGCGCCCAAGAGGCGCGCCAACGGGGCCGCGTGGACGAGGCGGAGCGGCGCTTCAAGGCGTTCATGGAGACCTGGCCCGAGGACCCGCTCGAGCCCTTGGCGCGCCTGGAGCTCGGGCGTTTGGCCCTCGAGGCTGGGCGCAACGCCGACGCTCGCGCCTGGTTCGACAGCGCGGCCCGCACCCAGGACCCGGTCCTCGCGGAGCGCGGGCGCATGTACGCGGCCGTGGCGGCACAGCGTTTGGGCGACAATCAGCACGCCCTGAGCGAATTGAGGCCGCTGGTCGGGCGTACCGTGGATCCGGAGGAGACCAGCCTCGTGCTCGACACGATCGGAGCCGCCGAAGAGGCCCTGGGCGACCGCCTGGCCGCGCTCTCCACGCGGGACCGCGAGCTCTCGGGCGCGCTGCCGGAAGCCAAGCGCGCGGAGGTCGAGGACGTGATGCGCAACTTGGTGCAGTCGCTCGAGCCGACCGTGGAGCTCCCGCGGGCCTATGAGCAGCTGCCCCGGGACGGTCACGCCTGGCCCGAAGTGGCGCGGCGGCTCCTGCGCGTGAGCCACGATCGGGGCGATCGCGAGCGCGTGTCGACCATCGCCGACGATCTCGGGGCCGAGGGGGTAACGCTCGATGAGAACCTGGCCGCCCTGGTATTGCGCGCTGAGCGGCCGAGCGACGCGGACCCACGGGTGATCGGCGCCATCCTGCCGCTGAGCGGACGCGCTCGCGAGGTCGGTGAGTCGGCGCTGCAAGGGCTGCTCTATGCATCCGGCGTGGAGAGCAGCGCCGGCCCGAGGCCGCGCCTGGTCTACCGCGACGACGCGGGGGATCCCGCGCGCGCGGTGGCGGCGCTCGAGGACCTGGTAGCGGTGCACCGCGTGATCGCGGTGATCGGCCCGTTGAACGCGGGCCCTGCCCAGGCGGTCGCGGAGCGCGCGGCAGAGCTCAACGTCCCCGTGATCGCGCTCAACCCCGATCCGAGCCTCTCCGAGCGCTCCGACACCGTGTATCGACTGCTGCCGGAGCCGCGCGAGGAGGCGTCGTTGCTGGTGCAAGAGGCGCGGCGCGCCGGGGCGAGCCGCATCGCGCTGCTCTATCCAGAGAACAACTTTGGCCAGGCCATGCGGCAGGCGTTCGAGCGGGCGGCGGCGGGCACCGGCGCGGCCTTGCATCCCGTGGTCTACGCCCCCACGACCACCAACTTCATTCGGGAGGCCGAGCAGCTCGCCAAGCTCGGCGTCGACGCGGTCGTCTTGGCCGACGGCCCCTCGCGCGTGGCCTTGATCGCGCCTGCCTTGGCCGCCGCCGGCCTGTGGTCGGTGGCGCCGGGGACCAAGCCGCCGGAGGGCCGCGCAGCGCTCTACCTCATCCCGTCCGCCGGCTTCGACCTGGGCCTCGCGCGCAGCGCGCGACGCTACCTCCAGGGGGCGCTGTTCGCCGTACCGTTCGATGCCGGCCACGCGCCCTCGTTCACAGAAGGCTACCGGGAGCGCTTCACGGTCGACCCCAACCTCTTCTCGGCTGCCGCGCACGATGCTTATCGCATCGTCGAGAGCGGACTCGCCTCGGGCGCCACGACCCGCCGAGAGCTGATCGGCAACCTCACCAAGGTGCGAAGCAACGACACCGCCATGGCCTCCGACGGCTTCTCGCAGGCGCGCGGGCCACGCGTGCCCGCGCGCATCGAGACCTTGCTCGGCGAGAGCTTCGTGCCGCTGAATTAGCGGAAGAGGAACGCCGCCAGCGCGACCAGCACCACCAGGGCGCCCACAGCGACGCCGATCATGGTGCCCATGCCGTACTTCGTCGGGAACTCGGCGGTCGGAACGCTGGCGCTGATGCCGCCTCCACCGCCCGAAGGCGCCGTTTGCACGCGCATCGACGGCCCACTCCCGCCCTGAACGGCCGGAGGCGGATCGCTCACGGCGCCGAAGGCCTTGGCAGCAGGCGGTTGCGCCGACTCGAGCGCCTGGGCGATCTCGGAGACGTCGGCCTTCGCCCAGCGCTCCACGTCGCCTGCGAGCCCGTACGCTTCGCACAGATCCTTGGCCATGCTCGCCGCGTCGGGATAGCGCTTGGTCTTGTCCTTGCGCAGTCCCTTGTCGATCACATCGTCGATGCGTGGCGGCAGCCCAGGCTTCAGCTGCGACACCGGGGTGGGGCTCTGATTGATGATCTTGATCAGGATCTGGGCGACGTTGATCGCCTCGAATGCGATCTTCCCGGTCAGCGCCTCGTAGAGGATCGCGGTCAGCGCGAACACGTCCGTGCGCTGATCGACGTCCTGCTTCCCCATCGCTTGCTCGGGTGACATGTAGTAGGGCGATCCGAGCGTGGTGCCGAAGGCCGTGAGCTTGGGCCCGGTCTCCATCTGCAGCTTCACCGAACCGAAGTCCAACACGCGGACGTCATCGCCGCCCTCCCCCTTGCAGAGGAAGATGTTGTCCGGCTTCAAGTCGCGGTGGATGAATCCGAACGAGTGGGCGTGATCGATGGCCAGCGCGGCCTGGCACATCGCGCGGATCAGACGGGGCGTCTCGAGCTTGCCGTCCCGGCGCAACAGATGACCGAGCTCCTCCCCCTCGAGGTACTCCATCGTGAGGTAGTTGAGACCATCAGGGGTGGTGCCGAACTCGATGACCTTCACGATGTTCGCGTGGTTCATCTCGCTGGCGGTCTGGTATTCGCGCTTGAAACGCTCCACCGCCACGGCGTCGCGGGCCACGTCAGGGTGGAGAACCTTGACGGCGACGCGCGCCTTGGTGTCGTGGTGTCTCCCCTCGTAGACGCGGCCCATGGCGCCATCGGCCACACGCGCGACCACCAGGTAGTCCCCTAGACGCTCCCCTAGCCGGGCGTCGAAGTCCTCGGGCGACTGCTCTTGAATGGTGATCTTCCCGCATTCTCCGCAGAAAAACACATTATCCGAGTACTGCTTTGCACACGCTGGGTCTGGGCAAATTCGTGCCACAGCCAGAATGCTAAAGGACGGCGCCGGGGGGAGCAACGGAACTGGTGGTCTAGCCTGCTTTTGGTACGGCTGGGTGGGATGCTTCCCTGCCGGGGTGACCCACCAAAAACTAGCGCCGGTACCAGCGCTGGATGCTCGGATCGTGCACGAGCGTCCATTCTTGGTCGCGGGCTCGGACTCGGAAGCACACGGCCTCCCGCCCGGCGCTCTCACCCGGCTCGGTCCAGCGGCCCAAAACTTCCAGCTCGGTCGCGAGCGCCCCCGGCGTACGCAGCGCCCGCGGCGCGTAGCCCCACCCCTTTGCCGCGCGCGTCTCGACCTCCAGCGCTGCCGCATCGTCGTCGTTCGCGGGCGTGAGGCCGCTCTCCCGCGAGAGCAGCTCCACCAGCGGATCGATGCCCGCGAGGATGCGTGCGGAGAGCGCACCCGGCGCGACCCACAGGGCCAGAAACAGGTCCTCCCCAATGCGCCGCACCAACGCGTCCATACGCTCGGCCTCCATGATCCACTGAAGGGACGCCCCGGGGGAGCCGGCCGCGCTCGTGGCCAGGAGCGCCTTGGTTGGGTTCAGGAGCGTGGCGCTGAACACCAAGGCCTCGAAGGGGTCCAGCCGCGAGGCGTAGTCCACGCATTCGCCCTCCAAGTCGAGGAATACGGCCGCCCGCACCGCCTCATGTGCCAGTACGAACGCTGACAAAATCCGCGAAAAGGCGGTGTCGGGACGATCGCGCAGCAAGCCAGACTCGGTCGCTCCGTTCTCGCTCACGTTCCCGTGCCCAGCGTTCCGTCGCCCGACAATGCTTCGCGCACGGCGCGCTCGTCGTAGACGACCCGGGTTTGGGCGCGGAGCGTTTGCAGCAGTTGCTCGAGCCGCTCGGCGCGCTCGGCGTCGCTGTGGCCACCGCGCTCGACTTGCTCCTCGAGCAAGGCCCGCACCCGGGCCCGCGTGAGCGCCGCGCGAGTCGCGGCCAGGTCGCCATAGCCCCGGGCCTCAGCGTGCTGGGCGAGCAAGCGCTCCTCGACGAGCCGTGACAGGGCCTGCTCGGGCGAGAGGCCCGAGGCGGCGCACACCTTGCGCACCTCGTCCAGGGCGATCGCCTCACCGTTCACGCGCGCCACCACCGCGCCCTGCTCCCGTCCCGTGTCCGCGTGCGGCGCGGAGCCCCCTGGGCTCTCCCCGCACGCGACAGAGAGCCCAAGGACGCCGAGCATGACTCGCAAGCACTGCACGGCCCTACTCTCCCATGGATGGCCGCAGCAGCTCCACTCCTGCTCTCACGAGCGCGAGCCCGCTGCTCACGAGGAGCACCGCTCCCACATACTCTTGGTTGCCGAGATGACGAATCGCGATCCCCAGGACCGCCAAGGCGGCCAGGATCAGCAGCGCCCCGGCCCCCTCTCGGAGATGCTTCGCCATCGCGCCACGCCGACGATCAGCCGCGCGCGCGGGCGGCGAGCTTGGCCTGGGTCGCCAGGGCGCGCTCCTTCACGTGGTTCCAGCTGGCCCGGCCCTCTTCGGCCTTGCGGAGCTGCTCGATCTTGGCGACGCCTTCGACCGAGCCATTGACAGCCACGAAGTCCAGCGCGCTGAGCACGTCCCCGCGCACCATCTCCTTCGGGTGGTCGATCTTGTTCACGAGCGCCGCCAACGCTTCGGGCTTGCCACGCCCCAGACGTCCGAGCATGTAGGCGGCCTTGCGCGCCACGTTCTCGTCCTTGTCGTCGAGCTTCTTGATCCAGCAGCTCAGATCCTGGTCGCACTCCTCGGCGGCGGCGAGCAGGGCGTTGTTCTGCTTCTCGAAGGTCTCCTTGTAGCCGCTCGCGCCGCTGGCCGCGATCACCGCCTTGGCGCCTGCGACCTCCGCCTTGTTGGCGAGCATCGAGTAAGCGTTGAGCGCGATCACGCGGAGGTCGGGCAGCTCGTCCTCGGGAGCCTTGGCGATCTTGAGGAAGAACGGCTGGGCGCCGGGATCGTACAGGTGCTGCATGGCGCGCAGCGCCTGCATGCGCTGGATCTTCTCCTGCGAGTCGTAGACCTTGATCAAGACGTTGCGGATGCGATCGGAGTCGCTGTCGGCACGATTGATCTGCGCGAGCGCGACGGCGGCCCCGAGCTGCACCCCCTTGTCGGAGTCGCTCGCAGCGGCGATCAAAGGATCGATGGACTCGGGGAAGCCGAGCGTGCCGAGGGCGAAGATGGCTTCCTTCTTCATCTCGGCCTGAGCGTTCATCTGCTCGGCGGCCTGGGGTGCACGATGGCGCACCGCTTCGATCCAGGCCTTGGTCTGCGCAAGGGCCTTCTCGTCTTCGCCGCGGAGCACCTTGAGCAGCGGGGGCAGCGCGGGCTTTCCGATCCGGACCAGCGCGGCGGGCACGGTCTGGGTGAGACGATTTCCGGGATTGGTGGGGTCGAAGAGGTAGAGCGCCTCGAGCAGCGCAGGCACCGTGGACGGGTCGGCCAGGCGCCCCACCTGCTCCACCGCCAGGTTGTTGATCAGGAAGTTCTGCTCCTCGGATTGCCGCAGCATCACCTTGGTGAGCACCTCCGCGCCCGCGGGATCGTTGATCTCACCCAACGTGCGCAGGAACTCGATGCGCATGCGGTTGTCGACCGGGCGCTTGCCGGTGACGTTGTCGAGGGCCGCGGCCAGCTTCTTCGCCGCCTCGGTCTTGCTGCCCGCCGGCAGCTCGATCACGGCCAGGGTGCGCGCGGCCGTGATGGCGTGTTCTTCGTTGACCTCGCTGCGCCACTCGAGCGCCTTGAGCAGCGCGGGGAACGCACGCGGATCCCGCATCTCCTGCAGCAGCAGCATGATCTGCTCGCCTGCGCGCGTGTCCTCTGGGTAGTCGAGATAGGTCTTCACCAAATGCTCGATGGTGGCGTCCGCGAAGGACTTGACCTGAGGCGAGGAACGATCGCTCTTCGAGCTGCTGAGGGCCGCCCCGTAGAGGCGTCGGAGGTTGCCGAGCGCGTGCTCTCTACGGACGGGATCGGCCAACTCCTGAGCCTGACCTGCGGCGTCGTCCTTATCGGCGTGACATCCCACTGCGCTGATGGAGAGACCGAGCGCGAGCGCCCAGGGTCGCAGTGTGTCGACGAGCTTTGGCATAGCTGGAACCTTCCTCCCCGTTGCCCGCCGTCGAAGCGCGCACTCAACACGCAGGGCGAAGAGCGCGCCCCCCAAACGCGTGCCGACCGATTGCAGCCGATGCGTTTTTCGACGTATCTACAAGGGTTTATGCGGGCGGGCGGCACTATAGCCGTGGGCCAAACGACAAGTCAACGCCCACGCCGCCCCCGACTTGTTTTTGGCAGCTTCAGGCAAGGGAGCCCGAGCTCACCTGCGAAGGTGGGCCGCGGGCATCGGCCGCGAAACAGCGGAGGACCGGCGCCCTTGGTGCCCGAGGGAAGCAGGCGAAGCGTTCGTCAGAACTGGAGCGGATAGGTCAGGCGCAGGCGCGAATCCGCGAAGGCGGGGAACCGCACCTCCCGCAGGGCCTTGACCAGGCAGCTTCCCTCGGGGGTCCCCGCGAAGCTCCCCTCGATCAGCGCGTAGCTCACCTTGCCGTTGCCGCGCACCGTCAACTGGGCCGAGACCGCCCCCTTGCGGCCGCCGGTGCAGCGGGCGAGCTCTGGCATGGCAGCCCGCATGGTGGCCACCACGGACTCTCGGCTCAACTGGGCCGGCAACGGTCCGGTTTGCCCGCGCGCGCGCTTCGCCCGCCGGCTGCGTCCTGCGCGCCCTTCTCGCGCGCTTTTCCTGGACGTGGCCTCCTCCACGCCCTCGGGCTCGGTCTGGGAGCCGACGACCTGGGGGGGCTCGGGGGTGGCCTCCGGCGTCGAGGGTTCGGCAGCCGCCCCGAACGCGGCCTCCTCTTCCGGCCGCGCGGGCGGCGCCGCCTGGGGCGCGAGCACTGGCTCGCGGGGGGCGAGCGAGGCCGCGCCGTGAACCACGGCCCCGGTGGACTCGGAAGATCGCTCGCTGCGGGCGTCCTGCCTGGGCGAGAACTGCCCCACGCCCACACCCAGGGCCACCAACGCCGCAGCCGCCGCCACGATCTGCCAGAAGGGTCCGCGCGCCTCGGCCGGCGGTGCCACGCTCTTGACGGCCGCGGTGGGCGCGATGGAGTTGGCGAGCGGATGGGTCCGCGGCATCACCGTCGAGCGCTCGGGACTTTCGCGTTGGGCGGGCGCGGACGCCGTTTCCGCTGCCGCGCCCCCGGAGGCACGCTCGGCTTCGTCGAAATCCACGATTAAATCGTCGATCTCGCTGTCGCGCAGGAGCTCGGCGCTCTCACGCCCTTCGCTTGCGTCCATGGCCTGATTGAACTCGGCGCTGATCCGCGCGAGCACCTGCAGCTCGCTGTCCTCGACGTTCACGATGCTCTCGCGGGCCTGAAGGAGCAGGTCGGAGATCTTCTCGGAGGAGTACGGCGGGTTCGCGGCGGATTCCGCAGGCAGGTTCTCCCCCGCCTCCTCGAGGTCCCACAAGTCCGCCCTCTTTTCGTCCGTCACGGCCCCTCCGTCCTTCTTGCTTCCCTGACGAGGCTAAGGCGACCGCCCGTTTCGACACGCTCCTGGCCCGCCAGCCTAATCAGCGTACGAATTTCAGGGACTGACTTCTACGGGCTCCTACGACCAAACGAACATTTCGGTTGGATATCTCACCCTGGATCACATTCTCAGCCTCGGTGTTTGTAGGTCGTCCTCCCTTTGACCTGTGACTACAGGACGCACTAAGTTTGCGTCTGTGTCGACCCCACCGAGCAGTGAGCGCCGAAGGGACGTCCGAGCGCCCATCGAGCTCAAAGTCGAATACAAGCGCCTCAACTCCTTCTTCGCGGACTACACCCGCAACATCAGCCGGGACGGCATGTTCATCCGTACGCAGAAGCCCCTGGGGATCGGCACGGAGTTCGTGTTCAAGCTGCAAGTGCCCCAACTGGACCAGCCGCTCGAGCTCCACGGGCGGGTCCAGTGGACCGTCAAGCCCGAGCAGGCCGAGGGGGACCAGGAGCCCGGGATGGGCATCGGATTCATCTACGAATCGGAGGCCGAGCGGCAGCGGGTGGTCGCGATCGTGGAGAAGTTGATGGTGCGCAGTCTCGGCAAGGCGCTCTACAACAAGCTGATCGCGGAACGGCGCCGGAACCAAACCTAAAGCCGCGCGCACGCCGCCGTCTTTCGGGTGTCGGCTCTCGACGCGACCCCTATTGATGGCTACACCGTGTGGGTATGGAGCAGTTGTTGCAGCGCGAGCCCCCCACCAAGGATGTCTCTGCCATCCCCTCCGGCCTCGATCTCGAAGGCGAGATCGAGCGGCTCAAGCGCGAGCGAAACGCCGTTATCTTGGCGCATTACTACCAGGACGGGGAGATCCAGGACTTGGCCGACTACATCGGCGATTCCTTGCAGCTCGCCCAGGCCGCCAAGAAGACCGACGCAGACGTCATCGTGTTCTGCGGCGTGCACTTCATGGCCGAGACCGCGAAGATCCTGAACCCCACGCGCACGGTGGTGATCCCGGATCTCGAGGCCGGCTGTTCGTTGGCCTCGGGCTGCCCCGCAGACAAGTTCCGCGCCTGGCAAGCCCGCTATCCCGGCTCCGTGACCATCAGCTACATCAATTGCTCCGCCGAGGTCAAAGCCGCGAGCGACCTGATCTGCACCTCCTCCAACGCGGAAAAGATCGTCCGCTCGGTGCCGCCCGAGACCCGCATCCTGTTCGGCCCGGACAAGAACCTGGGCCGCTACCTGATCCAGCAGACCGGCCGCGACATGGTGCTCTGGCAAGGCAGCTGCCTGGTGCACGAGATCTTCAGCGAGAAGAAGCTGATCGGCCTCAAGACCCGCCACCCCCAGGCCAGGATCATCGCGCACCCCGAGTGCGAGGCGCCGGTGCTCAAGATGGCCGACTTCATCGGCTCCACGAGCGCGCTTTTGAAGTACGCCACCACGTCCCCGGCCACGGAGTTCATCGTGGCCACCGAGCCCGGAATCATCCATCAAATGGAGAAAGCCGCGCCCGAGAAGACCTTCATCGCGGCGCCTCCGAATGGCAACTGCGCGTGCAACGAGTGCCCTTTCATGCGCCTCAACACGCTCGAGAAGCTGTACCTTGCGCTGCGCGACTTGAACCCGGTGATCGAGATGGGCGAGGAGCTGCGCCTCGCCGCCCTGCGTCCCATCGAGCGGATGCTCGAACTCTCCTGAACCGCCGAGCGACCGGGCACGCGCGTTTGTTGTGCCCGCGGGCGAAACCTGCCCGCTTCGACCGAAAGCGAACCATCCACCATGACACTCACGATCAGCGAACAGCGGGCCGAGCTCGCAGACCTGGTCCAGCGCCTCTCGGTGCTGGGGAGGTACCTTTGACGTCGACGGCCTCCGCCACAAGATCGAGAGCCTGAACCACGACTCTCAAGCCCCCGGCTTCTGGGAAAACCAGGAGGCCGCGCAAAAGCTCCTGCGCGAGCGCGCCGGCTATGAGAGCACCGTCGAGCGCTTCGACAGGCTTCAAAAGGAGGCCGCCGATCTCAGCGAGCTCTTGGAGCTCGCCGCGGCGGACAACGACGAATCCATGCTCGCCGAGGTCGGCTCCCAGCTCCCGGCGCTGCTCGAGGGCGTCCGCAAGTTGGAGCTGATGCGCATGCTCTCGGGCGCCGAGGACAAGTCGGACGCCATCGTGTCCATCCACCCGGGCGCAGGTGGCATCGACGCCCAGGACTGGGCCGAGATCTTGATGCGCATGTATCTCAGGTGGTGTGAAAAGAAGGGCTTCAAGACCGAGATCATCGATCATCAGCCGGGCGACGAGGCGGGCATCAAGGACGTGAGCTTCACGGTCTCGGGCCCCAACGCCTACGGGTTCTTGCGCTCCGAAAACGGGGTTCACCGGTTGATCCGTATCAGCCCCTTCGACGCCAACGCGCGCCGGCAGACCTCGTTCGCCGCGGTGTTCGTGGTGCCCGATCTCGACGAGGACATCGGCGACATCGTGATCAAGCCCGAAGACCTCAAGGTCGACACCTTCCGCGCGGGCGGCGCGGGCGGTCAGCACGTGAACAAGACCGAGTCCGCGGTGCGCTTCACGCACATCCCCACCGGCATCGTGGTGGCCTGCCAGCAAGAGCGCTCGCAGCACAAAAACCGCGCCACCGCCATGAAGATGCTGCGCGGGCGACTCTACGAGCGGGCTCGGCTCGAGCGCGAGGCCGCGTTCGAGAAGTCCTACGGCGGCTCCAACAAGACCGACATCGACTTCGGCAGCCAGATCCGCAGCTACACCATGGCGCCCTACACGCTGGTGAAGGACGAGCGCACCGAGCACAAGGTCTCGCAGGTGGACGCCGTCCTGGACGGTGAGATCGACGAGTTCATCGAGGCCTTTCTGTTGATGAAGGCCAACCGCAAGGCCGCCGCCGAAAAGGACGCCGCGAGCTGATCTGGACGACGGTGATTTGACCGAGATGCGCGCCCCCATGGCGCACGAGCAGAACGAGGAGTGGCCCCGGTGGCATCCGAAGAAGAGTTGATCCGCGCGCGACGCGCCAAGTTCGAGAAGCTGGAGCAGGCCGGGAGCCGCGCCTATCCGAACACCTTTCGTGGCGATGAGGCCGAGCGGAAAGAGGCGCTCGCGATCTGCAACGACGAAGCCAAGCGTGCGAGCTTGCCCACCGAGGGCGAGCTGACCGGCGACGAAGCCACGTTCAGCCTGTTCGGCCGGGTCGTCGCCAAGCGCGGGCCGTTCTTGGTGATCCGCACCCCCTACGGGGACATGCAGACCCTCGTACGCAAAGACAAGCTCAGCGCGTCCGAGGCCGCACAGCTTGCCGCGGTGGATCTGAGCGACTTCGTCGGTGTGCGCGGTCCGCTGATCCGCACCGGGACCGGAGCCGCCGCGGTGCGCGCTGACCACTACGAGCACGTGGGCAAGGCCGTGCTGCCGCCGCCCGACAAGTGGCACGGGCTGACCGACGTCGAGAAGCGCTATCGCGAGCGCTACGTCGACCTGTTCGCGAGCCCGGAGGTCGCCCAAGTCTTCCGTGCGCGCTCTCTGCTCGTGCGCTCCCTGCGCAACTTCTTCGACGAGCGCGGCTTCCTCGAGGTCGAGACGCCGCTCTTGCACCCGCTGCGCGGCGGAGCCACCGCCAAGCCCTTCCAAACGCACCACAACACGCTCGACATGGACCTCTACCTGCGCATCGCGCCGGAGCTCTATCTCAAGCGCCTGTTGGTGGGCGGGCTCGAGCGGGTGTACGAGATCGGGCGTTGCTTCCGCAACGAGGGCGTGAGCACCCGGCACAACCCCGAGTTCACCATCCTCGAGTTCTACATGGCGTACGCCACCTGCGACGATTTGCTCGGGCTCACCGAGAGCTTGCTGCGCACGGTGGACGAGCGCCTCCGGGCTACCTTCCCTGCGCTCACCGCCGAGCGCACCTTCGATCTCTCCGAGCCGTTCGCGCGCGTGCCCATGCGCGAGGCGATCGTGGAGCGCGTCGCGCGCTCGGGCCAGGACGGCCTCGAAAAGACGCCCTTCGACGGCTTGTTGAACCGCGAAACCTTGAGCTCGAGCGAGAAGCTCTCGGCCTTGCTCGAGGAGCTCAAAGATCGTCTCTCGCCCGAGCTGCGCGCGCAGCTCAAGAAGGCCACCAGCCACGGCGAGCGCATCTTCGCCCTGTACGAGGTCCTGGCGGAGCCCGACCTCGTGAAGCTCTATCGCAACAAGGACGGCTCCAAGTCCCTGCCCGTGTTCATCATGGAGTACCCGTTCGAGGTCTCCCCCCTCGCCCGCCGCAACGATCAGAACCCTGACTTCGTCGATCGCTTCGAGCTGTTCGTGGACGGCCGCGAGGTGGCCAACGCATTCAGCGAGCTGAACGATCCCGAGGATCAAGCGAGCCGGTTCCGAGCGCAACTCGATAACCGCGCGCGCGGCGACGACGAGGCCATGGACTTCGACGCCGACTACATCCGGGCTCTCTCCTACGGCATGCCGCCCGCGGCAGGCTTCGGCCTCGGCGTCGATCGCCTGGTGATGCTGCTCTGCAATCAACCCTCCATCCGCGACGTGCTGCTCTTCCCGTTGATGCGCGCTGAGGCGCGTCCGCCCAACCGCGAATCGAACCCGGAGGCTCGGTGATTTCCTCTCCGGCGCCGGCTCGCTTGCGCGGCGTCGTGGCGCTCCTCGGCGTCCTGGCCCTTTCGGCCCTGGCGGTGGTGTTCAGCCTGCCGGCCCTGTTCGATCGGCTGCGTGTCGCGCCGCTTCAGCCCGAGTACTGGCTCGGCGTCGCGGGCTTCGGCGCGCTCGCGGTCCTCTCCCTCTGGCTCGGGATCCGCGGTCAGCGCATGCCGCAGGGAATGCCCGGGCGGCTGCGCACGGGTGTGCTCGGCTACGCCTTCTTGGCCGTGGGCTTGGGCGCTGCCGTGCTGACGGGCCTCTTACTGAGGACCGCCCCCGCGCTGCCCATGGGGACCCCCCTCGGCTTGCAGGACGCGCTCTTGATGTTCCCCCGCCCCCTGCAAGCGGCCCTGGTCGTCTCTGCGGCTCTCGCAGGGGCCGGCGCGCTCGCGGGGATCGCCGCGATGATCGGTCTGTGGTTCTTACTCCCGCTCAAGCTGCGCCGGGTCCTGTTCGCGATCGTCGATGTCCTGCTGCTGAGCGCAACCGTTTGGCTGAGCCTCTCGTTCGACTTTCGACCGAAGAGCACGCTCCCGGCCGACCTGCTCGGCCCGAGTATGCGGCTCTTGGTGACCTTCCTGTTCGGCGTGCGCATGGGCGCGCGCCTGTTGCCCCACGGCCTCGACGCGATCGAGGGCATCAACTTCCGCTCGCTGGTCGCAGCCCGGCACCTGCGGGCCAAAAAGAGCGGCTTTCTCGCCGCCATCAGCTTCCTCTCCATTCTCGCGGTCAGCGTCTCCTCGTGCGCGCTGACCACCACGCTGTCGGTGATGGGAGGCTTTCGTCAGGACCTCAAGCGCAAGATCCTCGGCAACAACGCGCACATCGTGGTGGACGCGCCCAACGCCAAGATCTCCGAATACGCGCCCCTGCTCGAGACCGCCCGCGCGGTGCCGGACGTGAAGGGCGTCTCGCCGTACGTCGCTGGCGAGGTGATGATCTCCAGTGCCTCGAACCTGGCCGGCGCCGTGCTGCGCGGCATCGATGTCGAGAAGATCGGGCAGGTCAGCGACCTCCCGCAGAACATGAAGGTGGGAAGCCTCGAATACCTCGCGCAACCCCAGAAGTTGTTGCGCCTGCCGGCCAACCAACTGGGGCTCAGCGTCGGCGTCCTCCCCAAGATCTCGAAGGCGAACACCGAGAGCGAGGCCCCTCGCGCCAAGGCCTCGCGCCTCACCAAGGAGCTGCGCGAATTGCTCGGCCCCGATGCCGGCCTCGACGATCCCGAAGAGGACGGGGAGGAAGAGGAGCTCGCCCTGAAGGGGCCGGGTGATCTCGGGTCGAACGCGGGCCGCGCCCCCGACGTGCGCGAGCCCCCCCTCGCCTCCTCGGCCGCGAGCCTGCCTGGGATCGTGGTGGGCCAGGAGCTCGCGCGCAGCCTTCGGCTCTATCTGGGCGACGAGGTCAACGTGGTGACCCCGCTCGGCGATCTCGGCCCGAGCGGCCCGATGCCCAAGTCGCGCGCCTTCCGCGTGGCGGGCATCTTCTACAGCGGCATGTACGAGTACGACATGAAGTTCGCGTACGTGACGCTGGAGGCGGCCCAGAAATTCCTCGGGGTCCACGACGCCATCAGCGGGATCGAGGTCACGGTCGAGGAACCCGAGCACGCGAGAGAAACAGCCGGGCGCATCGCGGCCGCCCTCGCCCGGCCGGACCTACGCGTGCGCGGCTGGGAGGAGCTCAACCAGAACCTCTTCGGCGCGCTCGCGCTCGAGAAGCTCGCCATGTTCATCGCGCTGGGGATCGCCATCCTGGTCGCCAGCTTCTGCATCGTGGGCACGTTGACCCTGATGGTGCAGGAGAAGGGGCGTGAGGTCGCTGTGCTCAAGGCAATGGGCGCGGCCGATCGCACCATCGTGGCGATCTTCGTGCTCGAAGGGACGCTGATCGGCGTCTTCGGATCGCTGCTCGGCCTCGCCCTGGGCTACGTCATGTGCTTTGCGACCGAGCACTTTGGCGTGCGCCTCGACCCCGAGGTCTACTACATTGATCGCTTGCCCGTGCACACGGACATTTCCGAGTTCCTCGCCGTGGGCATCGCTGCGGTGCTGGTCAGCTTGATCGTCACCATCTATCCCGCGCAGCTCGCGTCACGCCTCCGCCCGGTGGACGCCCTGCGCTACGAATGAGTTCCATGGCTGAGACCGCTTCAAGCTCACGGGCGGAACCGCCCGCTTCGACCACCAAGCCGCTGCCGCTCGTCGAGGTACGGGCCGTCACCAAGCGCTTCTTCCACGAGGGCCGTGAGCTGGTCATCCTGAACCCCATCGACCTCACCATCGAGCGCGGGGAGATGCTGAGTATCGTGGGAGCTTCAGGCGCGGGAAAGAGCACGCTCCTGCATTTGCTCGGCACCCTCGATCTCCCCTCGGAGGGGCGCATCCTGTTCGAAGGCCAGGACGTCACCGCGTACTCGAGCGGGCAGCTGGCCCAGTTCCGCAATGCGACGCTCGGCTTCGTCTTCCAGTTTCACCACCTGCTGCCCGAGTTCACGGCGCTCGAAAACGTGTTGATGCCCGGCCTGATCCGCGGTCTGTCCCGCCGTGAACTCGAGCCGCGGGCCCGTGAGCTGCTGGGCGAGGTGGGGCTCTCGCATCGCTTGGATCATCGCCCCGGTGAGCTCTCCGGGGGCGAGCAGCAGCGCGTGGCCCTGGCACGTGCCCTGGTCATGGATCCCAAGCTGGTGCTGGCGGACGAACCCACGGGAAACCTCGATTCGGCCACCAGCGAGGCCATCCACGAGCTGTTCTTTCGCCTGAATCGTAGCCACGGGACGACGTTCCTGATCGTCACGCACAGCCGAGATCTCGCCGGCCGCATGCCCCGCGTGGTGCACATGCGCGATGGGCGTATCGAGCGCGACGAGCGCCGGTCATCGCCCTCCGGCGAGGGCGGTTTGGCGAGCTGAGGAGAGGCCGGTTTCAACCGGTCCCCAATCTCGGAATTTCCCAGAATCTGCACGCTCTTTCGCGGTGCTCGCACTGGCGCCCGCTGGGCTCACGGGCTACACCGGCCCTGCCTCGGGGCAAGCCCGCCTCGGCTGATCTTGCACCACGGCATGAAGCGCATCGTCACGCTCCTCGCACTCGCCGCGATCGCTCTCTTCGCGTTCGCCGGCGGCGCTCATGCGCAGTTCGGGGGGAAGAAAAAGGAACCGCCACCGGCACCCAAGGCCCCTCCCCCTCCGCCCGAGCCGGAGCCGGAGCCTCAGCTCGAGCCCGAGCGACCGGAGGAGCCTCCGCCCGGCGTGGGCCCCACCGCCGAACAGCCCGCGTGGGAAGGCGATCCAGACGCGACCGCGCTCCCCGCGGAGGAAGAGGAGATCCCGGCGCCCGCCGCTGAGCCGACGGTGCTCGTCCCGCGCACGATCTGCGATGGTCGCCGCATCGGGAAGATCGAGGTGACCGGCAATGGCCGCGTCTCGGCCGACGACGTGCGCGCCGGCATGAAGCTCAAACCGGGGCTCCCCTGCAGTGACGCCGAGGTGGCGCGCGACGCCAAGGCCCTGTGGGACCTCGGCTACTTCGACGACCTGATCTTCCGCGCGCGGCTCGAGGGCGACCTGGTGATCCTCAACCTCGAGGTCAAAGAGCGCCCCGCGATCGGCAAGATCACCTTCGAGGGCGACGACGAAATCGACGAAGAAGACCTCGACGAGAAGGTCACGCTGGAGCTCGGCGCCATCCTGGTGGAGAACGAGGTCCGCAACCAGATCCCGAAGATCCGCGACGTTTATGCCGAGGAAGGCTATTTCCTCGCCAAGGTCAGCTACCGGCTGATCGCCATGCCCAACAACCAGGTTGAGGTGCGCTTCGACATCGTCGAGGGCCCCGAGGTCTCCGTCCGCCGCATCCAGTTCGTGGGCAACGACCACTTGAGCGATGACGACATCCTCGAGTTCATGCGCACCCACCCCACCGGGTTCTTCTCGTTCCTCTCGTCAAACGACACGTTCAAGCGCGAGTTCTTCGACGAAGACGTGCTGCGCATCCAGGCCCTCTACTACGACCGCGGCTACCTCAACGTGCAGGTGCTGCCGCCGCGCGTGGAGCTCACGCCCGACCGCCAGCAGATCGACATCACCATCCCGATCAAAGAGGGGCCGCGTTTCAAGATCGGGCGCCTGCGGGTCGTGGAGTACGACAACAACGGCAGCGAGATCGAGCCCATCGGAGGACGCCGCGCGGTGCGGGAGAAGGTCACGGCCCAGCCCGGCGACTGGTTCAGCCGCACCAAGCTCTCCGAGGGCATCGAGGCGATCACGCGCCACTACCGCGACGCGAGCTACGCCAAGGTCGAGGTCGAGCCGGAGACGGCGCTCGAGCCCGATCGCAACATCGTGCACATCACGGTGGGCATCCGGCGAGGCCCCGAGTGCTTCATCGAGCGCATCGAGATCCAGGGCAACGACAAGACGCGCGATCGCGTGATCCGCCGCGAGGTCCTGATCACCGAAGGCGACAAGTACAGCCAGTCCATGGTCGAGCGCAGCAAGGACCGCATCACGGCCCTCGGCTACTTCGAGCGCGTGGACATGTCCGAGGCGGATGGCGCGAACCCCGCGGGGCTGATCATCACCTACGAGGTCAAGGAGCGCGCCACTGGCACGTTCCAGGTAGGCGCCGGCTTCTCGTCCATCGAGCAGTTCATCCTCACCGCCCAGGTGGATCAGCAAAACCTGTTCGGCCATGGCCAATCGCTCTCCCTGCAGGCGCAGATCTCCGGCATTCGCCAGCTCGTTCAGGTCCAGTTCGTGGAGCCTTACCTGGGGAGCACCATGTGGTCCGCCTCGGTGGACGGACACCGCACCAGCAACGCCTTCCAGGCCTTCACCACGCGCACCACGGGCGGCGGCATCACCTTCGGCCACCCGGTGTTCAGCCGCATGCTGCGCCTCGCGCTGCGCTACAGCGCGGATTACGTCGAGGTCGGCGCGACGACGGGCGGCTTCTTCACCGCGAGCGCCCAGGGCGCCGTGGCGCAACAGCGCACCCCCCTCGCCAATACGCAGCTCGGCGGCTTCACCAGCGCGCTGCGCCTGTCTTTGACCTGGGACTCGCGCGACAATCGCCTGTTCCCCACCAAGGGCATTTACACCTCCTTGGCCCAGGAGGTGGCGGACCCGGTACTCGGCTCCCAGCGCACCTTCTCACGAACCAAGGTCTTCGCGCGCTTCTACTACCCCGTGATCTGGGGCATGGTCCTGCGCCTAAACACGGAGGCGGGGCTCATTACCTCGCGCAACCCCAAGGGCGTCCCGCTCTACGAGCGCTTCTTCCTGGGCGGCATCCTGAGCGTGCGCGGCTATCCCTACTGGGGACTTGGGCCGCGCGCGTCCCTGCCGTCGACCGTCGACCCCAACGCCCCCAACGTCTCGACGCGCATCGGCGGCAATGCCCTGTTGCGTACCAACCTGGAGCTGGAGTTCCCCATCCTCACCGCCGTGGGTATCAAGGGCGTCATCTTCGCCGACGCCGGCAACGTCTGGAACCTCGAGCAGCAGAAGTGCCAATTGCCCGAGGAGCCCGGCCAATACGACTCCCGAAAGGTCTGTGGGTTCAACCGCCTACGCTACTCGTGGGGCTTCGGGGTGCGCTGGTTCTCGCCGATGGGCCCGCTGCGTTTCGAGTGGGGCTTCCCCATCAAGCCCATCCCGGGCATCGACGAGCCGATGAACTTCCAGTTTACGATTGGCCAGTTCTTCTGAGCGCGGGCATCCCTTGGAATCCATGTGCGTCCTGGCCGGTCCGTCCCCCCGCCTGCCCCGGAGCGGTCATTCGTGGCTGGCACCGAAAGGCCTGTGAATCCGGGCAGCGCTCGCCCCGTCTCGCCCGGCACGCCACCTGCTTCAGGTCCTGGCTCACAGGCCCCACAGGGCGCTTCGGACCTTGACCGAGCCAGGCCTACCAGGTAGCAACCGGGCCAGAAGAAAAGGAATTTCTCATGACTCTCAAGAGCTACACGCTGCCCCTCTTCGCCGCGCTCCTGTTTTCGGCGTTCCTGCCCGAGGCTGCGGCCGCGCAGGCGACCAAGATCGGCGTCGTCGACCTCCAGCGCGCCATCAACGAGACCGAGGACGGCCGCAAGTCGAAGGACAAGCTGAAGAAGCTCTTCGAGAGCAGGCAGACCGGCCTCGACAAGAAGCAAGAGAACCTGAAGAAGCTCAAGGAAGAGATCGAGAAGCAGCAGAGCCTGTGGACCCCGGAGGTCCGTCAGCAGAAGTTCGAGTCCTACCAGAAGCAACTGGCGGACCTGCAGCAGATCTACGTGGACTATCAGCGCGAGCTCGCGGAGAAGGAAGGCGAGCTCACCAAGACCATCGTGGAGCGCATGGAGAAGATCCTCCGCCGTATCGGCCAGACCGATGGCTACACGCTGATCATGGAGCGCAGCGAGGCCGGCATCATCTACGTGCCAAGCAACCTCGACCTCACGGACGTCGTGATCCAGCGCTACAACGCCGGCGAGGGCGCCGAAGGGGCCAAGGGCTCCAAGACGCCCGCCAAGTCCAAGTAAAAGCGCGACTGACGCCCAGCGGGCGCCCGTGATACCCTGGCTCCCAACCTAGCTATGGGCACGAGTACGTCGCTCTCCTTCGATCTCCCGCAAATCCTGCGCATCCTCCCGCACCGCGCACCGTTCGTGCTGCTCGACCGGGTGATCGACATCCAGCCACGCAAGAGCGCCCGCGCGCTCAAGTGCGTGACCTACAACGAGCCCTTCTTTCCGGGGCACTTCCCGGGCAAGCCCATCTTCCCGGGCGTGCTGATGCTGGAGGCGTTGGCGCAGCTCATCGGCGTGCTCGCTTACGCATCGGAGCCCTTCGATAGCAACCAGAAGATCATGTACTTCATGGGCATCGACAAGGCGCGCTTTCGGGCGCCCGTGGTGCCCGGAGACCGCATGATGCTCGACGTGGAAGTGCTGCAGCGCAAGTCGAACATCTGGAAGTGCGCGGGCGCGGCCAGCGTCGACGATGCGGTCTGCGCCGAGGCGGAGCTGCTCGCCGCCATCGTCGATCGCGAAGATCGCGGTTGAAAGCGGCGCGGTTCGCCGTCGGCGCGCTGGCTTCAGCCCAGCTTGCCCTCGAGCTGCGACGGGCTCAGCTGCTCGACCACATCGAGCCGTTGCAAAAACCGCTGATAGCTCTTGTACCCCGCGGGATAGGTGCCCTTCAGGTAGACGTCGATCATGCGCGTGGTCGCAAAGCGCAGGCAGGCCAGGCGCATGCTCCACCACAGCCCCTCCCACTCGCCGGGCGCGAACGGACGCTCCTCCCGATAGCCAGCGACCATCGCCTCGGCGAGCGTCCAATCCAGGGTGTCCCCACAGCACCAGGCGAGCATGGTGACCGCGAGATCGTAGATCACCGTGCCATGGCTCGCGCTCTCCCAGTCGAGGAGCGCGGCGATGCGCGTGCCCTGCCAGAGCACGTTGTCGCGAAACAGGTCGCCGTGCACGACGCCCTGCGGGAGCTTCGGGTAGCTGACGCTGAGCTCCCCGTGCAGGGCGCGCAGACGGGCGATGGGGGCATCGAGCTCCGGGCGCCGCGCCTCGCCCGCCTTCGCGAGCAGGCGGGCCACGTCTTGCAGCCGGAAGCGGCCCTCGCGCACGATGGGGAAGTCTTCGCCGGCCTGGCTCGCGCGCGCGAGGGCGGCCCCCACGGCGCGGGCGCGCTGAAGGTCCACGCGGGCCTGACACAGGTCCTCGCCGGCCACGGCGCGAAACACGGCGACCGGGCGGCCCGCAACGCGCAACTCCCCCGGGCCAGGCCCCTTGACGCGCGGTGGAACGGGCACCCCGCGCTCGAGCAGGTGCTCGAGCAGGGCCCACTCGTAGGCCACGCCGTCGGCCTCTTGCTGCTCGTAGAGCCGCACGAACACGCGACCGCCGTCGGTCTCGAGAAAATAGTTGGAGTTCACGGTGCCGGCCTGGACACCGATGACCTCACGACAGGCCCCCAGCCCGTGGGCAGCCGCCACACGCGCACCGTCTTCGCGGTTCATGGGTGTAAACGTAGCCATAGACCTACAACCTCCGAGCTGGCGGCCGGATGTAACATGTGGGCCTTCCGAGCGCCCTCACCTACCTCCAAGATCCCCAATCAGCGTCGAACTTTACACCCCGATCGTTGGATGGTATTGGCCATCTCATAGTGGCGCGAATTGGCGCCTACGGGGGGCAGGCAGGTTATGGAGATGAAGCGAGCGGCTGCGCGCAGCGCCAAAGGAGACGCGCGTGCGTCGACGAAGACCCTGGAGCGGCCGCAGGCGGCTGCCAAGCGGCCGAGCGCGGCGCCCGAGTCGGCGTCCAGGAAACGGGAAAAGAACGCGCCATCGTCGGCCCTCCACGCGGCCAACGACAACGACGCGCGCGGCGCCGCCAAGAAAGCAGCGCCCACGCCGATCGGCCGCGGACGATTGCCCACCGGCAGTCTGCACACCGAGGCGCGTGTGCCCGCCGAGGCCGCCACCATCAAGCAACGCTTGACGGCGCTCGTGAACGTCCAGCAAAAGCTCTCGGAGCTGAGGCGCTCGAGCAACAAGCACTTCTACGAGATCGGCTCCCTCCTGCATCGCGTTCGCGAAGAGCGTCTGTTCGAGGTCAAGGGCTACAGCAGCTTGGAGGCTTTTGTCGAGCGCGAGGTCAACCTGGGCCAGCAGTTCTGCCGGGATGCAGTGCGCATTTATGAGACATTTCTGCCCAACGCGGCCAACTCGCTCGGGTTCGCGCGGCTCGCGGCGGCCATCAAGGCCATCGACGACGAGCCGACCGGGGTGATCGAGACGGCCCGCGTCGTGCGCTCGCACATCCCGCCGCACAAGCTATAAGCTTTGGCCGTGGGCCAATCTTGCGTGGGGGCGGAGCCGCCCGGCTCGATCTTCAGATCGAGCTCGCGAGCGAAACCGTCCCCTTCGACAGCCGGAGGCTGTGTGCGTTGCTAGCTCTGTTGGCAGCGCTGTTCTGCGTTCTCGCGAACGGGTTCTTCGTCGCGGCCGAGTTCGCCCTGGTCAAGGTGAGGCCCACCTCGCTCGAAGCCAGCGCCGCAAGCGGCGACGTGAAGGCCGCGCGCGCCCTGGTGGCCATCCGTAACCTCGATGCCTACCTTGGGGCCACGCAGCTTGGCATCACGCTCGCCTCGCTCGCGCTCGGGTGGCTGGGCGAACCGGCCTTGGCGGTCCTGCTCGAGCCGGCCTTACAGGCGGCGAATATCCCCGTGGGGGTGGCGCACCCCATCGCGCTCGCCATCGCCTTCGGCACGATCACGTTGTTTCACATCGTGATCGGCGAGCTCGCGCCGAAGACCCTGGCGATTCAGTTTCCGGAACGCGTGGTGCGCCTCTCGGCCACGGGAATGCTCGCGTTCTTTTGGGCCACCTACCCGTTTCTCTACGTTCTCAACGGATCTGCGAACCTGTTCTTGCGCCTGTTCGGCGTAAGGCCGACCGACCACAGCGCTCCCGGGGCCCCGTCGGCGGAGGAGATCCGACTGATCGTGCAGGCCTCCTTTCGGGCAGGCAGTCTCGAGGGGACCCAGCGCGACCTGCTGGAGCGCGTGCTGCGCGGCTCGGGCAGGAGCGTGCGGGCGATCATGGTGCCGCGCGTGGACATGAGCGTGCTGTCCGTGGAAGCCGACCTCGAGACGACCGAGGCGCGCATGCGCCGCGAGGGATACAGCCGCTATCCGCTCAGCGAGAACAACGATCCAGACCGCATCGTCGGCTACCTGTACGCAAAGGACGTCTGGACGGCGCCGCGCCCCTTCCGGGGCGTGTTGTCGAGCCTTCGGCGCGACATCCTGTTCGTGCCCGAGTCGCGCACCGTGGCCGAGGTGCTCGAGGACTTCCGCCTGTCCAACACGCCGATCGCGATCGTCGTCGACGAGTACGGCGGTACCAGCGGGCTGGTCACGCTCGAAGACTGCGTCGAAGAAATCGTCGGAGACATTCGGGATGAAACGGACGACGAGCCCGTGCGCATGGTGATCCGTCAGGACGGCTCGGTGGTCGTCGACGGGTCCACGCCCTTTGGAGACCTGGAGGTAGAAGAGCTGCGTGAGCTCGTCGCCGACCGCGACGAGACCGTGGGCTCCTACGTCATCGAGAAGCTGGGCCGCTTGCCCAAGCCGGGTGACCGCGTGCGGATCGGAGAATACGAGATCGTGGTCGAGCTGGTGCGCAGGCGACGGGTGAGCCGTGTGGTCTTTCAGGCGGCCGAAAAGCCTGCGTCGCGTGCCCCCTCGCAGGCCCCGTCCAGCTGACGGTTGCGTCAGAGGTTGCCGAGCAGCGGATTTGCGGGAATGCCGAACAGGTCGGCGAAGCGGTCGACCCCGGGCGGCAGGCTCCCGTGCTTGCGACGATGATTCCACAGCACCGACGCCAACACGTCGATGGCGAGCTGGGTCGGGGTCTCCTCGAAGCGCAGACCGTCTGGCAGGCGCGCCGTGTGGGACGCCGCCGCCGTGTCATCGACCAGCGGATCGAACAGGGAGTGCGTGACGCCGTCTGCGCGCGCCCAGGCCAGCGCCAGGACCTCGACGAAGGTCCCATGGAGGGGCCGAATCAAGAGCACCCCGCCCCGCTCCTCGTCGCCCGCCAGCAAGGCCCGCGGCGCGATGGAGGAGCGCAGCCCGTCGCCACCTGCCGAGTTCAGCGAGTCGGCGATGAGACGCGCGAGTTCGGGATCCTCCTCGACCGCCAACAGCGCGATGAGCGCTGGCGAGGCGCTGATGCACTCCGCCGTGGCATCGGACAGGACCGCCTCGATGATGCGCCGACGTGCAGCCACCGCAAGAGAGGCGTACGCCCCCGCCAATCCGCGCGCAGCGGCAGGATCCGTGGCTGCTGCAACGATCAGCGCGCCGAATGGACCGACGCGCCCGCTGCCCTTGCGCAGGTTGAGTGGGATACGCGTACTGTCGTCCCGCGTCGACACGACGGCCCTTCATACAGGGTCTCTCCCACACTCGCCAGTGGCCTCGACGCAATCCGGCCTCATCCGTGGCCAAATTCGGTCCGCTGCGGTCACTTGATCTCGGAGCTGGGCTTGACGGGCCACCTGGGCCCCGTGTACGCCCCCCGCGTCGTAACGTAAAGGCAAGGCGCATGTCCCCGCGGCATGTCCCTGCCGCCATGGGACGCGGAGAGCGAATGTTGCAGGGCGACACCGAGCTTGAAGCACATCGGGAGCTGGTGGAGCGTATCGTCCGCGGGCTCATCCGAGAGCTCGACCTGTCTTGTGATCCAGATGACCTCCGGGGTTGGGGGTTTCAAGGCCTGCTCGAGGCCAAGCAGCGCTTCGACGCGACACGTGGCGTCCGCTTCTCAGCCTTCGCGCACTACCGCATCCGCGGAGCCATCCTCGACGGCGTGCGCAGTCAGGGCTTTCTGCGCAGGCGCGCGTACGCACGGCTCAAGGCGCTCGAGGCGACCGATGCCCTCGGCGAGCAACTCGCCGAGGAGCACGGAGACCGAGCTCCGATGAGCGCAGAGGCGCGCGCCGAAGCCTTGGACGCCACGCTCGGCAAGATCACCGCGGCCTTCCTGATCTCGGCGGTCGGTCAGGGTGAAGAGCGCGCGCCCGAGCTCCCAGACCGACAGCTCGAATCCGCCGAGGTGCAAGGCATGGTCCGCAAGGGGCTCGGAGAGCTGCCCGAGCGCGAACGCGCCTTGCTGGAGGCCGTCTATTTCGAGGGGGCAACGCTCGAGGCCGTCGGTCAGCGCATGGGGCTGTCGAAGTCGTGGGCGAGCCGTCTGCATGCGAAGGCGCTCGACCGATTGCGCAAACACGTGGAAGCGACGTAAGGCCCATGTCGCGCCTTCCGTTCGCGTTTCTGTCGCTCATGTGGGCCGTGCTCGTCACGGCGGACGCTTCGTCTCAGCCGGCGGTCCAGGCCGACCGCGTCAGGGACCTGATCGCGCGTGGCCAGGAGCTGGAGCAGCGAGGCGACCCGACGAGCGCGATCGCGTTCTATCGCGACGCGGTCGCGGCCCGCCCACGCGATGCGCGCGGCTATGGGGCGCTCGGCGCATGCTACCTTGCGCTCGCCGAGTGGGCGCGCGCCCGTGAGGTGTTCGAAGCAGGGACCGCCGCGGCGCCCCGGGAAGCGGGCCTCTGGTGGGGGCTGTTCGAGGCGCAGCGTCAGCTCGACAAGCCCGAAGAGGCGCAGCGCGCGTTGCGCGCCCTGCTCGCGCTCGCGCCCCACGACGAGCGCGCGTTGCGCGCGCTCGTCGAGCTCAGCACCGAAGTCGGCGCTTTCGCCGTCGCGCTCGCCGCCACACGCACCCTCGTCTCGCTCGCCCACGAGGGGCCCGAGCGCTCAGCCCTGATGCTGCAGGCCCGCGCGCTCGAGCTCATCCTGGGCGCGGCCGAGCGGACCCGCGCCCATCCCTGCCCCGCCGGCAGCGCCGTACTCTCGGCGCTCGCCCGCTGCCCGTAAGGACGGCCCCGCGTGCGACGACTGGCCTACCTCGCGTTCTTCCTCTCGGGTGCCTCGAGCCTGATCTTCCAGACGCTGTGGACGCGCATGCTCCACCACACCTTCGGCGCCACCAGCGTGGCGATGAGCTCCGTGCTCACCGCGTTCATGGCGGGCCTGGGGCTCGGCGCGCACCTCTTCGGGCAGCGCGCCGCGCGCATCAAGCGACCGCTCGTGGCCTACGCGTTGTGCGAGCTCGGCGTGGCCGCGTGCGCGCTGGTGATCCCCGAGCTCGTGCGGGCGGACGGCTTTCTCGCGACCGTCAACGCCTCCCTGCGCGCCTCCTTCGGCGAGGCGAGCCCGGGCTTCATGCTGGCCCGCTTCGGCTGCGTGTTTCCGATCCTGATCGTGCCGACCACCTTGATGGGCGGCAGCCTCCCGCTGCTCGCGCAGCACTTCGTGCGCACGGAAGACCAGCCGGGCAGCGCGGTCGCGGCGCGCGACGAGACGAGCATCAGCGCGCAGGTCGGAAGCCTCTACTCCGTGAACACGCTCGGCGCGGTCGCGGGCACCGTGCTCGGCAGCTTCGTGTTGATGCCGTCGATGGGCGTACGCGCGACCAACCTGGTCGCGGTCGGGATCAACGCGCTCCTCGGCCTCGCGATCCTGGTGGCCAGCCGCGGGCGGCGGAGCCACGCGCGCGCCGTCGAGGCGACGGCCGTCCGTGAGGCGCCCTCGGCCCCCCCGCCTCCAGCCCCGCGCGCCGCCCTCGGGCGCAAGCTCGCCATCTGGAGCTTCGGCATCTCGGGGGCGTGCGCGATGACCTACGAGGTGGTCTGGTCGCGCGCCCTGTCGATGGCGATCGGCTCTTCGATGCAGGCCTTCGCGTTGATCCTCGTCACTTTCCTGATCGGCATCGCGCTGGGCAGCGGCGTGGCCTCGCGCATGTTGCTGGCGCGCACGTTCGCCCGCGACGCCGTGCGGCTGTGGGGCGCGACGATCTGCGTGCTCATCCTGCTCGCGCTGGCTCCCGCGTTTGCCCTCGCGAGCGCGTCGCTTTCCGCCGTGCTGTGGCTGCTGTCGAGCGCCGGCTGCATCCTCTATCTCTCGCTTGCGGTGCGCCGCGCGGCCTCGCTCGAGGCGGCTGAAGACGAGTTCGCGGCCGAAGCGGAAGCGGTACGCGTCGCGGCGGCCCGGCGCGTGCTGCTCGTGCCGGGCCTGGTCTCGTTGCTCGCCCTGGCCTACTTCGCGCTTCAGCCCACCACCCGCCCGGCGGTCTCCGTGCACGGCTACCTCCCGCACGTGACAGGCAGCGTCGTGCTGTGCGTCTCGGGCTTTCTCTGGCTCTTGCTCCGCCTGCGCAACGAAACCTGGCTGCTCGCGGGCGGTCTCCAGCTCGCGATCGCGCTCTCCACCATGGCGAGCTACCTGTTTCAAGACGAGATCCCGTACGGGTTCGCCCGCCTGGTCAGCTCGCTCGGGGATCTCTCCAATCACGTGACCACGGTGCGCTTCTTCATGCTGCTCTCGGCGGGGCTGTGCACCTTGCCCGCGACGCTGGGCATGGGGGCCATGTTCCCCGTCACGCTCGAGCTCGCCAGAGGGACCAAGGGGACCGAACTCGGGCGCGACGTCGGCAACGTGTACGCGGCCAACACCGCGGGCTCCATCGTCGGCTCTTGGTTACCGGGCTTCGTGCTGCTGCCGCAGCTCGGCATGGAGCCGACCCTGCGGCTGGCCATGCTGCTCAACGCCTTGATCGCGCTGGTGATGCTCGCGAGCGCGCGTGAGTTCGCCCCGCCGGAGCGCAGACTCGGCAGGCGCCTCGCTTTCGCTGCTTCGGCGTTCGCGCTCGGGCTGGTGGCGCTCGCCAGCGCAGGTCGCACCCCCCTCGACTGGAACCTCTCGCACATGACGCTCGGCGCGTTCCGGGTTTCCCTGGCCCGCGAGGTGCTCGATCCCACCTCCTGGGGGCAACCCGACCTGGTCTATTATCGCGACGGCGTTTCGACCACGGTGTCGGTCGAGCGCTGGGGGCGCCACCTCTCGCTCAAGAACAACGGCAAAGTCGACGCCTCCAACGGCGACGACATGCCCACGCAGATCATGGTCTCGGCCTACCCGCTCTTGCTCCACCCCAAGGGCCCGCGCGATCTCGACGTGGCCATCGTGGGCTTCGGCTCGGGCGTGACCGTGGGCGCCGCGCTCGAGTTTCCGGTGCGGCACGTGGAGGCCATGGAGCTCGAGGAGGCGGTGGTCGAGGCGGCCGCCGACTTCTTCTCGGACGTGAGCCATCTTCCGCGGCAAAGCGAGCGCTTCCCGTTCGTGCGTCACCCGCGGTTGACCCTGCACAACGACGACGGGCGCAACTTCTTGGCCTCCACCAAGGCGCGCTACGACGTGATCATCAGCGAGCCCTCGAACCCTTGGATCACCGGCGTCTCCGATCTCTTCACGGTCGACCACTTCAAGGTCACCAAGCAGAAGCTCAAGCCATCCGGCGTGTACTGCCAGTGGGTCCAGCTGTACGAGATGAGCCCGGAGAACATCAAGACCATCTATCGCACCTTCGCCTCGCAGTTCCGCTACGTGCTCGCCTTCGCCGCCGAAGAGCTCTCGAGCGATACCATCCTGGTGGGCTCCGATTCGCCGCTTTCGCTCGACGTGAAGCACGTGGCCCAAACCATGGCCATCCCGAGCGTGAACGCCGAGCTCGAGCGCGCGTACATCCATTCTCCGTTCGATGTATGGAGCCGCATTCTGTTCGCGAGCCGTGAGGAGCTCATGCAGTTCACGCAGCGCGAAGAGCGCCGCCAAAAGGGCGTGTGGCACGAGGTGATGCGCGCCACCGGGGGCGCCGAGTGCGTCGCGCCGGACTGCCGACGCACGCCCGCGGCGCTGAACACCGACGACAACATGTTGATCGAGCTACGCGCGCCGTCGGACTTGATCGGCTTCTCCCGTTACGAGGGCTATCTCAGCGTGTTCTACGGCGAAGACTGGCCCTACGCGCGACTGTTCGGCGCCCTGCGTGGTGTGGAGAGCGATCGCGACAAGGCCCACATGGCACTCTCGCTGCTCGCCCATGGGCGCACCCGCGATGCGCGCTCCTACGTGCGCGCCATCGTCGACCCTTCCGCGCCCGAGCTCTCGGCCGACGTGCGCGCCGCGCAGTATCTGCTCGGCGAGTTGCCCGAGCCCGAGCCCCAAATCGAGCCTGCCATGCCCAGCCCGCAGCTCGACCCGGGGTCACGCCGGACCTTCGACGCCAGCTGCGCCGAGATCGAGCGCGCGCTTTCGAACGACAACCCCCAACTCGCGCTCGCCATCTTCGAGAAGCTACCTCCGCTGCTTCGGACCCTGAGCGGGCCCGGCTTCCGCTACCTGCATGCGCTCGTCATGCTGCGGGCCGCTGGCAAAGACCGCTCCATGCTCAAAGACGCCATCGGGGCGTTCGAAGACTTGATCCGAAAGGATGAGACGTACGCGCGCGCACATCCCGAGCTGTACTACTTTCTAGCGATCGCCCAGGAACGCGCATCCAACTACGACAAGGCGGTGCGCAACATGCGCGCTTTCACCGAACAGAGCCCCCAGGGGGAAAACGGCGCCACGTCAAATTCGCTGCGTAGCTCGTTACGCACCGAAAGGTTGTAAAGTGCGTAGTAAGGGTTGCATCCGCCAGCTCCCAAATCGGGAGCGAATGGCATTTTTAACATACGATTTCATCAACTTAACAAATTTGCCAAAGCTGTGCCCACAACGGCACAAAAGCTGCTTCACGGGGCGGCATGACCAAGCAGGAAGCCCAGCGCGCCATCGACATCTTCGCCAAGACCGTTTACCGGGACCTGAAGCAGAACGGCTACTCGCGGGCTGACATCGTCTCCTTCGCGAGCTGCATCCTCGAGCAGATCACGAGCGACGCCAAGGCCAGCGCCGCGAACGAGCAGCGCGAAACGACCGTCTGAACTCCGGGCACACGCGCGCAGTCTCGGCCCCCTCCCGCTCCCAGGGCGCGTCGACGCTGCGCCCCGACGTGTTCGCCGCGTCCCCTGAGCTACCTGCGTCCTCCGGTGACGTTCTCCGGACTTTGACTGGCCCCCGACGGCGCCACGGGTCAGGCTGCATCAACTGGACGAAAGCGGGGGCAAAAGCGCAGGGGGTTGCGCTTGACCACCTGTATGGGCAGGGGTAAGTCACAGCCGCGTCTCAGCTCCTTGTTCGAGCGCCTGGTCGCTTGCGCAAACTGATGAGCGGAGTCGCGCTGTTCTTCGTTGTGCCCGCCTGTTCAGAAACAGGCGGGCATCAGTGCGCTACGAAGGCGCTCGTTGGAAATTGAAAGCCTCAATCAGGAAAGCCTCAAGGGTGGACCGCATCGCTCGCCCGGAGCCCGCGGACACCGCTGGAAGAAAGCAGGAGAGAGCACATGGCTACGAAGATTGCGATCAACGGTTTTGGGCGAATCGGACGCTGCGTGGCACGCGTGCTGTTCGACGGATCGCAGAGCGACCTCGAACTGGTGGCGATCAATGACCTGACCGACGCCAAGACCCTGGCGCACCTTCTGCAGTTCGACTCCGTGCACCGCACCTTCAAGAGCGAGGTCAAGGCCGAGGGCAAGGGCATCGTCATCGGCGGCAAGCAGATCCCGATCTTCGCCGAGAAGGATCCGAGCAAGCTCCCCTGGAAAGATCTGGGCGTGGACATCGTGCTCGAGTGCACCGGCATCTTCCGCAGCAAGGCCGCCGCCACCGCGCACCTCAACGCCGGCGCCAAGCGCGTCATCATCAGCGCCCCCGGCGAGAGCGACGTGGATGGCACCTTCTGCGTGGGCATCAACAGCGACGAGTACGACCCGGCGAAGCACACGGTGTTCTCGAACGCGTCCTGCACGACGAACTGCCTGGCGCCCATGGCCAAGGTCATCCACGAGAGCTTTGGCATCGTGAAGGGCCACATGGTCACGGTGCACGCTTACACCAACGACCAGAACCTGCTCGACCTGCCCCACAAGGACCTGCGCCGTGCCCGCGCCGCCGCGCTCTCGATGATCCCCTCGAGCACCGGCGCCGCCAAGGCCATCGGCCTCGTGTTGCCTGCGCTCAAGGGCAAGCTCAACGGCACCTCGGTGCGCGTCCCCACGGCCGACGTGTCCCTCACCTGCCTCACCGCGCAGGTCTCCAAGCAGACCACGCGCGACGAGGTCAACGCTGCCCTCAAGGCGGCCGCGGAAGGTGCGCTCAAGGGCATCCTCGGCTTCGAGGTGCGCCCGCTCGTCTCCAGCGACTTCATCGGCGACCCACGTTCTTCCATCGTGGATGCCGCGCAGACCGACGTGGTCGGCGGCGATCTCGTCGAGGTCCAGGCCTGGTACGACAACGAGTGGGGCTTCTCGACCCGCATGGTCGACCTCGCGCGCTTGGTGGCGAAGAAAGGCTGACCCATGAGCACGCCCGTCCGTACGCTATCTGATCTCGATGTCGTGGGCCGCGTGGTGTTCGTCCGCGTGGATTTCAATGTGCCGCTCGATGGCAACAAAGTCACCGACGACACCCGGATCCGCGCTGCGATTCCCACCATCAAGCAGATCATGGAGCGCGGCGGGCGTGTGCTCTTGGCCTCCCACCTGGGGCGTCCCAAGGGCAAGCCCAAGCCCGAATTCAGCGTGGAGCCAGCCGCGGCGCGCCTCGCCGAGCTGATGAACACCGAGGTGCTGCTCGCCGACGACTGCATCGGCGACGGCGCCAAGAAGGTGGTGACCGATCTGCGAGAGGGGCAGATCGCCATGCTCGAGAACCTCCGCTTCCACCCCGAAGAGGAGCAGGACGACGAGGGGTTCGCCCGGGAGCTCGCCAAGCTCGCCGAGGTGTACGTGAACGACGCCTTCGGCTCCTCGCACCGCGCGCACGCCTCGGTGCACGCATTGCCCAGGCTGATGCCGCAGCGCGCGGCGGGCCTGCTCGTGCAGAAAGAGGTCGCGGCGCTCGAGAAGCTGCGCGCGGACGCGGAACGGCCGTTCGTTGCGGTGCTCGGCGGGGCCAAGGTGAGCGACAAGATCGAGGTCATCGAGGCGCTGATGGAGCGCGTCGACGAGATGCTGATCGGTGGCGCCATGGCCAACACGTTCCTGGCCGCCCAGGGCCTGAACGTGGGCAAGAGCCGGATCGAGGAGGACAAGCTCGCCCTCGCTCGCACGCTGATCCAAAAGGCGCGTGAGAAGAAGGTCCAGCTCCTGTTGCCCGTCGATGTGGTGGTCGCCGAGTCGTTGCAGGCCGAGCGAGGAAGGCCCACGGACGTCGCGGCCATTCGCCCTGAAGAGATGGCGCTCGATATTGGTCCGCGCACCGTGCAGAACTTCGGAGAGCGGCTGCGGCGCGCCAAGAGCGTGCTGTGGAACGGCCCCATGGGCCTGTTCGAGAACCCCGCCTTCGCCGAGGGGAGCTTCGGCGTGGCCCGCGCCATGGCCGACTGCGCAGGCTTTACGGTGGTCGGCGGGGGCGACAGCGTGGCCGCCGTGCAGGCGGCCGGACTCACCGAGCGGTATAGCCACGTGTCCACGGGCGGCGGCGCTTCACTCGAGCTGATCGAGGGCAAGAAGCTGCCGGGCGTCGAGGTGCTGCGAGCATGAGCCGGCGCAAACTCATCGCGGGCAACTGGAAGCTCCACAACACGCTCGCCGAAGCGAGCGCGCTGGCGCGCGCGGTCGCCGAGGGCAGCGCCCAGGCGCAGGCCGAGGTTGTGATCGCGCCGGTATTTACGGCGCTGAGCACGGTGAGCCAGGTCCTCGGTCAGGGGCCCGTGTGGCTCTCGGCGCAGGACGTGTACTGGGAGAACAAGGGCGCGTTCACGGGCGAGGTGAGCGCCGCCCTGCTGCGAGACGTGGGTTGCACCTACTGCATCGTCGGCCACTCGGAACGCCGCCAGTTCTTCGGGGAGACGAGCGAGACCGTGCGCCGCAAGGTGGGCGCACTGCTCGCAGCCCAACTCAAGCCCATCGTCTGCGTGGGCGAATCGCTCGAGCAGCGTGAGCAGGGGGCGACCCTGGGCGTGGTGATCGGGCAGGTGTCTGCGGGATTGGCCGGGTTTTCCAACGAAGCGCTGGGCGAGCTCGTGATCGCCTACGAACCCGTGTGGGCCATCGGCACCGGAAAGACCGCGACCCCCGAAGATGCCCAGGCGGTCCATGCGGGCATCCGCGCACACCTGCGCGCGGAGCGGGGGGCGGATTTCGCGGAACGCGTGCGGATTCTCTATGGCGGGAGCGTCAAGGCCGAGAACGCCAAGCAGCTCCTGGCCCAGCCGGACATCGACGGCGCCCTGGTGGGGGGGGCCTCCCTGGTGCTCGACCAGTTCATGGCCATCGTGGCCGCCGCGCGCTAAAGCTACGCCCTCGCAAGGTCAGGGCCCCGGTTGGGGCGGCTCTGCCTCGCGCGGCCTCTCGAGCTGCGCACGCGAAAGCCCGCCGAAAGAAGCGTCATGTATACGTTCCTGTCGATCCTCTACGTCCTCGTGTGTCTGTTCCTCATCCTTGTCGTGCTGCTGCAGCCCGGACGCGGCGGCATGGGCGGAGCATTCGGGGGGGGCTCGAGTCAGACCGTATTCGGCGGCTCCGGCGCGGGAAATTTCCTCACGCGGCTGACCGCGGTCAGCGCCGCGTTGTTCATGATGCTGTCGGCAACGCTGGCCTACATGTCTTCGAGCAGCGACAAGTCGCTGCTTCGCGCGACCGAAGCGGCCAAGGCAAAGCAGGAAGCCAAGGCCAAGCGCGAGGCCGAGAAGAAGGCCGAGGAGACCACGTTGGAGGAAGGCGTCTCGGCTCCGCTCGAACTCGCGCCTAACGCCCCCCTCGAAGAGGCGACGGAGCAGGCACCGGAAGAGGCGGCGCCCACCCCCGCCGAGGAGACCGCGCCAGCCGCTCCTGGCGAGCCGGCCCCCACGGGCAAGGCCGCGCCGGCCACTTCTGACGGGCCTGCGGCTTCTGACAAGCCTGCGGCGCCGGCGCCCGCCACCACGCCGGCTCCGGCCCCCGCCACGCGCGCCAAGAAGCCCGCAGACTCGGCGGCCCCTGCGGCAACGCCAGCCGTGACGCCCGAAGCCGAGAAGCCCGAAGCGCAGAAGCCTGAGGCCGAGAAGCCCGCGGCGCAGAAGCCCGAAGCTGAGAAGGCTGCGGAAGAGGCGCCCACGCCCGCCGAGCCTGCTCCCGCGGCCCCCTGAGGCTTCGAAGCCCGCTCACTCGGCGCTAAAGCGGCGCCCTTCCCCCCCGCCGCTCCCTTCAACTCGGCAGCGCGATGGGCTGGCCGCGCTCGAGCGCTCGCTCCGCCTGCAGCGCATCGACGCCCATGCGCCGGTGGCCGTGGCGCTCTGCCAGCTCGCGCACCTGCCGCAGGGCCAAGCTCGCCGCCTCTGGGCTGCCCACGCGCTGTTCGGCGATCGCGAGCAAGTACTGGCCGTTGATCGAATCCCAGACGTACCCGTGATCGCCCGCGTAGCGGAGGGCAGCGCGCATGCGCTGGAGCCCTTCCTCGGCGCCAAAGCTGAGAACGTCGAGGAACCCGAGCAGGCAGACGTTCAGCCAGTGCACCCGCGTGAAGCCGTGCTCGGAGGCGATATCGTAGCTGGAACGCAGGGCCGCGAAGGCGCGCTTGTCCTCGTCGCCACGCAGGTAGAACTCCCCCAGCATGTGCGCGGTCACGGCGGCCTCGTGCAGCAGGCCGTATTCCTTGGCCAGCTCGAAGGCGCGGCGCGCGGCCTCGACGCGGCCCTCATGATCGCCCGCTTGGTACGCGACGAGCGCCCTCACCCGCTCGCGCTCCACCTCGAACCGCCGATCACTTCGCGCCGCAGCGTGCCGATCGATTTCCTCGAGCGCGCGCCGTGCCTCCGCCTCCCGCCCAACCGCAGCATAGGCCGGCGCCACCACCAACAGGCAACGTAGCTGCGCCTCCGCGTCGTCGGTGACCGCGGAGAGCTCGAGCGCACGTCCGGCATGTCGCAATACGCTCGTGTATTCCCCGCTGCGCGCGTGCGCCTCGGCGGCCGCCAGCGCCATGTCCCGCTCGAGTTCCCGATCACCACGCGTGCGCGCGATGGACTGGGCACGTTCCAGCCAGGCACGGCCCTCCTCCGCGCGCGCGACCTTGAGGTAGAGCCGGCCACGCATCATGGCGAAGCGCGCCTGAAGGTCGTCTCTGCCCGCACGCTCGGCGAGCTCCATCGCCCCCGAAAGACGCTCGGACACCAGTTCGGCGACACGCGAGCGCAACGCGAGCTCCCCGAGCCGCGCGTAGAGCTCGAGCAGCGGCACGGGATCGCGCAAGTTACCCTGCTCGAACAGCTCGATCGCCTCGAGGTAGGCATCGGTCGCCGCCTCGAAGGCCTGCTCTCCTTCCAGGCGCTGCGCCGCGCGCACCAGGAAGGTGGCCGCCTGCTCCGGATGACCAGCCTCGCGGTGATGGAAGGCCAGGCGGTCGACGGCGGAGTCCACCTCCGCCGGGCGCAACGTCTCGATCGCGCTCGCGATCGCCGCGTGCAACGCCGGCCGCTCGTCGGCCGGAATGGAGTCGTAGAAAATCTCGCGCGCGAGATCGTGCGCGAAGGTGTACTCGCCCGAGCCGAGCGGCCGCACGATGCCGCGTTCGTCGAGCACGCTGAGCGCCCCACGCACGCTGGGCTCGTCCTGCCCGGACGCGCGCGCGAGGAGCTCGGGCGTGAAGCGCGGACCGCAGGTGACCGCCAGCTGCAAGATGACCCGGTGCGCAGCCGCCAGCTTGCCGACGCGCGAGGTGACCAGACCTCGCAGCGTGTTGGGCAACTCGCTCACGTCCGCCGCCCGCGAGTACGCGACGGCGCCATCGTGCACCTCGACCGCGCCAAGCTCCTTCATCGCGGACAAGAGCTCCTCGAGGTAGAGCGGGTTGCCGCCCGAGCGCTGGGTCAGCTCGTGCACGAGCTCATCGGGGATCTCGTGAACGAGCAGGCGATGCCGGCAAAAGCGCGCCACATCCTCGATGGTCAGCGGGCGCAGCGCCACCTCCGTGTAGCCAGGGGCCGCGCTCCACGGGGTCTCCTCGGTCGGGCGATAGGTGAACAACACGACGGCGCGGATGTTGAGCGGCGCGAGCACCATCTTCCCGAGCAGCTCACGGCTCGGCACGTCCATCAGCTCCGCGCCATCCCAGGCGAACACGGTCAGCCGGTCTTGCGCGAGCTTGTAGGAGATCCGCACCAAAGCCGCCATCAGCATGGAGGTATTGGTGGCCGACGAAGCGTGCAGGCCCAGGCCGAGCACCCTGCCCACCGCCTCGCGCTGCGGCGCCGAGAGGCCGAGCAAGCGCAGGCGATCGACCTTCTCGCGCACGCGCGCCTCGGGCTCCATCTCCTCGATACCCAGCACCACACGCAAAATTTCCTGCACCGCATGGAAGGGGATGGCACGCCCCTCCGGCGAGCACGTGGCCACGTACAAACCGACGTCGTGCCCCGCGTGGCTCAAGCGCCGCGCCATCTCGGTGATGAGCCGCGTCTTTCCGGAGCCGGCCTCGCCGCGCACACCGACCACGCACAGGCGCTCCTTGTTGGCGAGCGCCAAACACTCGCCGAGCGTGCGCAGCTCCTGCCGCCTGCCCACGAACTTCCCGTTGCCTTCGTCGGCGCGCCGCTCGCGCTCGATGACGCGCGGCCCGTCCGCCTGGGCCGGCAACAGCTCGAAGCGCCCGCGCAGCAGCTTGATCGCAGCAGGCGAGACCGCAGCCTGCCCCTCGCCCACCCGCGTGAGCCATCTGCGCGACTCGGTGCGCAGCGTCTCAAGCGGTGAGCCGAGCCGCAGCTTGCCCTCTGCATCGATCAAGACCCGCCCGCTGTGGACCAGGGCGCGCGGCCGCGAGGCCGAGTGATCGCGCAGGATGCGCAGGGCGCAGCGCGCGGCCCCTTGCGCATCGCGACCATCCGCCTCGGCCAGGCCGAACAGAATCAGGGTCGGTTCGCTCGCCGAGTTCCCGGGGAATGGAACGCCGCCGTAGCGGGTGGCGTAGGCCATGACCTCGCCGCGCGGCAGGCCATCCAAAGCCAACAGCGAGACTTCGCGCAGCTCCGAGCGCGGCGGGATCCCGGAGTGGGACGCCGCCGGCAGGCTCGAGGTGGCGCTGCGCGAGGGCACGCGCACGGGGGTCACACCGCGCGCCGAGGTCACCCCCGTGTTGGTGGGCTCGGCGAAGATCTCCTCCAGGCCGCTGATCGGCGGCAGGTCCTCGACGTCGGTCGTGTCGGTACTGAAGTGGTTGAGCTCTTCGAGGAAGGCCGAGAGGTCGTGGGAGCTGATGCGTCGGCCGCTTGCGTAGAGGAATTGAATGAGGTCCTCGTACAGCTCCCCCGCGTTCGGATAGCGCGCGTCGCGCTCCCTGGCCGTAGCCCGATTTACGATCGCGGCCAGCTCCGGCGCGACCTCAGGCAACGCCTCGCGCAACGGAGCGAACGTACCGGACTTCGCGCGCTCGAACGTGAGCTCCGCGGTCTCCGACTCGAGCGGACGCGTGCCAGTGAGCGCTTCGTAGAGGATCATGCCCACCGAGAAGAGATCGGCGCGCGCGTCGACCTCCTCCCCTCGTGCCTGCTCGGGCGAGAGATAGGCGAACTTCCCGGGCGGCAGCTCGCCCTCCAGCGCGAGTTGCTCGCGGGAGCGCGCGATGCCGAAGTCGGTGAGCTTGACCTCCCCCTCGAAGCTGAGCAGCACGTTCTCCGGGGACACATCGCGATGCACGATTCCGAGCGGCTTGAGGTCCGCGTCGCGCCGCCTGTGTGCGTAGTCGAGGCCCTTGGCCAGCTCGCTCACGATGTACACCGCGAGCTCCTGCGGCATGGGGCGGGCGCGCTCGGCACAGAAGCTCAGCACCTTGCCCAGGTCGAATCCGGGCACGTACTCCATGGCGATGAAGTAGGCGCCTTCGGCTCGGCCCAGGTCGAAGACCTGCACGATGTTGGCGTGCGTCAGGGTGACCGCGGTCTTGGCCTCGTCGATGAACAGCTCGACGAAGCTCGGATTGCGGCTGAGCTGGGGCAGGATGCGCTTGATGACCAGGGTCTTCTCGAAGCCCTCGATGCCATGCGAGCGGGCCTTCCAGACCTCGCCCATCCCCCCTCGAGCAAGCAACTCGAGCAGCTGATACTTTCCGTAGAGGTTCGGTTCTGAGGCCACTTTCGAGAACCATCATTGCCGCGCCGGTAGCGCAGTCGAGGGGGGCGTCTGCCCGCGAGCGACGAATCCGGGGCCCGGCGAACCGCCCCCGGGGGGAGGTCATCATACATGTTTTTTCCAGCGGATGGCTGACCCTTGACGACCGGTTTTGTAAGCACGACAACATTGACCTAGAGCGGCGCGTCCGGCCCGGAATCGAGCTGCTTGGGCGGAGCATCGCTCACGCCCGCCCCCTCCGTGGCAGCGAACTGGAGCGCGTACAGCCGCGCGTAGATTCCGCCTTGCCGGAGTAGCTCGGCGTGGGTCCCCTGCTCCGCGATGCGCCCGTGGTGGAACACGAGGATTCGGTCCGCGCGCCGTACAGTGGAGAGGCGGTGGGCGATCACCACGGCCGTGCGCCCGCGCAGCAGGGCGTCGAGGGCGACCTGCAGGCGCGCTTCGGTCTCGCTGTCGATGCTCGCGGTCGCCTCGTCGAGGATCAGCACCTCCGGGTCCCGATAGAGCGCGCGCGCGAAGGCGATCAGCTGCCGCTCGCCCGCCGACAGGTTGCTGCCCCGCTCGCTGACCCGCAGGGCGAGCCCGCCGCGCGGCTCGAACATCGCGAGCGCACCCACCGTGTCGAGCGCACGCTCGGCGCGCGCGCGATCCGGGGTCTCGTCTCCCAGCGCGACATTGCCCAGCAGATCCCCGGCAAACAGGAACACGTCCTGCTGCACCAGCGCGAAGCGCTCCCTGAGCTCCTCCCGGCGATAGCTCCGGACATCGCGCCCATCGACCAGCACCATCCCCGCGCTCACGTCGTAGAAGCGCTGCGCCAGCGCGGTGACGGTGGTCTTGCCGGCGCCCGTCGCGCCCACGATGGCCACGGTCTCCCCGCGCGCGATGCTGAACGACACCCGGTCGAGCACCAGCGGGCCACGCGTGTGGTAGCGAAACTCCACGTCGCGGAAAGTGATCACGTCGCCGGGCGCGGCGGCAGGCGCCGCCGAGTTCTCCGCCGCGGGCGCTGCGGGCTGCGCTTGCACGCGCTCGACCGCGTCGAACTCGCGCACGGAGAGCAGTCCGAAGACGCGTTCGGCGGACGCGAAGGCGCTCTGGATCATCGTGTACTTGCTGCTGAGCTCGCGCAGCGGGACGAAGAACAGCTGAATGTAGGCATAGAACGCGATGAAGGTGCCCTTCTGGGCCTCGCTCTCGCTGCCCGCCACCCCCAACCTGCGCGCGCCGTAAAAGAGCACCATGCCCACGCAGATGGCCGCGATCGCCTCCACCACCGAGAACATCATGGCGTCCGCGCCGATGGAGCGGCGGTATGCGTTTCGATAAGCCTGGTTGATCTCGCGGTAGCCTGCCGCCGACTCGGCCTCGCGTGAGAACGCCTGGATGACCTGGATGCCCTGCACCTGCTCGTTCAAGTAGGCGTTGAGCTGGGCCGTGCGGGCGCGGATCACGCGCTGCACATGGCGCAGCTTTCTGCGGAACGTCTCGACCGCGAACACCAGCGGAGGCACGGCGGCGAAGGCCACCAGCGCGAGCTCGTAGTCCAGCACGAGCATCGAGACCACGATCCCGAAAAGGAGCAGGAGGTCGCCGATGGCCGTGACCGCGCCGCTCGCGAATAGCTCTCCGAGGGCGTCGATGTCGTTCGTGACCCGCGTGACGATGCGGCCGACGGGTGTCACGTCGAAGTAGCGAATGGAGAGCTTCTGCACGTGCCCGAACACGGCCGCGCGCAAGCTCGCCATGGTGCGCTGTCCCGCGAGTTGCATCAGATACGTCTCGACGAAGCCCGCGCCGAAGCGCAACGTGATCACGAGGCCGAAGAGCAGCGCCACGCGCCCGAGGTGCGACGCGCTCTGGCCGACTCCCACGGAGTCCACGGCCTGTTGCAGGAGCCGGGGCTGCACCAGCATGCACGCCACCCCCACCGGCATCAGCAGCAAAGAACCGAGGTAAAATTTCAAATACGGTTGTGCATACGGGTAAAGGGCCCGGAGCATCTGCCAATCGAGCGCCTGCGAGGCGATCGGGCGCTCCTCATGGAACTCGGCGAGTAACCTCTCGGCCCGCGAGCTCTGCTTGGCCACCGGAGCAGTCATAGGTGCGCGAGCTCCTGTTCGAGCGTCTGCCGCGCGCACAACTTGGCGTACATCCCTGCGCGCCTCGCGAGCTCCGCGTGGGTCCCGAATTCCGAGACGGTGCCCCGATCGAGCACCAGCACGCGGTCACAGCGCGCGGCCGCCGCCGTGCGGTTGGTGATCAAGATCATGGTGCGGCCCACGGCGGCCTGTTCGAGGGCGTCCAGGACGATGCTTTCCGTCCGCGCGTCGACCGCGCTCAGCGGATCGTCGAGGATCAGGACCGAAGGGTTGTTCAGCATGGCGCGCGAAAGCGCGATGCGCTGCTTTTGTCCGCCCGAGAGCTGCACGCCGCGCTCGCCCACCACGGTGTCGAAGCCATCCTTGAGCTGCTCGATCTCGCCGAGGATCGCCGCCTCCTTGGCCGCCCTCCGCACCCTCTGCATGCCGTCTTCGCTGTCCGGATCCTCGAGGCCGAAGCCGATGTTGCGCGCCACCGTGGTCGAGAACAGGAAGGGCTCCTGGGGCGCGTAGCCGACCGCCTTGCGCAGCTCGCTCAACTTCAGGCGAGTCACGTCGGTGCCATCGAGAAAGACGCTGTGTTCGGGGGTGGGCGCGAGCCGCGCGAGCAGGGCCGAAAGCACGCTCTTGCCGCTGCCGGTGCGCCCGACGATGGCCAGCGAAGATCCGGCGGGGACGTGGAAGGTCACCCCCTTCAACAGGGTCCGCCCTTCGATCGCGTAGTGGAGGTCGCGCACCTCGATCTGGCCCTGCCCCAGACGTCCGTTGCTCCCGCGCGGGATCGCGAGCGCGTCGCTCCGCTCCTGGATCTCCGGCTCAGCGTCCAGGATCTCGCGCACCCGCGCGTAGGCGGCCCGGCCGCGCTGCATAATCGAGAGCAGGTAGCCGGCCGCCATCGTCGGCCAAACCAGCTGGCTGAGGTACGCGTAGAACGCCAAGAGCTCGCCCTTGGTGAGCGTCCCCTCGTTCACCATGACGCCGCCCGCATAGATCACGATCAAGGTGCCCGCGGCGGTCAGGCCCATGAGCACGGGCGTCATGGAAGCCCGCAACACCACCAGCGACATGGTGCGCTCCACCGCCTCGCGGTTGGTGGCCTCAAAGCGCCGCGCCTCGAATGGATCGGCCGCGTAGGCGCGCACCATGCGCACACCGCTCAGGTACTCCTGGACCCGCTCGGCGAGCTTGCCGAGCACCACCTGGTTCTCTTGGCTCACCACGAAGAGCTTGCGCACGAAGGACCGCGCCGCGAGCAAGAACAGGGGATAGGGGATCAGCGCGTACATCGTGAGCCGCGGCGAGATCGCGAGCATCAGCGCCAGCGCGCTCACGTACGCGACCACCGCGTTGACCAGGTTCAGCGAGCCGAACCCGAGCAGCAAGCGCACTTGGGCGAGATCATTGGTGGCGCGGCTCATCAGATCGCCGGTCGGCAGACGGCTCAGGAACGCCGCTCCCAGGCGGTGGAGCTGCGCGAGCAGGCCGGTGCGCAGATCGAACTCAATATCGCGACCCACGTTGAAGATGGCGATCCGCGAGAGCGTGCGCGTGACCATCATCGCCAGCGCAAACACGAAGACCCAGGCGGCGGAGGCCATCACCGTGTCCACCTCTTCGGCCCCGAACGCGTCCACCCCGCGCTTCAGGAACCAGGGGATGGCCTTCTCGAGCGCGTTGGTCGCGAGCAGCATCGAGCCCCCGAAGACCAGAGCGGCGCGGTGGGCTCCGAGCATGGCCAGAAGCCCGCGACCTTTCCCCATCACGGACGCAGTCGCCGCCTGCGAGCTCACCGTTACTCCTTGCCGGGAGGGGCCCCAGGCAGAAGACCGTGCTTGAGCGCGACCCGCTCGATGCCTGCCCAGGCTTGATGGGCCTTGCCAGCGGACGGCGTGTCTCCAAGCAATTCGTAGAGTCGAGGCATGGCGAGCGTGAGCCCCGCGCGGCTTCGCAGCCCCTGTTCCAGGCCCTGCCGCAGCTTCCGCAGATCGCGGTCGGCGGGCACGATCAGCTTGCCGTAGAAGAGGTTCGACTGTCCGTCGTCCGACGACCGCTCGTCGAACACCACCGCCTGCACATCGGCGCCCAGCTCCTGCGCCAGGGCCTGCACGGAGCCTCGCTGCTTCTGCATGCCCACGAAGCGCAGGCGTCGCTCGTCGCCGGGGCGCAGGATCGATAGCAGCGGAAAGACCGGCACCGGACGGCCGTCGACCTCGTGCACACGCACCGGCGCGCCATCCCACAGCACGACGTCGCCATAGTCCACATTGGCCTTCCGCACCGTGGGCGTGTGGACCACGCCATGGCAGGGCGAGAGGGGCTCGACCCAGAGCACCTCGAACGTGACCACGTTGGGCGGGAGCGGATCGTTTCGGCCCACGTCCTCGCCGAGCGTCGCCACGCGCACCTGCATGGGGGGCACGCCGGGCACCATGGGCATGCCGGCGCTCGAAAGTTCACCCTTGATACCGAGCTTCTCCCAGGCCTCGAGCGCGAGCTTTCCCTCGCCGAGCGCCGTCGCGCACAAGGCCAGGTTCCAGAGCACCGGCTTGTGGGCGCCGAGGCGCGCATAGGCCCGCTGATTGGCCTCGAGCCCCTCGCGAAAGCGACCCCGCCATTTGTGCAGGAGACCGAGGTGAAACCACCAGTAACCGTTCTGGTTGTCGATGGTGAGCGCGAGTTTGTACGCCTTGAGCGCGTCGTCGTCGTACTCCGGGCCCATCATGCGCAGCCCGTCGGCCATGTTGAGCTGGAGGTAGCCGCCGAGCCGCGGATCCAGCCGCTGCGCGGAGGAGAGCTCCTCGAAGGCGTTTTGACACGCGCCTGCCGCGAGGTGCGCGGGGCCCTGCACGAAGGGCGGCTCGTCCGCGGGACGCTGCTCCGCGACGCGCACGAGCGCCGCGGACAAGCGAATGACGAGTTCGGCGTCTTTCCCGAACGCCGAAAGGATGCGCTCGCTGACCGGCAGCACGTCGGCGTACCCCGGATCGGCCGTCAAGAGATCGCAAAAGGCGAGCGCCGCGTCGCGGTCGCGGGCGACCGCGGGCAAAAAGGCACTGGCCAGCTCCCAGCCTTCGGCGGCGCGGCCCTCGCTGATTCTTTCCTGGGCGCGTTTCGAGATTGCGGCAAACGTCATGGTCCGCTGTTGTAGCAGCTAATCGCGCGCGAGCGGGTGCGCGCGCGCCCACCCGACCGGACACGCGGAGCGCCGAATCTCGAGAAATGCATATGGGTTAGGCCAAGCTCCCGAGCTTTCCCGCCTTGCGTCTGGTGCACCTCTTTACGTACTCTGACCGGGTCCGTGACGGTGTCCGTCTCACCTACCATCGTGCATCTCCGCCGGAGCGCGGGGCTCACCGACGTGGGCCGCCGTCGTGTCAGCAACGAGGACAGCTTCTTCCACGACGACGAAATGGGCCTATACGCCGTCGCCGACGGCATGGGCGGCCACGCCGCAGGAGAGATCGCCAGCCAGGAGGCCATCGACACCGTGCGCGGCATGGTGCGTCAAGGAGCCAGCCTCCTGCGCGCGGTCGAGGCCGGAGATCACTCCGCGCAGACGCTGTGGCGCGTCGGACGCTTGCTCGAGAGCGCCGTCCAGGCGGCCACGTACATGGTGTTCGGCATCGCCCAAAATGATCCAGATCAAGCGGGCATGGGGACCACGCTCTCGGCGCTCCTGTTGTGTGGGCCATTCGGGGTCACCGCGCAGGTCGGTGACAGCCGCGTCTACCAGGTGCGCGAAGGTCGCGTCTCCCAACTGACCGAGGATCACACGCTGATCGCCTGGCAACTCAAGCAGGGCATCATCTCCGAGCGCGAGGCGGAGCTCTCGCCCCACAAGAACGTGATCACGCGGGCAGTCGGCAGCCGCGAGTACGTTCAAGTCGACACCACGTTCTTCCAGATCGAGCCCGAGGACCACTACCTGGTGTGCTCCGACGGACTGCACGGCTACCTCCGCGAAGATGAGATCGCCCCGATCACGGCGCTCGGCCCCGAGGCAGCCGTGCGCAAGTTCATCGACACCGCCAACCTACGCGGAGGGCGGGACAACATCACCGCTATCGTCGTCGAAGTGAAGCCAGAGCGCCCCGGCACGCGGCCGCCATCGACTCGTCCCCCCTTCCCTGGTCGATGAGCACGCTCCCGCCCCAAGCTTCCGGCTCGATCGAGGTCTCCACGACGCATTGGCCGCTGATCCACGTGCGCTTCGTGGGCCACGCGGATCAGCCCACCTTCGACACTTACCTCGAACAACTCTCGCGCGCGATGCTGTGGCGCCGTGGGCCGCGCGTGATGCTCATGGACGCCACGGAGTGCGGCTACGTGAACTCCTACGCACGAAAGCGTCAGGCCGAGTGGATGCGCGCCCACGATCAGGAAATCCGCGACGAGATGCTGGGTGTGGCCTTCGCGATCCGCACACCGCTGGTGCGCGGAGCACTGACTGCGGTCCTGTGGCTTCAGCCTCTCTCCTGTCCCTACACGGTCGTGCACGACGGAGCTGCGGCGCTTTCGCGCTGCCGCGCCTGGCTCGAAGCGCGCGGCCTGATGCTCCCCGAGGACGTACACAACGTGAGCTGATCCGATCGCCTGTGTGGCGCGGCACCCAGTCCGCCCGTGCGTTCGCGTAGCGCGGCGCTCCCCTCGGCGGCACGCACGTTGCGTCCAACTACCCCGTGCCTACCAGCGTGCACTTCGACTCGAGCGGGCATGACGAGCTCTCGTTGACCCGCGGCGGTCTGTTGTACTGGGTGATGCAGCGGCTCCGTCTGCAGGCGGACCTCGGCAATCTGCGCACCCGCTTCGTGCTGCTCTCGCTGTGCCTGGCTTGGCTGCCCGTGATGGCGCTGCTCGTGCTTCAGCGCATCGTGCACGGCACGTGGGATCCGCTGCTCACGCGCACGGAGCTGCACATGCGAATGCTCTTGTCCTTGCCCCTCCTGCTGTGGGGCGAGTGGTTCTTCGAGCGCCGGGTGAAGAGCGTGCACCGTCAGCTGATCACCCACGGCCTGATCGCCGAGCAAGACCTCCCCCGCTGGTTCGCTACCCTCGGACGCCTGGTGCGAATCCGCGACTCGTGGGCGCCGGAGCTCGCGCTCGTGGTGATGGTCTACGGGGTCTCCGTGGCGTCCTACTTCGGGGTGCTGCCGCTCGGCGTGCTGCGCTGGCTGGCCCCGACCATCCACCAGGCGGGTGCGCATTGGTCCAAGGCCACGCCTGCCTGGTGGTGGTATCTCCTCATCAGTCAGCCCCTGTTCCTGTTCGTCCTCCTGCGCTGGCTCTCCCGCTGGCTCCTATTCGCGCACATGATGTGGTCGCTGGCCCGGATCTCACCACGCATCGAGCCCCTGCACGCCGATCGCTTCGGGGGGCTCGGCTTCTTGGCCGAACCGGTGGTCGCGCTGCGCTTGTTCGCCTCCGCCACCTCCGTGGCGCTGATGTCCGTGTGGTTCGACGAACTCGCGATCAGCCACGTGAAGCCCGCCGTGTTCGCGGCCGACCTGCTGGGCTTCCTCGCGCTGTCCTTGATGCTCGCGCTGATCCCATATGTCCTGTTCGTGCAGCCGATGGTGGAGGCCAGACACCATGAACTGCTCAAGAGCACGGCGTTGATGGGCCGCTACACGCAATGCTTTCGCGAGCGCTGGCTCGGCGTCGACGTCGATCGGTTGAAGGCCAACGACCTGCTCGGTCACCCGGACTTCTCGGGCCTCGCCGATCTCGGCACGAGCTTCTCGGTGGCCGACAAGATGCGCGTGACCCTCCCGGGGCTCGAGCAATTGCGGGCCTATCTGATCGCCTCCTTCGGTCCCTTCATGGTGGTCATCCTCGCCTACGGCCCCTCGGCGGCCGATCTGCTCCAGGACCTGCTCACCAGCTTGCTCAGCGGCTGAAGGCTCAACGTCGCCATACCTCGCCCCTGACCGTAGCGAGTGCGTGTGCCGCACGGTAACGAACGAGAGAGAACGCTTCGAGCGACCCAGACGCGCCCTTTCTTCTCCACGAGACACATCAGGGAAGCGTCCATCGAGCGCCGCGGATAGCTTGTTGCTCCCATTTTCAGTGTGCGCGACCGGCGCGATTGCTTGTCCGCAAGGGAGCACGGAGGAGTCTGGTGTCCGTCTTTCAAGGTTGGTTTCCGCTCACACTCGCTGCGGTTTGTTTGCTCGGCTGTGGCGACGATCCCGCAGTCCCTTCCGCGGCGGACGATGGCGCGCCCCGCTACGACGCGTCGGTGGACCCCATCGAAGGAGATGGCGATAACACGCCCCCGCATGACGGAGACGGGGATGGCGAGAACGACGAGTCGATAATGGACGCCGGCGCAACCCCGGACGGGGCCACGCATGCCCCCGAACCTCCCCACGCTGACGCGGGCACGCCGCCCCCGGCGCCCGATGCTTCCACGCCGAGCGCGGGCGGCAAGGGCGCGCCCGTGTTCGTTGCGGTGGGTTACGCAGGACGCCACCTGCGCTCGACCGATCTCGGCCTCACGTGGACGGACGAGGAGTACCTGGATCCGCAGCGACGTGGCCGCGACGACGAGTATCTCCTGCGCGCCGTGACGTTCGCCAAGGGCAAGTTCGTGGCGGCGGGCTGGAGGATCCTCGTCTCGCCGGACGGCAGCGCGGGCAGCTGGACCGAGCACACCGTCCGGGGACAGCAGTGGGTCGGTGGCCTCACGTTCGGCAACGGGCGCTTCGTGGGCGCGGGCGGCTACGGCATGGCGATCCACTCCACCGACGGCCTGCAGTGGACCACGGAACGCGGGCTCGACACCAACGCCAGCCGCTCGATCGCCTTCGGCGACGGAAAGTTCATGGCGGCCACGGACCAGGGCAACTGGTGGACGTCCACCGACGGCGTGCAGTGGAGCATCGCAAGCCGCGGTCACGGCAACGCGCGCGTCGCTTACTGCGGCGACTTCAAGACGCCTGACCAATGCACCGGGGACTTCACCGCGGGCAACCGCGCCCAGGGCGAGGGCGTGACGATCCGCGCCAACGGCGGACGCATCGAGCGCTCCACGGACGGTGTGAGGTTCACACAGGTCCCCAACACGGGCAGTGGGATCGAAGCTGTTGCGTTCGGATACGTGGAGTGATGCGCTGATCGGCCCTCGGTCATGGGCCGAGCCGACCTCCGTGGTAGAACCGTGATGGACACGGACGACCACGCGCACGCCGGAGGTTTGACATGGGCTTGGCGCAGATCGGGGTCCTGGGCCTCGGAGTCATGGGGCAGAACCTGGCCCTGAACCTGGCGGAGAAGGGCTTTCGCGTCGCCGGCCACGACGCCTGGCCCGAGCCGGTCGATCGGCTCCGCGCCCGCTCGGGCGCGCTGCCGATCGAGGGGTTTCGAGAGCTCGAGCGCTTCGTGCAGGCGCTGGAGAGACCGCGTCGCATCATCCTGTTGGTCAAGGCCGGTCAGGTGGTCGACTCCACCCTCGCCAGGCTCGTACCGCTGCTCTCGCCCGAGGACATCGTCGTCGACGGGGGCAACGAGTTCTATCGCCACACCGAGCAACGTTCGAAGGCGCTCGCCCTGCGGGGCCTGCGCTACTTCGGCATGGGCGTGTCAGGCGGTGAAGAGGGCGCAAGGCACGGCCCCTCGCTGATGCCCGGCGGCGACCGCCGAGCCTACGACGCGCTCGCGCCCGTGCTGGAGAAGATCGCGGCCAAGGCCGATGGCTCCTGCGTGACCTACGTGGGACCGGGAGCCAGCGGCCACTACGTCAAGATGGTGCACAACGGCATCGAGTACGGCGACATGCAGCTGATCGCGGAGGCCTACGACGTGCTCAAGCACCTCGGCGGACTGGACAACCACCAGCTCGCCGACACCTTCGATTCGTGGAATCGCGGAGAGCTCCAGTCGTTCTTGATCGAGATCAGCGCGCACATCTTCCGCAAGGCCGACCCCGAACGCCCTGGACACGATCTGATCGACAGCATCGCCGACGCGGCCGCCATGAAAGGCACCGGCAAGTGGACAGTCCAGGAGGCCGCCGAGATCGGCGCCCCCGTACCCACCATCGCCGCAGCGGTCGACGCGCGCGTGCTCTCGTCGGATCGCGCGTCGCGCGCGCTGACCCGTGATCTGCCGGGCCCGGTTCCGAGCGTCGCCCAGGACACTCGGCTCGTTTCCGACGTGCGGGCGGCGCTCTACGTCGCGAAGGCTTGCGCCTACGCGCAGGGGTTTGCCCTGTTGGGGCGCGCCTCGAAGCTGCACGGCTGGCAGCTCCAGCTGTCGGAGCTGGCGCGCATCTGGACCGGCGGTTGCATCATCCGGGCCCAGTTCCTCGGCCGTATCAAGGAGACCTTCCTCGCCCAGCCGGAGCTCCCCAACCTCCTGTTGGCGAAAGCCTTTGAACGCGAGATCGCCGAGCGTGAGATGGCCTGTCGTCACGTGCTCGCGCGGGCCATCCACGCAGGGCTCCCGATGCCCGCCCACGCGAGCGCCCTCGCCTACTACGACACCCTGCGTCGCGCGCGGCTCCCGCAGAACCTGACCCAGGCGCAGCGCGACTACTTCGGCGCTCACGGCTACGAGCGAATCGATCGCCCAGGCTCGTTTCACACCGAGTGGGCCGGGTAGTCGGCCGTGATCGAGCGCGTCATCGTCGAGGATATATCGGAGCTGGCGCAAGCGGCGTGCGCGCGGGTCGTGGCCTGCATCGACGCGAGCGTGCACGCGCGCGGACGCTGCATGATCGCGCTCTCGGGGGGATCCACGCCGCGCGCGCTCTACCGGGAGCTCGCGCGGCATCCGGCGCTGCCGTGGCCGCGCGTGCACCTGTGCTTCGGGGACGAGCGCGCGGTAGCGCCCGACGATCCTCGGAGCAACGCCCGTATGGTCCACGAGACGCTCGGCAAGGAGCCCTTCGTGCCACCCGAGAACGTGCACCGCATGCGAGGGGAGCTGCCCCCGGTCGAGGCGGCCCGCGCATACGAGGCCGAGCTGCGTCGACTGTTTCCTGACGAACACTTCCCCCGCTTCGATCTCGTGCTGCTCGGCCTCGGTCAGGATGGCCACACGGCTTCGCTGTTTCCGGGTTCGCCCGCGCTAAACGAGCAGAGCGCGTGGGTCGTCTCGCACTGGGTCGCGTCGCAGCGCGAAGAGCGCCTGACCCTCACCTTCCCTGTGCTCAACTCTGCACGCGTGTGCGTATTCTTGGTGGCTGGGACCGAGAAAGCCTGGGCGGTACGCGAGGTGCTGGAGGGTCAGGCGGCCGTGGAAGAGGTGCCCGCCCGCGGCGTCGACCCCGCGCAAGGGACTCTCACGTTCATGCTCGATCGCGCGAGCGCGGCCTGGCTCCGCTAGCGTCACGCCTGCGTCCTGCCCCTCCGAACGATTGCTCCCCTCACGCCCCGGCGCAGCCTCGGCTGGGCCTTGCTGAGGCACATCACGCCTCCTATAAGAGGG
>JBIQKA010000005.1:108854-115815 GCA_044507075.1 Myxococcales bacterium
CCGGCGCAGCCTCGGCTGGGCCTTGCTGAGGCACATCACGCCTCCTATAAGAGGGCCCAAGGTGAGCGAAGCCGAGGCCATTCCCCCGGAAACCGAGGCAAAATCGGCGAAGGCATCCAAGGTCGAGAGCACGCCGCCCGTCACATCGAAGACCCTGGCGCGGGCCGCGAGTTGGGAGGCGGGCGGCCAGGCCTTGAGCGTATTCATCCGCCTGGGCTCCAACCTCATCCTCACGCGCCTGCTCAACCCCGAGATCTTCGGGTTGATGGCGCTGCTGCACGGGTTGGCCTTCGTGCTGGCGCTGCTGTCGGACGTGGGCATCGCGCAGGCAGTCCTGGTCAGTCGGCGCGAAGACGACGACTTCCTCAACACGGCTTGGACCATGCACGTGGTGCGCGGTGTGGGACTCTGGCTCGTCTCATGCGTGATCGCCTGGCCGTGCGGCGTATTACTCAGCGAGCCGCGCCTCTCCTGGCTCTTGCCGATCGGCAGCATCGCCACCCTGCTCAGCGGGTTCATGTCGGTCAAACCCTGGTTGCTCCGGCGCCGCATGCGTTCGAGCACGATCGCAAAGCTCGAGCTCTTCGATCAGGTGCAGTCGATGATTGTGCTGATCGTGCTCGCGAAGCTCGGGTTCGGCCTCGCCGCTCCCGTGGGCGGCATGCTCTTCTCGCACTGCGTCCGCACCATCCTGAGCTACACGTCCTTCTACCCCATCGAAGCGCCGCGGGCTCGCTTCATGGTGGAGCAGAACGCCAAACAGGAGATCCTCAACTTCGGCCGTTGGATCTTCTTCTCGTCCTGCCTGACGGCCGTGATCAACAAGGGCGACCAACTGCTCCTGACCAGGCTGGTCGGGGCCACACAACTCGGTATCTACCAGACCGCGCTGGCCCTGGCCGAGGTGCCCGACCTTCTGGTGGGTCGCGTCATCTCGGGCGTGCTGCTCCCCGCGCTCGCACGCGTGAAGAACAGCGCGCCCGAGCACTTCGCCCGAGAGTACTACGCGGTGCGTCTATGGCTCGACGCCGTGACGCAAACCGCCATCGGCGGCTTGATCGGCATGTCCGATTGGGTGATTGGCTTGCTGTACGATGATCGTTACGCGGGCGCGGGCGCCATGATGCGCGTGCTGGCGATCCGGACGGCCATCCACGTCTCCTCCTGGCTCTGCGAAACGTCGCTCTTCGCCCACGGCAAGACCAGCGCCGGCTTCCGTCGCAACGTGTTCGTGTCCGCATTTACCCTCCTGGCCATGCCGATCGGCCATCATCTCGGCGGTACGCAGGGGCTCTTGTGGGGTACGGCGATCGGTCGCCTGATGGCGCTGCCCGCGCTCTGGCCCGCAGCGCACGAGCTCGGAATCCTCCGGATACACCGCGAACTTCTCCCCTTGCTGTGGCTCGGCTTCGGTTACGGACTGGGCTTGTTCTTCGTCTGGTTGCTGCCTGCGGTGTGAGGATCGCAGCCAGCCGCGGCGCGCTCGCAGGTAGGGCGCCTCGGTGGCCCCGCCCACATCGGCACAGCCAACTGTCCGGCGGGCTCCCCAACCCGGGCGACAGTCCAGATTTGACCTCATCTTCAAAAGCGTCCAGATTTAGACCATGGCCTCCGCGCTCATCAGCGACCTCGCGCCCCGCCCCATCGACGACGCTGCGGCCAAGCGCGCCTTCTTTCGCATCATGGAGGCTTGGCAAGTGTCGGACGCCGACGCGCGCGTGCTCCTTGGCGCGCCCAGTCGCTCCACCTTCTACAACTACAAGCGCGGCGAGGGCGGCGCGCTGAGCGCCGATACCCTGGAACGCATCAGCTACGTGCTCGGCATCTACAAGGCGCTGCAGCTTCTGTTCCCAAATCCCCAGCAGGCGGATGAGTGGCTGCGCAAGCAAAATCGCGCCTTCGGCGGGCGTTCGGCGCTCGAGCACGCCCTCGGTGGACACGTGGTGGACTTGGCCGACGTGCGCAGGTTTTTGGACGCCGTGCGGGGTGGTGGACTTTGAACCCGAAGCCGCGCAGCACGCGCGTGCGGTGGGCCCAGGCCTTCCGCGTGATCAACTCGCGCTATCCCCCGGTGGACGTCTTCGAGCGGGTGGCCGACCCAGAGGACTTCGAGGCGCTCTTGTGGCTCGAGCAGCTCACCAATCCCCGCGTACGCGACGCGGCCGGTGACATCGCCCTGGTGCCCAAAGACGAGCGGGTCTCCGGGCCGGGCGCGAGCTGGATCATGGGCGCGTTCACGCACACCGGTTACCCCTCACGCTTCAGCGACGGCAGCTACGGGGTCTACTACGCGGCCCGCTTCCTCGAGACCGCGATCGCAGAGACCGCCTATCACTTCGGCCGTTTCCTGCGCGCGACCTCCGAGGCGCGCGGCACGGAGATCCAGCTCAGGGTCCTGATCAGCCCGCGCGTGGACAGCGTCTTTCACGACGTTCGGCGGGGCTACCCCGCGCTCCATGATCCCGACGACTACGGACCGCCGCAGGCGCTGGCCAAGGTGCTCCGCGCGGCCGGCAGCAATGGGCTCGTCTATGCGAGCGTGCGACACGCCAGCAAGGCTTGCCTGGCTGTCCTTCGCCCGAAGGCGATCAGCAAACCGCGCCAGGGGCCCCACCTCACCTACCACTTCGATGGCAAACGCATCGATCGCTGGATCCGCATCGGCGAAGAGCGCTGGAACGCTCTCCCCGCGTCGCTCGGTCCGAGGTAGCTCTCCTCCCCTCTTTCCTTCACACTTTCGCCCCCATGGCCGCGGCAGTTCCTCCGAAGCTTCACTTCATCTGGATCGGGAGGCGCCTGCCCTGGTTCGCGCAAGCAGCAGTGCTCAGCGCGCTCAAGGCCTGTCCGAAGGCGACCGCGACGCTTTGGGCCAGCGAGGACCTGGCAGCCTGCCCGTGCACCCAGGCCCTGCTTCGACACCCGCGGTTTCGGCTCGCGGAGTTGAGCGAAGCGAGCTTGCTGGCCGGCGCTCCCAGCGACATGCCGAGCGAGCTGGTGACCAGCCTCTTCCGCACGCTGACCCAGCCGGCGGCGCGCGCGAACGTGGCACGGCTCGCGATTCTCCTGCGCGAGGGCGGCGTCTACCTCGACACGGACACCATCACCCTACGCGACCTCGAGAGCTTGGGCGAACTCGGCGCCTACTGCGGCCTCGAACACGTGGTGTGGCCGCTCAAGCAGCGCTACGGCATCCACCGCTACCGCGTCCTCGGGGGCCCTGCGCGTGAGGTGCTGCGATTTCTGTGCGCCACGCTCCCGCGCGGCGAGCTGCTCTTCCAACACGTCGCTCCCCACTACTTCACGGCGGCCAACAACGCGGTCTTGGGCTTTGCCCCCGGGCACCCCTTCCTGCGGTACATGCTCGAGCGGATCGACGCGCTTCCCAAGTCACAGCGCACGCGGCGCTATCGACTGGGGACGCACCTCTTGCAGGAGTGCCTGGCCGAGCGCGGCGCCGAGCTCGGCGTCCACCAGCTATCGCCCGCGCACTTCTATCCGCTCGGCCCCGAGCTCTCGCGCCAGTACTTCCGCGCGCGCGCAGACGCGAAGGCGGCGGTCGAGCGCGTCATCAGCCCAAAGACGCACGTGATCCACTGGTATGCCTCGGTCTCGGATTTGGCCGTGTACGACGAGGCCAGGGTACGCGCGGAGAGCGAGCGCACCATGTTCGCGCACCTGATGGCGCGAGCGCTCTGAGCAAAGGTGCGGCTCAGCTCGTGACGCTGCCGCTTCCGTAGGGTCGGGTGAGGATCTCGAGGTGATGCCCGGAGAGATCGGGGAAATAGACCCCGCGTCCGCCATCGCGATGGTTGATCTGCCCCGGCCGCGAAGCCGCGGGATCGGCCCAGTAAGGCAGGCTCCGCTCACGGATACGCGCGAAGATCTCGTCAAACTCCCGCTCCGACACCAAGAATGCGTAGTGCTGCGCCGGGATGGATTCTTCGGTGGATAGGAAGTCGAGGCTGACGCCGTTTCCCGTCTCGACGACCCAAAAGTGCGCGAACTTTCGGGGCGCCGGCAGGCCGAGTAGCTCGGCGAGAAACACCGCTCCCTCGCGGGCATCCTTCGCATGCACAATCGTGTGATTGAGTTGGGCGGCCATGATTTCAACGTGGGCCCCTGCCCCACCATGCGCAAGGGCGAGCCTCAAGACAGCGCATCCGCCGCGGTCCCAGGTGCGACGAGCGACACGAACTCCTCGAGCTTGCCGCCGGGGCTACGGCTCAGCTCCGCCACCTCTCACGCAGCTTGTTGAGCCGCACCCCGCGCTCCGCCATGCGCACCAGGAGCGCGTCGAGCGCGCTCGGATAGATCAGCAGATAGCTGGGGTCCTCGCGCAAGAGCCAGCGCAGCTGCTCTTCGGTGGGCGCCGAGATCGAGAGCAGGGACACGGGCGCTCTCGGCGCCAGCGTCGCGGTGGGCTGCCCCCAGCAGAGCGAGCGCGCGCCATCGGGCGCGTCGGCGCCGCCGTGGGGGGCGTGCCGGATCGCCGCGAGATGCGCATCGAGGTCACGGCGCCGCGTTCCAGCCGGAGATCGTGGAGCTCGAGTTGGCCGTTGCGTCGACGCTTGCCACGTACTTGGTGGCGATGAGCTGGCTGAGGTTGTCGCGCGCGCGGAGCACCACGGGCGTCGTAGCGGCCTGGCAGTAGTCGTAGAGCGACAAGACTTGCGTGGTGGTTGCGAGATCGCTGGAGTCACAGCTCGTCTCAACAAGATAGGTATCCGCGCCTGGGTAGGAATCGAAGGTGATGGTGTGCGCGCCCGCCATGCCAGCCTTCTCGGGGACGAAGTAGCTGTCGCCGAACTTCAAGGAATCGCCGGGCATGATCCCCGCGTAGGAGGCGTAGACGTGCTCGTTGTTGTCGACCGGATACAGGGCGCTCACGAGGGATCCTTCGAACACGCCCTCGAGGACCAGCACGCCGTCGGGGCCCGTCTTGCCCTTGGGCCCTACCGCGCCGTCCGGATTCACGACCACCACGTCCACGTCGGCCTGGGTGTCTGGGGCGCGAGCCCCGGGATCGCGCCCAGGTTCGCGCGCACGTAGGTGGTGACCGTGATGGCCCCCACGCGCAGACCGGCGTCCAGACCCGCGTCGTGCCCGGCGTCCTGATCATCATCACCGCTGGCGTCGTCCATGGAGCTGGCGTCCATGGGGCCGGCATCCGCTGGAGGCTGCTCCTCGATGGCCGCGTCCGCGCCCGTCATGCTCCCCCCGTCGAGGAACTGCTCCTCGGGATCGGATTCACTTCCCGAACAGGCCGTGGCCACCGCAGCAGACATGAGCAGGGCGTATCTGAGCTTTTCCGGAGTAAGCATCTGCCCTCGTCGCGATGGAGCCGTGACAAATCGGGCAGCGCGGGCGCAAGTGTAGCCTGCGGCGCCCCCGTCCCAGAACAGTGACCTTCCAATTTCTTGGGCATGGGGTCAACCGAGGTCGATCGGCCCCTCCGGCATCACCCGCGCGAAATCGCCACCTCGCTCCGCGTCCTCCGCCCAGATCAAGGTCGCATCGAGAGCGGCCCGGGCGATCTCCACCGCGCGTTCATAGCGCTCCGGAAAGCTTCCCCAGGGGCCCATGTAGACCTCACCGTGCATGGCGCGCTTGTCGGCCTCGGGCGCCAGCAGCTTGCCGAGCGGGCTCGAGACCAAGATCACGTACTGGCGGTACCCCGACGCCCAGTCGCGCAGCTCCGCGTGGGTCGGGCTGTGCCCCAACGCACGCTGAAAGCCCGCGCCCAGGGCCCGCGCGAGGTGCGGCTCGCGGTGAATCGCGTGGGCGTCGACGCCGATATGCTGCGCCAGCTCGCGTCGTCCCATGAAGTCGAAGCCGAGGCGTGCCTCGTGGAAGAGGACGCTGTGGTATTTCTCCACGTCGGTGTGGTGATGATCCGGATCGCGCCCCACCTTGGCGGCGCGCTCGCGCGCCAGCTGGTTCACCAGCGGGTGCAGGGCGCGGTCGATCGCCAGATGGGAGACGTACCCCAGTGCCAGCGCGAGCACCTCGTCCGCTTCGCGCAGCGTGCTCTTGCGTTGGCGAAGCGCGCGCGTCTGCTCGAGCAGCACGTGGGCTACCGCGACAGGCGTCGTCACGTGGAGAGCCTTGGCCCACTCCGAGAGCGCGGTCGGTCGCTTCAGGAGGTAGCGCAGGACGCCCATGGGAAAGCGTTCGAAGTAGGGCAGGTCGATGACGACTGCACCGAGGCGACCGAGATCGAGCAACCTACCGCGCCGGAAGGAGGCCGAAGCGCGCGACAGGGCGAGCGAATCCGCGAACGCGGAGAGGTGGATGGCTTCGACGGGCATGGAGAGGCGAAGTGTAGAAGGCGTGCGTCGAGGCACGGCGCGCGTCGAGCGGAAAATGGTGCGCTCGCTCGCGGAACTTCGCGCTTCGGCGGTCTCCTGTCATATTCATTTGGTCGGCTCGGTCAGCGCTCGCGCGTTCGGAGTCAGTCACGCTCGGCCATGCCCTTCGTCTTACCTCCCCCCACCCGCCGCCTCGCAGGCGCCCTGCCCTGCGCGATCAGCCTCTTGGCTCTTTCTGCCACGAGCTGCGCGGTCCCTCCCCGATCCGGCCAGCTCGAGTCCGACGCATCCGTGGGTGACGTCCGCGACGACGACGACGACCGTGCCTGGGGGGGCGGCGATGGCGACTCGTCGGGCGATGGCGACGACTTCTGGTCGGATGGCAATGGAGATGGAGACGGCGACGCGCCCGCGAGTGGCGGCACGGACTTCGGCTCCATCCTGTGCGGCTTGATCGGCGGCTGCGATGGCGGCGTGATGGCCCCCGCCCCCCACGACGGCGGCACGGCGACCCCAGGAGACGACGACAGCATCGTGCCCGGTCGCGAACCCGATCCGAACAATCCCCCCGAGTGTCCCAAGCACGCACCCGAGAACCCAATCGGCTCCTGCATCGGGCTGCCCATCTACGTCACCTGCAGCTACACGACCTA
>JBIQKA010000066.1:0-26773 GCA_044507075.1 Myxococcales bacterium
TCGAGCCGCGCACCGGCAAGAACCCGCTCGTGCGCGCGCGGGTCAAGCTGAACGACGACGTCAAGGCCTCGATCCACGAGGACGCGCGCTTCTACGTGACCACCGCGGGCATCCTCGGTGAGTCCTTCCTGGCCATCGATCCTGGCAGCGACACCAAGCCCACCCTCGAGGAGGGAGCGCTCGTGGTCGGCGTCGATCCGCCGCGCCTCGATCAGGCGCTCAACATGGGATACGAGCTGCTCGACACGATGGTCAGCGGTGTGCGTGAGAACAAGGAGGAGCTCGCGCACCTGTTCCACGGCGCGGGCGACATGCTCAAGGGCGCCAACAGCGCGATCGGCGAAAATGGCAGCAAGCTCGACGCGTTGGTGGGCCGAATCGAGACCATGTCGGGCAACGGCGTCACGTTCATCCGAGACATGCGCACCGACTACGTGGAAGGTCCCAAGATCCGTAACCTCGTCAACCGGGTCGACAAGGGGATGCAGGAGGCCGCGCCGATCGTGAAGGAGGTGCGCGCCACCGTGAGCGACGTGCTCGGACCCGAGCAGCGCGTGAAGATCAAGTCCACCATCAGCGATGTCGCCGGCTTCGCCGACCGCGGCAAGGTCGCCATCGACGACGCCAACAAGGCGCTCGGCGAGATGAAGCGCGGGGAGGGCACGGTGGGTCAGCTGTTGATGAACGGCGAGATCTACGACGACTTCCAGGAGTTCTTGCGCGACCTCAAGGGCAAGCCTTGGAAGCTCTTCTGGCGCGAGTAGCGGTCGCCTGAGGCGGCGTCTTCACGCAGCTACGCCACACCTGCCGAGCACGCCACAGCACACCCAGCGTGCGCCGATCGCAGTGCGCGATGTGCGCGCTCTCCTCTTCGGCGTGCCTGTAAGGAACGCGAACTCGCGGTCTCGAGGGCTGTGTCTACTTCCCCACCAAGGCGCCGAGCGCCTCGATCTTTGGGGAAGAACATATGATCAGCACGTGGCATGACGATCTCTATACCTTGAAGACGCGAGTGAACGCGCTGCGCCGGCTGTACGCGATCGATCCCTCGGAGCTTCGTGCCTTCTTGGCCTCCTATCGCTTGTTCGATGGCGATTGGAGTAACCACAACGGCAAGCACGATGCTCAGATCGTCGACTACTACCGCGTGCTCAATCACCTGTGCGCGCTCGGCAACGTGGAGAAGATGTACTTTCCACCGTTGCTCGAGGAGGGCGCGGGCGTGAAGGGCAACCAAGCGTTGTTCGAGCGGCGCATGATGCAGCAGATCGGCGCCCGGGCAGGCTCCCATGTGCTCGACCTCGGCTGCGGGCGCGGACGCGTGGCGACGCATGTGGCGCAACACTCGGGCGGGCAGGTGACGGGCCTGAACATCGACCCGAGTCAGCTCGAGAACGCCCGCGCGCACGCGGCGGCGCGCGGGCTCTCGGAGCGCACCAGCTTCGTGTGCGCAAACCTCAACCACCGTTTGCCCTTCGCCGACGCGACCTTCGATGCGGGCTACGAGATCCAGGCCTTCACGTACGCGAAGGACAAGCGCGCCGTGTGCGAGGAGCTGTTCAGGGTGCTCAAGCCGGGCGCCCGCTTCTCCTATCTCGATTGGGTGCGCTTGCCCGCCTACGACCCCCAGAACCCACGCCACGTGGCCCTGATGAGGGAGACTTGCGCGGTGATCGGCGCGGTGGACACACCGTCGCCGGCGGAGGTAGAGAGCGCGCTGCGGCAGGCTGGCTTCGTCGTGCTCTCAAGTCGCGATGCCAGCATCGGGGGACATCAGAGCGGTCTCATCCAGCGCGAACGCAGGCACTTTGGCCTGCTCCGCCGCGGCATGAAACTCGGCGTGAAAGCGCGGCTCGTGCCCTCCCACTTTGCCACCTTGTTTCAGAGGCTCGGCAAGGGGGCGGAGGCGTTCGTGCAGGCCGACCAGCTCGGTCTCGCGACCACCAGCTACCAGATCCTTTGTCAAAAGCCGGCCTGACCACCGCACGCGTGCTCAGCGGCTCACGGGCAGCCCGTGTCCGTTTGAAGGCTTGCCCGGGGCGTTGAGCGGACGGGCGATGCCGGACGCCCACTTGCGGAAGGTCTGCACGGGTGGATCCATCATGCCTGGCTCCGCCATGTAGACCTTGTTGCTCCAGATCGGTTCGTCCTCGAGCTGCGTTCGCAGAAAATCCTTGCGCCAGAGGTGCACGAGCCGGTCGACGAAGGGCAACCGAAGCTGTCCCCCCAGCGCAGGCAGCGCGCGGTCCAGCCAGGTGCCGTGGAACGCGAGGGTGCGCCGCATGTTCACGCCGATCATGAGCTGCGTGTGGTCCTCATCGAGCGGCAATGGAGACACCATGTAGTGGAAGCCGAGCCCCAGATCAGGGAGGGTCACCTGCACGGTGAGTACGCCCAGTCCATACAGATGCACGTCCATCACGCCGTGCGCGATGCGGTGATAGAACGCGAGGCCCTTGTTCTTCTCGAGCACCTTGCCGGTGTAGAGCAGGTGAAAATGATCGGCGCTGATGGCCTTGATCTCTTTCAGCTCGAAGTCGTTGTGGTGGAGCGCGTGGAAGTGCCGCATGTCGGCGGAATTCTCGGCGACATCCACCGGATGCACGTCGAGGATGCGGTTTTCGATCAGCGGGTAGGACCAGCCCTGGGTGTCGAGCACGGCGGGGACGTGCCAGGTGGGCGGGCCTCCGTCGGGGTCGTGCCAGACGAAGATGTAGCCCCATTTCTCATCGACGTAGAAGGCGCGCTGCGCGAGCTTCGGACACTTGGCGAGGCCCGGAACCTTCGCGAGCTTTCCGTCGGTTCCCCAGTGAAAGTGGTGATATGGACAGACCACCGACTCGCCCGCGACGTGCCCTCCATGGCCGAGGTGCGTGCCCGCGTGACGGCAGTAGGCGTCGAGCGCGCTCAGCGTCCCGGATTGGGAACGAAAGTAGACGAGCTGCTGGCCCATGAACGCCGTGGGACGCAAGTCGCCGGGCTTGAGATCGAACCCGGTGCCCACCGCATACCAGCCGCGTGGATACGGATGAAGACGATCAGACTCCTTGAGAACCTTCATCGAGCCCCCCAAAGAATTACTGCCAGGGGCCACTGTAGCGAGCTCTCGTCGTGCTTGGCACGTAGTTTTTCGTCTGTCTGTGATGCGAATGCATCTTGGATGCATCGTGCGTGCTGAGTACGCTCGCGCGTGCAGTTCCAACATCGAAGCGGGCAACTGTCCGCAAGCATGACAGGAGCACCCCGTGAATGAATGGGAGTTCGGCGCGAGCGCGCGCGGTAGCGGCGCGTCGCACTACGACGTGATCATCGTGGGAGGTGGGGTCGCAGGCGGCACGGCGGCCAAGTTCTTGACGGCGGAGGGCAAGCGCTCGCTGGTCCTCGAGGCGGGCGACATGCCGCGCTGGAGCGAGACTTGTTCAGGCATCTTCGGGGAGACGTTCCGCATCCTGGAGCAGCGTCCCGAGGACTATCCCGGCGAGCTCCTGGTGCAGGACAAGCAGAAGATCCGGCTCATCTTCGGCGGCCGCACCTTCGGGGCGTTGCCCCAACGCTACACGAAGCCCCTGTTCGATGAGACCCTCTACTTCGCGCTGCGGGGTGAGCTCGAGGCGTGGATCCTCGGTCAGTCGGACGCCGCGGTGATCCCGCGTGTCCGCGTGCGCAGCCAGGACCTCGCGTACAGCGCGACCGGCACGCCACGTTACCGCCTGCGGGTGGGGGACCAGCTCTACACCAGCGACTATCTGATCGGCGCGGGTGGCACGCACTGCCCCGTGCGGCGCGCCTTCTTTCCCCAGGAGTACGTGCGCTCCGACCTGGTGGTGTTGCGCGAGGCGGAGGTGCACGAGAGCCGCCACGGCGGGCTGATGCTCAACTATTTCTACTTCGACGACATCCCCGGCTTTGGCTGGCTCTATCCCAAGGGCAACGGGGGGCGCTTGACCAACCTCGGGCTTTGCTGCGTGGGCGAACCCGAGCGCGTCGGCTCCATCAACCCGCATTGGCGCAAGTTCGTGGCGCACCTCAAGGGCGAGGGGCTCCTCGACCCCGCGTTCAGGGCCGAGAGCGCGCTCGGCTCCTCGCTCTATCTCCACCAGCGACGGGGTCCCGTCCGCGCAAACCGCGACACCTGCATGATCATCGGCGACGCTGCGGCCTTCACGCAGCGTGACTTCTGGAACGGCATCACGCCCTCGTGTCTGAGCGGGAAGCTCGCGGCGCGTCAGATCGCGGGCCGTGAAGTGTACAGCCGAGACAAGGTGCACCCGTACTTGTTCCGTCTCAGCGCTCAAGACTCGCGGCTCCAGCGCGTGTTGCGCGATCAGCTGTTTCGCAGCGCGCTCCCTGCGCTCCATCGCTTCATGGCTCACCGCGCCCCGCCCCGGGCGCCCGGGGAGGTGGCGGGGGCGACGCCCGAAGAGCGCGCTTCGACCAACGTCAGCGCACCCTGAGGTTTCTGTGGCGCAACGCGCTCTGGGGCGGCGCGCCGAGTTCATCCGGGCTCAGGATGCCGTCGCCGTTGAGATCGAAGCGACTGGCGAGCTCCTGCGCGTGCGCGAGGGCTTCTTGTCTGGTGACAGCGCCGTCCTGATCGCTGTCGGCGAAGAGCTCCGGCGCGGCCGGCAAGCTCCTGCTCTCGAACTCCGAAGGACTCAGGGTGCCATTGCCATCGACGTCCAGGTGCGCGAAGAACGCGGGCGGCATGGGCGCGCTCTCCTCGCGCGTGATCACACCGTCGGCGTTGCGGTCATGGTGGCGAAAGAGCGCGAGCCTGCGCGCGGCGTGTTTGGTCCTCACTTCGGCCAAGGTGACCTTGCCGTCCCGGTTGAGGTCGTTGTCCTGCCAGCGTGCGAGCGCGTGCGCTTCGAGCTCCTCGACGGTCACGACTCCGTCACCGTTCTCGTCCAGTGTGTCGGCCTGCAGCGCCATGCCGGGCTCGGCGGCGACCACGGCCGGGGGACAGGTCAAGGCCGCGAGGAGGGCGAGCGGGAACCAGTGCTTCGGATACATCGATGGCTGCTCCTTGCGTTGCGCGCAAAAGCACAACTGAGAGCACGACTTGTGCCACATGGAAAACACGGGAGAACTCGCCGGAACCAGCGCGTCGCCCAGGTCAGCTTGGCGCCCGTCGGCGCCGAGCGTGGACAATCTGTCAGCGCACTCTTCGCGGGTAGGCGGCCGCCATGCGCGCCCGGGTCTCCTCGACGGTGGGCCATGGCGGGAGCGGCGGGAGACCCAGCGCAGCGCGCACGGGTGCGAAGGAGCGACGGTGGATCGCGCAGCAACCGAGCCGGGCGATGGCCTGGATGTGCTCCTTCACCGGGTACCCCTTGTGCTGCGCGAAGCCATAGCCGGGGTAGACGCGGTCGAGTTCGACCATGCGCGCGTCGCGCGTCGTCTTGGCCAGGATGGAGGCCGCTGCGATGGAGAAGCTCTTCTGGTCGCCCTTCACGATCGCCTCTTGTGGAATACCGATTTGCTTGAGCTTGCGCGCGTCGATCAAAAGATGCTGTGGCTCCATGCTCAGCGCGTCGATGGCGCGCTGCATGGCGAGCAGACCCGCCCAGTAGATATTGATCTCGTCGATCTCCTCTGGCTCCACGACGCCCACGCCCCAGCTCACGCTCGCGCGCTTGATGGACTCCGCGAGCCGCTCCCGTGCGCGGGCGTCGAGCTTCTTCGAGTCGTCCACGTCGTTGACGCGGGCGCGGGGGGCGAACACGACGGCGGCCGCGACCACCGGCCCCGCCAGCGGGCTCATGCCGGCCTCATCGACGCCGGCGATGTGCACGAGCCCCTCCGACCAGAGCGCGCTCTCGTGGCGCAGCATCTTGCGCATGCGCTGTCCCTCGGAGCGGTGCTCCCGTCGCCGCCGTTCCACCGCTTGCAGGATGGCCTGGGCGCCTGCCCGTGGATCCGCGCGGAGCGCAGCCTCCAGTGGCGCGGTGAGGGGACGGCCCTCCACCACGTGGCGCTTGCGCAGCTCGGACAACACCAGGCGAGACACCCCGCAAGGTTACCCGGCCCGCGCCGGCCGGCGAGCGGCTCCGGCGTCGCGGCCGATTTGTCGATGGCCGCTGTTCATTCGCAAAAGACACTGCTATTTCGGGCCATCGAGCCGCTGTCCGCTCACGCTCCTTCTGTCATGATGGAAAACGCAGCATGAAACGCCTGACCGATTGGCAAAAGCGCGCCCAGAGCGCACAGGATGTGGTCGCGCACCTGAAGAGTCAGCAGAGGGTGTTCGTCCATGGGGCGGCGGCGACGCCCACGCCCCTGCTCGATGCCATGGTGGCGCGCACGGATCTCGAGGGGGTTCAGCTCTACCACCTGCACCTGAACGGTCGGTGTCGCTTCGCCGAGGCGCGCTATCGGGGGCTGTTCGTCTCCAACTCGCTGTTCACGGGCCCTGCGCTGCGTGAGCCCATCCGCGAAGGGCGAGCTGATTTCGTGCCAGTGTTCCTCTCGGACATCCCGGCGCTCTTTCGCACGCGACGCATCCCGCTCGACGTGGCGCTCCTTCAGCTCTCGCCGCCGGACGAACACGGCAACTGCACGCTCGGCACCTCGGTGGATGCCGCCCGGAGCGCCAGCGAGAACGCGGCCATCGTGCTCGCCGAGATCAACGAGCGCATGCCGCGCACACACGGCGCCACGGTCGTCCCCTTTTCGCGCGTGACGGCCTTCGTGCACACCGACCGCCCGCTCCACGAGGCGGAGTGCGCGACCATCACCGCCGTGGAAGCGCAGATCGGCGCCCACGTCGCCGAGCTGATCGAGGACGGTGCGACTTTGCAGATGGGCATCGGGGCCATTCCCGATGCCGTGCTCGCGCGGCTCGGCAACAAGCATGATCTCGGCGTGCACACCGAGATGTTCTCCGACGGCCTCATCCCGCTGTTCGAGGCCGGGGTGGTGAACAACACCAAGAAGGCGGTGCACGCCGGACGCATCGCGACCAGCTTCGTCAGCGGGTCGCGCGCGTTGTTCGACTTCGTGAACGACAACCAGCGGGTGCACTTCTCCCCCTGCGACCGCACCAATGACACCGCCATCATCCGCCAGAATCCCCGCGTGTGCGCCATCAACTCCGCGATCGAGGTGGATCTCACGGGCCAGGTCTGCGCGGACTCCATCGGTCACACGATTTACTCCGGGATCGGCGGCCAAATGGACTTCATGCGCGGCGCCGTCTTGAGCCCCGGTGGCAAGGCCATCCTGGCGTTGCCCGCCACGGCCAAGGGCGGACAAGTCTCGCGCATCGTGCTCCAGCTCAAGCCAGGCGCGGGCGTGGTCACCACCCGCGGCCACGTGGACTACGTGGTCACCGAGTACGGCGCGGTCCGGCTCCACGGCCTGAGCTTGCGCCAGCGGGCCGAGGCGCTGATCTCGATCGCCCACCCGGACTTTCGAGACGAGCTGCGGCGCGAGGTGAACGCGCTGCGCCATTTCGTCTTGGGAGCAGGTACGTAAGGGCCCCTGCGCCCGCGATACCACGCGCGAAGGCCCACGAGCGGCGAGGAGAAAACGCTGGCTGGCCGCGTGGGAAGGCGTTGACAGCAAGGTATACATCGTGTTTACCATTGCTCCATGACCATCCGCTCCTTGGCTCACAAGAAATGCTTCATCACGGGGGCCGCCAGCGGCATCGGCAGGGCCACGGCGCTCGCCGCGGCGCGTGCGGGCGCGGTCCTGTTCCTCACCGACTACGATCAGGCGGGGCTGAGCGCGGCGGTCGCCGAGATCGAGGCGCAGGGCGGGCAGGTGGCGGCGCAGCGCGCGTTCGACATCTCGGATCTCGAGGCGGTGCGCGCCTTCGCCGCAAGCACGCACCAGGCCCATGGGAGCATGGACGTGGTGATGAACATCGCTGGCATCTCCACCTGGGGCACCGTGGAGACGCTGCGACATGAGGACTTTCGACGGGTCATCGAGGTGAACTTGATGGGCCCTATCCACGTGATCGAGAGCTTCGTGCCGGCGATGATCCGCGCGAAGAGGGGAGGGCACCTGGTGAACGTCGCCTCAGCGGCGGGGCTGTTCGGTCTGCCCTGGCACGCCGCCTACAGCGCGAGCAAGTTTGGACTCCGTGGGCTCTCGGAGGTCTTGCGCTTCGACCTGGCGCGGCACCGAATCGGCGTGAGCCTGGTGTGCCCCGGCGCCGTGGACACGGGCCTGGTGCAGACGCTCCAGGTGCGCGGCCTCGATACGACGCACCCGGTCGTCGAGCGCATGCGAAGGCGCTTTCAAAAGCACGCCGTGCGACCCGAGCAGGCGGCACGCGCCATCTTGCGCGGGATCGAACGCAACCGTTATCTGGTCTTCACGTCGCCCGACATCATGCTCGGCCACTGGTTCCAAAGGCGGTTCGAGCTGCCTTACGCGCTGGTCATGCGCTTGATGAACGATCAGTTCCAACGCGTGGCCGAGCAAGTGCCCGAGGCTCTCGCCGCCGCGATCGAAGAGGGCAAGTACGCCCGTGGGGAGGTCCTGTGAAGGCGCGCGTCCCACCCGGCAGCTTCGGGGAGCTCGGCCCGATCAACTGGCTTTTGTGCAGGGTGCTCTCGCTCGGCGCGGGCGTGCCGGACGCGCATCTGTTCTCCACGCTGGGGCGCCAGCGGGGGCTGTTTCGCGCGTGGCTCGTGTTCTCGTCGCGGCTGATGCCGGGCGGGACCCTCTCGCGCAAGGACACGGAGATGGTGATCTTGCGCGTGGCGCACCTGCGCGAGTGCGCCTACGAGCGCGATCACCACGTCCGCCTGGGCCGTCGCGCGGGCATCAAAGGCCCGCTCCTCGCCGCGATCGAGGAGGGACCGGAGAGCGCAAAGCTCGCCCCGAGGGAGCGAGCCCTGCTCGCGGCGGTCGATGAGCTCGTGCTCCAGAAGGACCTCACGGATGCGCGCTGGGAGGAGCTCTCGCGCTACTACGATCCGCCGAAGCTCATCGAGCTCTGTCTCCTGGTCGGGCAGTACGAGGCGTTGGCCACGACCATTCGCGCGCTCCGCATCCAGCGAGACCGTTGAATGGCCAAGAAGGCAGCGCGTGCGGCCAGGCCGAAGCCAGAGCGCGGCCCGGCGCGAGAGAAGCGCCTGCGCGCGCGCGGCGCCACGGGCGTGCAGCTCGGCGCGGCCACCGCGCGCTCCATGGTCCTGCGGGGCGCGGCCCTGGCCCTGTCGAGCAAGGGGGCGCGCATGACGTCGGTCGAGGACATCCTCGAGGCCTCGGGCGTCTCACGAAAGACCTTCTATCGCTTCTTCGCCAGCAAGGACGACGTGATGTTCGCGCTCTATGAGGCGGGCACCGAGGCCCTGCTCGCGGCCTGTCGCGCGGCGCTTGCGCACAGCCAGGATCCCATGGAGCGACTCGAGCGGTGCATCGACGCGCACCTCGGGAACGTGCGCGTGTTCTCGCGCCTGATCTTCGTGTTGGGGGGCGAGGCACAGCATCACGAGTCGCCGCTGCACGCCCGTCGCATGTGGCTCCACGAGGAGCTTTGCGCGTTGGTGTCGCAGGGCGCGCCTGGGCCCGAGCAGGACGTGTGGGCGGTGCGCGGCCTCATCCTCGCGCTCGAGGGGCTGGTCCGCTTCGCGCTCCAGCAGGGAGACGAGGGGCGCTCGGTGTCCGAGCAGAGCTTCGCGCGCGTGCGGGAAGCGATGCTTCGCCTGGGCGGCGCTCAGCTGCGGTCGATCGCCTGAGCGCGCCGCGTGTGCCAGGGCGCCGCACGCTCGAGCTGACCGGCGAGCGAAAAGAGCCTGCCTTCGCCGCCGTGCGGCGCGACGAACTGGATGCCGAGCGGCAGGCCGTCCGCAAACTGCTCGAGCGGGACCGACATGGCGGGCACCCCGGTGACGTTGGCGAGCTGGGTGAAGGGCACGCGCTTGAGGTTCTCGAGCACGGCTTGCTCGATGGTGCCCTTCGCCAGCGGGAGCACGCGCGAGAGCCCGAGCGGCATGCCGACGCGCATGACCCGCTCTGCCCAGGCGGGCGTGGTGCGCTCGCCGACCTGCGCGGGCGGCAAGGCGAGGGTGGGCGTCATGTACAGATCGTAGCGGGTCATGAACTCCGCCAGCGCCTGCGCGTAGCGGAGCCAGCGCACGTAGCTCTCGGCGTAGCCCACGGAGCTCGTGGCCCTGGCCACCGCGGCCATGGCCTGCGTGTCGAGCTCGAAATCCGAGCTGCGCGCGCCGAGCATCTTGCGGGTGTCGTCCACCACCACGGCGAGCTGCGCGAACCACACCGTGCAGAAGTCGTGGGCCATCGTGACACCGTCGATGGCGGGCGCGGCTTCTTCGACCTGGTGGCCGAGTTTTTCCAAGAGCTGCGCCGTGCGCTGCACCGCGGCCACCGCGTCCGGGTGCACTTCGCTGCCGATCGGCGAGCGCGCGCTGAACGCGATGCGCAACTGGCCCGGCTCGCGCGCGACCTCCTCGGCGTAGGGGCGCTCGGGGGGCGCGATGCGAAAGAGGCTCGCCGCCTCGTCGCCCGCGGTCGCGTCCAGCATCACGGCGCTGTCACGCACGCTGCGCGTGAGCACGTGGTTCAAGGCGGCGCCGTGCAGCGCCTCGCCCGCGTCGGGTCCCATGGGGGTGCGCCCGCGTCCAGGTTTGAAGCCGAACAGGCCCGTGCAAGCGGCCGGGATGCGGATCGATCCCCCGCCATCGCTGGCGCCCGCGATCGGCACGACGTCTGCGGCGACCGCCGCTGCCGCGCCGCCGCTCGAGCCACCGGGCGTGCGCGCAAGATCCCAGGGATTGCGCGTGGGGCCCCACGCGTCGGGCTCGGTGATGCCCTTGGCGCCGAATTCGGGGGTGTTCGTGCGTCCGAAGATCACGGTGCCGGCCCGCAGCCAGCGCGCGACGATCTCGGAGTGCCGCGCGGGTCGATGGTTGGCCCGCTTCCAGGCGACCGAGCCCGCGCTGGCGAGCACGTCCGCGTAGTCTTGATGGAGATCCTTGATCAAGAAAGGCACCCCCGCGAACGGGCCCCCGAGCTCGCTGCGTGCGCGTGCCCGCGCGAGCTCGTGCATGGGGATCACGATGGCGTTGAGCTTGGGATTGACGGCCTGTGCGCGCGCGATCGCCGTCTCGAGCAGCTCGCTCGGGCTCACTTGTCGGGTACGCACCAACTCGGCCAGCGCGACGCCATCGAGGGCGCGGTACTCAGCGAAGGAAAGCATGGACAACTCGTGTGTGGGCAGCGGGCCCGCGCTCTCTTGCGCAGGGCCTCTAGGAGTAGGAGCATTTGCAAGACAGCAAAGTCAAGGCGTCTTTGATGCTCGATGGGTCACAGTTGGGACGGCTGACTGCGGCGGGTAGATCAACTACTCTCCCGAACCCTTGGAAAGGCGGTTTCCAGATGTCTCTCGTGCTCTATCATCACCCGTTCACCCGTGCGGCAAACGTCGTTTGGATGCTCGAAGAGGCAGGCGCGCCCTACGAATTGCGCTTCTGCGACCTCACCAAGGGCGCGCACAAAAAGCCCGAGCTGCTCGCGCTCAATCCGATGGGCAAGCTGCCCACGCTGACGGACGGCGACACCGTCGTCACCGAATCGGCCGCCATCGCGCTCTATTTGGGGGACCGCTATGCCTATGGCCGACTCGCGCCCAAGGTCGATGACCCCCTTCGCGGGCCCTATTACCGCTGGACGTTGTTCGCGCCCTCCGTCATCGAGCCCGGCTCGCTCGCCAAGTCTTCTGGGTGGGCCTTCCGCGAGAGCAACGCGGGCTGGGGGGCCCACGACGCCATGCTCGACGCGATCGAGAAGGCGGTCACGGGCAAGCAGTTCTTGCTCGGCGACATGTTCTCCATGGCGGACACGGTGTTCGGCGGCACCCTGCGTTACATGCTGGTTTTCAAGATGATCGAGCCACGACCGGCCTTCACGGCCTACGTCGAGCGCCTCAGCGCGCGCCCGGCGGCCAAGCGCGCCGAGGAGATCAACCGCAAGGTGGGCGAGGAGAACGGCGTCAAATGACCTGGCTTCGGGGCTCGTCCCCTCAGTAGTTCACCTGGACCTGCACGCGGGTGACATGGCCGCGCTCCTGCGCGTAGGGGCTCTTCGACGACGTGCGGTCCGCGATGTCGTAGGCGAGCACCACCTCCAGGGCCTTGAGTAGCTGCCACTCGATGCCGAATTCGAGCTCCTTCACCAGGTAATGCGGGGCGTTGGTCTCGAACTTCTTGCCGCCGTCGTAGTAGGTGGCGCGCAGGTAGGGGATGAACGCCACGGTGCCGAGCAAGCCGTCCACCTTGTACATCATCTGCGCATAGCCGCCGAACAGCGTGCGCGCGCGCACCTCCTCGCGGTCGTCCGCGCCGCGCTCTCCCTGGGAAGGTCCGACGCCGATGTTGCCCTCGGCGGCGAAGCCGAAGGGCTGCGGATAGATCACGAGGCTCGCGATCGCGCGCGCGTCCCGGATCTTGCCGCCTTCCGGGAGCGTGTAGGGGCCGCCCTTGGTGGTGGACACATAGTACTTGCCCAAGTAGCCGCCCGCGCCGACCTCCACGAACTGCTCGCCGAACTTGAAGGGATAGCTGACGCGGCCGACCACGTGCATGTCGTCGCTGAGCGCGGGCCGATTCGCGCTCTGGCCGTTGAATACGCCGACGCCGATCACGCCGTAGTCCCCCGAGCCCTTCAGGCCGCTGTCCACCAGGTGCTTGAAGCGGGCGCGGATCTCGGCGGGCGCCCAGTAGGCAAACACGCCGATGTCGCGTTCGTCCTTGATGGCGCTGTTGATGGCGTCGTTGCGATCGAAGGGCAGGCGGTTCTGGCTCGACTGCAGGTTCTCGAAGCCGTAGGGGACCTTGGATTGCCCCAGGCGGAGGCGGAAGGTCTTCTTCTTATCGAGGAACAGATCCGTGTACCAGTCGCGCATGATCGCGACGTGGAGCTGATCGTTGATGGCCGAGGCAAAGTCCGTCTGCAGGTAGATCGACACCCGATCATGCACCTCTCCCTGGAGGACCACGCGCGCGCGCCGGATGGAAAAGCCATTGGCTCCGCCGATGGTGCGATCGCCCTGCGTGTTCACGAGCTCGTCGTTCTGCTTGAAGCTCGGCAGGCGGTTGTAGCGGAATTGGCTGTAGCCGCGGAGCTTGATGCGGTCGTACCAGGGTGGGGCTTTCGCCTGCTCGACCTTGGTCGAGGCCGCCTCGGCGTTGGTCTGGACCTCCGGCTCCTGACCGAGCACGGGCGAAGCAGCCAAGAAAGCTGACGCCAAAAGCAGGAAAAACCCAGTCCGAACCATGCGAAGCGCTCCCGCCGACGGCTCCTGTCACGGATGTGTCACCGGACCGTGGGACGGGCGTTGTTCTCGAAGCCGCCGGTTACGGGGGGCGGGCGTTTGTGTGACAACCAGGTGACATCCGGTCGCAGGCGAGAAGGCACAGCCACTCAGCGGCCCGTCGCTGACTCCCATGGGACGGACCTACGCGTGTGGCGCGAGATGGCTCCCGCCGCCCGCAAGCCGCCCGCCTAGCCAGCGGTGGTGTTTCACCCAGATCGCACGTAACGCGGGGAGGTGCGCCGGTGACTAATCTCGAAGTGCAGGCGAACGAGCAGCCCGGCTTCGAACACCCTCCCGTGGAATTGCTGCGCGTGACCCGCGATCCGCGGCGGCTCGAGGCGTGGTCCTTGGTGCTCGCCTCCAAGGGCCTCGTGCCCCTGCGCCGTCTGGGCGAGGACGCGCTCGAGCTCTACGTCGCGGCCCACGAGGGGCCCCTTGCCCGCGCAGAGCTCGACGCGGCCGACGCCGAGGAGCTGCAGCGTCAGCGCGCCGAGCAGGCCGACGCCGCCCTCAAGGAGCAACCCGCCTCGCGCCATGCGGGCGCAGGTGCGCTGCTCGTCTCGCTGGCCTTGCTGGTCTTCTTCTCGATCACGGGACCGCGCGCCGGCGGGAGCGCCTGGTTCGCCGCGGGCGCGTCGGACGCCGAGCGTGTCTTGCACGGCGAGTGGTGGCGCACGATCACCGCGCTCAGCCTGCACGCCGATGCCGGGCACGTGCTCTCGAACGTGGGCATCGGGACCTTGTTCGTGGGCGCGGTGATGCGCTCCGAGGGGGTCGGCTACGGCGCGGCGCTGATCTTGGCCTCGGGCACGGTAGGGAACGTGATCAACGCCTGGGCCCATCAATCGCTGCACAGCTCGGTCGGCTTCTCCACGGCGGTGTTCGGTGCGATCGGCTTGCTCGGTGGGCTCACGTTCGCGCACGGTCAACGGCGGCTGACCCGACTGCGCCCCGCGTGGACCGCCCTGGGAGGCGGACTTGCGTTGCTCGCGTTGCTCGGCTCGAGCGAGCGTAGCGACCTGTTCGCGCACCTGTTCGGCGCGCTCGCGGGAGCAGGCCTCGGCGCGCTCACGGGGCACTTTGGGGTGCGACCGAAGGGCCAGCTCGGCCAGTGGCTCGCGGGAGCGGCGACCCTGGGCGTCATGGTGGGCGCCTGGTGGCGGGCATTTTCCTGAGGGAATCTCAGCGGGCGTGCACCGCTGAGAACGCTGCCTTGCGCTCAGAGGTTCGTGTTCTCGGAGGGAACCACGCTGGGATCGGGGAGCGCTGCGGCGGGCCTCGCATCCCCCTTTGTGGTCGGGCACTGCGCGTCGAGCGTGTACGCCGCCATCGACAGCGAGCCGTAGGCGTTAGCCGTCGATCAGCAAGTCGAGCGGGCGCCCGGCGTCGCTCGCCAGGCCAGCGATGTACAGGAGCGGGATGAAGTGGTCCGGGGTCGGGGAGCTTTGGGCATAGTCGGCGTGCTGCGCGAGCGCCGGGGCTTCGCTCGGCTTCTCCGTGAGCACGGCCCGGGCGGCTTCATCGAACCGCCGCGTCCAATCGAACGCGGCCTCCGGCTTTCCCCAGTCGAGGGCGCGCAGGTTGTGCACGATGTTGCCGCTGCCGACGATCAGCACGCCGCGTTCACGCAGGGGCGCAAGGCGCGCGCCGAGCTCGAAATGTGCGTTGAAGTCCTGCAGCGCGTGGATCGAGAGCTGCACCACGGGGATGTCGGCCTTGGGGAAGGCGTGCACGAGGACCGACCAGGTGCCGTGGTCGATGCCCCAGCTATCGTGGTCCAATCCGACATGGGTCGGCTTGACGAGCTCAGCGACCTCCTCCGCGAGCTCCGGGCTGCCGGGCGCGGGATAGTCGACCTCGAACAGCGGCCTGGGAAAGCCGTAGAAATCGTGGATCGTGCGCGGCCGCGGCATCGCGGTCACCGCCGTGGCGTTGACGTACCAGTGCGCCGACACGACGAGGATCGCACGCGGCGTCGGCACCGCCTCCCCAAAGGCGCGCCAGGCCGCCGTATAGCGGTTGTCCTCGAGCGCGTTCATCGGATTGCCATGCCCGAAGAACACCGCGGGCATCGGTCGAGCCTCCCCGGCGGGGCCCTGGTTGCTTTCGCTCATGGTGACTTCCCGTTCGATCGCAGAAGGTCGCGGCCCAAGCCGTCCTCTTCGGATGCGGCCGATTGCCTCGCGCTTTGGCGTAGCTTGATGCCTTTCCAAAGGAGCGCCAGCCCTCCCCAGAGGCCCACCGCCGCCACCGGGTAAGCCAGCGCGCGCGGGAAGATCGTGACCAGCACGGAGAGGGCGCACAGGGCGAGCCCCACCAGCGTCATCAGGCGCGCCTCGATGGGGCCGAGTATCCGGCGGTTGGTCAGCGCGGCGCCCACGGCGTTGCCGATGCGCACCGCCCCCGCGGTGACGGCGCTCGTGCTGGCCGAGCCCCGCGCCATCGCGCCGCGCGGCCTTTGAGGCTGGCCCGGTGCGCGCATCTTTCGCCGATCGTCGAGCACGATCTCGGTCGAATTCGCCAGATCGCGCAGGTAGAGCGACTCCATCTGGGCAGCGAACGCCGCGTCTTCAATCACCGCGTCGAGCTCGCAGTTGCCGAGCCAGCTCGCGACGTTGAGGTTGGTCGAGCCCACGCGCGCCCAGCGGCCATCGGCGACCGCGGTCTTGGCGTGCAGCATGGTGCCGTTCCACTCGAAGACGCGGATACCGGCCTCGAGGAGCACCCGGTAGCCGGCCCGCGAGAACGGCTTGAGGAGCGGGATGTCGGTCGCGTTGGGGACCAGGAGCCGCACGTCGACGCCGTCCCTCGCCGCCGCGCTCAGCGCCTGGACGTACGACGAGAGGCCGCTGTAATAGGCGTCGGTGAGCCACAGCCGCTCTCGCGCGATCGCGGCCACGAGCTGATCCAGGCGCAGCATGCTCGCGATGGCGGGCTCGCTCGAGACGATTCGCAGGCTGACGTCGCCCGCGGGCCGGGGCCCTGGGAGGAAGTTGTTCGGCGGCAGCGGCGGCCCGGCGAGCGCCCAGCTCCGCGCGAACGCCCGTGACATCTCGGCGACGGCCGGGCCCCGGATCTCGACCCCGGTATCCCGCCACGGCGCGATGCCGCGGGCAGGGTCGCCGATCCACATGCTGCCCACGCACAGGCCGGTCACGAAGCCGACGGCCCCATCGACGACCAGGGTCTTGCGGTGATTGCGCGAGATAAAGCCCAGGGGGCTCGCCAGCTGCGGCGGATTGTGGACGCGGACCTCCACGCCCGCGCTGCGCAGTCTCCTCCAGAAGCCGGGCGGAGCCTTCGCGAAGTTGCCTAGCCAGTCGTATGCGACGCGCACGTGGACGCCGGCTTGCGCCCGCTCGATGAAGGCTTCGGCGAACTCCTGGCCGACCTCGTCATCGCGGAGAAAGTAGTTTTCGAAGTGGACGTGGTCCGTGGCGGCGCGGATCGCGGCGAGCCAGGCGGGGTAGTTTTCACGGCCATCTTCGAGCAGGCGCACCTGGTTGCCACCGATGAGCGGCGCGCCCGCGGCCCGCGAGAACATCTGATCGGCGAGCTCGCGGAGGTGGGGCAGCGCGGCCTGCTCGTCCTGTTCTAACCGCGCCACCATGGGGCTCATCCCACCTCCATCCGCGCCGCCCGCTCGACGGCCCACCTCGAGTGACCCTGCTTGGTCAAGCTCACACGCATGTTGTTCACCGGATACGCGGTCGCGCAAACCCATTCCGAGGCCAGGACGGCGGCTCGTTCGCGATTTGTTAAGTGTTCACTTAACGATTATCGTGGGATTCCGTACCCTGGAACCGGAAATGGATGCGTCCAGCGGTTACAGTTGGCCCGTCATGATCGTGGTCGTCTTGCTCTTGCCATTCTTCGGCAGCGTGCTCACTGCTCTCTTGCCGACGCGTGCCCGCACGATGCTGGCAGGCATTGCCGGGCTCGTGTCGACCGCCGCTGCGGCCTGCGTCATCAGCCTGTTTCCGACCATCCGTGATGGCGTGACGATCCGGGAGACGCTGCCGTGGGTGCCCTCCATCGGGCTCGAGCTGGTGCTTCGGATGGACGGCCTCGCGTGGATGTTCGCGGTCGTCGTCACCGTGGTGGGCGCCCTCGTCTGTCTCTACGCCCGCTATTACATGTCGCCGGAGGATCCGGTCGCGCGCTTCTTCTCGTTTTTCCTTGCGTTCATGGGCGCGATGCTCGGCGTCGTGTTCTCGGGCAACCTGATCCAGCTGGTGGTGTTCTGGGAGCTCACGAGCATCTTCTCGTTCTTGTTGATCGGCTATTGGCATCACCGGAAGGACGCGCAGCGCGGAGCGCTGATGGCGCTGATGGTGACTGGCGCAGGGGGCCTCGCGCTGCTCGCGGGCGTCGTCGTCCTCGGACATATCGTGGGCAGCTACGACCTCGACGCGACCCTCGTCGCAGGCGAGCGTGTCCGTGGCCATGAGCTCTACTCGGTCGCGCTCGTCCTGATCTTGCTGGGCGCGCTGACCAAGAGCGCCCAGTTCCCGTTTCATTTCTGGCTTCCGCGGGCGATGGCCGCGCCCACGCCGGTGTCCGCGTACCTGCACTCGGCGACCATGGTCAAGGCGGGCGTTTTCTTGCTTGCCCGGCTCTGGGTGGTTCTCTCGGGCACCGAGCTTTGGTTCTGGCTGGTCTCGGGCGCAGGCATGACGACGCTGCTGCTCGGGGCGTACGTCGCCATGTTTCAGCACGATCTCAAGCGCGTGCTCGCGTACTCGACCGTCAGCCACCTCGGCCTGATCACGCTGCTGTTCGGGCTCAACAGCCCGCTGGCCGCGGTCGCCGGCGTCTTCCACATCATGAACCACGCCACGTTCAAGGCGTCGCTGTTCATGGCCGCGGGCGTGGTCGATCACGAGACCGGCACGCGCGACATCCGTCGCCTCAATGGCCTGATGCGGTTCATGCCGCGCACGGGCACGCTCGCGCTCGTGGCCAGCGGCGCGATGGCCGGTGTCCCCCTGCTCAACGGCTTCCTCTCCAAGGAAATGTTCTTCGCCGAGACGGTGTTTCTCTCGGCCCATCCATGGGTGGAGCTGGGCTTTCCGGCGCTCGCGACGCTGGGCGCAGTCTTCGGGGTCGTGTACTCGCTTCGCTTCGGTTACGACATCTTCTTCGGCCCGCCCTCGACCGATCTGCCCCGCGCGCCGCATGAGGCCCCGCGCTGGATGCGCGCGCCCATGGAGCTCTTGGTGCTCGGCTGTGTGATCGTCGGCGTGGCGCCCGCGATCTCGATCGGGCCCTCACTCGAGGCCGCGGCGCGCCCGGTGGTCGGCGGCCCGCTCCCCTACTTCAGCCTCTCCATCTGGCACGGGTTCAACCTGCCCTTTGTGATGAGCCTCGTGGCCATTTCGGCCGGCATCCTGGGGTATCTCTGGCTGCGTAAACAGCAGGAGCAGGGGCTCTTCGAGGACGCGCCCTTGGCCGACCGCTTGAACGGCAGACGCATGTTCGAGCGAACCCTGATCTTCTTCACGCTCGGCGCGCGTCGCGTGCTTCGCATCGTCGGAACCCGGCGTCTTCAGACGCAGATGTTCACGATCATCGCCTTGGCGCTCTTGGCCGCGTTGCTCGCCGCGCGCGACGTCCCCCTCGCCTGGGGGGAGCGGGAGCGCATCCCGGCATCGCCCGCGTTCGCGATCTTGTGGGTCATCGGCGCCGTTTGCGCGATCGGCGCGGCCCTGATGGCCAAGTTTCACCGACTGGTCGCGATCACGCTCGTGGGCGGCGCAGGCCTCGTCACCTGCGTTACGTTCGCGTGGTGCTCGGCGCCAGACCTGGCGCTCACGCAGATCGTGGTGGAGGTGGTGACCACGACCCTGTTCTTGCTGGGGCTGCGCTGGCTGCCGATGCGCATCGAGGAAATCCGCGAACGGATAACGCTGGCGGATCGCGCGCGCCGCGCCCGTGACTTGCTGCTCGCGATCGCCGCCGGTTTCGGCCTCGCCGCGTTGTCCTACGCCATGTTGACCCGCCCGGCGCCGCACAGCATCTCACCGTTCTTCCTCAGCCGAGCGCTGCCCGAAGGTGGGGGCAGCAACGTCGTCAACGTCATGCTGGTCGACTTCCGCGCGTTCGACACCATCGGAGAGATCACGGTGCTGTGCGCGGTCGCGCTCACGGTCTACGCCTTGCTGCGCCGCTTTCGTCCTCCCGTCGAGACCGTCGGCGCGCCCATGCAGCAGCTGGCCTTGCCGGCTGACGTCGTGACCGATCTCGTGAAGCCGCGCACGGCCGAGGACGCAGCGCGCGGGTACTTGATGGTGCCGGCGGTCCTCACGCGGCTGCTCTTGCCGATCTCCCTCGCCGTGGCGGTGCACTTCTTCTTGCGTGGCCACAACGAGCCGGGCGGCGGCTTCGTGGCCGGCCTCGTGGTCGCCATCGGAATGCTCATGCAATACATCGCCTCTGGGACGGTTTGGGTCGAAAAACGCATGCGCTTGCGGCCGATCCGCTGGCTCGGCTTGGGCCTCTTGTTTGCGGTGAGCACGGGCCTCGGCGCCATCGCCTGGGGGTACCCCTTCCTCACGAGCCACAACGCGCACGTGTCTCTTCCGATCATCGGAGAGGTCCACCTGCCCAGCGCGACGTTCTTCGACCTCGGCGTGTTCTCGGTGGTCGTCGGCGCGACCCTGCTCATCCTCACCGCGCTCGCCCACCAGTCTATCCGGGTACACCAGTCCCCATTGCGAGCGTCGGTTCCCCCCAAGACGCCGAAGGCAAGCTAGATGGAAGCCGTCCTCGCACTCGTCATCGGCGTGCTCGGCGGCGCGGGCGTCTGGCTCGTGCTCCGACCCCGCACCTTTCAAGTGATCATGGGGCTCACACTGCTGTCGTACGCCGTAAATTTGTTCATCTTCAGCATGGGGAGCATCTTCATCGATAAGCCTCCGATCGTGCGACCAGGGGTGCCGGCAGATCTCCAGCACTACACGGACCCGCTGCCGCAGTCGCTCGTCCTCACGGCGATCGTCATCGGCTTCGCGACGACCGCTTTGTTTCTCGTCGTGCTGCTCGCGGCGCGCGGCTTGAGCGGCACGGATCACGTCGACGGCACGAAGGAACAATCGTGAACCTGCTGTCCGCACATCTGATCGTGGCGCCGATCGTCCTGCCCCTCATCACGACGGCCCTCTTGCTTTTGCTCGGCGACAAGCGCTGGCGCCTCAAGCCGTACGTGAACGCCGCGGGCACCCTCGCCAACGTCATCGTGGCGGTCGCGATCTTGGAGCGCGTCGACCATGGCGAGGGATCCGGCGCCCTGCACGTGTACCTGGCCGCGAACTGGGAGGCGCCGTTCGGCATCGTGCTCGTCGCGGACCGGCTCTCCGCGCTGATGTTGGTGTTGGTCGGGATCGTGGGCCTTTGTTCCGCGCTCTACGCGGAGGCCGGCTGGGCGCGCGCCAGCGTGTACTTCTATCCGCTCTTCCAAGTTCAGCTCATGGGGCTCAACGGTGCGTTCCTCACCGGGGATCTCTTCAACCTGTTCGTGTTCTTCGAGGTGATGCTGGCGGCCTCCTATGGGCTTCAGCTTCACGGCTCGGGTCTGCGGCGCGTGCGCTCCGGGTTGCACTACATCGCCGTGAACCTGCTGGCCTCGTCGCTGTTCCTCGTCGGCTTGTCGGTGCTGTACGGCGTGCTGGGGACGCTCACGATGGCCGATATTGCCGACAAGATCGCGCTCGTCCCCGCGCGCGATCGCGGGCTGATGCACGCGGGCGCCGCCGTCCTCGCGCTCGCGTTCCTCATCAAGGCCGCGGTCTGGCCTCTGAACGCGTGGCTCGTCCCGGCGTACACCGCCACCAGCGCGCCCGTCGCGGCGCTGTTCGCCGTGATGACCAAGGTCGGCGTCTACACGCTCTTGCGCCTGTGGACCCTCTTTTTCTCGGCGGAGGCGGGGCCCTCGGCCGGCTTCGGTCAGGCCGCGCTCCTCTACGCGGGGCTTTTCACCATCGCGTTCGGCACGCTCGGTCTTCTCGCTTCGGGGCGGCTCGGTCAGCTCGCGAGCTACACGCTCATCGTGTCTTCGGGGACCCTCCTGGGCGCGCTCGGGGTGGGAAATCCGGACGTGACCTCGGCGGCGCTCTACTACCTGCTGAGCGGAACGCTGGCCTCGAGCGCGCTCTTTCTCCTGGTCGAACAGATCGAGCGCATCGGCGCCGACGCCGGGGCGCAGCTCGCCGGGGTCGACGTGATGCCGGGGGAAGACACCAACCTCGATGACGAGGAGAGGCCGCTGGTGGGGCGCGTGCTGCCGATCTCGACCGCCTTGATCGCGCTCGCGTTCGTGGCCTGCTCGATGATCGTGGCGGGGCTGCCGCCGTTCTCGGGCTTCATCGCGAAGTTCTCCATCCTGGCCGCCGTCATGGGCACCGACAGCGTGCACGCGGACGCGGCTGGAGAGATCGGGGTCGGTTGGTGGTTCATCACGCTCCTGCTCCTCTCGGGCCTGGCCACGACCTTCGCGCTGGCCCGCGCGGGCATCCGGCACTTCTGGGCATCGGGGGCCGGCACGGCCTCGGTGAAGGGGGCCCAGGCGTTGGCGGTGGTCACCTTGCTGTCCTCGTGCGTCGCGCTCGCGGTGTGGGCGCAACCCGTCTCGCGCTACACGGCCTTGGCCGCGGCTGGGCTGCACGCGCCCAGGCGCTATGTCGATACGGTGTTGTTGGGGCAGGCGACGGAGGCGGTCGAACCTGCGCCTGACGAGGAGGGGGGGCCATGAGCACGCTCGCGAAGATCTTGCCCGCACCCCTGACCTCCGCCGCGTTGTGGGCCATGTGGATCGTGCTCGCGCGCTCCACGAGCGCTGGGCAGGTGCTGCTCGGCTTCGTGCTCGGGCTCGTCATCCCGATCCTCACCTCGAACCTGCGCCCGAATGTCGTCCGCGTGCGCCGCCCGCTGGTCGTGGTGCGCTTCATCCTCACCGTGGGCTACGACGTGATGATGTCCAACCTGGAGGTCGCCTGGGGCGTGCTCAGGTGGCGATGGAAGCGCCCTGACGCGCGCTTCGTGATCATCCCCCTGGAGATGCGCGACCCCCTGGGGCTCGCGGCGCTCTCGATGGTGACCACCGTGGTCCCCGGCACGGTGTGGTCGGAGATCGCGCTCGATCGCAGCAAGCTGCTGCTGCACGTTTGGGATGTCGGCGAAGAAGAAGCCTTCGTCGCTCGCTTCAAGGCTCGTTACGAGAAGCCTCTGAGGGAGATCTTCGAATGACCACGCTTCTGTCACTGGCCGTCACCTTCGCGCTCGGTTGCTACGCGCTCGCATCCGTCCTGGTCGTCTTTCGGCTCATCCGCGGCCCACGCGCGCAGGACCGCGTGTTTGCGCTCGACCTTCTGTACTTCCACGCGATGCTGGTCATGCTGGTCCTCGGGATCCGGAACCAGAGCGACATGTACTTCGAGGCGGCGCTGCTGATCGCGCTGTTCAGCTTCGTGAGCTCCTCAGCGATGGCGAAGTTCATCCTGCGCGGGGAGGTGATCGAATGATCCCGGTTCCCTTCTGGGTCGAGCTGGCCGTCGCCGTCTTGCTCGTGCTGAGCGGTCTGTTCGTCGTCATCTCCGCGATCGGCTTTCTGCGCCTGCCGGACTTCTTCTTGCGCATGCACCCGCCTGCGCTCGCGTACACGTTCGGCAGCTGGTGCGTGACCTTGGCCGGCATCCTCTACTTCTCGAACCTCGAAGGCCGGCTGGCGCTACATCCGTGGCTCGTCATCATCATGCTGTCCATCACGGTCCCCGTGACCACCGTGCTCCTGGCGCGCGTCGCGCTGTTTCGCAGGCGCGTCGCTCGGGCGGCCGACACGCCACCGCCGCTCAGTCCGCCCCGCAACGAATAAAGGTCCGCACCACGGGGGGTGACCTTTCGTTCTTGGCGTCGTCTTACGTGCGTACGAAGAGCAGGGTCGCCAGGTACGCGACGTAGGCGCTCACGAAGAGGATGCCTTCGCGCCGCGACACCATGCGATCGCTGCGGAAGACGGGCCAGCACGCGATCGTGACCGCGGCGGCCAGCGGCAGATCGATGCGCAGCACCTCGGGGCCCACCTCGACCCCGCTTGGCGCGGCCAGGCAGGTCAGGCCGAGGATGACGAGGATGTTCGAGATGCTGCTGCCGATGAGGTTTCCCACGGCCACGTCGCGATCGTCCTTGAAGGTGGCCACGATGGTGGTCGCCAACTCCGGCGCCGAGGTGCCGATCGCGACGATGGTCAGGCCGATGACCACGTCCGAGACGCCAAGCGTCCGCGCGAGGTCGACCGCTCCGGCGACCAAGAGATCTGCGCCGAGGACCGTCAGGCCGATGCCCACGAGCAAGAGGACCGCGTTCCAGCTGCCTCGCGCGAGTCCGGAGCCGGCCCCGAGCGCTTGCCGGCTGAACTCTTCGGCATACTCCTGCTTCATCTCGGCGCTCTCGCGGCGGCTCACTCGGATCAGCACGAGCGTGTAAACGATCGCCGCGGCCACCAGCGCGAGGCCTTCGACGCGGCTGAGCACGCCGTCCAGGGCCATGAGGTACAGCGCGATGGCCGAGGCGATCATCACGGGCACGTCCAGGCGGATGCTCTGGAGCTGCAGCGGCAGGGGCCGGATCGCGGCGCTCAGGCCGAGGATCAACAGAATGTTGACGATGTTCGTGCCGGCGATGTTGCCGACCGCCAGTGGCCCCTTGCCGTCGAGCACGGCGGTCACGCCGACCGCCAGCTCGGGTGCGCTGGTCCCGAGCGCGACGACGGTCAGTCCGATCAGGATCGGCCGGATGCCCAGCATGGCCGCGATGCGCGTCGCGCCGCGCAACAACAGCTCGGCACCGAGGAGGATGACGACGAGCCCACCCAAGAAGACGACGGCAGGGTGCAGGGTCATCCATCGCCCCTAGAGCGCATTTCACCAATCCCCGCACCGCCTCGCGGGCGGCGCGGCGCCGCCTCCGCCGACCTCGGACACTGCGACAATAGCCCGGCATTGCCTCGGTCCGAGGTCGACGGATCCGACGCCGCGGCGCTCCACAACCCTGCGCGGGGATTTATGAAATGCGCTCTGGGCGCAAGCAACATGGTGTCACTCCCGTGCGGGCGCGGGCGGAACGATGAGCACATCGCACTTCGCTGCTCGGAGCAGATCGCCTGCGACCGTGCCCAGGAACAGATAGGCCGCGCCCGCATAGCCGTGGGTGCCGAGCACGAGCAGGTCGCTCTCGGCCTTCCTCGTGGTCTTCTCGACCACCAGCCGCGGCGAGCCGTGCCGGACATGGCACCGAAAGCGAGGCGCCTGCTCGGGCGGGACGTTCGCGTGAGCGAGCGACGTGGAGAGCAGCTTGGTCAGCGCGCGGGTCGCTTCAACCCGGAGGTCGTCCTTCCGCTCCTCCGCTTCGTCCTCCAAGAGGCTCGGATAAACGATGCCTTGGTAGGGCGTGCCGAACGCGTGGATGACCTCGACGCGCGGGCGGGGGGGCGGAAGGACGAGGAGCATCAGCCGCACGACCTCGTGCGCCGCATGATCCAGGTCGAGCGCGAGCGCGGGCCGCTCGTAGCATCCTCGCGCAGGCAGTCGAACCACCAACACCGGTCGCTGCGTCTGCCGAACGACGCGCTCCGCAGTGGAGCCGAGGAAGGTGTCGCGAAGCGCACGGCCCCCGCCTCGCCCCATGACGATCAGCTCGGCCTGCACGCGGCTTGCGCACTCCGCGATCTCTTTCGCCGGGGCGCCCACCCTCACCAACGACGTGACGCTGACCTTCTTGTGGATCTGCTTGCGCAGGTGCCGCACCTCTTCCGCCAGCGTCTTTTGGGCGTCACGCTCCGCCCTTTTTTGCAGGCCCGGTGGGAGGCTGCCGGGCACGACGTGCAGGAGCGTCACCCGGGCTCCTTCGGCCAGGGGAAGCCGCGCGACGCGGCCGAGGATCCGATCGGAGCTGGGCGTGAGATCGACCGGAACCAGCAGTGCGTGAAGCCCGCTCGGCGTCAAGACGGCCGAGTTCTTGGCTGCGCTCGGTTTGCTGGTGGCCCCCATGATCTCGCATGCTCCTTTGGGGGGACTTTCGCACAGGGTGGGGAAATGGTCGACTGCGGACGACCCGAGCCTGCCCCCAATCGGTGGCTCCGAGGAGCTGATTTGTGGTGCGGCTCGCCATGGAACCAAGCTACGATCGGGCTATGCGCGAGATGGTTGGGGGACCGCCTGCACCTGGGCGGGAGCTCGAACGCATGGCGCGTCTTTACAGCGCGCTCAGCGGCGTAAATCAGGCGCTTGTCTGCACGCGTAGCCGCGACCAGCTCTTTCAGAAGGTGTGCTCGTCCCTGGTCGACAAGGGCGGCTTCGCCATGGCCTGGATCGGGTGGCACGACCCCGACACAGGGGAGCTCGTGCCCGTCGCGCGCGCGGGCGTGGAGATGCCGTGCGCACAGGCCACCCAGCTGGGGAGTGCCGGGCAGGGCGATACGCAGCTCTTCGAGCACGGCGGCTACGGGGTCAGCGCGCTGCCAATCCGCGAAAATGGGCTCACCTGCGGAACGCTGCGCGTCTACGCGAGCGACCTCGGGGTCTTTCAGGCCAAGGAGCGCGCGCTCCTCGAAGGGGTGGCCGCCGATCTCTCGTTTGCAATCGACAACCTGGCGCGCGAGGCCGATCGGGCCAAGGCGCAGGCGGCCGCCGAAAACGAGCGGCTGTTTTCGGCGGCGATGATCGAGAGCATGCCGGGCATCGTCTATTTTTACGACCATACCGGCCGGTTTCTGCGCTGGAACCGCAATTTTGAGCTCGTCACCGGCTACTGCGGCGCCGAGATCGCGACGATGCACCCGCTCGACCTGTTTGCGGGCGAGGAGCGCGAGCTCGTCGCGGCGCGCATTCGGGACGTGATGACGTACGGGGAGTCATGGGTCGAGGCGCACATCGTCTCCAAGGACGGCACGCGGACCCCGCACTACTTCACTGGCCGGCGCATGTCTTGGGAGGGGACGCCCTGCCTCGTCGGGATGGGCATCGACCTGACCGAGAAGAAGCGCAGTGAGACCGCGCTACGCGTGAGCGAGGAGCGGTTTCGCTCGACGGTCGACAGCATCGTGGCGGGATGTCAGCTGCTCGCCTTCGACTGGACCTACCTCTACCTGAACGACACCGCGGCCGTTCACAACCGCCGCCCCAACGCCGAGCTGCTCGGGCGCACGATGCAGGAGGTTTGGCCGGGCATCGAGCAGACCGAGGTGTTCGCGATGCTGCGCCGCTGCATGCTCGAGCGCGTTCCGCTGCACGGCGAGGCGCTGTTCACATTCGGAGACGGCGCGACGAACTGGTTCGACGTCCGCTGTCAGCCCGTCCCCGAGGGCATCTTCGTGATGTCGATCGACATCTCCGACCGCAAGCGCGCCGAGGCCGAGGCCGAGCAGGCGCGCCGGGCGGCGGAGACCACGCGAAAGCGCGCAGAGCAGGCGCTGCTCGAGGCGAAGAC
>JBIQKA010000066.1:26873-28630 GCA_044507075.1 Myxococcales bacterium
CGTTATCAGGACGAGCAGCTCGCGCTGATCGCGAACGGAACCGAGATCCGGCGCGAGGCGGCTATGCCTGGCGCGGACCAGCGCGAGCACCAGACGCTGTTTTCGGTCAGCGGAATCTACCGTCCCGACGGGTCGGCGGCAGGGGCGGTGGGCGCGATCGTCGATGTCACGCCGCTCAAGGAGACGGAAGCTGCGCTCGCGCAGGCGAAGCGGGACGCCGAGGCCGCCGACCGCCTCAAGTCCGCGTTTCTGGCGACGATGTCGCACGAGCTCCGGACGCCGCTCAACTCGATCATCGGCTTCACCGGCATCTTGGTCCAGGGGCTCGCAGGACCGTTGAACGAGGAGCAGACGAGGCAGCTCGGGATGGTGCGCGGGAGCGCGCGGCACTTGCTGGATCTGATCAACGACGTCCTCGACATCTCGAAGATCGAGGCAGGCCAGATGAGCGTGCGCAGCGAGGCGGTCGACCTAAAGCCGATGCTCGAGCGCGCTGTCTTAGGGGTGAAGCCGCTGGCCGACCGCAAGCAACTCGAGCTCCGGCTAGAGGCCTCGCCCTCGCTCCCGCCCATGCGCAGCGATGCCCGTCGGATCGAGCAGATCCTGATCAACCTCCTCAACAACGCCGTGAAATTCACCGAGCGGGGCGCGGTGACGCTCGAAGCCGAGCAGATCGACGGATCGCGCGTTCGCCTGCGCGTGATCGACACCGGCGAGGGAATCCGCCCAGAGGACCAGGCGCGGCTGTTTCAGCCGTTCATGCAGGTCGACACCGGCCTCACGCGCAAGCACGAGGGGACGGGCCTCGGGCTTGCGATCTGCAAGCGCCTCGCGACCATGCTCGGCGGCGAGATCGCGTGCACGAGCGTCTTCGGCGAGGGCAGCACGTTCACCGTCACTCTTCCGACGGAGCTGAGGTCGCCATGAACCGTAGGGTGCTCCTCATCGAGGACAACGAGCAGAACCGCTACCTCACGACGTTCCTGCTCGAGCGAAGCGGCTACACGGTCACGTGCGCCGTCGATGGTCCCCACGGGATCGACGCGGCGAGCACGTGCCGCCCGGACATCGTGTTGCTCGATATCCAGCTGCCCAGCATGGACGGCTACACGGTGGCGGCGAGGCTGCGGGAGATCGAGGCGCTGCGCGACACGCCCATCATCGCCGTGACGTCCTACGCGATGGTCGGCGATCGGGAGAAGGCGCTGGCCGCCGGCTGCACCGGCTACATCGAAAAGCCGATCAACCCCGAGACGTTCATCGCAGAGATAGAGCGCATCGCGCGCGTGGAGGGTGGGGCGTCATGAGGCGAGCGCTGGTCGTCGACGACAAGGAAGAGAACTGCGAGTACTTGAGCGCGGTCTTTCGCGGTCACGGATACGAGGTGGTCGTCGCCAAGCACGGGGCCGAGGCGCTCACGCTGGCGCGCCAGGACCCGCCGGATATCGTGATCAGTGATCTGCTGATGCCGGTGATGGACGGGTACACGCTGCTCCGTCACTGGAAGCTCGACGACCGGCTCACCACCATCCCGTTCGTGGTCTACACGGCCACCTATACCGAGCGAGAGGACGAGGCGCTCGCGCGAGACCTGGGGGCCGATGCGTTCATCCTCAAGCCCGTGGAGCCGGACGAGCTCATGGCCTGCATCCGGGGGGTCGAGTCGCAGCCGTCCAGCCCGGTGGCGGCGACGTCGAGCGGTGAGACCAGCCTGCTCCGCGAGTACAACCAGACGCTGATCCGCAAGCTCGAGCAGA
>JBIQKA010000257.1:0-4088 GCA_044507075.1 Myxococcales bacterium
GTGGACGTGGTGGTGCCCGGACACGGGCCGCTCACGGACAAGCGAGGCGTGCAGAGCACGCGGGACTACTGGGTGGAGCTAGAGGAGCGCGCCAGAAAGGCGCTCGCCTCGGGCGCATCACGTGAAGAGGTCGCGCGAGACTTGCGGAGTGCGCACGCGTGGCGGGAGAGCGAACGTGTGATCGCCAATGTTGACAGGGCGCTCGCGGAGCTCACGGGACAGAGCGGCCACGCGGACCCGCTCGAGGTCATGGCGAGCATGGCGCGCTTCAGCGCGCCTCCCCGTTGTTAGAGCGGAAGGTTTGGTCACCCGTTCTTAGTGAGCTTCCCCCCAGCTCTCACCCCAACCCGTGCCGATCACCAACGGTACGCTGAGCTGCACCGCCCCTTCCATGGCCTCGCGTACGAGCTTCTCGAGCTGCTCCTCTTCACCGAGCGCCGCCTCGAACACGAGCTCGTCGTGCACCGTGAGCACCATGCGCGACTTCATCTGGCCCTTGGCCAGGGCGGCGTGCACGCGCACCATGGCGGTCTTCATGATGTCCGCCGCGCTGCCCTGGATGGGGGCGTTTTGGGCGATGCGCTCTGCGCCCGAGCGCACGGCGTGGTTCTTGGCCGTGATGTCGCGCACCAGGCGCCTCCGGCCCATCAGCGTGCGCACCGCGCCGGTCTGGCGAGCCTCCTGCACGAGCGTGTCGAGGTACCGGCGCACGCCCGCGTACTGCTCGAAGAAGGCCTTGATGTGCCGCTGGGCCTCGCCGCGCGCGATGCGCAGGTTGCGCGCCAGGGCGAACTGGGTCTGACCGTAGATGACCGCGAAGTTCACGGTCTTGGCCGCCGCCCGTTGCTCGCGCGTGACGTGCGCGCGGTCCACCGCGAACAGGGCTTGGGCCGTCAGGTTGTGCACGTCTTCGTTCTCGGAGAAGGCCTTCACCAGCGCGGGGTCCTGGCTCAGGTGCGCGAGCACGCGCAGCTCGATCTGGGAGTAGTCTGCGGCGAACACCTTGAAGCCCGGAGCCGCCACGAAGGCGGTGCGGATCTTGCGACCGATCTCGGTGCGAATGGGGATGTTCTGTAGGTTGGGCTCGTTCGAGGACAGGCGCCCGGTCGCCGCCACCGCCTGCTCGAACTTGGTGTGGATACGGCCCGTGCGCGGGTTGATCTCGCGCGGCAGCGCGTCCAGATAGGTGCCCTTGAGCTTCGCGAGCTGGCGGTGCTCCAGGATCGCCGCGGGCAGCGGGTGCATGATGGCGAGCTCCTCGAGCACGTCGGCGTTGGTGGAGCGCGCGGTCTTGGTCTTCTCCACCACCGGCAGCTGGAGCTCGTCGAACAGGATGGTCTCGAGCTGCCGCGGGGAGTTCACGTTGAACTCGCGTCCGGCCAGCTCGTAGCACCTCTTCTCGTAGGCCTGGATCTCCTTGTCCACGGTGCGCGAGAGCTCGCGCAGGCGCTCGGCGTCCACTGCCACGCCGCGGCGCTCCATGTCGGCGAGCACCTCCGTGAGCGGCAGCTCCACCTGATAGAGCACGTCGCTCAGCTTCGCCGCGTCGATGTCCGCGCACAGGGCCTCGCTCGCCCCATCCAGGTTCACCTCCGTGCTCGCCCAGGGCAACACTTCTTCCGCGCTCAGCTCGCCGAGCTTTCGCCGCACCTTGCCCTTGCCCACCAGGCTCTCGAAGCTCGGCGCGTCCAGGTCGTACCTGCGGATCAAGATCTCGCGCATCCCGTGTCCGCGCAGGTCGGGATCGAGCAGGTAGCTCGCCATCATCAAGTCGAGCTCCACACCGCGCAGCGCGATCCCGTGGTGGGCCAGCGCGATGGTGTCGCGCTTCGCGCTGCTCGTGCGCTTCTTGATCGCGGCGCTCTCGAGCACCGGTCCGAGTGCGCTTTTCACGGCGGAAAGCGGGATCTGCGAGGGACAACCGAGGTAGGCGTGCCCGACTGGAATGTAGACGCCCTGGTCGGTCTTGCGCCCGCCGCTTGCGCCGTCCGCTTCGCTCGCCCAGCTCAGCGCGAGTCCGATCAGCGCCCCGGCCACGGGCTCATTGTTCTCGGCGGCCGCGAACACCGCACACGCCCCTGCCTTCTCGATCTCCTGCGCGATCGCCGCAAGTTCGCTCGCGTCCTGCACCACGCGCAACGCGAGCGCGGGCGGAGCCAGCTCGGGATGCGTCTCGGCGACGAGAGCGCCCGACGCGACGGGCGTGCGCGCTCTGGGTGCGTTGCCGAACGGAAGCTGCGCGGGCGCGGCGTTCCCCGCTCCCGATGGCTCGGGCCCGAGCTGCTCGATCAGCCGCACGAAACCGTAGTGCTTCACGAATTTGCGCAGCACCGCGTCGTCCCAGCCGCCGTAGCGCAGCTTCTGCTCCTCGAGCGGAAGCTCGTAGTCGTCCTTCAAGGTCACGAGCTGCTGGGAGAGATAGGCCTTGTCCTTGTGCTCCTCGAGCTTGGCCTTGAGCGCCTTCTTCTTGAGCTCCCCGAGGTGCTCGTAGATGCCATCGAGGCTCCCGTACTGCGTCAACAAATCGACCGCGGTCTTGGGCCCGACCGAAGGCACACCCGGCACGTTGTCCGAGCTATCTCCCACCAGCGCCAGGTAATCGCGCACCTGCTCGGGCGCCACGCCGAGCTTCTCCCGGGTCTCCTCCGGCCCGAACGCCCGCTGCTTCATGGTGTCGAGCATCCACACGCCGTCGCCCACGAGCTGCAACAGATCCTTGTCGGCGCTGACGATCACCACGGCATAGCCCTTGGCCCGCGCTTGCTTCGTGAGGCTCGCGATCAAATCGTCGGCCTCCACGCCCTCGCGCTCGTAGCAGGGGATGCTGTAGGCCTCGCCCACCTCACGCACCTTGGCCATCTGCGTCTTGAGATCGTCGGGGGCGCTCGGCCGATTGGCCTTGTACTCGGCAAACAACTCCTTGCGAAAGGAGTGCCCCTTGCCGTCCATGACCACCGCCAAGAGGTGGGGCTGTCGCTCCCGGACCAGCTTGAGCAGCATGGTGGTCACCCCGTACAGGGCCCCGGTAGGCTCGCCGCGCTCGCTCGTGAGCGGCGGCAGGGCATAGAACGCGCGGAACACGTAGCCGCTGATGTCCACCAGATAGAGCACCTTCTCGGTGCCCGGAGCGGGCAGCTGGGCACCGCTCTCCATTTGGGTCTTGGGCGTCGGCATCTGAGCCCGAACTTCGTAGCCTCCCGCGGCGCGAAGGGCACGCGCCCGCCTGACAGGCCCCCCCCGGGAAGGCTCTTGGCCCCGCGGCCCCCCCGCGCGGTTCGCTCGGCTCACGACCTGCCTCGCGTCGCGCCGAACGCAGGCGGCTCGGGTCCCCTCCCTGGGTTGGCTGCCACCATGCCCCCGTGCTAACCCGCCGCCGGGGAGATTCCCGTTTTTTGGGGGCTTGGCCCCCTCGCGCGCGATCCCGTGCGCCATGTTGTTTGCTCGCGGGCGGAACCGCCCGCTTCGACGAAAGTTCGGAGCTGAAAGCCTCATGTTCGAGACGCTCACCAAGGGCTTCCGCGCGGCGCGCCAGCGCCTGTCCGGCCTCACGGAGCTCAACGAGGAAAACATCGAGCAGGCGCTGCGCGATGTGCGCCTCTCGCTGCTCGAAGCCGACGTCGAGTTCAACGTCGTCAAACGCTTCCTCCAACAGGTCAAGGAGAAGGCGATCGGCGAGGTCATGCAGACCTCGGCCACCGTGAGCGGGCAAAAGGTCAAGGTGGGCCCCGCCGAGCGCTTCATCAAGATCTGCCACGACGAGCTGCTGGCGATGATGGCCTTCGAGGGCGAGCCCATCGAGCTCGTCCCCAAGCCCGGCCTCACCGGCATCATGATGGTGGGTCTCCAGGGCTCCGGTAAGACCACCACCACCGGCAAGCTCGCCAAGCTGCTCAAGGACGACGGCCGCAAGCCCCTGCTCGTGGCCGCCGACGTGCAGCGCCCGGGCGCCATCGAGCAGCTCCAGGTACTCGGCGAGCGCATCGGTGTGCCCGTGTTCGCCATCCCGGGCGGCGATCCGATCGAGATCTGCGACCGCGGCAAGGAGGAGGCCCGCCGCCAGAAGTGCGACGTGGTGCTCTACGACACCG
>JBIQKA010000258.1:0-4062 GCA_044507075.1 Myxococcales bacterium
GCATCTTTGTCGCGTGGGTGTCTGAACCAGCTTCGCTCTCCTCACCGCCACCGACAAAACGCCCCACCGCCACCGCCCTGGTCGCGACAAAGATGCAAGCCAGCACCAAGAGACCTCCCCCCGCCGAAGGGACGCCCAGACCAAAGAGGACGTTGGGCAGGAGGACGTTGGGCAGGAGGACGTTGGGCAGGAGGACGTCGGAGAAGGGAGGACGTCGGAGAAGGGTCACTCCCACCACGGGTAGAAGGGCGGCATCTCGCTGGCCTTGCTCTGGAAGTTCGCGGCGCGCTTCTCGAGGAAGGCCTTCACGCCCTCCTTTCCGTCGCCGATGCTCGTGTAGAACATGGCGAGCGAGTCCACGCGGTGCGCTTCGAGCGGGGAGGGTAGGGCGCTGTTGCGGTAGAGCATCTGACGCGTGAGCGCCACGCCCACGGGCGAGCGGTTCTGGCTGAACTTGCGGGCCAGCTCGTAGGCCTTGGGCAAAAGCTCTTCCGGTTCGTACACGGCCTTGACGAGGCCTCCGGACTTCGCCTCCTCGGCCGTGAAGATGTCGGCGCTGAGACACCACTCGAGCGCCTGGGAGAGACCCACCAGGCGCGGGAGAAACCAGCTCGAGCAGGCCTCTGGCACGATCCCGAGCTTTCCGAACACGAAGCCGATGCGCGCCTTGGTGGAGGCGAGGCGCACGTCCATCGCGCAGGTCATGGTGGCGCCGATGCCCACCGCTGCGCCATTGATGGCGGCGATCACGGGCTTCTTGCAGTTGAAGATCGCCATGGTCACGCGGCCGCCGGTGTCGCGCACCCCGTCGCGGATCTCGGGTGCCTCGAAGTTCTCGCGCAGGTCGCGGTTGTTGGGGCGCTGTCGCTCGTCGAGGCCGAACACGTTGCCGCTCGCCGAGAGGTTCATGCCGGCGCAGAAGGCTTTGCCCCGGCCCGTCACCACGATCGCGCGCACGTCGTCGTCCTCGCTGGCGCGTTCGAAGGCGTGGATGAGCTCGTGGGCCATCTCCACCGTGAACGAGTTGAGCTGCTCCGGTCGGTCGAGCCAGAGCGTGAGGATGCCGTCTTGGACCTGATACGCGAGGGTTTGATAGTTCATCGGGCTGGTTCCTTGGAGGAGGGGCGATCGGTCCAATGCTACTTGTGCGGCACGAAAGCGCACGAACTCCGGGGGAACGTTCGTGGCGCTCGGTGCGAAATTGAGCGTTGCGGCAAATGGGCTCGCCCTGTCGCGCGCTGTCACGTGCCGGGGCTTCGCCGAGTCGCGTCATGCGCAGGGCGCAGCCCGGAGTGACGCGCGGAGGGCCCTGATTACGCCCGCTCCGCACACGGATGCGCAGAGCTTACGCGCTGGCACAAGCGTTGCTCATCGTTTCGCAACCGACCCATGGCGCGCGCGGAGCCCTGAGGCGTTCCGGGCCAGAAGCGCACGCCCACCACCACGGAGGCCTTCCCATGGATCGCTCTTGGCGCACCTGGTTGTGCGCGCTCTGTTTGGTCTCATCTTCCGCCGCCGCCCACGCGCAATCGATCGGCACGCAGTCCGCCGCGGCGATCTGGGTGGCAAGCCAGGGAACGGCCTCGCTGCGTCTCGGCCGCGGGGCCGTGGAATCCCAGGTCGAACGCGCCGCCGCGCTGCTCCTGCCCTATCAGCGCGATCCCCGCTTCACTGTGACGGGCTCCTCCATCCGCCACTTGCCCCACAAGAACATGATCGAGATCAAGAGCGAGGGCATGGTGGCGGTGCCGTTCGTGGAGGACAAGCAGGTGTCCGTGACCGTGCAGATCAGGCCGCAGATCATGGCCAAGAGCCTGCGCCTCACCTACGTCGGCATGCGGCGCACCGTGAGCCATTGCGAGGTGGACGGCCCGATCTGCTTCATGGTCAAACGGGCCATCGATCGCCACGTGGGCGACGGCGGCAAGATCCAGGACTTCCTCGACGAGGGGCTCAACGCCGCCCTACGGCCCGTGTTTCGCGCCGCGACCGAGCTCGCCTGCCGTGAGGGCAGCGTGAAGCCGACGCGCGTCACCACGGCGCCGGAGTTTCTCGAGGTGCTGATGGCAGCCGGCAAGGAAGACCTCGCGTGCCTGCGCAGCGCGCAGGTGTCGATGCCGGAGGAGCTGGAGTTCGAGCTCAAGCGCGCGAGCAAGACCCACGGTCCGCGCGGCGCGCTCTGATCACGCTCGGAGCGTCAGGAATGCCCCTGAGCCGCCGCCTGCGGAAGGCCCTCGGGCTCGGCGCTGGGCTGCGGCTCGGGGGGCGCGTCGGCTGGCGGAGCCGCTTCCTCGGGTTCGGGCGGAAGGGGCGGGTCGAACCAGTCGTTGACATGGGTGATGTAGCGCTCGGCGCGGTGGCGGGCGACCTTGTTGTTCATGCGGATGTCGGTGCCCTGGTCCGGTGCGTTCAAGATCTCCGTGAGCAGGTCGATGAACAGCTGACGGTCCTGCTTGGCCACCGCGTAGGTCTTGGCGTAGCCCAGCAGGATCAGGTGGTTGCGCCGCTTGCAGACCTCGAGGGCGCGCTCGTAGTAGGCCCTGGCCTTTTCGAGGTCCCCGCCGAACAACTCCGGAAAGGACGCCTCCACGGTGCCCAACACGCCGAGGCCGCCAGCGTCCGCGTAGCCGGGGTCGAGCTCCACGCTGCGTTCCATCAGTGCGCGCGCCACCGGGGCATCCGCGAGCTCGGCGACGGAGCCACCCGAGTTGGCCATCTCCGAGCCCCACGCGAGACCCGCGTAATAGAGCGCCGGGGCGTCGTCCGCGTCCGTGAAAGCCTCCTTCAAGTACGCGGCGAGCGCCGGCAGGTCCCGGGCCTTGAGCTTTTCGTCCAGCTTGCCGCGCCCGTCGCGCAGGCGAACGGCGCGCAAGCCGAGCTGCGCGGCGCGCTTGTAGAGCAGGCGCACGCGCGCCTCGAGGCGATCGGCCTTGTCGAACTCGCCCTTTTCGTCCGCGATCTCCCACGCGTCCTGCAGCCAGCCATAGGCGTAGGAGATGTAGCTCTTGGCCAGGCCCAACAGGATCTTCTCGTTGTCCGGGCTCGAGCGCACCAGCGCTTCGCTCTGCAGGATGGCGCCGGGCACGGCGGCGCCGAAGATCTCGTAGTCCCAGAAACCGTTGATGCCTTCGGCGCCGGCTTCGACCACGCGCGTGGTGGCATCCGCGGCCAGCCTGTTGCAGCCGGGGAGCAAGGAGCCGATCAAGAGAACCGACAGCAGAGGGAAGGTAGATCGCAACATCGTTTGAAGACCCTTACTCTGAGCGCCTCGGAGGGCGCGCGTTTCGTCCGCCAGTTTGCCCTCTGACGCCATGTTGGGCCAAGACCTAGCACCAGGGCGCGCGGGCAAAAAGGGCGTCCCGGCACGATTCGGTCGGTCTCGGAGGGCTTTGCGTTTCACACAGAGGGCGTCGAAGTCGCAGAGCCATGGCGATTGCCGGAGACGGGGCCCAGCGCGTGGCCAGGCTGGCCATCGCCTGGTGCACGGGCCAGGTCGAACGTCCGGGGCGATCTCGCGCAGATCTCCCTTCACCCGCGCGTTATGTGCGTTCGCGGCTGCCATCGAGCTCGGGGCTCGGCGCGCGGCGCCGTTCAGCCCAGCGAGCGCTGCGCGCGGCGCGCCTCGGGGGTCTCGGGGACCTGCTGACCCATCTTCATGAGCACCGGGATTAAGAACTTCGACATCTCCTGGAAGTCGTTGACCTTGGGGTCCAGCATCTTGCCGATGCCCTGCACGGTCACGGTGCCCACGATGACCAGCGAAAGCTCGGGGATGGGGTGAACGTGGTAGCGCCGGCCGATGGCCAAGATGGCGCCGGTCATCTCGCCGTAATCGAGCTGCGCCACATCCTGCTTTCGAAAGGTCTCCCCGAACGCCTCCAGATCCCTGCGCATCGCGTCCCAGTCCACGTCGCCCACGTACACGTGGTAGCGCTTGAGGTGGGTGATCATGTCGTCCGGGCTGCCCATGGAGATGCACTTCACGAGGTCCACGAACATCTCGAGGATCTCGGGGCGGAGCTTGGTCGCGAGGCCCACGTCGAACAGCACGAGCACGCCGTC
>JBIQKA010000006.1:0-115287 GCA_044507075.1 Myxococcales bacterium
GCATGCAGTGGTGGATGCGCCCCGGCCCGAGCCGGCCCTGGGCGATCTCGAAGCCGCGCCCGGGCCCAGCGATCACGTTGGAGACGGGCACGCGCACGTTCGTAAAGCTGACTTCGCCGTGGCCGAACGGCTCGTCGTAGGTGTTGTAGACCGGGAGCATGCGCTCCACCTTTACGCCGGGCGTATCGAGCGGCACCAGCACCTGGGAGTGGCGCGCGTGCTTGGGACCGTCGGGATAGGTGAGGCCCATGAAGATCACGACCTTGCAGTTTGGGTGCCCGATGCCGCTGCTCCACCACTTGCGGCCGTTGAGCACCACCTCATCGCTCTCCACGAAGGCCGTAGCCTGCATGTTGGTGGCGTCGGAGGAGGCGACCTGCGGCTCGGTCATGCAGAAGGCCGAGCGGATCTTCCCCTCCAACAAGGGCGTCAACCAACGCGTCTGCTGCTCGGGCGAACCGTACTTCACCAGCACCTCCATGTTGCCGGTGTCAGGCGCGTTGCAATTGAAGATCTCGGAGGCCATCAGCGAGCGGCCCATGATCTCGGCCAGCGGCGCATACTCCACGTTCGAGAGGCCTGCGCCGCGCGGGTCGTGGGGCAGAAACAGGTTCCAGAGTCCGTTGGCCCGGGCGCGCGCCTTGAGGTCTTCCATCAGCGTGGAGACCTTCCAGGGGGTATCGCCGCTCTCGATCTCGCGGTAGTAGGCGGCCTCGTTGGGCATGACGTGCTCCTCCATGAAGCGCGTCAGGTCCTCAATCAGGGCCGTGGCTTTGGGTGAATGGGAAAAGTCCATGGAATGCTCGCTGGTTTTGCTGGCAAAGCGCGCCGCCCTGGGTCGCGCGCGAAGCGTTGGGATGTTCAGACCGTCAGATAGCCGCCGTCCACCGGCAGACAGATGCCCGTGGTGTAGCTGGCCGCGGGGGACACCAGGTAGAGCACCGCTCCGGCCATCTCGTCGGGCTCGGCCACGCGGTTCATGGGCACGTGCTCGAGCAACTTGGTGCGGACGATGTCGTTCTTGACCAGCGCGGAAGCAAACGTGGTGTCGGTGGCACCCGGCGCGAGCGCATTCACACGGATGCCGAGGCCTGCCACTTCCTTGGCGAAGGCCTGGGTCATGGAGAGGATGGCGGCCTTCGTGATCGAGTAGATGCCCTGCAGTGGCCCCGGCACGAAGCCGTTGACGGAGGCCACATTCACGATCACTCCCTCTTTGTTCTTGGCCATACGCTTGGCCGCGCCGGCCGACATGAAGAAGTAGCCGCGGATGTTGACGTCCACCGTCTTTTGGAAGGCGCCGAGGTCCGTCTCGTAAATGGGCCCGAAGTGGGGGTTGCTGGCGGCGTTGTTGACCAGGATGTCAAGCCTGCCGTGCCTGGCTTCCACGCCGGAGAGCAGCGCCTCGATCTGATTGAGCTCGCCGATGTGGCAGGGCATGGCTTCGGCGGAGCCGCCAGCGGTGCGGATCGCGGCGACCACGGCTTCGCAGCCTTCGAGCTTGCGGCTCGAGACCACCACGTGGGCGCCATGGGCCGCAAGGGCGCGCGCGATGGACGCGCCGATGCCGCGACTCGCGCCGGTGACGATGGCGATTTTACCGGTGAGATCGAAGGAAGGAGATGTCGACATGGCTCTTCTTTTCTTGGCCCCTTCGGCGCAGCTCCGAGGGAAGACACGCTTTTAGAAATGTCGGGTGCGACTTGCCGGCGGCCTCACGCTTGCGGTTGCTCCGCCGGTCCGCCCTCTAGCTCAGCTCTGTTTTGCCCTCAGGCAAGATCGACTGGAACTGGTCGGTCACCATCCCGACCAACGGTCGCGCGCCATCGAGCCCCATGCTGCGCAGCCGCTCCGCCATGATGTGGGGGGAACTTCCCACGCTCAAAACGACGGAACCGGGGGCACACAGTTGCGCAGGGCCGCGCACGGTGATCTCCGTGCGCACGAGCGCCCCCGTCTTCTGCGAGTAGGTCATGAGCGAGAGCGGAGGAGTAGACACGCCCCGACCAAAGGTGCCAGACATCCTACAGATTTCGCCTTCTCCGTTGGGGTCGAGCACGGCGCTATCGAAGGTGCGGCCTGCGAGCTGAAATGGGATCGGCGTGATGAACTTCGGATAGCCCCAGATGTCGCGGCCTGCGGCGTTGGCCGCCGCCGTGGTAACCGGCAGATCGAGTACGTACATGCCGACACGGCGGGCAGCGAGCGGACGCAGCATGTCGAAGAGTGAAAGTGCCGTGCTCTTTTCGCCTTTCGGCACCACGAAGACAGCGGTCCCGACCTCGTTGTATACGCCTACCGTTGTCTCGAGGTACTCGTAAAAAGATAGGGCGACCAGCGCGCGACCGAACCCCACAGGGACGAGCGTAAGGCCGGTGCCAGCGACATGTTCGCGCACCCGCGGCTCCGGGGCGGCAAACAGCACCTGCACATTGCGAACTCGCCGATACAAGATGGGCAGCTGAACAGGCCCCTCGGATGTCGCGTGCACGGTGCGCGGAACGTCAAAGAAGCGATCACTACTAGACGGACTCATGGTGCTGTACTCCTGTCGGAAAGTGCCGCGATGGTTGTCAGAATCTGCTCCTGCATGTCTTCGATCACGGCGAGGCGATTGATCTGGTTGGTGCCCTCGAAGATCTGCGTGAGCCGTGCATCGCGGTATGCCTTTTCCACGCGCTCGCCGTGCAACAGCGCGTGATTGCCAAGAAGGTCCATCGCACGCGTGCACACCGAGAGCGCCGTATCGGTGCAGTGGAACTTGGCTGCCGACGCCTCGCGTTGCAGCGCTTGCGGACGGCGGGCTGCGGCCCACACCATGGCTCGTGCCGCCGATGTCTCGGCGATCATGTCGGCCAGCTCGAGTTGCACGTCTTGATAACCGATGAGGGGCTTGCCTCCGAGCCGGGCGCGACAGCTAAACGCGATGGCTGCCTCGGTGGCCGCGCGCGCAAACCCCACACCCATGGCAGCCACGGGAATGCGTGAAAGGTTCAGCACGGCGCGATTGATGGCCCAGCCCTGGCGGAGCCCCCCCACGACGTGATCGTCGGGCACGAACACGTCCTCAAACTCGAGCTCCGCAGCTCCGGAGGCGCGCATGCCCATCTTCAGCTCGTTGCGCACCACGCGGAAGCCGGATGCGCGCGCAGGCACCAAGAAGGCTGTCCAGGAGCTCATTTCCTCGCCAGCAAGCGCAGCGAAAACCACGACGTGCTCAGCGATGTCGCCACCGCTGATGTAACACTTGCGCCCTGACAGCTTGTATCCACCATGCACGCGTGTTGCGACGGTGCCCGGTTTGTAGGAAGCAGCGCCGTGGCCTTCTTCGACGTCGGAACCTGCAGAGGGCTCGGTGATGGCAAACGCAAACACGTGCGGGTCACCGCCCAAGCTCCGTCGAAACGCTGGCAGCAACACGCGGCGGATGAGCCCGAGGTCGGCAGACGCTAACAGCGGTGCCACACCCAGCGAGTGAGCACAGATGAGCAGCATGAGACCGCCGTCCACCGCTGCGAGCTCTTCGGTCTTGAGGGCGATCGGGAAGCTGAGCGACTCGGTAAACAGGCGCGGATCTGCCGAGCCAAAGGGAGCCGGCAACATGTCTGACAACAAGCCCGCACGGCCGGCTGCGCGTAACACGGCGCGTGCGTCGGGATCAGCCTGGCCCAGCGCGGCGTGCGGACGCGAATCGACGGCGAGCGCCACGGGCATGAGGTGTTCTTCTGCGAAGGCGCGCAGGCGACGGCGCAAACGCTGAAGCCTTGTGGGGAGTGTCGCGGTGTCTTGCCGCCACGAGTCCGCGGGATCGTACTCGACAATAGCGCGGGTCAGACGCGGCAGGCGCGCGAACGCCGCGCGTGGCGAAAGTGGGCTGTAAGGCGGTACGTGTCCGGGCAGGTTTTCCAAAGCACGAGTACTTTCAAGCATGGATGCGCTCCCATTCAGCGACGACGAGCAACAGCTCGCGAGGGCTGCCCGCGAGCGCGCGCATGCAGTTGACGTCGCGGACGACTTTTTCAGCACCCGTGTCGCGCATGTATCCAAGACCTCCGAACACTTGCAGCGCAGCATTGGCAGCGTCGGCGAGCGCAGGTTGCGCCTGGGCGCGCAAAGCCAATGCGGCCGGCAAATCTTCCACGTCAACAAACGCGTTGAGCTGTGCAAGCGTGGTGTGCAGCGTGGCGCGCGAGCGGCCGAGAAGACCGAGCACCGCAGCGTGCCGATCGATGGTAGAGCCTCCTTGCGTTCGCTGAGACGCGAAGCGCTGGGCCATGCTGTGCACGCGGTCCACGGCTCCCGCCGCGATGGCCACGAGTGCCAGTTGATGCGCCGCCAACGCCTTCCCGAAAAAGCGCCGTGCGTCAGCCGAGTTCAGGTCAGCAATCACACCCTGGTTACGCGGCCGCACTTCGGCCGTGATCAGCTCGTCCAATCCATGCGCATGGGCGTGCACGGCGAGGTCCAAGTCGGCGCGAGCATGGAGTTGAAAGGTCAACCCATCGCCGGTGAATACGGGTGTGAGGAGCCCGGCGAACGCTGGGTCGAGCGGGAGCACACGGGCAGCATCGGGAGCGTAGGCATCGGCGAGCAGCGCGCGATCTTCGTCCGTGAGCTCAACGCCTGAGAGCGCTCGCGCGAACGGCACTCGGCCGAGGCCATGCCGTGCATCCAAAGCAACGGCGAGCGGGCCGTGCTCGCCGCGGGTGAGCTCAACGCGTCGCGCGATCGCTCGAGCCAGCGAGCGCTGGTGCACGATGAACGAAATTGCTGCATTTGCGCGGGCAAGCCGAGCCAGGAGCAAGAGTGTAAAGCTGATGGGAGCTGCCGTGTCTGCGCTCTCGGCATCCAGGCTCTCCCAAGGCCCGAGCCCGCTGGGCTCGCTGTTGCTGCCGCAAAGACCGAGCGCCTCGAGATCGCCCAGAAGTCGAGAGAGCCTCTCGGCGCACATCGGGTGCTCAGGACGGGCCACCACTGGCTCTACCGAGCGCGCCACGAAGCGCGCTACCTCTGTTAGCAAAGCTTCGTGCTCCGGCCCGTGCCGACCCCTGGTGGTGTCGAGCAGCTGTCGCATGCTCAGCCCCCCTGCGCTGCGCGGAGCCGCCGCTGAGCATCCAGGCCACCTTCACGGCGGCGGCCAAGCGGTGGAACTACCCGCTGCAAGAAGGCAATCTGGTCTTTGATGGCGATCTCGAACGGCTCGCCGACGTAGATCTCGAAGTGGTTGTACGGGTACACGCGAAGCTCACAGGTCGGACCGCGCTTCGCATGGGCGATCGTGCGGCCCGCGGGAGCAACGGAGTCGGTCTCGCAGGCGCACACGAGCAGCGGAGTGCGGAGCTTCGCGATCTTCTTTCCGGGACGCCAGAAGGGCACACTCAACGCGAAGTTCGCGCTGACGCCGTTCAGCAAGACCGTTCCGCTGGGGAGGATCACCGAACCTATCAGGCGTCCCCCGTCGATCGGCTCCTCGAGGTCGGACAAGGACACGTGCTCGGGCAAAGTGATCTTGTCGGCGGCGAAGCGGCGGTACAGCCGCGAGAGTCTTCCCGACAAGCGAGACCCCGGCGGAAGCAGCGCGAGCACACCCTCGACGACGTCGGGTTTGGTCATGAGCGCAGGGAGCAGCGGCGTTGCGGCAAGCAGCGCCAGAACGTGCCCACGTCCCAAGGCCCGAGCTACGAGGTCCGCGAGCCCGAAGAAAATCGAGCCGAGCCCGCCGACGAACGACGTGGCCCACAACGAGGCCAGCCCGTCGGTAAAGGGGGCTTGAATGATGGAGGCCGAAAGGTCCTGACGCCGGCTCGACACGTCTAACACGTGGCCCCCGCCCAGCGACGTGCCCCACAGCACCACGCGGGATGCGTCGACGCCTTCGAGCGTCTTCCCGAATTCGATCGCGGCCTCGATGTCCCGCTGTTGCTCTCGAGGCACGAGGAGGTGACGGAAAGCGCCATCGCTACGCCCGAAATGGCGGTAGTCGAAGGTCAAGGCCGCGTAACCCGCCTCTGCGAACCGTCGCGCGTACGCGTCCAGGCGCATCTCGTAGACGCCTCCGAGACCGTGCACGAGCACGACGAGTGGCGCTCGACCGCTCCCCTCGGGTCGCAAGAAGACGCCGCGACAGGTGACTCCCTGGGACTGAAACTCGATGTCGCGCTCAACTAACTGCACGGGCTCTCCTGCTGTCTTGAGTGGAATCAAGACTTCAAACCGAAGCGTCACGGGCGAGCGCACGCGATGTGCATCGGTTATTGGGGGTGGACAAAATAGATATTGGATTCGATCCAAATAGTCAACGGTGTTATTGTTGTTTTCCCAAATAGGTTGACGTCGGGGTTCCGCATGGCAACGCAATCACGAGCAAAATCAACGAAGTCGCCTCACAAGCGCGGGGCGCGCAAGGCAGCCTCGGAGCGACCTTCCGTGAAGGAGGGCTCTCGGCGGCTTTCACCCGACGAGCGACGGGCGCAGCTCGTCGAGCTAGCGAAGAGGATGTTTGGTGAGCGGCCCTACGCGGAGTTGAGTGTTCGGGAGGTCGCGCAGGCTGCCGGTGTAACGGAGAACCTCGTTTATCACTACTTCACGAACAAAGAGACGCTCTTCCTCGCCGCATTCCAGCATGCCGATGAGCTACTCGCTGCGTGCTTGCCGCCCCGGGGCCTGCCGCTGTTCGAGCAGTTCGAGCGGGCGGTGAAGGGGTATCTCGACTTCGTCGAGGCGAACGCGACTGTCTACCTCAACCTCGTTCACGGGGCCACGGCAGGCGAGGAGGACGTGCAGCGCGTAGGCGAGCAGACGCGGAGGCGCATCGCGGAGCGCTACCTCGAAGGGCTCGGCGTGCAGGCATTGCCGGCCCCACTCACACGCCTCGCCGTGCGCGGGTACATCGGTTTCATCGAGGAATTGGTCCTTCGTTGGCTGCCCAAGCGCTCGGTGCCTCGTGCAGACATCGAGCGGCTGATGTTCGCGGCGGGAGGTGCCACGTTCATCGCAGCCCTCGCGATGGACGGTGCGCTCCCGCAAGGGCTCTCGGCCGAACAGTTTCGCAAGGCGTTCCAGCGGCACTTCTCGTTGCCGTGAACGCGTGCGACGTGACGCCCTCGGCGGCGATGACAGGCTGTTGCCGCCTAGGCGCAGCAGACAGGCGCCGGAGACAGCAGGCACCAGAAACGCGTCTAGGTTCACGGGCTCCCCGTGCCGCTGACTACGCTGCCCAAATGAGGCGTCGACAGTGCCGCAACGCGACTCTCCCTAGTCGAACGTGAAGGCGGCGTAGCCAGCCTCAGCAAATCTTCGCGCGTACGCGTCGAGCCGCATCTCGTAGACGCCCCCCAGGCCATGCGCCAACACGACGAGAGGCACCGGGCGGCGTGTCAGCGGTCGTACAAACAGCCCCCGACAGGTGACCCCTCGCGACCGAAACTCGACGTTGCACTCGGTTGTAGCCACGCGTACTCCTTGCGGTTGAATACCGATCAACTGCTCGGGAGAACGTAATTCGTGCTTGAGTGTCGTTCAAGTGCGAACCTGAAAGAGCACGAGATGGAGTGTCTTTCGGCGGCGAGGCGTGGCCCCGAACACCATCCGTTGGTGCTTGGCGGATTGCGGAGCGCGTGGTCGAGACGGTCCGCCGCGACTTAGGCCCCTTGCCGCCTTTGAAGGTCCGAGACCAGCCACCGCACCAACGCTCGCCGCTCTTTCGCCGAGCTCTGGTGCGCGAGCAGCCCTTCGATCACGAAGGTCGCCACGAGCGACGCGGGCACCAGGTCCTCTGGGGGCACGCCTTGACCGCGCAGCTCTGCGATCAGCAGCGCTTCGATCGCGCGGTGGAAGTTCTCGTGCCATGTGCCAAGTGCCGGGGACACCGCTGCCCGTGCATGCACCGTCGCGATGATCGGTTGCAGGCGCTCGAGCTTGCTGAGGAGCCACATCACTTGGCTCTCGAGCGACCCTTTCTTGCGTGTCCAGAACTCTCGCGTCGCATCGGCCACGAGCGCGTCGAGCACGGCGATGAGCAACGCGTCCTTGTCGGCGAAGTACCAGTAGATGGTGTTCGGCGCCACGCCCGCCTCTTCGGCGATGCGGCTCATCGAGCTGAGTTCGTAGCCAGTCTCCAAGAACAGGCGTCGCGCAACGTCGAGAATCTCTTGCCGTTTTTCGTTCCGGTCGAGCTCGACCTTGGTCCTCGCCATCGCGCGCCTCTTGATTGTCGTTCAGCCGTCGTCTAAGGTACGCGGTGCGCTCTTGATTGTCATTCAAGAAGCCCCTCACGCGGCTTCAAAGGGTCTCGAGGGCTGGAGTCCGGACGCTCTTGGTCACGGACGAACCACGAACGCGGCACAGGAGAGATAGCGTATGCGTGCAAAGCCAACGGTGCTGATCACGGGAGCCTCCACGGGCATTGGGCAGGCCTGTGCCTTGGATCTCGCCAAGCTTGGGTTCACTGTGTTTGCAGCCGTACGTAAGCCTGCAGATGCCGAAGCGCTGCGCAAAGCCAGCGCGGACCGGATCGAACCCGTCCTGATGGACGTGACCGACTACGCGAGCATCGAGCGCGCTGCCGGGCAGCTCACGCAGCGCCTCGAGGGGCGTGGACTCGACGGCCTGGTCAACAACGCGGGGATCTCCGTGGCCGGCCCCTTGGAGTGCTTGCCCATGGCGGACTTCGACCAGCAGATGCGCGTGAACGTCTCGGGCCAGGTGGCCGTAACGCAGGCTTTCTTGCCGCTCCTGCGCCGCGCGCGTGGACGCATCGTGTTCATGAGCTCCGAAAGTGGTCGCGTGGTATTGCCGCTGCTCGGGGCGTACGCGGCCTCCAAGCACGCGCTCGAGGCCGTGGCCGACGCGTTTCGGCGCGAGCTCGGTCCCGCTGGGATCCGCGTGGCGATCATCGAGCCTGGCAGCATCAAGACCCCGATCTGGGAAAAGGCGACCGGCGCAGGCCGAGCGCTCAGGGTCGCGGTGCCCCGCGCGGAGAAGCTGTACGGGCCTCAGTTGGCCTCCCTCGAAGTCATGGCCGCGCAAGCGTCCCGCTTTGCCGCCGACCCGGAAGTGGTCACGCGCGCCGTGCATCACGCCCTCACCGCCCGCCTGCCCAAGCTGCGCTATCTGGTGGGGCCCGAAGCGCGCGGGCTGGTGCTCCTCCATGCCTTGTCGCCCGCGCGCGTCTTCGACTGGGGAGTCCAGCAATCTTTGCGTCTGATAGCCAAGCTTCCCTCCACGTGAGGCGGGGCGAGCTCAGGAGAAGACCATGGAACACGTCATTTCGCGCATCGAAGGTAAGGTCGGCATCATCGAGCTGCACAATCCGCCCCATCAGTTCATGACGAGTCGGATGGTGCGCGAGCTCGACACGCTGACCGAGCGCTGGGAGTGCGACGATGGCGTGCGGGCCATCGTGATCACGGGCGCGCCGGGCGATAGGTTCATCACGCACTTCAGCGTCGAGGAGCTCTCGCAGAGCGCGGCCATGGCGCCGGACCAAGAGCTCCCCAGCGCGCTTCAGCGCGCCGTCGAAGGTGTGCTCACGGGGCTCGATGTGGCGCAGCGTTTTGTGGAGCATCTCCCCTGGGTGCGCAAGACGCTCGAGGCACGTGCTCCGGGGCCGCTCAGGCCCTTGCTGTTGTTGACCCAGATTCACCGCGTGTTCGCGCGGCTCGAGCGCATGAACAAAGCCGTGATTTGCGCCATCAATGGCACGGCCATGGGCGGAGGTTGCGAGCTCGCGCTGGCTTGCGACTACCGCCTTATGGCCGAGGGCGACCACGTCATCGGGCTGGTCGAGGTGCTGGGCGGCATCATCCCAGGAGCAGGAGGTACGCAGCGCTTGGCTGCCACGGTAGGGCGTGCCAAGGCCGTCGAGATGATGCTGGATGGCACGGTGCTCTCACCCGAGGACGCCCAGCGCATCGGCCTCATCACGCGCGCGGTTCCGCGGGAGCAGCTGATGCACGAAGCCATCGCGCTTGCCGAGCGCATGGCAACGCGGCCGCCGCTGGCCGTGGGCGGTGCCAAGCGGGCGGCCCGAATCGGGGCGAGCCTGGCACTGGACGACGGTCTCGCCTTCGAGCGACTCGCATTCATCGCGAGCGGTATGCACCCCGAGGCCAAGCAGCGCGGACTGGCGTACCTCGAGGCATTCAGGGCGGGCAAGAGTGCGCGTGAAATCTTCGATGCCCTGCGTTCTGCGAGGAGATGAGGAGCAGCCTGCGAGGAGATGAGGAGCAGCGCTAGCTTTGCCTGGGAGGAAACAATTCTGCCGAGGCCGCGCATTTGATCTCGCCCCGCCCTTCCCCACGATCTTTCTCGATCAATGCGAGACAGGAGCGCTAGGCTGTGTCTGCGCTTCATCGAGCTCGCATCGGCCACCAGTCGATGCCACGTGCTCCACCTCGAGGTCTTCGCGCACCCGAAGCGAGTCCGGCGGATCGGAGATCCGTTCCGGGATGCGTACCGTCAGGCGATTCTTTGCGAGCACCCAGGGAGACTCGAGGAGGAGGCTGGCGATGTTGGTAGGCTAAGGCTTCTGGCAGATGTACGGGAGGCTCGGGAAGAACACCGAGAGGTCCATGCAGCTCCAGTCCTTCGGGCACACCGACGGGGTTTTGTCACAGGTGGTGACCGTGCAGTAGCCCACGGACTGCCCGAACTGGACCGCGCAGTAGCCGGCTTCACACGTGCAGTCGTCGTCGGTCTCGCAGGTGGCGCCAAAGCCCCGCTCGTCGCCGGAAGCCAAGGTGCACTCCTCGGGGGCCGGCGTGCTTCCGCCATCCTTGTCGGGATCCTGGCCCGGATCGTCCTTGCCCGGATCCGTATCGGTGTCGGTGTCCTCCTCCGGCAAGGCTTCCGGGGCGCTTTCGGTCTCGCCGTACACGAACAGGCAGTTGGTGAGCGGGACGCCAACGTCGGCGAGAACGGTCAGGTGGTACGTCTTTCCATTGACCAACTCGGGAGCAGACGTGTCCTCCGGCAATGCCTGGAAGGAGCCGCTCGGCGTGGTCCCGTAGCTGAGCCCGCTAGGAAGTCCGTCTTCGCTCGCGAGCACATCGAGGCGCCACAGGGTGCCCTTGGGCGTATCGAGGTTCGGCGGCACGCCAGGATTTTTGCTGCCCGTCTTGAGTACGTAGACGTAGCGAGCCTTGCCGCCGCCCTTCCACACCACGCGGTTTGCCTTGGTGATGCCTTCACCTGGCTTGCACGCTTTGGGCTCTGCGACGGCTTGGTTGTAGATGGGGCCGCCGAACGGCGGTACGGCGCGGGCATCGGCTTCGGTCAGGCCGCGGCGCTCGAGCTCCTTGAAAAGGAATTTCTTCATGCGCTCGGTGTCCGTGGTGGGCACGCCAGTGAGCTCGCGGTCGAAACCATGATTTTCCTCGGGGGGATAGGCGCCGAGCACGTGCGAGTCGGCGAGGCCCAAAAATAGCGCGAGGCCGGTGTCGGCCAGGGTGTCGAGCCAAATGGGGCCGCGGGCGATATCCCACTGTCCGAAGCGGCCATCGAAGGTGCGCGAGTCGTGGCAGCAGACGCAACCGCACGCCTCGATCTGCTCGGTGACCCAATCGAGCTCGCGCATGAACGCCTCGTCCTTGAGGCGCGGGTCGTCCTTCTTCGGCTCGGAAGCGGGCGCCTCGTCCCAGAATGGCCGCTGCGTGCGCACCACATCGCAGGAGGCGTAGTCGGGGAAGTACTTGCCCGGCTCGGTGCAACCCGAGAGCACGACGTGCGTGCAAACCTGGCCACCGGGGCCACTGCCGTTATCTCCCGGCAGCGGGTCCCGACAATCTTGATAGGGCGGAATGAAGACGCCCTTCTTGGCGTCTTTCACGCTCGTGACCGGCTCCACGTCGTCCCGGTACGTGATGCTGGTGGGGTCGGTCTCGTTGGAAGGGGTGCCCATCGGCCCCGCAGCCGGGGCGGCATCGTTACCGCAGGCCGCCGCGCCCGTGATGGAGAGGAGGCCGACGGACAAAGCAAAGGTCCAACCAGGCCGCGCTTGCAAGTGCATTTTGTCGCGAAGCTGCATGCCCCTTCATGCCGCAACATGAGGAGTCCTTGGCGAAATCGTTGCGCTCCGTGCTCACAATCGCGCCCTCGACGGCCTCACGGAAACCGCTACAGTGTGAAGTTTCAAGGGTGTCGTCCATTGTGGGCGGCAGGACCGGGGTGGTCGGGCCGCCATCCCTGGGCAGCTTTGCCCAGGAAGGTCCTTCCACATGACCCAGATGCCGCCCGACGCATGGCACCCCCTTCATCGAGCCGTGCAGAGAGCAGCTGGGCCGCTCGAGCGCTTTCTGCAAATCGAGGCGGCTAGCGGAATCGTCCTTTTGGTCGCCGCCGCGTTCGCGCTTACCGTCGCGAACTCGCCGTGGTCTGCGGCTTATGCCGCGCTGTGGCACACGCAAGTGGGCATTCAGCTTGGGTCGTTCACGTTTTCCCGCTCGCTCGAGTGGATCGTCAACGACGGCCTGATGACCATCTTCTTCTTCGTGGTGGGGCTCGAAATTCGGCGAGAGATCCACCGCGGTGAGCTGAGCGAACTACGCCGCGCCGCGCTGCCAGTGATCGCGGCCTTGGGCGGCGTGGTCGTGCCGGCCGCGCTGTACACCGTCGTTGCCCTGGGGACTCCCACGCGCGAAGGCTGGGCCATCCCGACCGCGACCGACATCGCCTTCGCCGTGGGCGTGCTCGCTCTCCTCGGCAAGCGTGCTCCACCGGCGCTCCGCGTGCTCCTGCTCGCACTGGCCGTGATCGATGATCTCGCCGCCATCCTGGTCATCGCGGCGTTCTACTCCTCTGGCATCGCCTGGGGGGGCGTGAGCGTTGCTGCGGTCGGGCTCGCGTCCGCCCTCCTGCTCAAGGCCGCCGGGGTGCGCTCGAAGCTCGCTTACCTGCCGTCCGGCGTCATCGCCTGGGCGGGGACCTACGCAGCGGGTGTGCACCCCACGATCGCGGGTGTAGCCCTCGGACTGGTGACCCCGGTGCGGGCGTGGCTTGGCCCGGAGGGCTTCTTGAGGGCGGCGCCGGCTCACATCGAGACGCTGGAGCGGACCGTGACGCAGCGACCGGAAGATGCTCACGCGGTGGCGAGTGCGCTGAGGTCGCTGTCCGATGCTCGACGCGAAGCGATGTCGCCCGCCGAGGCCTTGATCGATCGCCTTCATCCGTGGGTAGCGTTCGGGATCATGCCGCTGTTCGCCCTCGCCAACGCCGGGGTCTCACTGGGCGGTGTTTCCCTGTATGGAACCCCAGGGGTGGTCGCGCTTGGCGTTTTTCTCGGGCTCGTGATCGGCAAGCCGGTAGGGATCATGCTGGTCACCACCAGCGCGCTCCGGCTTGGCGTCGTTCGATTGCCTGCAGGGCTGGGCCTTGTCCACCTGCTCGTGCTCGGAAGTGTCGCGGGCATCGGCTTCACCATGGCGATCTTTATCGCGCAGCTCGCGTTCGCTGACCCCGCGCTGTTGGCCGCCGCCAAGCTTGGTGTACTCACTGCCAGCTTCGTCGCAGGAGGGCTCGGTCTCGCGCTGGGGCGCGCGCTGCTTCCGAAGCCCGTCGCGTCCACCGCGATGGCGCTGACCGTGGAGGAGGCGGAGGGATCGACCGAGTTCTAGGGAAACGGGGCGCCAACCGAGAAAGGACGGGCGGTTGGCAAGGAAAGCCTGTGATGGAATGCCCCAGTCGTGGCGTTTGGCCTCAGCCCCTCACCTTGGCCATGGACGAGTGCACCCGAATGGGGAATGGTAGAACTCCATGCTCAAGCTAGCAGCGGATCGCGCTGGTCTCGACGAGCGGTCTCCGAGAGAGAGCGGCCCCCGAGCGCGCATGCCCAGGGCCCGTCTCCGCCATGTTTCCGTTCTGGTGGTGGAGGACGATCCAGATGGTCGGGAGCTGATCGTGGAGATCCTCGCTCGTGAGGGAGCTTCCGTTACGGCAGCTTCCGATGTGGCCGAGGCGTTCGAGGCGCTCTCCTGTCATCGACCGGAGATCATCGTGAGTGACATCGGACTTCCGGGTGAGGATGGGTATACCTTCATCGCTCGCCTGCGTGCGCGCGAGGCGCAGGGCGAGCCCCGAATCCCAGCCATCGCGCTCACGGCGTTCCAGCGCGCGGAGGATCGGCGGCGCGCGCTGGAGGCCGGCTTCGACGCTCACTTGGGCAAGCCGCTTCGGACGGAGGAGCTCTTCGCCGTGATCGCAGCGCTGCTCGCGACCGCTCGCAACAAGTAGCAGGCACAAAGTGGTCCCGCGCTCCGGCTCGCTGCTTGAGCTGCGCTCACTCGTCTGACGTGGGCTGGGCGTGTTGACGCGATTGGGTTCGCGCCAGATAGTCTGTGAATGGAGAATGGGCGCGCTCCTGTTCAAGTTGCCCTCGACCTCGCGACGGAACGCGAACCGCGACAAGCCCAGAGCGACGCTCCCGAGGGTGCATCGGTGGTTCAGGTGGATGCCGCTTTCGGTCGCCGACTCGATCGCTGGCTGAGCCTGTATCGACTCGCCATGGCGGGTTGCGGCTGCCTCCTCGCGTTGCTGCTGTTTGGCGTCACGTGGTGGCTTCTCTGTGGGGTGGCGTATCTGGTGATCGCTGCGCTGGTCATGCCGCTGCTCCGCTTGGCGCAGAGCGCGCGGCGACGGCGCTGGGTGCGCGCTGGGATCCTCTTCGCCGATGTCGCTCTCGTCTCGCTCTTCGTGTTCATCTGGGGGACGCGCGCCTCGCCCGCCGTGTTCCTATACGTTCCGATCGTGGTGGGATGGGCGCTCGTGCCCCAGCCAGAGCTTGGGCGTGTGTCGCTCCTGCTTTCGCTTACGTCGTTCGCCGTGCTGCTCGTGGTCGACTTGGACGGCTGGGTCGCGGCCAGCGGCCTGCCGTTGGACGAGGGCAGCGCGCTTATCGCCTCACCCATCGGGAGCTTGATGTTCTTCGGCTTGTTTTCGATCTCGCTCGTCGCGGTCCACGCTTTGCTCAAGTTCACCGTCGCGCGCTTGCGAGAACACAGCGTAGCCGTGAGCCGATTGTTGGCGGAGCGTTCGACCCGCCTGCGGGAGGAGGAATGGGCGCGGCAATTGAAGGAGGCCGAGCGGCTCGAGGCCATCGGACGGCTCGCCGGGGGCGTGGCGCACGACTTCAACAACTTGCTCACCGCCCTACTCGGCTGCGCGGAGCTGGCCGAGCGCCATCTCAGCCGCAATCCTGAGGCGGCCCGCGCTCCGCTGCGTGCCATCCGACAAGCGGCCGAGCGCGGTTCGGGGCTCACTGCGCAGTTGCTCGATTTCGCGAGCCGCTGCCCCGCGAAACCAGAGGCGCTCGATCTCAACGAGGGCGTTGCGGACACCGTCCAGCTCCTGCGCCGCCTGCTCAAGGACAATGTGGCCATCGTCACGCAGCTGGACGACAGGCCGTGCGGTGTGTGCCTCGATCCGGGCGGCTTGGAGCGTCTGCTCTTGAATCTGTCGGTCAACGCGGCGGATGCCATGCCTCAGGGAGGAAAGCTGACCATCCGGGTGCGACGGCGCGGCGAAGAGCCCGCGGCGCAGGCTGTGCTGGAGGTGCAGGATCAGGGCGTGGGAGTCGACCCGGAAGATCTGCCATACATCTTCGAGCCATTCTTTACCCGCAAGGCGCGCGGCAAGGGCACGGGGCTTGGACTCGCCAGCGTGTACGGCATCGTCAAGCAGAGCCACGGTGAGATCACCGTCGAGACGCCCGCTGAGGGCGGGACGTTGTTCCGGATCGTTTGGCCCTCGATTGTTCTCCAAGCAACGAAGAGTCAACCGGCCGTGGTGGATCACGGGATTGCGCACGGCACGGTGCTCGTGGTCGACGACGACAACGTCGTGCGCGAGGTGGCGAGCGACCACTTGCGCGCGGCTGGCTACGAGGTCCTGTCGGCGGGATCGGGCGCGGAGGCGCTGCGCACGCTCTCGGAACATCTGGGCGAGGTGGACGTGCTGCTCACGGATGTCTCCATGCCTGGGATGTCCGGGTTCGAGCTTGCCGCGGAAATGCGTGGTGCGATCCCCAACCTACCCGTGTTGTTCATGTCAGGTTACGCTGACGAGGCGCGCAACGCTCTCCGGCCCTTTCGCGACGCGCCGCTGCTCACCAAGCCGTTCTCCAGCGAACGACTGGTCTCGGAGATCCGAGCGCTCTTGGAGCGCGCCGCCACGAGCGGATTCACGACAGCCCCAGGGCACCACTCCTGAGTGCCAACCCGATCGTCTTTCGGGGCGGTCTGCGCCACCTGCCATGTGCGCTCGACGTGCGGCGTGGCCGAGCAATCCGAATCAGGGCTTGGGCTTTCCGGTGTTCGGATCCACTGCTCCTTCACCCACCCAGACTGCCCACCAATACCCCATGCCGCCGTGTCCCTGCGGGATGATGGATGGGAAGATGGGGAGGGAGATGTCGGTCTCTTCGAGGTCCCAGTAGCTCGGGTTCTCGGGCTTCGGAAAGGCGCTTGCTGCCACGATGTCCGCGGTCACCGAGGTGGCCAAAACTGGAGCATCGAGCTCGCACTTGGGAAAGTTCGCGTTGCCCGTTTGACATGGAAAGGACTTGGTCGCGACGTCGTACTTGCCGAGCACGGGCCCCTTGAACTTCGCCTCGTTGACGCCCAGGCCTTCGAACAAGAGCGCGTAGCCGCCGTCGAGGGTGGCGTGAAACTCCTTGGTCCTGCAGTCCAGCTTTCCCGTCAGCTTGCCTTCGAAGGGGAACAACCCGTCGGCTGTGCCCTTGACGTAGCCGTCCGAGATCTCGAGCTCCTCCGCGAACTCCTGGCCTTCGACGGGGGCGGAGCCCGTGGCGTTGAGCGTGAAGGCCAACCCTGGCGTGCCGCTGATGTTGAAAGCCCAAACAGGGATCGGGGTCGGGCTGAATGCGGAGTTGTACATGCCGAAGAACTCGCCCTCGTATCGTCCGGGCTTGCAGTCCCCAACGAAATATCCTGAGTCGTCGTCCTCGCCGTCGTGCACGTTCTCACAGATGCATGCACCCCATGTCGCGCTGCCGTGACAATACCGGACGCTCTCGCGGCCGTCTTCGCACTCACAATCCTCCTCGGTCTCGGGCTCACACTCGCCTTCGCGGTCGGCGGCGCCATCGTCCTGCACTGGATCCCTAGTCGTCGCGACCGCGGGCGGCGGTTCCGTGCAGCCGAGGAGAGCGGATGTCGCAGCGGTCACCAAACTTACAAGCCAAGCTGTAGTACGCATGACCGCTGGGTAACGAGCCCACTGGGAAATTGCAACGTCGCCGCATTGACCCAAGGGGCCAAGGAGCTCTCTCGAATGACGTCGCCCCGAGCGCGGCAGAATTCGTCGCCGAGGTTTGATAAATCGGGTGGGATGCCCGCATTCAGCGTTTCGGGATCTCTCTCGCGCGCCTCAGGGGCTCGAATGCCGAAGCTCGGGTCGCTTGAGATAGCGAACCGCCACCACGCTCTTGCCGCCCTCCTCTACCCTCTCGGTCCAGATGAGATGCGTCAGACGCTGCACCGCGCCGAGTCCTGCGGCGATTCCGGTGCGCTTGTTGAGCGCTTCGGGAGGGATCGTGCCGCGGTCGTCGGACCTGTCGCGAATGGCCTTCTCGAAGTCCTGAAACATCGGGCCCTGGTCGGTGGCGTCCAGGAGCAGGCCTGCGCCATGAATCGGATGCGCGATGTGGTCGACTCGGAGGGCGCCACGGACACCATATTTAACGATGTTCGTGCATAGCTCCGATGCGACGATCGTCAGCTCCGCGCTCTGAATCTTACTGAACCCTACCTGGATCGCATAGGAGCGCACCGACCGCCGAGCCGCATGGGCGTCGATCGCGGCGCGAATGGGATGGCTCCCCAGCGTTTGCAGGATCAGGCCAATACTCTCTCGCGGGCTTCTGGCTTGCGTGTCCGTCATTGAAAATTCCGTCATTGAACGGCCAGGCGCTCGAGCGGCCCATACAGAATGCAAGGCGTCTTGCCGTTGCGCCTCGCGACACAGCGCCGGGCTCGTTCACGTAGCGTAACGCTCGTCGAAGCACGATGAAAGAGGGGTCGCAGTTCATCTCGCTGCAGGCTGCGTCGTCGAACGTTCGCTTGGCCATGCCAGGCTAAACGTGATCGGTCGGCGAGCGGGATGGGTTCCTTACGATCATGGTTGCGTCGAAGTATCACAGCGTGAGTGCTTCATTTTCTTGTTCACGGGTGTGCCCGCTTTGGTAAGCTCTGGTCACATTCGGCAGCGCCGATGCGAAGTGGAGTGGGGGCCGTGATGTCGCGCAGTGCACGCGACGCTTGTTTGCGTCGCGCGCAGCCCGCGTTGCCAACATCCACGGTGTGACGGGGTATTGTCCATTGTCGACCGAGCAGTCTCAGATAGCGACGGTACTCGCCAGGTACCTCTCACCGACCAACGCCCGAGCCATCTTGCAGCAAGCGTTTCGCGATGGAGAGGTGGTTCTCCAGGGCATGCCCCATGCGGAGCGTGAGAACTTGTTGATGCACATGGAGCGAGGCCTCGCGCTCTTTTTGCCGCCCTCAAAGCGCGATGCGGCGCTCTCCGAGCTGCGTATCGCCCTCGAGCGAGATGAATCGAGCGTGATGAGCACGCTGGCGTTCGAAATTCTCTTGGAGAGCGACATCACCAAGGTGCGCGCAGAGGCTCGACGTTTGGCCGAGCTGCGGGGCGCCGGCGGCTTCACCGTGCAGAAGGTGGTCACCATCGTCAGTGAGTTGGCGCGCAACATGATCTCCTACGCCGGCGGCGGCACCATGACGCTCGGCCCGCTGCCTCCTCCGGACAAGGGCATCGTGATCAGCGCCAGGGACACAGGCACAGGCATTCCCAACGTGGCCCTCGTCATGTCGGGGACCTATCGCAGCCGCACCGGCCTGGGTCGAGGGCTGCTCGGATGCAAGCGGCTCGCAGACAAGTTCACGCTGGACAGCGACAAGACTGGAACCAGGATCGAAGCCGAAGTGCGCATATGAGGATTCGAGTCGCGCACAGAGTGGAGGCCGTGCCCGGCGAGCAGGAGAGTGGCGATGCCGTGGTCGTCGAGACGAGCCCTGCGCGCAGCATGTTCGCGGTCATCGATGGGCTCGGTCATGGGCCCGGGGCGGCGCGGGCGGCGCGGGCGGCCGTGGCCGCCTTGCGCGCGCAGCGCGACACGGATGACCTGATGACCGCCATGCGGACGGTGCACGCAGAGCTCCAAGGCACACGGGGCGCCGCCGCTACCGTCTGTCTCATCGAAGGCAACCGCTTTAGCTGCTGCGGCGTGGGCAATGTGGCCCTTCGCAGTCATGGGTCCGACATCCCGTTCGTGCTCTCGCCCGGCATCCTCGGCAAGGGCGTGCGTCGATTTCGTATCATCGAGACGCCGCTCGTGTGCGGGCTGCGCATCGTGTTGCACTCCGACGGAATCGCCTCGCAGCTCTCGATGGCGGATCTGTCGCAGCTCGACGCCGATCAGGCGTGTGCCGAGATCTTTCGCAGCCATCGCAAGCCCAACGATGACGGCGCCGTCATGGTGATCGACGTAGGAGATTGACGTGCAAGACCGCTACGAACGAATCCCAATTATCAAGCTCTTCGGATTTCTGCTGGTCCCGCTCCAAGGCGACGTCACCGATTCGCTCGGAGATAGGCTGCGGGAAGAGGTGCTGACCCGCGTGCATCGGGAAGCTATTCAAGGAGTCGTTCTCGATGTTACGGGGCTCTGGATGGTCGACAGCCACCTGTGCGCGACCTTGTCCAGCATCGCCGAGGCGACCTCGCTCATGGGCGCGAAGACCTTCCTGACCGGGCTCAAGCCGGACATCGCCCTCACCCTGGAGACGATGGGCCTCGGTCTACGTGGCGTCACCTGCTGCCGGAGCCTCGAGGAGGCCTTGCAGGCCATGGGCGTGCGCATCATTGCGGAGGCGGACGAGCTCGAAACTGAAGCAGGGTTCTCTCTGGTGGAGTCGGAGAGTCCATGACTGACAAATTGACGAGCGATGCTCTTCCCGCCATGGCCCAGGAGCTTCGGCAGGCTGTCGACACTTTGCTCACCGCCATTCAAGCGATTGCTCGAGGCGAGGCCCACCACCCGATGGAGACCGAGTTCCCGCTCGATCATCCCGTCGGAGCGCTGGCCGCATCACTTCGGGAGACCGCAGCGGCACTCGAACAGTCCAGGGCGGAGCGAAAGCAGCGCGAGGCCGAGCTCAACGATCGCATCCTGCTCATTGAGCAGCAAAAGCAGCTTATCGTCGACTTGAGCACCCCGGTGATCGAGGTTTGGACGGGCGTGCTGGCACTCCCTCTGATCGGCACGTTCGATTCGGACCGTGCCACCAAGATGACGTCGGCGCTTCTGGACGCCGTGGTGGCGCTGCGAGCATCCTTAGTCATCCTGGACATTACGGGCATCGAGACGGTAGACGCGAGCATCGCAGACCACTTCCTGCGAATGGCGCGGACAGTACGGCTCTTGGGGGCGGATTGTGTCCTCTCGGGGGTACGGCCGTCCTTCGCCAAGACCATTGTGGCCACGGGGATCGAGGTCGGCGCGATCCGCAGCTTCCCAACCCTGGGTGATGCTCTGCAAACGACCTTCAAAGAAGCAGCTGCCAAGACACGCAAACACGCAGATTCTGGTCCGGCCGCGACACCTGGACCACAGCGAAGCCGACGATAACTAGGAGGATGAGATGGCGATGGCCACGGATAGTGAGCTTCTTGAGAACGTCACCGATGCATTGCTCGTGCTCTCAAACGTTGGCTTCGGGGACTACAGCTCCCGGCTGACGCTGCCAAGCGAGGAGACCGATGCCTCGCTGCGCGCCCTCTTCGAGGGCATCAACGAGATGATCCGCTCTCTGGAGGAAGAGAAGCAACGGAGCGACGCGTACCAGCGAGATCTGGAGGAGAAGCTCTCCACGATCGAGAAGCAACGCATCGCAATCCAAGAGCTCTCCACGCCCATCATGGAAGTCTGGGACGGCGTCCTCTGTCTACCGGTAGTCGGCGTGATGGACACCGCGCGCAGCGCCGAGATGACCGAGGCCTTACTGAACGCGGTGGTCGAGAAGAAGACGCGCTGCTGCATCATCGATATCACTGGCATTGAAGTCATGGACACGGGGACAGCGGACCACTTCATGCGCATGGCTAGGGCTGTCGGCATGCTCGGTGCGCGCTGCGTCCTCACTGGTATCAATCCGCATATCGCGCAGACGATCGTACACATGGGAGTCGATCTCTCCGGGATCGACTCCCACCGCAGCTTGCGAGAAGCGCTGCGGGCACAGGTGGCCCGCGAGAAGCAGCAGTGATTCATCGCAACAAGATTTGTAGAGGGGGCATCGATGAGTGAAATCAAGGCACGGGGATACCTCATCCCAGCGACGGCAAAGTACCTTCGTGAAAATGTGGACTCTCAAGAGTGGGAGCGCATCCGAGGCAGCTTTTCTCCGCAGCTCACGGGCTTGCTCGAGAAGGGGCCCGAGCCGGCAGGCTGGTACGACATCGCTCTGCTGGGAGAGGTTCACAAGCAGATCATCCAGTCTATCGGCCGGAACGACGACGAGCATTCGAAGAAGGCTCTCTATGACTCCGCGCGCTATGCGGCGAGCGAGGCCTCCAACACCTTCCTGCGTCTGGTCCTGAAGATGCTGAGCCCGGCGTTGATCGCAAAGAAGGTTCCCGATCTATTCAAGCGGGACTTCAGCAGCAATGGCACAGTGATCGTTGAAGTGGGAACCGACAAGATCACCGGTCGGATGAACAACCTGAACGGCTTCCCGCACTGCGGCGTGCTGTGCCCGGGCTTCCTGGGATTCGCAGTGGAGGCGACAGGCGGCACCGTCGACAAGGTCGTCGTCAACGACTGGTCGCTCAAGACGCCGAACGTGGACGGCGTCTCGTTCGAGCTCTGGTGGCACTGAGGGCGCGCCCGCGAGGCGCGCCTGCCCTACCTAGTAACGCTCTGCCTCGATGACGCTGACGGCTGACGCGGTTGGCACGACGCGCGCCACCTTGAACTTGGCCGCCGCCAAGAGCTCCTTGAGTTCCTGAAGGGTTCTTTCGCGGCCCGTACCGTAGAAAACGAGCATTTGGAGGTCCATAAACTTCCCGAGGTCTGGGGCGTTCTCTGGACGGATCACAGGATCCATGATGAGCAGTCGAGCTCCAGGACGCGCCGCCTTGTGGATGTTGCGAAGGATCGTGAGGGCCTCGTCGTCGTTCCAGTCGTGAAGGATGTACTTCATCATGTAGGCGTCGCCCCCTTCCGGGACCGACTCGAAGAAGTTCCCCGCGACGAGCTTGCACCGATCCGCGACGCCTGCCGCGTCGATAGAGGGGCGCGCCTCTTCGATCACGATGGAGCGATCGAAGAGCACGCCGTGCTGGGACGGATTGCGTTCGAGGCAACTTGTCAGGAGGGCGCCGCATCCGCCGGCGACGTCCACCAGCGTGGAGAACGGAGAGAAGTCGTACTTCGCGTGGATGGCGCCGAGCTCCTGCGCGGAGAGCCCCGTCATCGCTGCGTTGAAGACAGCTGCAAATTCAGGTTCCGACTTCATGTGCGCGAACGGATGAGATCCGTGGACCTTCTCAAACGCGGAGCGACCAGTGCGGACGCTGTACTCGAGGTCGTTCCAGGCGGTCCACATGGCGGGTCCGCACAGAAAGAGGGCGAGCTCCTTCATGGAATTGTTTCGCAGCAGGTTTGAGAGATCGCTGTTGGCGAACGATCTCTTCTCGCTCTCCTGAAACACGCCAACGCTCGCGAGTGCGCGGAGCAGGCGATAGAGCGCGTCGCTGTCGACCTTTGCTTGGCTCGCGAGCTGTTCCACGCGGAGCGGCCCTCTGCTGAGCAGCTCGGCTATGTCGAGCTGGGCCGCCACCGTCAGCGCCTTCGAGACGAACTCGCCAAAAATGAGCTGCATCATCTGTCCCGAGAGCGCGGGTGCGCTCTCCGATGTCCGTGATTCCATGTTTGCTTCCCTTAGCGATTGCTTTTCTTGAGTCGAAGATCAGCGGCCGGTCACCACGACGGGCATCTTCTTCATCCCATTGAACCAGTTGGAACGTAGGCGTTCGGGCGGTGCAGCGAGCTCCAAATGGCGGAGCCGGCGCAAGCACTCCGTGAACGCGATCCTCGCAGACATGCGTGCGAGCGCGTTGCCGATGCAGAAGTGCGGGCCATGTCCGAACGAGAGGTGGTCGTTGGGGGTGCGCCCGATATCGAAGGAGCTCGCGTGCGGGAAGATGTCTTCGTCGCGGTTGGCCGAGACGAGCCAAACCACGACCTTTTGCCCCTCACGAATCGGCTGCCCACGAAGCTCCGTGTCCCTCGTCGCGGTGCGGCGGAAGTGCATGAGGGGTGGGTAAAATCGCAAGAACTCCTCGATGGCTGCTGGCAAGAGCTCGGGGTTGCGCGTGAGCCGCTCGCGATCTTCCCTGCGCTCCATCAAGGCCAGCATTCCCGAGCTGATGAGCAGTCGTGGCGTGTCGGTGCCCGCGGCCAGGAGCAGCATGAAGAACATTCCGAACTCTTCATAGGTCAGCTTCACGCCGTCGACCTCGGCTGCCATCAAGAGGCTCAGCAGGTCGTCACGTGGGCTCTTCCGCCGCTCCGCGGCGAGGGCATGAGCGTACTCCATGAAGCGCCGGCCGATCGCCGCCCGCTCTTCCTCCGAGGTGGCGTACTCCGGGTCATCGGTCGCGAGGAGCTTGAGGACCCAGCCATTCAGTGTGCCTTGCATCTCGAAGGGCACACCAACCATCGTCAAGATGATGGCCATCGGGAGCTTTGCGGAGAAGTCGCCCACGAAGTCGAACGCTCCGCGCGCGAGCACGTCATCGAGCAAGCTTCCGACGAGCTGCTGGATGTAGGACTCCATCTGCATCAACCCTCGGCTCGTAAAAGCCTGCCCGACCAGCGCGCGGTAACGAGAGTGTCGAGGTGGGTCCATCACGGCGAGCACGTCCGGTGAGCGCCGGATATCGGTCACCGGGAGATCGGGGATCTGGGTGCCACCGGCCTCCGAGGAGAACGTGGCGGCATCGCGGAGTACCCGTACCACGTCGCGATACTTGGTGACCGACCAAAAGCCAGGCCCTCCCGGCTCCTCGTGAAAGTGCACTGGCGCGTGCTTTCGCAGACGCTCGAAGCGTTCGTGGGGGACCTCTTGGGTGTAGAGGTCAGGGCTGAAGACGTCGAGATCCGTGGCCATGAGCTGCCTCTCCTGTGTTGGAAGCTCCAAGGGAATGGGGGGGGCGCGCAATGCGCGGCGTCAGGCGCCCGCATTCTCCGCCTGCGTGAGCTCCACCAGGCGATCCGTCATCGCGCCGATCATGTCCCATGCTTCGCCGACGATCTCGGTCAGGCGCTTGTAGGTGCTGGGGCATTCGTTGCGGAGCAACGCGATCCCCATCGCAGCGTGCTCGTCGTCGGCCTCGACGTGGACGTCGAAGTACTCTTTGTTCACGAACTTTGCCAGCACGGGCATCGCGCGGGTGTGATAGACGATGCTGGCGTTCTCGATCACCAGGTGGATGATCGCCGCCTTCTCCGCGTTATCGAGGATGTACATCTGGTATGCGAACCAGTTCGTCACGGCTTCCATGACCGCGTCGCGCATCACCGGCGCGGGCTTTGCCGGCCCTTCGGCGCGGTTCTGATGCATGAGATCGTGTCCGAGCTCCTCCTGCATGTGGCGGAAGAACACCTGCTGGTAGGTGGGGTCCGCGCAGGTCGCCTGGCGCGAGAAGAGCAGCGTTTGGTTTCCGTCCACCCAGATCTGCAAGGCATCGAGGTAGACCTGGCGCTTCTTGGGATCTTCCAGTGCGCCGCTCTCGAGCAGTGCGAACAGGGGCCGCTGCTCGAACTCGCGGATGCGTTGCTCGTTGTAGGCCAGGAGGGTGTCGAGGTTGTGCTCCTCATCCATGAAGAGCACCCGCGGAGCGTCCGGCCGCGTATAGAGCCCCTCTCCGAACTGGATGGAGAGCCCATGTAGGCCTTGGGGGCCTCCCACGAAGCCGTGGGCGCAACCAGAGGGGACCACCACCACGTCGTCCTTGGCCACGGGCCGCTCCAGATCGCCCAGCATCTGTCCGGAGCCGGCGTAGAACACCATCATCGAATGGATGGGATGGACGTGCGGTTGAAGAACCTCGCCCTCCTTCAGCCGTACCCAGCTGACCGAGAAGCGCGCGTCCGGCGGGATGAAGCCGCGAAGCTGGTCGTTCCAACGGAAGTCGCGCAGCTCGCCGAGCTCGTGCACCTCGCCTCCCTGCGTGATCGACTGGATCGGTGGGATCGCACTGCGCGAGACCACCTGCATTTTGAAGGCCTGGCTGGCTGGAGCGGCGGACTCCAGCGGCATGGCTTGCGTCAACTGAGTCATTCGAGCATCCTCCAAAGTTTCGTTTCTCAACCTAAATTCGAGTCAACCATTCGAGGCGGTCTGGAGCGCGACCGCGCACCAAGTCCGCATACGCGTTTTGTAAGCGCCTGGTGATCTCTCCCGGCGCGCCGCTTCCGATCTGGCGCCCGTCGACTTCACGGATCGGTGTGATCTCGGCCGCGGTACCGGAGAGGAAGACTTCGTCGGCCGTGTAGATGTCGTCGCGCGTCATCCGACGCTCCACGACCTTCGTCCCGACCGAGTCCAGGAGGGAGATCACCGTGGCCCGCGTGACCCCCTCCAGGACGGAGTCGAGCGGGGGCGTGCACACCACGCCCCGTAGGACGGCGAACAGGTTCGCGCCGCTGGTCTCGGTAACGAAACCTTCTCGGTCGAGGAGAAGCGCCTCGTCGGCCCCGCAGTCTTGCGCTTCCTCCCGCGCCAGCACGCCGCTGAGGTAGTTGGCGTTGGCCTTCGCCCGGCTCAGCACGCTGCTTCCATGATGGTGGGTGAAGCTGGAGGTGCGCAGGGTGATCCCGCGGGCCTTGGCCTCTGTGGCCGCGAAGGCACCGTCGTCGCGCCACGCGAGAGCCATGATCGCCACGCGAACACGCAGCCCCCGGGTGCGTGGACTCAAGCCGAACGTTCCGCTGTGAAAGATGAACGGGCGGATGTACGCATCCTGAAAGTCGTTGCGACGCAAGAGCTCGACTTGCGCTTGGTTCAGCGTCTCCTCGTCGAAGCGGGTCGGGACCCGGATGCGCAGCATGTGCGCCGAGCGCAAGAGCCTCTTGGTGTGATCACGTAGGCGAAAGATGGCAGTGCCCTGCTCTCCCCCGTAGGCGCGCACGCCTTCGAAGACGCCGACGCCATAATGGTGGTCGCAGACGTGCATCGTGGCCGAAGGCCAGGGAACGAACTCCCCGTCCAACCACGTGAGGACACTTGGGCCAGGCTCGACGAGCATGTCACGAGCTCGCTTCTTCGGCGTGGACCAGGTGAGCGATCCGGCCCGTCATCACCTCGAACATGTCCCACGTGCTCTCGAGGACCTCGTGCAACCGTCGATAATTCTCTGGGTGCAGATCTCCCAGGACATCGAGGCCCATCTCCATGTGCGCCTCGTCGTCCTCGGCGTGAACGTGGAAGTACTCGGCGCTCTCGTCGCCTGCGAGCACGTTGCTGGCGAGGGTGTGGAAGTGATAGCCGGCGGTCTCGAGCACGAGGTTCACGATGGCCTTGCCGCTGTTGTCGAGCAGGAGCATCTGATGGCAGAACCACGCCGAGGACGCCCGAAGGATGGGATCGCTGGTGGCACGAGAGCGTGTGTTGACCTTGAGCATCTCGTTGTGGCCGAGCTCCTCCGTGAGGTGGGCGTGAAAGGCGCGCATGAACCGCTCGTCGCGGCACGTGGCCTGGCGCGTGAAGAGAATGGTCTGAAAGGCATCCGAGAAGACGCGCAGCGCCTCCCGCATGACCCCTCGGCGGTCGGGCCTCCGGAGCTCGCCGTCGCGGAGCAGAGCAAAGAACGGGTTGTCGAGCGCCGCGTGCAAGCGGACCGCGTTGCGCGCGAGGAGCTGCGCGAGATCGCGGCTCTCCGCCGATCGCTTCGTGGCAGGCTGATTGGTGAAGGACACGTGCAGGACGTGCAGCCCCTGGGAACCGACCGCGCGAAAGCCGTACTGTTGACCGGCGGGGACCGTGATCACGTCGCCCTGCTCGATCGTGCGCTGCGTGGAGCCCGTGAGCTGCGCCGTCCCTTCGAGGATCACGAGCATGTTCCGGGTTGGGTGGGAGCGCAGAGGAGACTCCTGCCCTGCTCGGACATGCGTCCACGCCATCTCCACGTCCGACTTCGGAACCACCTCACTCAGAATGGCGTGGGCGTCGAACGGTCGGGTCTCAAGCCCGCCCTCGGCTCCAGAGACTGGGATCTCATTGCGCGGCACGATGCTCGGTCGTTTGGCGCTCGGTCGTCCTTCTTCCATGGCAAGTCCTCTCTATTTGACGTGGTGCGCGCACATCGAAGACGGAGCGCGGCCACACGCTTGCGATCTGCTCGCAAGGCCGGAAACCAACTGTCAGACGTCATTCAAGAAAGCGAAGTGCGCGAAGCGCGGATACAACTCGCCCGGACGGAACCGGATTTTCGACCCGGTTCTCGGCGAGCAGAGATGAACGTGCTCCGATCACGGCGAGGGCTGAGCGTCCATGGCCGTGACCCGGACGGCCGCAGGTGATTTTGCGATCACCGCGGGCCTTACCAATGTCTGCAAGACAGTAAGATCGGGTTGTGGCGGAAGTGGCCCGACAACCCCGCGCAGGCCCCCGCCTGCGCTGCACCTAGGAAATCTCGGCCGACACCATTCACCCCCCTTGAGTGAATGTCCGGCTTTGCCTCATCTAGGACATTCTTGTAGTGAGTTCACACACGACCCGCAAGGGCTATGGCAAGCAAGTATCACACGGAAAGAGCTTTTGACTCAAACGGGTCGAGGCGGTGGCCGCAACGAAATGCAATCGTGGTTGCACCGTGGATCGCGGGCTTCGCCCGCCGGGAGGTGAGCGCGGAAGGGGCGCGTCCAGGGCCGTCGCAGCGAGAATCGCGCGAGGCCCCGGGGCGGCGCGGCACTGGCCCATCTGAGGCGCGCTTCAGGGCGGCACGCGGAGCGCGGCGGGCGGCGCGCCATGGCCTAGGCGGGATTGCTTGCACCCCAGGTGGCAGGCGGCGCGGACCAGGGGCTGTGTTGTTGGACCACGGGCGGCGCGCGGCGCCGCAGACCAACGCTCGCGCTTGGTTGAGCTCTTACTGACGCGAGCCGACTTCGTCCGCAGGTGTGCATGTTGAAGATCGTGCTACCAGTCGGTCACGTGCTCGCCTCGCTTCGAAAGGCGAAGGCGTTTGGGTGCTGGGTTTGGAGGACTTGTTCATGCTTGAACGCGGCTACTACGGCCCATTCGGTGGCGCATACATCCCTGAGATTCTCGTAGCGACCTTCGACGAACTCGAAGCGGCGTTCCGGGACGCAAAAAGCGACCCATCGTTTTGGAAGGAATACGAGAGCCTGATGTCGAGCTATTCATGCCGGCCGACACCGCTGACGTACGCCGAAAACCTGACGAAGCACTTTGGTGGGGCACGCATCTTCATCAAGCGCGAAGACCTCAATCACACGGGCGCTCACAAAGCGAACAACGTGATGGGCCAGGGGTTGCTCGTAAAGCGCATGGGCAAGACGCGCGTGATCGCCGAGACCGGCGCCGGACAGCACGGCGTGGCCACGGCCACGATGGCGGCCAAGTTCGGCCTCGAATGCACCATTTACATGGGGGAAGTCGACGTCGAGCGCCAGCGACCCAACGTGTTCTGGATGGAGCGCCTCGGAGCCACCGTCGTCCCTGTCCGCGAGGGCAGTCGCACGCTCAAGGACGCCATCAACGAGGCGTTTCGCGACTGGGTGGCCAACATGGACACTACGCATTACGTGCTCGGCACGGCCTGCGGCCCCCACCCCTTCCCGGAGATGGTCACTTACTTCCAGAGCATCGTCGGCAAGGAGGCGCGCGCGCAGGTGTTGCAGGCCGCGGGCAAGCTGCCTGACCGGGTGTACGCGTGCGTCGGCGGCGGCTCCAATGCCATGGGGGTGTTCTCGGGCTTCTTGGGCGACGTGGGCGTGGAGCTCGTGGGCGTCGAGGCCGGCGGGAAAGGGCTCGATAGCGGCCAGCACGCCGCTCGGCTGTGTAACGGCGACGCAAGCATCGGCGTCGCCCAGGGCTACAAGACCTACTTCCTTCAGGATCGCGACGGCCAGATGAAGGACACGCACAGCGTGGCAGCAGGGCTCGACTACGTCGGCGTCTCCCCCATCCTCGCCCATCACAAGCAGACCGGGCGCGTGCGTTTTGCCGCCGCGACGGACAACGAGGTGGTAGATGCGCTGGCGCTCACCATCCAGAAGGAGGGCATCATCCCCGCGCTGGAGTCCTCCCACGCCTTCGCGCAAGCTTTCAAGGAGGCCGCATCCCTCGCAGCCGACCAGGTGATTCTGATCAACCAGTCGGGCCGCGGCGACAAGGACATCTTCACCATCGCCGATGCCTTCGATGATCCATCGTGGCGCAAGTTCATTATTCAGAAGGCGGAGGCCTACCGTGCTCGAGGCTAGGATTCGAAAAGCGCAGCAAGAGAAGGGCATGCTGCTGATGACGCACATCGTGCTCGGCTATCCGAGCTTCGACGATAGCCGACGCATGGTGGAGGCGATGGTCGAGGCTGGCGTCGATCTGATGGAGCTTCAGATCCCCTTCTCCGAGCCGATGGCAGATGGTCCCGTCATCTTGCACGCGAATCAGAGGGCCCTGGAGGCGGGCGCCACGGTGGACCGCTGCTTCGAGCTCGCGAGCAAGCTCTCGCGTGAGTTCGACATCCCTTTCGTGTTCATGACGTACTTCAACATCGCCTTCGTGCGAGGCGCCGAGCGCTTCGCGCGCGACGTCAAGGCGGCCGGCCTGGCGGGCGCGATCATCCCCGACCTCCCCCATGAGGAAGGCCCGGCGTTGTATGACGCCATGTCCAAGGAGGGACTGGACCCAATCTTCCTGTTCTCGCCGAATACGAGCGAACGGCGCATGGCCGAGATCGCGCAGCGCGCGCGAGGGTTCATCTACTGTGTGGCGCGCAAGGGCGTCACGGGCGCAGCGACGGAGTTCTCCTCGTTGGACGCGTATCTCGCGCGGTGCCGCGCGGCGACCAAGCTCCCGCTCGCGCTGGGGTTTGGGGTCAAGTCGAAGCAGGATATCGACCAACTGCGTGGCAAGGTCGACATCGCCGTCGTCGGCTCGGAGACCATTCGCGTCGTCGACACCAAGGGCGTGGCCGCCGTGGGGGCCTTCATCCGCTCGCTGCGCTAGCGCGCACGGCTCGCGGGCGCTTTTGGCGGGGCCTCACCAGCGTGGGCCGTGATCGCCCGTGTTCGGGCTGTTGGCCCATCCTGGGCCGCCGATGCCGGACTGGGAGTTGCCGATGCCCGAGGTGCCGCCGACACTCTCGCTGATGGTGATGGGGCGAGCCGCTCCATTCGGGCTGTTGGCCCATCCTGGGCCGCCGATGCCGGACTGAGAGTTGCCGACGCCCGAGGTGCCGCCGACGCTCTCGCTGATGGTGATGGGGCGAGCTGGTCCATTCGGGCTGTTGGCCCATCCCGGGCCGCCGATGCCGGACTGGGAGTTGCCGATGCCCGAGGTGCCGCCCACGGCATCCGAGCCGCCCGGCGCGTCCGAGAGTTCGAGCAGCTCCTCGGCTTGCTGGAGGAGGACCGTCAGCGCGGCGCTCGACGTCTGCAGTTGTTCTCTGAGCGCGTCGTTGCGCGCGGCTGGAATGAGGTGCTCTTCGAGCAGGCTCAGGGTGCGCTCGTACGCCTCGATCTGAGCCTGCAGGTACACCGCATCGAACGCCTCGTCGGAGGTCTCGTGGAGTTCCTTCAAGGCCGCTTGCGCGTCCGCGTGCAGCTCCTCGCTCAATCGGCTCGCTTGTGGCGCGATGCCACGCTCCGCCAGTAGCTCGTCCTGCTTGGTTTGCGCGAGCGAGTGTTCCCTCACGAGCGCCCAGGCCAGCCCGCGCGTGCTGGCCACCTGCGCCTTCGAGAGCGCCAGCTTACCTTGCTGAACCTGGACCTCGCGGGCAGCGCTCGCGACGGCGGCGATCTCACCATCCTCACGGAGCTCCATGGCCATGGCGTCGGCGCCACTGCAGGCCGCGAGCGGCAGCAGGATCGCAAGCAGGCACGGGTGTGCAATGGGGCCTTTGTTCATTGCCCTCTCCTTTTCTCGGGCGAGGCTCGCGTGAGCCCCTGTGTTCAATCTTCCCGGTGCTTGACGAACCGCGTAGGGTCCGCTTCGAGCGTTTCGGACCCGCTCGCTTCGTCCAAACCGACGTCCGAGGCCCCGTGCGTGGCAGCGGTGGCGGTCGGCTCCCGCGAATTCAGCGCCTCGCGGCGATGTCCGTAGCGCTCCTTCAGATCGCGTTGCATGGCGCCCTTGTCGACCTCGGTGGGATAGCGGTGCGACTCCCGCGCGCGCGCAGACTTCGCTCTTTCTGCTCTCTTCGACATGCCCCCACTGGCGTGCAGTCGCTGTGCCATCCAAGCACCTGCACAGCATGGGCAACGCCGACTGTGGACTGTGCTCTTTTCGGCGCGCGGCTCAGCGCAAGAGCTCGATGGCCAGCTTCTCGGTGCACGTGACCTCCACGTCATCGCCCGGATGCAAGCTCGCCACCAACGAGCGCGTGGACTTGGTTCCAATGTCCATCGTGCGCACGGTTCCGTCGGCGCAGCGGAAGGTCGCACGCTTTCCCTCGTCCGCCACGGAAAGAATGCGCACCCTGGTCGCGATCTTGCGCCCGAAGAGCACACCCTTGGGGAGTGCGTCGCTCGCGTACACTTGCTCCTCGAACGCCTGCCCAGGTGCGAGGACCTGAAATGTCAACGCTGCCAGGCGATCGACCCGCACTCGGTCGCCGACCTCCATGCGTCCCAAGACGTCGCCGTCTCCCACGAGCACGGTCGATAGTGCGCCATCGACCGACTTCATGGTGACGAGGCGCGCTTCGCGGTCGACGCCCGTCAAGGTGGCGACCATCGAGTTCTTCGTTACCTCGACCGCAGAGTTCGTCCGCCCGCCCTGGCCACCGCCAGCGCAGCCAAGGTTTCCGGCCGCAACGGCCAGGTAAGCGCAGGACAGAAAGATCATGAAACGTAACGTGCTCTTCATGCTCGCCTTTCGGTGTGAGCCATCGTGCAGACAAGTCGCGTGGGCAAAGGAGCGAAGCGCGCGCCTCTGGCAGCAGTGTCACCGGAACGCGCGATGGTGGTCCCAGAGGCTGACACCCCTGGACGCGAGATGCCGCAAACATCCGGTGAATTGCTGAGCAACGTCGACGCGCTTACTTACACAGGACAAGACACACGTGGCGTCACGCGCCGCCCTCTGCGCAGGTCAGCGCCAGATCCGTGTTGAAGCGATGTGGGCTCTGCTAACCTGGCGCCATGTCGCCGAACCTGCGCATCGCGTTGTTTTTCCTCTTCGTGGCGATGATCCTGGTCGCGCTCGCTCGCCACCTCTGCCGCCGGCTCGTTCAAGCGTTCCACCCTCCCCCCGTGGTTCGGCGCCTCATGGCCTTCGCGCTCTACACGGGAATCGCGCTGAACTTCGCGTCCCGTTTCGTCTCGCACAGCCCTGTCTTCGCAAAGTCGCTGGGGACGATCGGGGGCGCGGTCACGCTGGGCATCCTGATCGCAAGCGTGCTGCTTCTCCCCTACGACATCGCTCTGGCGGCGAACAGTCTGGCGCGCCGGATCAAGCGCGGGAAGCGTCCGGAGCGCGCGCGCGACGCGACTCCGAACGAGCCGCGTCGAAGTTTCCTCAAACAGGCAGCGGTGGGCAGCGCCGCTTCGATCGGCATGGGCGCCTCCATCTACGGTGCGCTCGTCGGCCGACACGACTTCGCGCTCGAGACCGTGCCCGTCCGGCTCGCCCGGCTCCCTCGGACCCTGGATGGTTTGAGCATCCTGCAACTGTCCGATCTCCACGTTGGTCTGTACGTTGGAGAGTATGAGTTCACGCGCGCGCTCGAGATCGTAGGGCGCGCCAAGCCCGACATCATCGTGCTCACCGGTGACCTCGTCGATCACGATGTTCGGTACGCTCCGACGCTCGGCCGGTTCGCGCGCGCGCTGCGTGAACGGGCGCCACGAGGTCTCTTCGCGGTTCCGGGAAACCACGACTACTACGCGGGGGTCGCACCGGTGGTGTCGGCGCTGCGCGAAGCCGGCGCCGAGGTGCTGACGAATCGCCACGTGATCCTCGGAGACCGAGGCGGGCGGCTCGTGCTCGCGGGCCTGGATGACGTCATGGCCCCAGATTTCGGAGGCAGAGGGCCCAACGTCGCTCGCACCTTTCAGGGCGCGCCCGCGGACTTGCCCCGAGTGCTACTGAGTCACAACCCGAGCTACTTTCCGACCTCCCACGCGAGCGCGGACCTTACGCTCAGCGGACACACGCACGGCGGTCAGATCACGCTCTTCATCAACCCCGCAGAGCTCGTCCTACGCCACGGTTATGTGCGCGGACTCTATCGCCATGGGGAAAGCCAGCTCTACGTGAACCGCGGATTTGGCACCGCGGGTCCACCCGCCCGCGTTGGCTCTGCCCCGGAGATCACCAAGCTGGTGCTCACCACGAGCTGAGCACGGGGGCGCAGGCGGGGGCGCAGTCCAGGCTTCCACCTTCATGCGTCCGCGCCTTGGGACGGTAGTAAGTTTCGATACTGGCACGGGCGAGCCCAGGAACGAATCCTCCGTCGATGCAATGGATGGCAACGCTCGCCAGGTGCGGGTTGCTGGGCGTAAGGGGCGGGATGGCTTTGCTCGCGTTCGGTCTTCTATGCACCTGGACGGGCGAGGCTTCAGCGCAGCTCACGCCGCCGGGGCTCGGTGATGGCAAGACAGCCTACTGGATGGCCTTGGGTGCGCGGCAAGGGCTCGGCACCCGAGGGCGCTGGGAATCCATGAGCTACACGGGGTTCGGAACCATCAGCCATCCGAACAATTACAACTTGTTCGAGAAGCCCGCGATCTTCATGCTCAACCAGGAATTTTACGATCGCTTCCGCAAGGACCTCGCATACTCGTTCGCCCTCAGCCTGCGTCGACAGAACCTTTACCGAAACGCGTACCCCTTCGAGAGGGACGACCCCAAGGGGCGGATCGAGTTTCGCTTGTACGGCCGCTTCATCCACACCTTGCACTTCGGGAGCGTGCAGCTCGGGAATGCGCTGCGGCCGGAGCTGCGCACGTTTTATCCCCGGAGCACGGGCGAGGAGGTGCTGCAGTTCCGCTTACGGTTTCGCCAAAAGGTGCAGTGGGCCGTCGACGAACAGAAGGTCCATCGGATCATCGGCAGCGCCGAGGTGCTGGCCTCGATGGACAAGGAGCGCGGCGCCCCCTTCGGCACGTTCGGTTACCGCGAATCGCGGTTCTGCGTGTACTACGCGTTCAGTCCGAAGAACCTCGCGTGGGCCTTTGACATCGGATACATGAACAACCTCCTCGGGAGTTCTCGGCCGATCGTCGTCCAGTATCTGGCCATCGACGCCATCTGGAAAAATCCGTTTGGGAAGCCGCCGATCGTCGACTCGCACAGTGGTCTGCTGCACTGAGGGCGCCCGAAGTAGAGCATCTCCCCGGATTGTGGCCCGGGTGTCTCGCGATCGCGCTGCAATCTTGACAGGCCTCCCCCCACACGCCATCAGGGACCTTGCCCCAGAAATGCCTCTTCTCCCCACGAAGCGTCGCCGCCTCGCCCCTGCGCTCGAGCTCATGCGCGGCGTCTGGTCTCTGAACCACGCGCTCCAGCGCGCGTCCTTGCGCATGGAGGAGCGACTCGGAATCACGGCGCAGCAGCGCTTGGTCCTCCGCTTCGTGGGCTTGATGCCGGGGGTCACGCCCGGCGAGCTGGCAAAGCTACTGTACGTCGATCGAGGAAGTGTCACCGCGGTGGTCAAGCGGCTGGAGGCACGCAAGCTCATACGGCGCACCAAGCACGCCGAAGACGGCCGCTCCGTGGTCCTCTCCCTCACCGAGCGAGGGCGGCGGCTCGCTACGCCCCTCACCCTCTCGATCGAGCACGCGGCCCGCACCGCGCTCCGAGCGAGTACGCCTGCCGACGTAGCCGCCTTCCATCGTGTCGTGCGCAAGATTGCGGCCGCGCTCGAGCAAGCTTGTGACGCGGCCGACGACTGAGCGGCTCACGAGACCTGGCCCCCTTGAACTAGCGTCATGCAGCACGGTGCGCAAGCGCCCCACACGGGACGTTCAATGTGATTGGAGCTCCAATCAGTTGACTGGTCGGCCAAAGTGACGAACCACGTGGTTTTTTCATGATGGACGCACTCTGCCTGGCGTCGAATAGTCGCACAACCACCTGCGCTTGCCGAGGTTTGAGTGTCCACGCTTCATCCGCCGACCATGCCAACGCTCGAGGACGCCGCGAAGATCGCGCGTTTGGTAGAGAGCATTTCGGAGCTGGATCGGTACTCCCCCTATCTCTATCTGGTGCTCTGCGACCGCTTCGCCGAGACCTGCGCGGTGTCCATCGATGAGCGCGGAGAGTGCGGAGCGTTCGTCACGGGCCTGCGTCCTCCGATGCAACCGTCGACCCTCTTCGTCTGGCAGGTCGGTGTGCGCCAGGACCTGCGCGGGCGCGGGCTGGGAAATCAGCTGCTCACCTCGATCCTCGCTCGCCACCAGGAAGTCCGCTTCGTGGAGACCACGGTGGCGCCAAGCAACATCCCTTCGCAGCGCCTGTTCTCGGCGCTGGCTCGTGAACTCAAGGCAGAGTGCTGCATCTTGCCGGGGTACCCACCCTCGTTGTTCCCCGGCCCGCACGAGGCGGAGCCACTCTGGAGGATTGGACCGTTCGATTGGAGGCCACGTTGAGTCAAGAGGTTTTCGCCAACCTGGAGTCGGAGGTGCGCGGCTACTGCCGGCACTTCCCCGTAGTCTTCGATCGCGCGGAAGGATCCTATCTATTCGATGAACGCGGTCAGCGTTACATCGACTTCTTCGCGGGAGCCGGCGCGCTCAACTACGGACACAACCACCCTCACCTGCGCGCGGCGCTGCTGAGCTATCTGGAGCGCGGGGCTGTCGTGCACAGCCTGGACATGATGACCGTCGCGAAGCGAGACTTCTTGCAGCGCTTCGACGAGGTGATCCTGCGCCCGCGAGGCATGCAGTACCGGGTTCAGTTCCCGGGGCCGACCGGGACCAACGCGGTGGAGGCCGCCCTCAAGCTCGCGCGCAAGGTCACCGGACGCCACGCGATCATCTCCTTCACGAACGCCTTCCACGGCATGACCCTCGGCTCGCTCGCGGTCACGGGGAATTCGTTCAAGCGTCACGGCGCGGGCATCCCCCTGAATCACACGACGGTGATGCCGTTCTGCAACTACATGGGCGACGACCTCGACTCGCTCAATTTCTTCGAGACCATGTTGAAGGACCAAGGCAGCGGTGTGGACCTGCCAGCCGCGGTGGTCCTCGAGACCGTGCAGGCCGAGGGCGGCATCAACGTGGCGAGCACCGGCTGGCTTCGGCGCCTCTCCGAGCTGTGCAAGCGCCACGAGATCTTGTTGATCGTGGACGACATCCAGGTGGGCTGCGGCCGCACGGGGCGCTTCTTCAGCTTCGAGGAGGCGGGATTGGTCCCGGACCTGGTGTGCCTCTCCAAGTCGCTGAGTGGCTACGGCTTGCCGTTCGCGGTGACCCTCATTCGCCCTGACCTCGACGTGTGGTCGCCCGGCGAGCACAACGGGACGTTCCGCGGACACAACCCCGCGTTCGTCACCGCGACCGCCGCGCTCACGTTCTGGGAGTCGAGCCACATCGTACGTGAGACCGGGCGCAAAGCAGAGCGTGTGCGCAAGGCGCTGGAGGACATCTGCAAGGAGAGCTCGGTCGAGACCTTGCTCAAGGGACGCGGGTTGATCCAGGGGATTGAGTTCGCGGAAGCCCGGATCGCGCGCGCCATCTGCACCGAGGCGTTCAAGCGCGGGCTGATCATGGAGACCGCGGGGCCCGAGGACAACGTGATCAAGCTGATGCCCTCGCTGCTGATCCCGGATCACGTGCTGGAGGACGGCCTCGGCGCGCTCCAGGAGGCTGCGCGTCGGGTGCTGCGGAGCGAGGCAAAGGACACGAGGCTCATCAGGCTAGAGAGGCGAGAGGCGCAGGCCCTCTCCATGGTTCCGGGAGACGAGCGATGATCGTGCGAACGCTCAAGGAAATTTTGAACACCGAGCGCGAGGTGAAGGGCAAGACCTGGGTGAGCCGGCGACTGCTCGTAAAGAAAGACCAGCTCGGGTTCTCGCTCCACGACACGGTGATCCGGGCGGGGACCGAGACAGTGATGTGGTACCAGCACCACGTGGAGGCCGTTTACTGCATCGAAGGGCGCGGGCGCCTGCTCGAGCGCGACAACGGTCAGTCACACGTCATCGAGCCGGGAACGGTCTACGCGCTGAATCAGCGTGACCGTCACGTGCTGTATGCAGAGACGGATTTGCGCCTGGTTTGCGTGTTCAATCCCGCGCTGAGCGGAGACGAGCAGCACGACGATCAGGGCGGCTATGCGCCGTCCGCTGACCCTGAGTGAAGTGGGCCATGAGCGAAGTTCTAGACAGATACCCTTCTCGCCGAGGCGCGGCGTTGGGAGCCCTCCCCCGTCGCGACGCGGTGGTCCGCGGAACGGCGGCGCGTGGCCCGCTGGACGCCGCACAGCTCGCTCAGTACGAGACGCACGGCTACATCGCGCTGGACAATGTCTTCAGCGCCAGCGAGCTCGCGGAGATTCGTCTGGCAGTCGAGGCGCTGCGCGGCGATGCGTCGCTCGAAGGCCGGGCCGAGGTAATCCGCGAGCCGGAGAGCAAGGAGGTGCGCTCAGTCTTCCGCCCCCACGTCTTGAACGCCTTCTTCGCTGACCTGATCAGCGACGATCGTTTGGTCGGTGTGGCGGAGCAGATCTTGGGCGACGACGTGTACGTGCACCAGGCTCGGATCAACTTCAAGCCGGCGTTCCGCGGCAAAGAGTTTTTCTGGCACTCCGACTTCGAGACCTGGCACGTCGAAGACGGGCTCGAGGCGATGCGCACGCTCAGCATCTCGCTCGCGCTGACCGACAATAACGAGTTCAACGGTCCCTTGCTGGTGGTCCCGGGGTCCCATCGCCAGTTCATCTCGTGTCCCGGCAGGACGCCGGAGAACCATCACGAGACCTCCCTGCGCCGTCAGGAGTACGGCGTCCCCGACGACCAAACGCTCTCGCTCCTGATCCGTGACCTGGGCATCCATGCCCCCAAGGTGACGGCCGGCTCGCTCGTGGTTTTCGACTGCAACATCATGCACGGCTCTGGCTCCAACATCTCGCCGTGGCCGCGCTGCAACTTGTTCATCGTGTACAACAGCATCCAGAATCGCCCCGTCGCGCCCTTCTCGGGGCAGCCGCCGCGGCCCGACTACATCGCAGAGCGCGCCATCTTCCCGGTTCGCAAGCGAGAGCGGCGGCGTTGAAGCACGTGCGGGGCGATTCAGCGCCCCTCCTCGGTCCGCGCGGCTCCACGCTGAACCGCGAAGTTGGAGCGTGCCTCCGCGATCAAGTGGGCCATGTCGCGATGGCGCACCCGACGCTCGACCGAGATGACGTAGTAGCGCTCACGCACACCGTCGAGCCTGCCTACGCTCTCGACCCTCCATCGTTCCTCCACCTCGGTGCGCAGCGAGGCGTGAACCGGAAAGAGGCCCACGCCCATCGTGCCGAACGAGCGCATCAGCGCGACGTCTTCGAATGCGCCGACGAGGCGCGTGCGAATGGCGCGATCAGTGAACCAGCGCTCGAGGGTGCGTCGCATCGCTGTGTCCGCCCCCGGAAGCAAGAGCGGCGCGTCGGTGAGCGAGCGCGGGAAGTCCTTGCGGTAGCGCGTCGCCAGGCGCTTCGTCCCGTAGAGCCAAATCTCGCTCTCGCCGATCAGATGCGAGTGGACGCTGCTGCGCAGGCTCGAGGGCGCGGGCGTGTCGGAGAGGATCCCGTGCAAGTGATGTGCAGAGAGTTCTTGCAGCAGTTGCTCCGCGGTGCCTTGACGGACCTCGACCGGGGTGGGCGGAACATTGCACAAGACGGGCTCGAGGAAGCGCTGAACCACGATCTGAGGAAGCCCCGCGACAATTCCGATCCGGACGGGCTGGGAAGCTTTGACGTCGCGCCCCCTAGCGACGTCGACGAGCTCACCACCCAAACGGAAGATCTCCTCCGCATAGGCGGCCATCTCGTGACCGAGGGGCGTGATCACGAGGCGCCTGCCACGACGCTCGAAGAGGGGCGCGCCCAAGAAGTTCTCGAGGGCGTGGAGCTGCGCGCTCAGCGTGGAGTGCGAGATGTTCAACGCTTCGGCGGCGTGGGTCACGCCACCCTTGCGGGTGATCTCCCAGAAATAGTAGAGATGATGATAGTTCAGCCAGTCCGCTTTGCGTTCCAATGCCCCTCCACTATCTCCCCCACGAGGTGAGGGTCCGGCCTGAAGCAAAGAGCGTGCCTAGCTTGGGATGCCCTGTGGCAGCGGGCGTGGGCCGCGTAGCGGAGTTCGCGGCGGAACTTGTAATTGGGAAAAATTCCCACCGGTCGGGAAAAACGCCGATCGCTCGGGTGACGCAAGTCACGATTGCACCGGGCGCCGGCGCCCGTGTTTGCTGGGCGCCGACGCGGGGGGCGGTCCCGCTCCGGATCACAGCCCGGATGGCTGCAGATCACAGATAAAGCCGGCCGTCGCGTTCGGGTTGGTAGCGGAGCGCCGCGAGCCGCAGGGGCGGCCGCCACGGGGCATCTTCGGGCAATTCGATCGGCTGTCCGACGCTCCGACCGAGCACACGCATGCCGAGCGGCGACAAGACGGAAAGGCAGGCCTTGCGGGCGTGCGCCTCCCAGGGATAGACCAGCTGCAGCTCCGAACGTGCCCCGCTCGCCGCGTCCTGGCAGACCACACGTGAGTTCATCGTGACCACGTCACTTGGTACTTCCTCGACATCGACGACCGCTGCCCTGGCCAGGCTCTCCTCGAGCGTCGCAACCTCATGGGGCCTCGTGTCGCGCCAGTACGGCGTGCTCAAGAGCTGCTCGAGCCTTCGCTTATCCCTGTCGGTCACCACGATGTCGGCTCGGTCTCCAAGAGATTCCTCGAGCAAAGGCGTGCGCCGCTCACGGATCGCACCCCAACCATCGTGGAAGTCGGGGTGCTCGGACAAGCGCGGGTCGATGAACGCCGCCACGCCGTCGCATTCCCACGGCGAAAGCACTTTCGGATGCGCGGGTGGCCTCTCGGGCAGAGCGGCGGTTTGCCGTGGATCCAACTGTGCTGCAATCACCATATCCGACCTCCTCCTTTGTCTTCCAACGTAGGTTATTGTAGGAGGCAGGCCCAACAGGGAATCTAAGTCGCGGTCTCGCGAAAGTCGGAATCACGCCCGTCCCATGGGCGGAGCGCGCCGCATCCCTTAAGCTGTGCGGACATGGAGTGGCTAAACTACCATCATCTCTACTACTTCTGGATGGTGGTGAGGGAAGGCACTGTCTCGGGCGCGAGCCGCAAGCTTCGCCTCGCCCAGCAGACCGTGAGCGGCCAGCTCAAGGAGCTCGAGAGCGCCCTCAACGTCCGGCTCTTCGATCGTCGTGGCAACCGCCTCGTGCTGACGGATACCGGGCAGCACGTCTACGGATACGCCAACGAGATCTTCGCGCTGGGGCGCCAGCTCCAGGAGTCGCTCGCGGCCGGCCTCACGCGCCGGGCGCGCCTTCTGGTCGGGATCTCTGACGTGGTTCCCAAGCTGGTCGCCCAGCGACTGCTCGAGCCCGCGCTCCGCTCCGACGACGCCCTGCATCTCGTGTGCTCCGAGGATCGTCACGAACGCCTGCTCGCCGATCTCGCGTTGTTGCAGCTCGACGTGGTGTTGAGCGACACCCCCGTGGGAGCAGACTCCAACTTTCGAGCCCACAACCACCTGCTCGGCGAATCACGCGTCTCGCTGTTCGCGAAACCCAAGCTCGCGCAGCGCCTTCGCCAAAACTTCCCGGCGTCACTCGATGGAGAGTCGCTGCTTCTGCCCATCGAGCAGACGAGCCTCCGCCGCGGCCTGACGCGCTGGTTCGACAAGCACAGGCTGCAGCCGCGCGTGCGCGCTGAGTTCCAGGACAGCGCGCTCCTCACCGCGATGGGGCAGGCTGGCGAGGGCATCTTCGCAGCGCCGAGCATCATTCAGGAGGAGGTGATGCGGCAGCACCGCGTCGCGGTGATCGCCGAGCTCGACGATGTGCGGGAGCGCTTTTACGCCATCACCGCGGACCGACGCATCGCAAACCCCGCCGTGCGGGCGTTGACCGAGCGCGCACGCGCCGAGCTCTTCCGGTCGCAGCTTTGAGTCGACCCCGGACGATCCGGGGTTCCCTCAGCCCGCCTCGCGCGGGATGAGTCCTCCACCGTGCGGCATTCGGCGCACCAACGGGAGGTTGACGAGCGTCGCGCGGCTCACGGTCCGATCGCGTTCGAGGTGCTTCTTGAGCTGCGCGACCGCGCGGTGCGTGGCGCGCGTGCTCGCCGCGTAGAAGCTATCGCCCTCGCACTCCGAAACGATGTGCCGTCCATCCGCTAGCGTCAGCAGGAGCCTGCAGGCGTGGCCGCCTCCGCGCGGACCGTTGACATCGCTGAGGACCAGCTCGGCCATGCGTACGTACCTGCCGAATCGCTGGACGGCCCGTTCAATCTGCTCCGTGCAGATGTTGTGGAGGATGGTCGAGACGGGGACATTGTGGCCGCGAATTTCAACTTGCACTATGACCTCCTTCCTTATTTGTAAGACCTTTCGCGGGCAGGTATCCAACAGCAAATCTCGCTCCCTCGATCGGAAAAACCGGTGGTCGACGCGCGGCGCGGCGTCCGGTGCGTATGGGAGCTCACGCTTTTGCGCGGAGCCACGTCTCGAACGCCTCAGATTGCGCCGAACGCCACCAGCGCCTCGGCCAGGCGGCGGAAAGCGGCGATGTTCGCCCCAATGACGTAGTTGCCCGGGCTGCCGAACTCCGCGGCGGTCTCGTAGCAATCACGGTGAATGTTCCGCATGATCTCGTGCAAGCGTCGCTCGGTGTACTCGAAGCTCCACGAGTCTAGGACGGCGTTCTGCTGCATCTCGAGGGCCGAGGTGGACACGCCCCCCGCGTTGGCCGCTTTGCCGGGGCCGTATGCGATCTTGGCCTGGATGAACGTGCGCACGCCATCGCTCGTCGTGGGCATGTTCGCGCCCTCTGCCACGGCGAGGCAGCCGTTGTTCACCAGCGTCTTGGCTGATCGTTCATCCAACTCGTTCTGGGTCGCGCAGGGCAGCGCCACCTGACACGGGATGTCCCAGATGCGGGCGCCTTCGGTGTAGCGGGCACGCTTGTGCTCCTCTACGTATGCGCTGACGCGTCGGCGTTCGACCTCCTTGATGCGCTTGAGGGTGGCGAGATGGAGGCCCATCTCGTCATAGATCACGCCGTTCGAATCCGAGCACGCGACCACCTTGGCGCCGAGTGCTTGCAGCTTCTCGATGGCGTGCAGCGCAACGTTGCCTGCGCCGGAGACGACACAGGTTTTGCCTTCGATGCTCTCGCCCCGCGCGCGCAGCATCTCTTCTGCGAAGTACACGACGCCGTATCCGGTCGCTTCACGACGCACCAGCGCACCTCCCCAGGACGGAGCCTTGCCCGTCAGCACACCGGGTTCGTGGCGCCCTGTCAGGCGCTTGTACTGCCCGAACAGATAGCCGAGTTCACGTGCGGCGACGCCGATGTCGCCTGCGGGCACGTCCGTGCTCGGGCCGACCGTCGGATACAAGCCAGTCATGAAGCTCTGGCAAAAGCGCATGATCTCACCGTCCGATTTTTCTTTCGGATCAAAGTCCGCCCCACCCTTGGCGCCCCCGATCGGGAGGCCGGTGAGGGCATTCTTGAAGGTCTGCTCGAAGCCCAAGAACTTCACGATGCCGAGGTACACCGAGGGATGAAATCGCAGGCCCCCCTTGTAGGGGCCGAGCACGCTGCTGAAGCCCACACGAAACCCTCGGTTGATCTGAAACTCGCCGCGATCGTCTTGCCACGGCACCCGAAAGATGAACTGTCGTTCGGGCTCACAGAGGCGCTCGATGACCTTGTGGTCGGCATACTCCGGATACCGACGGAGCAGCGGCTCAAGGGTTTCGAGGACGGTGCGCACGGCTTGGTGAAACTCATGCTCTTCCGGGTTGCGCCGGACCACCTGCCGGTAGATCGTGTTCAGCCGCTCGCTCAGCTGCGCCATCCGCCGCTCCTACGTCTGCACCGCGCAGCGCGAGGTGCGTACGTCTTACCCTGACACGCTCCTCGCCCTTCGGTGCTGCGCGCGGCTTACGCTTGCGAACGGCGAACCGAAGCGTGCATGCACGCGGCGCGTCCCAGGTGTCGAGCGCGACCACGCTCACGGGGCGATCGAGCGCGATCGGCAATTGGACGCCGCGTCTCTGTCCCGGGCAGTCAGACGAGTCCGCCCAGCGGTCCCCAGTTGAGTAGCCCTCTCCTGTTCGGGCGCGCGGAGGATTCCGGCTCGGGCAGCACGACGCCGAGCTCCTCGCGGAGCTGCTCGGCGGCAAGCGCGATGCGCTCGCGCGTCCGCTCGCGCAGGACGGCGAGATCGGCAGGGCCGAGATCACGGGTCTCGATGGGCTCCAAGATCCGCGCCCTCGCCCGCGCCTCGCCGAGTGTGATCGAGCCCGCAGGCAGACAGTCCCGCGTCCCGGCGATCGCCACGGGCAGGATGGGGGCATGGGTCTCGATGGCGAGTTGGAACGCCCCATCCTTGAAGGGACGCAAGCGGCCGTCGCGCGAACGAGTGCCCTCGGGGAACATCATGATCGAGAGACCCGCCTGAAGAGTCTGCCGGCACGTCTCGAGCATCTCCATGATGCTCTCTTTGTCCGCGCGACGCAGCGGAATGTCCCCGCCAAAGCGCAAGAGGAGCCCAAAGAACGGGACCTTGAAGAGCTGCTCTTTGGCGATCCAGCGCATATCCCAGGGCAGCCACGACAGCAAAAAGGGATCGATGTTGGACTCGTGGTTGCTCACCACCACATAGGCGCGGCTCGCCATGTCCGCCGGCGGCGTTCCTTCCACGGAAAAGTCCCAGAGTGGGGACAGAAATGACGTGAGCTTCCCGAAATTACGCAGCCAATGGCCCGCGCGGCGATGGGTCGGATCACTCCTGGTGGCGAGCCGCACCGCGCCTAAAAGCGGAACAAATCCCGACGAGCAGGCCACGAACTCCGTCAACGTCCATGCAGTCGCGAGGTGTTTGCGCATGGGTTGAGCCTACTGTGAGACGCGGGCGCGTGTGGCGACTATCTGTGCCTCGCGCCCTCGCCCGGCTCACGGCCACATATAGGCCCGCTGCAACAATGCGCTCAGGAGCTCGATCCGGTCTTGTGCGTTGAGCGGCCTTCGCTGTGCCTCGCGCACCACGCGCAAATCTCTCCCGCGCGTCAGCTCGAGGAGGCCGAGCATGCGGGGAGCCCGCTGTTGCGCGCGCTCGCGGAGCTCGGGTATCAGGGCGAGCCACACGAACTCGACGCTCGCGGGAGCCTTGAACTCGAAGTCGGCCAGCTCCGGCGCCGACACACAGGTCCAGAGCGCATGCAGCTCGATGCGCTCCGGCTGTCGCGCGTCGCGCCGCGCCACGAGCACGGCCGCGAACTTTCCCGCGAGCCCCTTGGTGGCGGGCTCCGCGCGCGCCTGTTCGCTGCGTTCGAGCCAGCTCGCCGAGCGGAACGCTGCCACCATCTCCGCTCGACACACGTCCGCGCGGTGTTCGGGCTTACGTCTCGCGGCCTGCCAGGCCGCCTTGCGCGCCTCGAGGGCATCCTCGCGCGCGAGGGGATCCAGGGGCAACCTGCCGCGCGCGCTGGCCTCGCCGACGGCCGGCCTGTAGGTGCTCCACACGTTGCGAAGTTCGGCGCGGCTGAGCTCGCCCTCGAGCGTGCGCTCGATGACCTGCCTGGCGATCGGGCTGGGCGCGCAGCGCTGGATCTTCTCCGCGAGCTCCAAAGACTCCGGTGAGATGCCCGCGCTCTCGTCGAGCTCCTCGCGCCCGGTGAGCTCCAGGTAGATGCGCCCGGCCTTGAGGCAGCGCCAGAACACCGACTCCTGCAGATCGGCGCGGCGCGCCATACCCTGCATCCAGGCCGTAAACGAAGGAGCATGCCCCTCCCAGAGCCGCTCGCGATCCACCCGCATGAGGAGCCGCGCCACCTCCTGCCAACGGCGCTTTTCGGCGTGCGCGAAGCGGATGAGCTCGCGCTCGGCGGTCTCGAGGTTCACGGAGTCTACTCTAGCGCCGCTAGAGCATTTCCGCCCGGCGCGAGAAACTCTCGCCGGCTAGAGCTCGGCTTTGCGCCACATCCCGACGAATCCGCGCAAGGTGGCCTCCCGCATCGCCTCGAAACGCTCTGCGTACGCAGGCATGGTCTGAAGTGGCCCCTCGACCCAGAGCTTGGCGAAGCCATGCACGATGCTCCAGGCGGCGAGCGAGAGCTCCCAGGTGTCCCCCGGAGGCGCCTGCCCAGAGGCCTGGCAGGCCTTTACGGCCTCGAAGAGCTGCACGAAGGCGCGCCCCCGCGGCGAGCTCGGGTCCGGCTGCACCGGCGGGCCCGGCTGGCGCCGAAACATGACCTGCAGGCGTTCCGGGTAGGCGCGACCAAAGTCGATGTAGGCGCGCCCCACGGCCATCAGTCGGGTCACGGGGTCGCGCCCACAAGCGCTCGAAGCTTCCTCCATGGCCGTGCAGAGCGCTTCGAAGCCCTCCTCCGAGAGCGCCTCGAGCAGCGCGTCCCGACTGGGAAAATGGTGATAGGGGGCGGCGTGCGTGACGCCGACCTTCCGGGCCACCTCGCGTAGCGTGAGCGCCTGGAGGCCGTGCGTTCGCACGAGCTCAAAGGCCGCCTCCGTGAGCGCGCGGCGCAGGTCACCATGGTGATAGGCAGGTTTGACGGCCTTGGAGCCCGAGCGAGCTGACATCTTCGCGGTTCATCTTGACACGAGAAAGATTTGCGACACAATCTTTCTGATGAAAAGATCGAGCGCCGTGCTGTCCGCGGCCCTCAGGAAAGGAGCCCCGCCATGCTCGAAAACACCCCGCGCGCCCAGCTCCCGGCCAGCCGAGCAGGCTCTTCGGCCGTTCTTGGGGAGACGCACGGTCAGCTCTCGCGGCCCCCGTTTCGCTGGTCGAAGCGGGATCAGGCCACCCTACCCGTCACGCTCGAGGGAAAGCTGCCCGAGTGGCTGCGCGGAGATTTGCTGCGCACCGCGCCCGCGCTCCTCGAGGAGGGCTCCTTCCGGGCCAACCACTGGTTCGATGGGCTGGCGCTGCTCTACAGTTTCTCTTTCGACGACGAGGTGCGCTTCAAGCAGAGCTTGCTGGCGTCGGCCGCGCTGGAGGACGCCAGACGACCGCACCGGCAGCTGGCCACCTTCGACACTCCCACCGAGCGCTCGCTGTGGCAGCGCCTGCTCAAGCCCATCCCCGAGGTGACGGACAACACCAACGTGAACATCGTGCCGTGGGAGGGCGCGTGGCTCGCGATGACCGAGGGGCCATCCCAGCACGTCGTGGACCCGCAAACGCTCGCGTCGCGCGGGCTGTATCGCTACGCCGATCGACTGGGCCAGCCGATCTTGAGCGCACATCCGCACTTCGACTTCGCGCGCAACGCGCTGGTCAACGTGGCCACTTCGCTCGGTCCAAAGAACGTGCTGCGGGTCTACAGTCAGGCCGAAGGCAGCCACGCTCGCAGGATCGAAGGCGAGCTCGTGTTCAAGCGTGTCCCCTATCTGCATTCGTTTGGACTGACGCCACGGCACGCGATCCTCATCGAGCACCCGTACACGCTGAACCCGCTCAAGCTGTTGTTCAGCAATCGTCCCTTCATCGACGCCTTCGTGTGGCAGCCCGAGCGCGGCACCAAGCTGTGGAAGCTCGACCGCGCGAGCGGTCGCTTTACCGCCTACCGCACCGAAGCCCTGTTCTGCTTCCACATCGCCAATGCTTTCGACGATGGTGACGATACGGTGCTCGATTTCGTGGCCTACGACGACGCCAGCATCGTGTCGCGCCTTCAGACTGCGCAGCTCGACGAAGCGGGCTTGCCGCGCCTCACTCCGCGCCTGGTCCGCGCCCGCCTCTCCCCAGGCACGGAGCGCGCCGCGCTCGAGCCGCTTTCGGACACGGGCTTCGAATTTCCGAGCCTCTCGTACCGGGCGGACAACGGGCACGCATACCAGAACGTGTGGGGGGCAAGGTTCACGGAGGATGCTGCGAGTCAGATCGTGCGGGTCGAACCGGGCAAGGGCGACCGCGCCCGGTTCTCCGAACCCGACTACCTGTACGGCGAGCCCGTGTTCGTGGCGCGCCCCGGCGCCACGCGCAGCGATCACGGGGTGGTGATCACGGTCGGCTGCCACCGAGAGCGCGAGCGCAGCACCTTGGCGGTCCTGGATGCGACCACGTTGGAGCCGCTCGCCCGCGCCCACGTGGATCTCTGGTTGCCGCTCGGCTTCCACGGCAACTTTTCGAAGCGCGCGCCCTAGCCGAAGGACGCAGGGGGACGACCCGGGGGTCAGTCGTTGCCGGACCAGCGCGCGTCGATGACCGAGGACGAGAGCACGAACAGGCAGCTGTCTGCGCCCCTGCGCAGGCACTGGCTTTGCTCGATGTTCACCGGGCAGCGCACGGTGCTCAAGGCCTCGGTGAGAATTCCCTGTTCCATCGCGCAGTGGTGGGGCGTGGTCTTCTCGAGGGTCGCCAGGCCTGGCTGAAAATCGAGCACGCTCCAGCCTCCGATCGCGACCCCGCGATTGGCAAACCGGTACATGGCGTCCAGGCCGTAGACGATGTCGCGCGCCGAATGGGCGACTTCCTTGACCCGCGCCGCGTGGGACATCTGAAACAGCTTGCGGCCCATCTGGACGAGTCCGTAGAACCCGACGTTCTGGTCCAGGACTTCCATCAGCTCCAATAGCCAGGCGATGGGATACCAGGCGCTGGCGTCGATCTGGCCGAGCTTCTCGGCCTCCGCCTTTCCGAGCACCTGTTCAGGCATGCGCAACACCCTGAGAACAGCCTGAATGTCAGAGCCGAGGGTGACGTGTTCGATGCCGCGGTAGCCGCGGGGCGAGCGCCTTGGGTTGGCCACGAAGCGACTCTACCCGGATCCGCGCTCCGATGCTGAGCACTATTTCTGGCGTCACCCTCTCCGGGCTCCCCGGCCTCAGCGCGCGTTCCCTTGCCGCTCCGGGGTCAGCGCGGGCGGGTGCGGGGGGTGTTCGGGTTCATCACGTGCATGCTGTGCAGCACCCCGCCGTTGGTCACGATGTAGCCGCGACCCTCGAGCAACTTGGCGCGCGCGGCGAAGCCGTGGCCCGACTCGAGGCGTCCGAGTTCATCGCCGGTCTGGGCATCGAGCGCGACCAAGGAGCCGCGGCTGTCGCCCACCACGACCATCCCCTCGAACAGCTCGGGCACACCGAACGAGCCGCGCTCGAGCGCCTTCACCCAGCTGGCGGCGCGCGCGTTGATGTCAAAGCGCACCACGCCGCGGTCGGCGGACACCAGGATCAGCGCGCCGTCGGGGGTGGTCGCGAGGCTGGTGATCCCGGTCCAGTCGGGCTCGCGCCAGATCACGCTGCCGTTGTTGAGATCGAGCGCGTACAGACCACCGCCGAAGGAGGCCACGAAGACCTGCCCGTCGATCAAGGCGGGCGTGGTGTCCACGTCGATGTACCGGGGCCGACCCGGCTCAGCCTCGGGGACCTCGAGCGAGGTGTTGCGCTCCCACTTGACGCTACCGTCGAGCGCGTCGAGCGCCACAACCAGGCCGTCGTTGAAGCCCGCGAGCACACGGTTGTCGTCGGTCAGGGTCAACCCCGAATGACCGGCCACCAAGAAGCCCTCCAGAGGCTCGCGCGCGTAGCGCCAGAGGAGGCGCCCGTCAGCGCGCGAGAAAGCCTCGATGGCGTCCTCTTCCGTGATCACCAAAACGGCGTCCGGCAAGAGCACCGGCCGCTGACGGATCGCGGCATCGCCCTCTCTGCGCCACAGAATTTTCCCGACCGCAGCATCCATCGCGTACAGCTCGCCGCGCTCGTTGCCGAAGTAGAGCTCCTGCTTCACCGGGTCGAGCGCGGGCTCGGATTCGATAGGCTCGTGCAGCTCGAAGCGATAGAGCGAGCGGCCATCAAACCCCAGCGCAAACAGCCTGCCGGATTCGGACCCGACATAGATGCGCCCACGCTCTGCATCGACGGCAGCCACGGCGTTCTCGACGGGCCGATAGGCGCCGCGCCGGGCCGGTGTCAGCTCGCGGCTCCAGGACACGCGCAGCGCACCTCTCCCATCCGGGGCGCGCCGATCGCCCAGCCACGCGTAGTCGCCCTTGCCCACCGTGGCGCCCGCGCCGCAGCCGGCCAACGCGGCCAGGCAAACGGCTGCCCCGACGCCAAGGGCCTTCCCTTTCATTCTGGGGAGCCCCCGGCTGGCGCGCTGCCCTGCTGCTGGCGAAGCTGCTCGATCAGGCGCTGCAGCTCTTCCTGGGAGAACTGCTGGCCGCCCTCGCCGCTCGTGCCCTTGTCCACCAGGGAGCTGTCGAGCTCGGACAGGCGCACCTCGACCTCGCTCTTCAAGAAGCGGCTCGGGGGCGTGCCCTGCGCACGATCGCTGAGGCGATCGTAGACGCCCTTGAGCAGGGTCTTCGCGCCCTCGCGGTCGCCCTGCGCGAGCTTGAGCCGCGCCAGGTGATATTCGGCGAAGTCCTTGTCTGCGGCCTTGAGCTCCTCGTAGCGCTTGGCCGCGTCCTCGGGCTTGCCCTGCGCTTCGGCGGCCAGGCCCAGGCCCTCGAGGGCGCGGGTCTTGAGCAGGGGCTGCTCGGCGTGCTGCTGATAGACCGCCTGATAGATCGGCTCGGCCTTGGCCGCCTGTCCGCTGGCGATCTGCTCGGCGGCTTGCCCGAGCTGGGCCCATCCCGCAGCCACGCTCTCAGGGCGACTTTGGGCGGCCGCTGCGAACACCTCGGCGGCCTTCGCAGCACGCTCTTCTCGCGACTTGAACACGGGCTTTCCGTCCTCGGTCTGGCCGTCGGTGTTGTCCGCGTCGATCGGAGCCACGGCTGTGTCGAGCGCCTCGGCGAGCAGCGCAGCCTGCTCGGACGAGCCCGTCCGCAGATAGCTTCGGATACCGATGGTGGAAAGTGCCGCGACCACCACGAGGGTGACGCCGCCGAGGATGAGCGCGCGGTTACCCTGCATGAAGTCGGTGAAGGTCCCGGCCGCCCGCTGTACCTCGTCGGGCAGCGCGGGCTGTCGTGGCGGCGAAAAGAAGCGCTCGGCTTCGGCCTGCTCCTCGGCGCGCTTCTCCTCTTCCTGACGCTTGAGATCTTCCTTGAACTCGCGCTTCTCGACCGCCTTCTGGGCCTTCTTGGCGGCCAGACGCTGGCCGGGCGAGAGTCCCTTGAGGCTGGGTGAGGCTTTGGCGGCCACGGCGCCCGAGGACGCTTCGGCGAGGGAGTCATCGGCAGCCGGCTTAGGCGTGGCGCGCTCGGGGTCCGTGGATTCGGGCTCGAGGTTGTTGTCTTCGCCCATGATGGCTGCTCGCTAGCGGTTGTTGGGCGCAGGAATGCGCCGAGAAAAAGGCTCGGGAATATACCTTTCGCGCCCCCCAAGTCAACGCCGGTTGGCGCGCTGAAACGAGCGTGTTATCGAGCTCCAATGGCCGGGCAATGTAGGGCTTTCTACCGACGATCGAGCCGCATCCTGGCGCTTTTGTTCGGCTGGGTGGGGAGCCTTTCGGCCGCGTCTTGGAGCAGCCTCGCCCACGCCTACGAAGACCAGGCCAGCCTCGATCTCGCGCTGGGAGGAACACTCACCGCCAACGCCGAGTCGCTCGGGGTCGCGGGCTCGGAGTTTGCCGCAGGCGGCGCGCTCGGGGTTTCGGATCTCTTCTTGCTGCGCGCGCAGCTCGGCTACCTCGCCCTGTTCGATTCGGGCAAACCGCAGCATACGGGGCGGGCCCGGGTCGAGGCCGCCTACTTGATCGATGTGCTCAAGGTCGTCCCGTTCTTTGGGCTGGGGGCGGACCTGTGGCTGTACCGCAGCCAGGTCGATGACTCATGGCGCGCCAGGCCCGGTGGCCACCTCCTTCTGGGCGTCGACTATCTCTGGTCTCGGACGTGGACCCTCGGTGCCGATCTGCGCTTCGGCTTGGTGATCGAGCCGGGCCACGTTGCGAGCGCCAACGAAGTTCAGCTCCGCCTGAGCCGAATGTTCGACCTGTTTTGAATCGAACCTCAAGAATCGCTCGAAGCGAGCCAGGGTCTTGGCCCCCACCCCCTTGACGCGGCGCAAATCCTGGGCGGAGCGGAACGGGCCCTGGTTGGTGCGCGACTCGATCAGGCGCTTCGCCAGGCTCGGCCCGATCCCGGGCAGCAGCTCGAGCTCCGCCGCGCTGGCCCGGTTGGGATCGATGGCTTGCCCGTCTCGGAGCGCGTCGGCCTGAACGCCGACGACCACGGGCGCCGGCGCCTCCACCTGGATCTGCGCGGCGGCCGCCTGGGCGCTGCCGTTCGTGGGCTCTCGCCGCGCGAGGGAGACCGCCCCGATCAAGGCCACCCAGGCCACCAGGGCCGTCTTCGCCTGCGCACTGAGCTGCACCCATGCGCTATCGGCCGTGGGCGCCCGCAGGTTGCGTCTGATCAGCCGGTGGACGGTTCGACGCCGGGGTCATTCGGGGGCGCCTCTTCGCTCGGCTTGCCCTCGGCGGGCTTTTGCGCCGGCGGCTTCGGAGGCTCGATGGGCTCGCCGTAGTCGTCGCGCAGCTTGCGACCGAGGCGTTCGATCAGCATCTGCTCCACATAGCTCGGCATGCCCTGGATGTGGATCACCACCCTGGTCGCCGGACGGCGGTCACGCTCGGTGCGGACCACCTCGATGCTGCCGGCGTAGCGCTTGCCGTGATCGAGGTAGTCGAACAACAAGTAGCCGGTCTCCTGATCGCGATCGGTGATCGGCAGGCGCAGATCCACCCGGACCATGCGCAAGGCGGCGTTCCAGACCTGGTCGTAGCCATACCAGAGCTCGCTCTGTTTGCGCGCCTGGACACCCGCCGGAGCCCACAAAAGGACGCAGAACAAGACGCTCAGCCAACGCGTGTGCACCGGGCCACCCTAACGGGCCGCCCCGGGGACATCCAGAAATCGGCCGTCACGCCTCCTGCTCACGCCGCAACAGGTCGGAGAAGCCGAGCCGCATCCTCAGGAGGGGCAGCACGCCGACGGCCACCATCATGAGAGCGTTGAGCACATAGAGCAGGAACACGAACACCGAGCCTTGCCGACTCACCAGCTCGGCCGCGAAGTAGAGCTTGAGCGCAGCCGACACGGAGACCTGAAAGCTCCCGAACATGCCGGGACCGCTCGGCAGCAGGATACCCAGGGCCAAGACGCCCATCACGGCCACTGCGTGCCCGAGCTCCATCGGCAGACCGCACGCCACACCGAGCAGCCACATGAAGCACGCGTTCGTCGCCCAATAGAAGACCGTCTCGGCGATGAAGCCCGCCGTGAGCCGCCACTCGCTCAGCGAGCGGATCCCATCGGCGACGCCGTCGACCTTGGTCGCGAGCAGCCTGCCGAACCGCGGAGACAGCCATCCGACACAGCGCTCGGTGAGCCGAACCGCCAGCTCGCGCTGCCAGAGGAACGCGGCGAGCGCCATCATGGCGCAGGCGAAGACCGCGAGCACCGCGCTCGCGTAATAGGGCACGGCGCGCGCGATGGGGTCCTCGGTTGCAAGGCGCGGCAAGCTCGAAAGCGCCCACGCCACGCACAGGCTGGTGACGGCGCCGTCGAGGACACGCTCGACGGCCACGGTGCCGAGCCCGACCGAGACCGGGATCCCGCTGCGCAGCTTGCTCAAGGCGGGGCGCGCGAGCTCGCCGAGACGTAGCGGCAACGCGAAGATCGCGAAAAAGCCCACCCAGTTCACCAAGACCACTTCGCTCAAGGGCAGGCGCCTCACGGGCGCGATCAAGAAGCGCCAGCGCGTCGCGCGCACCAGGGTCACCACGAACAAGAGCACGGTGGAGAGGGCGACGAGCTCCCACCGTATGTCGGCGAAGCTCTCGGCGCGGGGGACGATGGGCACCCCGCCGCGCTCGGCGATCCATGCGAAGAGCGCGCCCAACACCAACGAGAGCGCCAACTTGGGCCACACCCTGGGCATCTCTCCGGACCCGCTCACTGGATGGACCTGCCCGATAACAAGCGCGCCGGATTTTCGTGCAGGAGCAGGTTCACCTCCTCCTCCCCGACCAGCTCGCGAAGGCGCTCGAGCGCCTCGCCCGTGCGCTCCACGTCCTCGAGGCGATGGCAATCGCTGGCGGCGATCGCGTAGACCCCCTCTTCGAGCATGCGCTCGGCCGCGTGGCGCGCGTTGCGGCCGTATTTGCCCGCGAGCGACATCAGATCGAGCTGAAAGGCCACCTCTTGCTCGAGCAGGCGGTCGATGGGAAAGGTCCGCTTGAACAAGGGAACGTAGCGCTCAGGGTGCGCCACCACCGGCGTGAACCCCTTGATGCGCAGCTTGAACGCGAGATCCTCGATGCCGACCGGCAGCGACTCGTTGGCAAACTCGAGCAAGAGCGCCCGCCCACCCGGATAGGGCAAGAGCTCGCCCGCTCGAAAGAGCTCGAGAAAAAGGTCGTCGCAGTGGTGCTCGGCGGACAAGCTGAGCCGAGGCATCCCCGCCTCCGGCGCTACCTTGGCCGTGAACTCCTCGAAGGCGCGGATGAGGTTCGCCTTGCGGTTCTCGAACATCCCGCGCCGAATGTGCGGCGTGGTCACGAGGTGATCGAAACCCAGCGCCGCGAGGCCCCGGCAGACCGCGAGCGACTCCTCGATCGTCCGCACGCCATCGTCGACGGCGGGCACGATGTGTAGGTGCAGGTCGATGAATCCGCTCACGGCTGAGCCTCTCCCGTCAGGCGCTCTCGGGCCAGCTCGAGCAAGCGCTCTTGGCTGTTCAGTCCCGGATCGTCGAGCACGGATTCGAGCAGCTGCTCGATCAAACGGCCAATTTGCGGGCCGGGCGGGAGCGCGAGGGCCTGCATCAGTTCGCGCCCGCCGATGGCGAGTTCCTTGGCCACCAGGGGGGTCTCGGGGCCGATCAGCTCCCGCGTACGCTGTGCGAACTTGCGCGCGCGCTCGGCGCGGTCCGAATCGACCCCAAAGCGCGCCTCACTGACCAGCTGTTGCAGAGCGACCACCTCCGGGAGAGCTCCGCGGGTCACCGCCCGGGCAAAGCGCCGCACGTCGCTGTCGCGGTAGTCCTCCGTGCCCTCGATGAACGCGAACTCGAGCATGCGCAGTGTGCGCTCCTGCTCCTGGTTCGAGAAGCGGTAGCGCTTGAGCCACGCGGACACCTCGCTGCGTCGCTCCCACAGCGGCGCCAACAACGCCGCAAGGCGCACGATGGGCTGGTCGCGCGGCGCCGCGTCGAGGGCGGTCAGCGCCCACGCAAAGGTCTCGGGCGGCAGCGCGCTCAGGGAGGCGAAGGTGACCTCCAGGATCCCCGTGCGCCGCATGATCGCGAACGCGCGCGACGGCCTTTGGGCCTTGAGCGCCTTCAACCACTCCTCGCGCACGCGCTCGGGGGACACCCGGCGAAAGGTCTCCAGGGTGGGTCGCACCGCCGCCTCGGTCTCCGGGGCGAGCTCGAATTCGAGGCTGGCGGCGAACCGAGCAGCGCGCAGCACCCTGAGCCCGTCCTCCGAAAAGCGCTCCTCCGCACGCCCGACCGCGCGGATGATGCCGGCGTCGAGGTCGCGCAATCCGCCAAACGGATCCACCAGGCGGTCGCTGACCGGGTCGTAGGCCATGGCGTTGATCGTGAAATCGCGGCGCGCGAGGTCGGCCTCGATGCTGTCCACGAACTGCACGGAGTCGGGGTGCCGTCCGTCGCTGTAGGCCCCTTCCCCACGCAGGGTGGTCACCTCGTAGCTCTGCCCGCGATGGCGAACCGTCACCGTCCCGTGCTGGATCCCGGTGGGGAACACGCGCGGGAACGCGGCTTGCACCTGCTCGGGCCGCGCGCTGGTCGCGAGGTCCCAGTCGGCCGCCGGCTTTCCCCGCAAGAGATCGCGCAGGCATCCCCCCACGATCCAAGCCCTGTGTCCTCGGTCCTCGAGTTCGCGACACAGCTCGCATACGGCTCTCGGAATAGCGCTAGGGCGCAGGCGTTCGCTCACTCATTCCTCGGGACAGGCTGCTGTCGTGCAAGTGGTCGGTTTTGCTCGCGGGTTGACCCCCCCGGCCCTGTTCGGGAACCGAGCGTAGCATCGTGCCGGAGGCTCTCATCCCGAGCTATACTGCCCGAACGTCGCGGCGGCCTCACGGCATAGACCCGCAGAAGCTCTAGTTCATGCGCCGATTCTTCCGTTCCTACAGGCCGTTGCTTGCTCTTGCCGCAGTGCTCGTTGCCTTTGGGGTCACCTTCGTTTGGCCCCGTGACAACGCGCTCGATTTCAATATCGACGGATCGCCGCGTGCTCAAGCCGCCAAGGAACAAGCGTCCTACGATCTGCGCAGGCTGCGCGTACTCAGCCGCGTGGTGCTCAAGGTCAAGGAAGCGTACGTCGAGCCCAACCGCGTGGACTCCCGGCGCATGCTCCTCGGGGGCCTCAACGCCATCCAGCGTGCGGTGGCCCCGGTGCTCGTCCACTACCACGAGGGCGATCCCAAGGTGCAGCTCAAGCTGTACGACAAGACGGCCGAGTTCCGCGTCGACGATGTGACGGCGCCCTGGAAGTTGACCGAGCGCTTCCGGGAGATCTTCGGGTTCCTGCAGGACAACCTGCGCGAAGAGGACCTGCAGCTGCGGGACGTGGAGTACGCGGCCGCCAACGGCATGCTGCGCACGCTCGATCCGCACTCGGTGCTGCTCACGCCCGACGTCTACAACGACATGCGCACCAGCACGCGCGGGCAGTTCGGGGGCCTCGGCATCGTGATCGCGCTGCGAGACGGGTTGCTCACGATCATCCGGCCGCTCCCCGGGACCCCTGCGGAGCGCGCAGGGTTGCTCAAAAACGACCGCATCGTGAAGATCGACGAGGAGTCGACGCTCAACATGCCGCTCGACGAGGCCGTCAAGCGCCTGCGCGGCACGCCCGGCTCCAGCGTAGATGTCTGGGTGCGGCGCGAGTCACAGGGGGGCGCGCACGCCAAGCCCAAGAAGTACAAGCTGACCCGCGCCATCATCCACCTGGACTCGGTGAAATCCAGGATGCTCTCGGGGGGCATCGGCTATATCAAGATCAGCAGCTTCCAGGGCAACACCCACGAGGACATGGAGCGGGCGCTCGCCGATCTGCACCGCCAGCCGATGAAGGGCCTCGTGCTCGATCTGCGCGACAACCCCGGCGGCCTGCTCGAGCAAGCCGTGCGCATCGCCGACGCTTTTCTCACCAGCGGCACCATCGTCACCACCTCCTCGAACGATCCGAGTCAGCGCGACGAGAAGTTTGCAACGCGCGAAGGCACCGAGCCGAACTACCCCATGGTCGTGCTCGTCAATGGAGGCAGCGCCTCGGCGAGCGAGATCGTGGCGGGCGCCCTGCAGAACCACGACCGGGCGCTGGTGGTCGGGCAAACAACCTTCGGCAAGGGCTCAGTCCAGTTGCTCTACGACTTCCCCGATGACGGCTCGGCCCTCAAGCTGACCATCGCGCAGTACCTCACGCCCGGGGACGTCTCGATTCAGGGCGTGGGCATCGTGCCGGATATCGCCATCGATCCCATGACGGTCGACAGCGAGGACATGGATCTGGCCGTGGACGACGTGTACACGCGCGAGAGCGATCTGCGACGGCACCTCACGAACGATCGCGCCGCAGAGGAGCACAAGTCCGCGGTGGTGATGCGCTATTACCTCCCGCCCGAGACGCGCGAGGCCATCCGCTCCGCCGCGCCCGAAGACAACCCCGAGAACACCCAAGAAGACGAGTTTCTCACCAGCTTCTCCCGTGATCTGTTGGCGCGCGCCGCGCGCTCCGGTCGCAAGGAGCTGCTCGCGGAGGCGACCCCAGTCATCCGCGAGGCGAGCGAGCGCGAGCTCAACCGCGCCATCGCCGAGCTCAAGAAGCTGGGGGTGGACTGGTCGATGGGCCCAGACTCGGGTCCGGCCGAGCTCGAGATCGTGCCGAGCACCTCGAGCCCGGCCGGCCAGGCAGGGCAACCCTTCGACCTCAAGGTCAAGGTGACCAACAAGGGCAAGAACACCCTTTACCGCCTGCGCGCGGAGACCAAGAGCGACTACCAGCTCTTTTCCGGGCGCGAGCTCGTGTTCGGCAAGCTGGCCCCGGGCGAGACCCGTGAATGGTCCACCACGCTCGGTTTGTGCACCACGGACACCGACAAGAAGCGCAAGTGCGTGCTCCCGGAGGACGCGAGCGACCGCGCCGACGGTATCAAGATCAAGTTCGACGAGGCCCATGGGCACGCCCCTGTCGCCGCCGAGATCCGAACCCAGGTGAACTCGCTGCCACGCCCCCAGTTCTCGTATGAGTACCAGGTGGCAGATCTCGGGGGGGACGGAGATGGCCGCGTCGAGCGCGGCGAGGGCGTCACCGTGTTCTTCGACATCCAGAACACCGGGCGAGGCAAAGCGCTCAAGGTCACCGCGAACCTGCGCAACCTCGGGGGCCCCGGTGTGCTGCTTCGGGATGGGCGCTTCGAGCTCAAGGAGATCCCCGCGGGCGAATCGCGCCGCGTGGCCTTCACCTTCGACGTGCTGCCGGATTTCGACGGCGATCACGCGCAGATTGAGGTCTCGGTCGCGGACACGGCGCTCCGCGAGTACGCATCCGAGAAGATACGTATCCCAGTTGAGTCGAAGGTCGTAGACACCCTCCCCGCCAAGAGCGGCGCGGTGGTTATCAAAGACGGCACGTCGATCTACGCGGCGCCGACCCAGGGGGCGCGGGCGATCGCGCGCGCGTCGGGCGGCAACCTGAGCTTGCCGGCCGAGGCTACGCACAACGACTACGTCCGGGTGGGCCTCGGCGGAGGGCGCCCGGGGTGGATCCTGGCGAGTTCGGTGGTCTCGGGTGGCGCGAGCGGGGGCAAGCTCGTGTTCGACATGGGCAAGATGCCGCCGCGGCTCACGGTGGATTACGGGCAGAGCCCGGTGACCCGCTCGAAATCGCTGAAGCTGAGCGGTAAAGCGGTGGACGACGCGCGGATCCGCGATCTCTACATCTTCGTGGGTGCCCGCAAGGTGTTCTACCAGAGCAATTCCGGGGCCAACATCAAGTCCTTGGACTTCGCCACCGAGGTCCCGCTGGAGCCCGGGATCAACTATGTCAGCGTCTTCACCCGCGAGAATCAGGACGTGGTGACTCGCCAGACCTTCGTGGTGCGCCGCGATGGTCCAGACGGCTCGCTGCTCGAGACGCCCGAGCACGACCCCGAGGCATTCGACGAGTTCGCGGCCGAGTGAGCCCGGCCCGGGCAGACCAGCGCTGCGCCCCCTTTCCGAAGCCAGCGCGAGCTTCGATCCATTTCTCAAATCGACGGCAAAACCCTTCGTTTCACGACGCAAAAAGGCCCACCGGCGAGCGTCGGTGGGCCTTTCGTGTCAGCTGGGGTGCTGTCGGATCAGGTCACGCGAGCTTGCGTAGGGCCTCCTCGTCCTGAACCACGACGCGGCGGTGATCGAACAGGATGAGGCCGCGCCGCTTCATGTCGCCGAGCGTCAGCGTCACGGTCTCACGCGTGGAACCCACGTAGTTGGCGATCTCCTGATGGGTGAACTTCACGCCGATCAGGCGGCCCCGACTCTCGGGAATGCCATGGGATTCCGCGGCGCGCAGGAGGAAGTCGGCCACGCGCGACTCCACGGTGCGCGAGAGCAGAGCTTCTATCCGGCGCTCGGCCTCCATGCGGCGCTCGCCCATCATGCGCATCATGGCGAAGCTGAGACGCGGATGGCGCTCCATCAGGTCCGTGATCAGCCGCATCGGCAGCCGTAGGACCTCGAGCTGGTCGATGGCGATCGCGCCGTCGCGATGGGCCCCGCCCACCGCAAGGGGGGTCTCACCCACCACGTCGCCCACGCCGCGGTAGGCCACGGTGAACTCGCGCTCACCATCGGCCCGGCGCACGACCAGCGCCCGACCGCTCCCCACAATGTAGAGGAAGTTGCCTGCCTCGCCCTGGGAGTGGATGGGCCTTCTGCGCGCGACCTTCACCACCGCGCTCTGGCGGACGGCCTCGTCGACGGCATCGGCATCGAGCCCATTGAACAAGGAACAGCGGCCTATGATGTGCCGCTTGCGCATCTCTTGATCGGATGCCGCACGTGCCGCGCCGAGATAGTCGCGGTACACAGGTTGATCGCGATGGTCCATACAAGCCCCCAACTTCTGAATTTACAACTACACAGTCATGGTGCGGTTTTATTAGAACGAAGGTCAAGGATGTTTCGTGATCGCCGCCGCAAATGCTGCGCCCCTTTGCGCCCGACATACTCCAAGCAATTCCGTAAGGTACAGAGCGCCATACATTGACGCCCTGGGGGCTGGCAGGTACCTTCCGGCCCAGCGTGCGGTTAGCCATCGGATATCGGGCGGTGCGGTCGAGTTCTTGCTCGCGGGCGCAAGCGTCCTCTTCGACGCGACAACGAAGCGCGCCAGAGGGTGAGCGACCATGCGTCTTTTCAGCGGAAAAATTCCGACGATCTCAGAGGAGATCGTGCGTGTCCTGACGACCGAAGGTGACGTCGAGACAGAACAACCAAGCGAGGTTGTTCTCGACGTGGAATCCGTACTCAAGGAATACCTCCGCTTCGAACGGACCATCTCCGACGAAGCCAAAAATCGCCTCGAAGCCCGCGGGCTCCCGTACGCCCAGCTCGGCAAGCTGCGAAATCAGGTGGCCAAGGAGAAGGCCGCGCCGCAAAGCGACGACGTCCTGCCTTACTTGCTCGAGCAGATTCTCAACATCCTCTTTCACAGCAAGAATGTCGATGAAATCTATGCCGAGGACATCGATCTAAGAAAGAAGATCACGCTCATCCTCAAAAAGCACATGGAAGCGGGCGGCGAGCTCGACGAAGAAGTGCGCGCGAAGATCAAGAACCTCGAAGAGGGCACCGCGACCTTCGAGATCGAGTACCAGCGCATCATGGGTGATTTGAAGCGGAAGAAGGGCCTCACTTGAGCGACGCAAGGGGGCTTGGCGAATCGCTCGAAGCACGCTGCAAAAATGGAGAGTGACCGGACAGTGTCGGTGCTGAGCATGACGGGCTTCGGCTCGGCGGAGGGCAAGCTCCAGGACGCGCCGGTTCGCGTGGAGCTCCGGGCAGTCAACCATCGACATCTCGACGTGCGCGTGCGGACGCCGGTGGAGCTCGCCGAGTACGCTGGCGCAGTCGAAGAGACCATTCGCGCCCACGCCGTGCGCGGACGCGTCGAGGGCATCGTGCGCTGGGAATCGTCGGCCGCCGGCGCTGGCGGTCTGGACACGCAGCGCGCCGCACAGGTGTGGGCGCAGGTCGTGGCGCTGCGCGACGAGCTCGCACCGGGGGAACCGCTGCCCTTCGTTGCCTTGCTCTCGGTCCCTGGGCTGTTTACCTCACGCGGGCGGCTCGACCTGAGCGATGCCGAGCGTGTGCTGCGCGAGGTCACGGTACGGGCGTGTTCGGAGCTTCGGGGCATGCGTGCGCGCGAGGGGCTCGCCCTGGCGGCGGATTTGCGCGCGCGGCTCAACCTGCTCACGAGCATGGCCTCGGAGGTCCTCGTGCAGCGTGGCACCATGTTGGAAGGTGCCCGCCAGCGTTTGCTCAAGCGCTTGGAGAAGCTGCTCGAGGGCACCGGAATCGAACCGGACCCGGCGAAGCTCGCCCAGGAGGTCGCGTGGTTCGCCGAGCGCTCCGACATCGCCGAAGAGCTGACGCGCCTTTCGAGCCACCTGGCCGAGTTCGAGCGCTCGCTGGCGACGGGCTCGGAGGGTGTAGGCAAAAAGCTCGATTTTTTGGTGCAAGAGATGGGCCGCGAGGTGAACACGATCGGCTCCAAGGCGAACGACGCCGGCATCGCCCACAGGGTGGTGGAGATGAAAGCCGAGCTCGAGCGGATCCGTGAGCAGGTCCAAAACCTGCTCTAGAAGAGCGCGCCCGCTGGGCCATCGAGCGCGCTCGTGCGCGGGCCCGCGCGCGTCGACGCACCACGGGGGATTGAAGTAGGCTGCCCCGCCCGGCTATCGTCTGCTGCACTTTCGAGGGCCAGGCGGCGAGCGCCTCGACGTTTTCAGCGAGCGCGCGCGCAAACCAAGTTGGAGATGTTGTCGCGATGGATGATCCCGGTTCCGATTTGTTGCTGCTGATCATCTGCTCGCCCTCGGGGGCCGGCAAGACCACGCTCACGCGCGACCTGCTGCGGCACTTCAAGGACTTCACGTTCTCGGTGTCCTGCACCACGCGCAAGCCCCGCTCCACCGAGGTGGATGGGCGAGACTACTTCTTCATCGACCGTGAGGAGTTCCAGCGGCGGGTCGAGCAGGAGAAGTTCGTGGAGTGGGCCGAGGTCCACGGGAACTACTACGGCACGAGCATCTCCGAGCTCGACCGCGCCCGCTCCGAGAACAAGGTGGGCGTGGTGTTCGATGTCGACTACCAGGGCGCGCGCCAGATCAAGGCCAAGCTCCCGAGCGCGGTGGGCGTGTTCATCCTGCCACCTTCGCTCGATGAGCTCGCGCGGCGGCTGCGCGGACGCGCCACCGATGACGAAGCGACCATCCAGCGCCGCTTCGCGAAGGCTCGCATCGAGATCGAGCACTATCGCCTCGCGGACTACGTGATCGTCAACGACGATTACGCCAAGGCCAGCGATCGACTGCGCAGCGTGGTCTACGCCGAAGCCTCTCGCTGCTCGCGGGTGGCCCCGTCAGCCGAGCGACTCTTGCGGGACGGCGCCGTGGGCAACTGGCCGTTCAAGGTGCTGTGAGCGCGAAGTTTCGCGTGCGTCTGCCCGGGCGGCTTTCGTACTCGGCCCTGGCGTGCACGGGCCTCCTTTGGCTCATGCCTCCGCGGGCGTCTGCTCAGGAAGGCGCGAGCGCCCCCTCCCCCTCCATCAACCTACTGGACGCCCAGAATCGCGCGCTCGCACCGGGGCGTGCGCTGGGGTTTTCTCGCCGCATCACCCACGACCGCTCGCTCTCTCGGTCGCTGCGCGCGGACGCCGAGAGCGAGGACCCCGAGAACTTCCGTGTCGAGCTGTTCGACCCCAAAGAGCGCGCCGACGTGGTGTTCGCGCGGGTCGAGGCGCTCGGTCCAGACGGAACCTATGACGCGGTCTTGCGGCACTTGCCGCTGTTGCGTGTCGCGGGCCAGCCGCGCTTTCGCTCCCCGTTCATCCGGCTGGTCACCGACGCCACCGACGCGTCGGCGCCGGACATCGGAGGGCAGCTCCTGCGCGCCCGGCTGCGCGGCACCATTCGTGCGGTGGTCGAGCGCGAAGGACAAATCCTCTCACGCGCCTCGACCGTGGGCGAGCTGGGCGGAGAGTTGGGGCCGCGTCAGGTACTTCGCGGCACCTTGCGTGTGACCGTGCTGCGCCTGCACCGCGGCGGACCGCCGGTGGTCGGTGATCGCGACAGTGAGGCCACAGAGCTGGCGCGCAGTCAGGTCGAGATCGCCAACGAGATCTGGGCGCAGTGCTTCATCGAATTCGGCGCCCCAAAGAATGCCGAAGTGCATGTGGTCGACCCTCCCCCGCCGGCGCTCCTGGCCGTGGGCGACCTCGATGGTCTGCCCGCGCTGGGCGGCGGCATGATCTCCTTCCGCGTCAACGGAGTGCGCATCCCGCCCGTGACGACGCGCGCCGGAGCGTCGCCGGAGCAGACTGCGCTCGCCGTGGCCCGGGCCGTGAGGAGCGCGGGCTTTCGCGCCGAGGTCACCGTCAATCCGCGCGCCGAGCTGGGCGCCGGTTTTAGCGCGGACATCGTGATCCGCGACAAAACGGGCGCCCTCGCCCGGATCAGCGAGGAGCCGGGGCTGCCTTTGAGCTCGGATCGCCAGCAGCGGCTCACCGTGGGCCGCGTGGACCTGTCCGACGGGATCGACGAATTCGACAACACCTTGGCTGCGACGGGCACGCTCGAGGAGCGCACGCTGATCAAGCTGCTCGCCGACTCCGATCCCAGCACGATCGACGTCTTTCTGGTGAATCGCTTCGTCAATCGCGATCGCCAGGGCGAGGCGTTCATCGAGGCGGATGGGAGCAGCCTGGCCAATACGCTGATCTTCGATCGCAACGCCGTCCGCTACGAGCGCCAGGCGTGGGTGCAGGCGCACGAGCTGGGGCACGTCCTGCTCGACGAGGCATTTCACCCGGACAACCTGGGCGCCGACCGCCCCTGGCTGTTGATGGATGCCGACGCGCGCCAGGGCCGCGTCACCGGTCCGAAGCGGCTCAGCGACGAGGAGTGCGCGAAGGCGCGGCAGCGCAGCGGCCCGGGGGCTTTCCCGGTCTTGCTCAGGCCGCTGTAGCGCGCGGCTCGCTAGCGCGAAGCGAACACCGCCTGCAGCGCCTCGGCGAGCGTGCGCACACCTACGAGTTCGAGTCCCGCGCGCTCCTCCGCGCGCAAGCGCTCGAGCGCGCTCTCGGGCAAGATGGCCCGCGAAAAGCCGAGTTTTCGGGCTTCGGAGAGCCGCTGGGCCGCGCGTGGCACCGAGCGCACCTCTCCGGTGAGCCCCACCTCCCCGAAGAGCACCGTGTCGTGCCGCACGGCTCGATCGCGCAGACTCGAAGCGATGGCGGCGGCCAGGGCCAGATCCACCGCGGGCTCGTCGACGCGGGCTCCTCCCACCACGCTCACGAACACGTCTTGATCGAGGATCTGCACGTGGGCCTTGCGCTCCAGCACCGCGAGCAAGATGGCCAATCGGTTCGCGTCGAGCCCCGTGGCTACGCGGCGCGCGGCGCCATACGCAGCGGGCGCCACCAGCGCCTGCACCTCCACCAACAGCGGCCGTTGTCCCTGCGCCGTGGGCACCACGACCGAGCCCGCCGCCTGTTGTGGGCGTTCCGAGAGAAAGAGGCGGCTCGGGTCCTGGACCTCGCGCAGCCCCTCGCGGACCATCTCGAACACGCCGAGTTCGTGGGCGGCCCCGAAGCGGTTCTTGGTGGAGCGCACGAGCCGGTAGCTCAACGTCGCGTCCCCCTCGAAGGCGAGCACCGTGTCCACCAGATGCTCCAGCACCTTGGGACCCGCGATGGCGCCCTCTTTGGTGACATGGCCGATCAAGAACACCCCGATGCCGTAGGCCTTGGCGTGATCCACCAGGCGCGCCGTGACCTCGCGGAGCTGACTCACCGTGCCCGCGCTGGACTCGAGCTGCGCGCAGCGCATGGTCTGGATGGAGTCGACGACCATGGCTGCGGGGCGAGCCTTTGTGATCGCGTCTTCGATCGCCTCGAGCTCCGTGCTGGCGAGCACCTCCACGTGCTCGACGCCCTCGCACTCGAGCCGGGAGGCGCGCAGGGCGATCTGGGCGCCCGATTCCTCTCCCGTGATGTAAAGCGCGCGCTGGCCCCCGGCGGCCAACCCCGAAAGCGCCTGCAAGAGCAGCGTCGATTTGCCGATGCCTGGATCGCCTCCCACGAGCACCACGCCGCCCGAAACCAGGCCCCCGCCGAGCACGCGGTCGAGCTCGGCGATACCGGTGACCATGCGGCGCGCGCCATCGGGCTCCACCTGGGATAGCTTCACGGGCTTGCCGCGGCTCACGTCCGCACCGGGACCTGCGGCGTGGGCGCTGAGGCGTGTCGTGGTGGCGGAAGCTCGCTCGCGCTCTTCGGCGAGCGTTCCCCAAGCGTTGCAGCCCGGGCAGCGCCCCAACCAACGCGGAGAGCTCTGCCCGCACTCGGCGCACACGTAGACCGTCTTGATCTTGGCCATCGTGTCCTCCTATCGGTCCGGGGGGCTCGCTGTTGCGCCCTATTCTGCGGGCTCGGGGGCCGCGCTCAGAACATCACGCCGCCGACCGCGCGGAACATGAACGCGGTCTCCTTGCCCGGCGCGCCTACCAAACTGTTCGGGTAGTTGAGCCCCTGGAACGGAAACAGCACCGCGCCCTGCACCAGGCCATAGAAGCCGTCCATCAGGTCGGGGCCTTCCTGGCTGCGATAGTAGAGCGTCAAATCTGCCTCGAGGCCGAGGTTCCCGCTGTCGCCCCAGGTCTGCGCGGGGTTGGTCGCGCGGCTGTAGATCAGATCGAGTCGACCGCCCGCGCGCTGCCCGTAGGCGTCGTGGATGAAGTCGTAACTGATGCCGGGCTTGAAGTAGTAGCCACCCGCCACGCGCCGCATGATGGTGCGCCAAAGAATGAGGTCGATGCGGTAGTCCGGGTGAAAGCCGTAGGTCGACACGGTGCGGTTGCCGACCGTGTTCTGGCCGTCGACGACCTGCAGCGAGGGATCGTTGGTGTAGGCCAGGCCGTAGGAGTTGCTGTCGCCGGTGGCGAGGCCGGTCATGAAGTAGATGCCGAGGCGGTCGTCGAACAGCCGATACTCGCTCTCGAGCGCGATGCCGAACTGGCGGAACTTGCACTGGCCGTTGGGCGAGCGCCGATTGTTACTGGAGACGCCCCAGGCATCGAAGGCCTCCGTGGCCTCGGTGATCGACGCGTTGTCGAGCGAGCCGGCTCCGGCGGGGCGAATCAGGCGCGGACAGCCCCCCTCGAGCGAGCCGGCCACGAACGCGGCTTCGAGCTCGATGCGCAGGCCTTCCCAGAGGAACTGGAGCCAGAGGTCGGGGATGTACTGCTTCTGATTGAAGCGGGTGAACTGATGGAGGCTATCCGCCGTCGTCGTGGCGCTCGGCACGTAGCCCGCGTTGTACTTGAGGGACTGGTCGCGCCAGACGAAGTACAGGCCGTAGTTGAAGACGCTCTCGCCGCGCTGAAGCGCGCTCTGCTGGAGCTCCGGATCGAGGCGGTGCGCAGCGGCCAGGGTGATGACGTTGAGGTCATCCTTGTTTGCGCGATCGATGGCCACCCCGGAGGGCGTGGCGTAGGCTGGTGAGACGTAGCCCTGGTAGGCCCAGTCGTAGGCCGCCATCAGGTAGAAGCCCGCCAGGTTGCTGATGACCATGATGCGATCGACGTCCGACGAGAAGTCGGAGTCGATGCCGTAGCGGTCGCCGCTGTTGTCGAGGATGCCGAGGCCCCAGTCGGCGGCCATGCGACCAAAACGCAGCTCGCCGAGATCGCGGTTGCGGGCCTCGGCCCACACGCGTCGGACCAGCAGGAGATTGTCGGCCTTGACGTCCCGGATGTCGTTTGGGCCGTAGCCCATGGTGCCGAGGCCCACGTTGTCGAGCACGTCGACCCAGGCCTTCACCCGGATGTCGTCGCTCAGGTGCACCTCGGGCTTGAGGCGCAGACGCATGTCGCCGGCCGTCTGCGTCTTCTTGCTACAACGGCCCTCGCCGCTCGCGGCCGGGTTGTCGCCGCAGCCGCCAGCGACCGGACTCGGAGCGGTCACGCCGTCGGCGCCGGTCTGAAATACGGTGCCGCTATCAGGCTCCCGAACGCGTTGGTAGACCGGGTTGCTGTCGGCCGGCGTAAAAAAGATGAAGGGGTCGTAATTCCGGCGATCGGGTCCGCCCGTGTAGTCCGGGCCCGGCAAGCGATCGAAGCGGCCGCTATGGCCGAGGTCACCGTCCTTCAGCAGCGCGGCGCGCAGACGAAAGTAGCCGTGCAGGTGGAACACGGTCTCGGGCCAGCGCCAGCCCTTCTTTTCCACCGGCGGCGGCGCCACCTGTTCCAACGTGGTGGCAGCATCGTCCGGGTCGGGCAACGCGGGACCGACCGCCGGGATCTCGACCGGAGCGAGCTGTGGGGGTGGCGCTGGCGGGGCGGGCGGGGCGGGCTCGGCCGGCTCCTCGGGTTCCTCGGGCCCCCCTTCGCTTTCTTCGGGCTCTTCGGAAGCAGGCTCTTCGGAAGCAGGCTCTTCGGAAGCAGGCTCCGCCAGCGGCGGTTCTTGAGCGAGGGCGCCGCGGAGAGGCAGGCCAAGGGGCGCAACCAGCGCGATCAGGCTGGAGATGAGCAGGCGTCGGCGCATAGGCGTGGGGCTCGTAGCACGCCCGCAAACGCACGGTCAATCTCGGTACCGTCGCAAAGTACCAGTGATACTGGCAGCTTAAAACCCCGCGTGACGGCGCGAGGTCCCCGACTAAGATTCACGCTGGCGGGTGTTCGTGAAAGAGCGCGTTCGATTGGTACCGTTGGGGGGACTCGGAGAGATCGGCATGAACTGCATGTCGATCGAATACGAGGGGCAACGTCTGTTGGTGGACTGCGGTGTGACTTTCCCCGATCAGCCGTTCGGGACCGACGTCATTCGCCCGGATTTTCGCTATTTGACCGAGGAGCCCAGGCCGCGCAGCGCGCTCTGGATCACCCATGGCCACGAGGATCACATCGGCGCCATCCCGTACCTGCTGCGGGAGCATCCGATGACCGTCTACGCCCCGCCCTACGCGCTGGCTTTGATCCGTGAGCGTCTCTCCGAGCACGCGTTCAAGCGATCTCCCGAGCTGATCCCGATCGCCCCCGGCCAGCGCCACCCGATCGGGCCGTTCGAGGCCGAGCCCGTGCGCGTGACCCACTCGATTGCCGACGCCACTTCGCTCGCCCTGCGCACGCCGGTAGGCACCATCATTCACACGGGCGACTTCAAAATCGATCCCGCCCCGCCGGACCACGAGCGCTTCGACGCAGCGCGCTTTCAAGCCCTCGGCGACGCAGGCGTGAGGCTCTTGATGAGCGACTCCACGAACATCGACACCGAGGGCAGCGCGGGCGGCGAGCAGCCGGTGGCCGCGGCGCTCGAGGAGATCGTGGAGGGCGCGAGCGGACGCGTGCTCATCACCCTGTTCGCCTCCAATACGCACCGGCTGCGTGCGGCCCTGGACATCGCGCGGCACACGCGGCGCAAGTTGTGTTGGCTCGGGCGCTCGGTGCAGACCCACTCGCGGGCGGCGCAGTCCACGGGCTACCTCGAGCGCGTCGACGAGCTCCTGATCAATCCTGTCCAGGCCATGGAGCTGCCGAGGCACCGGGTCCTGTTCGCCGCCACCGGATCGCAGGCGGAGCCGGCCAGCGCGCTGGCCCGCATCGCGCGCCGCGTACACCCGCAGATCGCGCTCGATCCCGGGGATACCGTGGTCCTGTCCTCGCGCATCATCCCCGGCAACGACCGCCCCGTGATCGACGTGATCGATCGCCTGCTGCGCCAGGGGGTGGAGGTCATCGAGCGCCGGACCAACCGAGCCGTCCACGTGAGCGGCCATGCGCATCGCCAAGAGCAGCGCACGATGCTGGAGCTCACGCGGCCCGAGTTCTTCCTGCCCGTACACGGGACCTTTCACCACCTGAGCCGCCACGCGGCCCTCGCGCGCGAGATGGGCGTCCGGCACACGGCCTTGGCGCAAAACGGCGACGTGGTGGAGCTCGACGCGCACTCGCTCAAAGTGGTGGACCGCGTGAGTTCGGGGCGCATCCACGTCAAGCGCGGACAGGACGTGCCCGACGAGGTCGTGGCCGATCGCGCGCGGCTCGCGCAGCTCGGCACAATCGCGGTCTCGTTCGTGGTCGACGCGCGCGGGCATCTGCTCGCCCCGCCGGACTTCACGGCCCGCGGCGTCCTCCTCGGGCCAGAGCCTCGCGCGTTTCTGAAGCAGGCGCAGTTGGCGGCCAAACGCGCGCTCCGACAGGCCGTCGACGACGACCTGCTCCATGACCTCGAGGCTTTGCGCGAACATGTGCGCCGCCGGATGACCCGGTTCTTTCTGGAGAGCATCGGCCAGCGCGCGGTGTGCCTGGTGCTCGTGCACGTCGTGAAGGGTTGAGGCTGGGCCCCGTGCGCTTGGGCGTCGTCGTCGCGCTCGTCATGTTTTCTGTCGGAGCCTGCGGCGGCGCTCCGCGCAGCGCCCCGGGCCCGCGTCCTGTCTCGGCCGTCGCGCAGCCGATCGCGCTTTCTGCGTCCGCCGCCCCCGCGCCCTCCCCGCCCGGTCTCTCACGGCCTCCCACGGCGACCGAGGAGCGCTTGATCGCCGAGTTGATCACGGCGACCGAACAAATCCGCGCGCTGCGCTTCAAGGAACCCGTGCAGGTGCGCATCCAGGATCGTGTGGCGATGCGGCGCTACGTGAGTCGGGCGATCGAACAGGAGGAGCTCGTGCGCGGGCGCCGCCGCTACGTGGCGCTCGGGCTGCTCGATCCGAGCCTCGACGTGCGCGAGCTGCTCGAGAGCTTGATGGAGGAGGAGCTGGTCGGATATTACGACCCCAAGCAGCGCCTGCTGGCGGTGCGCGACGACGTGGCGCGCTCGCTCGGGCGGCACGCGAGGGGCGCCGACATCGAGTGGCGCGCCACCGTGGTGCACGAGCTGGTCCATGCGCTGCAGGATCAACACCTCGGGCTCGCGGGCGCGCTCGATATCGAACGCACGACCGACGGGGACAACGCCTTCGGCGCCCTGGTCGAGGGGGACGCGACCCTGGCGATGCTGGGCTATGTCGCAGGCCAAGCGGGGCTAACGCTCGAGCAAATCGTGCGCGACCGGGGCCAGCTCGAGGCCACCCTCGGCGCCTCTCCCGAACTCGTCAGTGGTGCGCTCAAGGCGGCGCCCGCCATCGTGCGCGAGCCCTTGCTCTTCCGCTATCGCGCGGGCGCCCTGTTCGCCGCCAGCCTGTTCGAGCGCGGCCGGTGGAACGCGGTCGACCGCGCGCACGCTCAAATCCCGCCGGACACGCTCACGATCACCGACCCCGGGCGCTACGCGCCGGCCAAATCGAAGCACACAGCGCCCCAGGTGGCGCTCCCGGATCTCTCCTGGCTCGCGCCGCACGGCTATCGTCTGGTGGACGAGGACGTGCTCGGGAGCCTGGAGTTCGCGGTCGCGCTGGGGCTGCATGAGCCCGGCGTGGACGGCCTGATGCGGGCCTGGCGGGGCGATCGCTACGGCGTGCTCGAGCCGACCTCGCCCCCCTCCGACGACGCCGGGAGCGCGCGGGAGGACGCCAGCGTGTGGTGTCTGCGGTTCGCCTCGAACGCCGAGGCGCGCGCGGCCGAGCTGCGCCTTTCCCGCATGCCCGACGCCGCGGGAGCGAGCAGAGACGTGGCCCGCACCGGCACCATGGTGGTGGTGGCCCGGGGGCTGCCCCCGGCGCTCACCCAGGCGCTCTTCGCTCGCCTGGATGCCCGCCGCGCCCAGCGCCCCTGAGCCTCGCCGGCGCGCCGTGGACGCCGCGCAGCCGTGCGTCTATATGGCGCCCCCATGAGCTCCTCGCGCGCGTCCTGGGATCAGTACTTCATGAACATCGCCCGCGCGGTCGCGACGCGCTCCACGTGCAGCCGCAAGCACGTGGGGGCCCTGATCGTGCGGGACAAGGTGATCCTCTCCACGGGCTACAACGGCAGCATTCGCGGCATGCCCCACTGCGACGATGCGGACCACATGATGGAAGACGGCCACTGCGTACGCACCATCCACGCCGAGGCCAACGCGGTGATCCAGGCCGCCACCCACGGCACCCGCATCGAGGGCGCTTCCATCTATGTGACCGCCTCTCCCTGCTGGAACTGCTTCAAGATGATCGCCAACGCGGGCCTGGGACGGGTGGTGTTCGGCGAGTTCTACCGCGATGGCCGCATCTTCGAGGTGGCCCAAGCGCTCGGCATGGAACTGGTCCATCTCGCGTAGCCAGAGGCCCTTGGGAGCTTTCCCCCGCTCGGATCCATGACGGGGCTCGGCGCGCGCATGCGTCAGCCCCCTTCGGCTTGCCACGGGCGGGCCCGGACACTATTGAACGCCCTCTTTTTCTCGGGTCAAAGCGCGCAGTTGCGCGCGAGCAACAGAACAGAGGCGTCGCGCGATGCAATCGCAAATCAGCGAAATCAGCTCAGTCATGGTCCAGGTCAGCGTGCAAGTCCCGTGGGCCGATGTGGAGCGAGCGATGGAGGGGAGCTACTCCGAGCTCGGTCGCACCGCGAAGGTCAAGGGGTTCCGCCCGGGCAAGGTTCCGCGCAACGTCATCAAGCAACTGTTCGGTCAGCGCGTGAAGCGCGACGTGCTGAACAACCTGATCGAGGCTGGCCTCGGCAAGGCGGTGCAGGAGCACCAGCTCACGGTGGTGGCCGTGCCGCCCATGGAGAGCTTGCCCGAGCTCAAGTCGGGTGAGCCCCTCGCCTTCACCGCCAAGATCGAGGTGCGCCCCAAGATCGACGCGGTCGATATCGACGACCTGCAGCTCGTGCGCGAAAAGACGGCGGTCACGGACGCCGAGGTCGACGAGGCCATCGAGCGTTTGCGCCAGCAGAATTCGGAGCTGAAGGCCCCCGAGCCGGCGCGCCCGAGCCAGGAAGGTGACATCCTGACCTGCGACTACCGCGTGTCCATCGAGGGCCAGGAGCGGCCCGAGCTGGCCGCGAACGACCGCCCGATCGACCTCGCGGGCGGCCTCTTGCCCGAGCTCAAGGACGCGCTCCTGGGCAAGAGCGTGGGCGACAAGACCAGCGCCAACGTGACCTTCCCGGCCGAGCAAGGCGGAGACTTCGCGGGCAAGGAGGGCACGTTCGATCTCGAGATCAAGGAGATCAAGGAGAAGGTCCTGCCCGCGCTCGACGATGAGTTCGCCAAGGACCTCGAGCACGCCTCGCTCGAGGAGCTCAAGCAGAAGACGCGCGCGCGCCTCGAGGAGACTGCCAAGCAGAACGCCGACAACGCGCTGCGCGAGCAGGTGGTCGACAAGGTGCTCGAGAAGAACCCGATCGACGTGCCTCCCTCGCTCGTGGCCCAGCAGCAGCAGGCCATGCTCCAGGAGTACGTGCGCATGATCCGCATGACGGGACAGCGCATGGATCTGGGGGAGGACCTCATGAGCACCACCAAGGAGAACGCCGAGCGTCGCGTGCGCGCGGCCCTGCTCCTCGGCGCGATCGCGCGGCTGAACGGCATCAAGGTGGAGGGGGCCGACGTCGACAAGAAGCTCGGCGAGATGGCGGAGCGCAGCGGCAAGCACGTGGCCAAGCTGCGGGCCGAGCTACAGGGCGAGCAGCGCGAGATTTTGGAGTCGCAGATCCTCGAAGAGAAGCTGCTTGAGTATCTCCTCGGTCGGGCTACCATCACAGAATCTGTGACCTGATTGCGCACGCACGCCGCCAGTTGTGATGAGATGCGTCGCCGGGTTCCAAGGGGGAAGACCGTGGCCGAGAAGATTGCTCCCAGTCTCTACATTCCGAACCCGGTTGTGGTCGAAACCACGCATCGCGGCGAGCGCACCTGGGACGTGTACAGCCGGCTCCTCAAGGACCGCATCGTCTTTCTCGGCACCGAGGTCAACGACACGGTGGCGAACCTCATCATCGCTCAGCTCCTGTTCCTGGAGAGCGAGGATCCGGACAAGGAGATCACGCTCTACATCAACAGCCCGGGCGGGGTGATCACGGCGGGCATGGCCATCTACGACACCATGCAGTACGTGCGCTGCCCGGTGGCCACGGTCGTGCTGGGCCAGGCAGCCTCAATGGCCGCCGTGCTCCTGGCCGCCGGCGCCGCGGGTCGCCGCCGCGCGCTCCCGAACAGTCGCGTCATGATCCACCAGCCGCTCGGCGGCTTCCGTGGGCAGGCCACGGACATCGAGATCCACGCCAAGGAAATCCTGGCTGTGCGCCAGCGCCTGAATGAGATTATGGCGTCCCACACGGGCCAGAGCGTCGAGCGCATTAAGGACGATACGGAGCGCGATCGATACCTGTCCGCACCCGAGGCCAAGGAATACGGTCTTATTGACGATGTTATCTATCCCAGGACCTCGAAGCCGGGAAAGTAACTTCGGGTCAAATCAGAGGGTAGCTTCCCGTTATTGCGACGGCAGATCGCGGACGGTAAACTGCCTGTTGGTTTCTGAACTTTTGTGTCTGTCGAACGGTGAGGTCGAACCGAGTGGATCGTCGGCGCGAAGATGGGCACGGCAACCTTCAGTGCTCTTTCTGCGGGAAATCCCAGAAAGAGGTTAAGAAGCTTATTGCCGGGCCAACGGTTTATATCTGCGACGAGTGTATCGGGCTGTGCAACGACATCATCGCGGAGGAAGTCGACCGTGAAGAGTCGTTCTCCTCTGGCACCCCGCTGCCGAAACCGACCGAAATCAAGTCGATTTTGGACGAGTACGTGATCGGCCAAGACCGCGCCAAGAAGATCTTGTCCGTGGCGGTGCACAACCATTACAAGCGCATCGACTCGCGGGTGGGCTCGGAGGACGTCGAGCTGCAGAAGTCGAACATCTTGCTCCTGGGGCCCACGGGCTCCGGCAAGACGCTCCTGGCGCAGACGCTCGCGCGCATTCTCAATGTTCCCTTCGCCATCGCGGACGCGACCACGCTCACCGAAGCGGGTTACGTCGGCGAGGATGTCGAGAACATCATCGTCCAGCTGCTGCAGAACGCCGATCACGACGTCGAGCGCGCGCAGCGCGGCATCGTCTACATCGACGAGATCGACAAGGTGGCCCGCAAGGGAGACAACCCCTCGATCACGCGCGATGTGAGCGGTGAGGGTGTGCAGCAGGCCCTGCTCAAGATCATCGAGGGGACCATCGCCAACGTGCCCCCCAAGGGCGGACGCAAGCATCCCCAGCAGGATTTTCTGCAGGTCGACACCACGAACATCTTGTTCATCTGCGGCGGCGCCTTCGTGGGCCTCGATCAGATCGTGGAGCGACGCATCGGCGAAAAGACGCTCGGCTTCGGGGCCGACATCCCTTCGCGCCGCGACAAGCGCGTCGGCGAGCTCCTCGAGCAGGTGCAGTCCGAGGACTTGCTGAAGTTCGGCCTGATCCCGGAGTTCGTCGGCCGTCTGCCCATGGCGGCCACCTTGCACGAGCTCAACGAGGACGCCTTGATCGACATCCTCACCAAGCCCAAGAACGCCATCGTGAAGCAGTTCGCGCGGCTCTTGGACATGGACGGCGTGAAGCTCACCTTCACGGACAAGGCGCTCAAGGCAGTGGCCAGCCAGGCGCTCAAGCGCAACGCGGGCGCCCGAGGCCTGCGCGCAATCCTCGAGAACGCCATGCTCGACATCATGTACGACATTCCCTCGCAGCGCGGCGTGAAGGAAGTCGTCGTGAGCGAAGAGACCATCCTCAAGGGTGACAAGCCCCTGGTGGTGTACGAGAAGGAAGAGAAGCTCGCCTGATCCGAGGCGCGCGTCCCCGTCCTGGAAAACAGGCCGCTCCCTCTGGGGCGGCCTGTTTCGCTTGTGCGCCGAAACCGAGGGAGCGGGCGGCTCCCCGCCTTTGATGTACCCAAGTAGCCCGCGGGGCATATAGTCGCCGCTCAGCGTGGTTGTAGGGATGCGAGAGGGCCGACGATGGGCGCGTGTGCGAACTGCGCGAGCGACAATCCCGAAGGAGCGAGCTTCTGCCGGCAGTGCGGCGCGGAGCTTCCCCATCAGGATCCTCTACTCGGCCAGGAGGTTCTCGGACGCTATCGCATCACGCGCCTGATCGGAGAGGGCGGCATGGGCCGTGTCTACGAGGCCGAGCAGCGCGTAGGCACCACGACCCGCCGCGTGGCCGTCAAGACCCTGCGCCCTCAGCTCTCGGCGGACCCCCAGCTGGCGCGGCGCTTCTTTCGCGAGGCCGAGACCATCGTCCGCTTGACCCACCCCAACCTGATCCAGTTCTTCGACTTCGGCGAGCTCCCGAGCGGCACGCTGGCCATGGTGATGGAGTACATCGAAGGCTACTCGCTCGCCGAGTTGCTCGCCGCAGGCCCGCTCGATCCGGCGCGCGTCGATCGCATCTTCGCGCAAGTGTGCGGCGCGCTCTCCGAGGCCCACGGGCTCGGCATCGTCCATCGCGATCTCAAGCCCGACAATATCCTGCTCACCCAGCGCGGCGGGCAGGCGGACTTCGTGAAGGTGCTGGACTTCGGGATCGCCAAGATCTCCGCCGTCGAGGACGAGCGCAGCACCAAGCTCACGCAGCAAGGGATGATGGTCGGGACGCCCCCCTATATGAGCCCCGAGCAGTTCAGCGGCGAGGGAGTCGACGCACGCTCAGACATCTACAGCCTGGGCGTGATCGCCTATGAAATGCTGACCAATCGCTTGCCGTTCGATGCCCGCACGCCCTGGGAATGGGCGAGCAAGCACCTGACGGCCGAGCCCGCGCCGATGCGGGTGCCGCCCAACGGGCAGATCAGCGCCCGGCGCTCGCAGGCCATTCAACGCGCGCTCGAAAAGCGCCCCGAGCAACGCCAGCAAGACGTGAAGGAGCTGTTGCGAGAGTTCGTGGAAGACGGATCTGCGCTGTTGGGACCGCTCGCCGGGTCGAACAGCACGTCGAACGCCGGCAGCGCGGTGCGGCCCGTGCGCCCCCAGGGAACCCCGCCGCACGCCGAGTCCGTCACCGTGGCTGGCCTCAAGGGGCGTTCGTCCTGGCTGTTAGGTGGGGCGGCCGCGCTCGTGCTCTTCGCCGGCGCAACCTCTGCCTGGCTCATGCGAGACGGACCGGAGCCGGCCGTGTCGCACGCGAGCCCATCGCCTCCACCCGCGCCCTCGCTCCCTGCGGCCGAACCGGCCGAACCGGCCCCGGCAACGCCTCCGGCGCGCCTTCCCTCCTCTGCTCCGCTTCCCAGCCGGGATCCTGCCCGTCAGCCCCGGACCGACGCGCCGCCCTTGGTGCGCCGCGAGCGCCCGGGCGATCCGTCCAAACCCACGTCCAACCCGAGCGTGTCTTCGGCCGACGCCCCTTCACCCGCCTCCGCCCCACGCGTGGTCGTCGCCCCGTCCTCGGCCGCCGCGCCTTCTGCGGCTTCCGCAGCAGCCGGAGGAGCAGCCATCGTGCGCTCGCCCGCCCCGGGCCCCAAGGCCGCCCCGGCCAAGGCGAGCGACCCGGCCGCCGCAGATCTGCAGGCGCGCGTCGATCGCGCCCTGGCGCTCGCCCCGCAGCGGGTTGAGACGGCCATCGGGCTCTATCAAGCGGCCGCGACGCGCTACGGGGAGACGCAGCCCGCGCTCGTGCCCCTCAAGAAGGCGCTGACACAGTACGGCGACGCACGAATCCGTGAACTTCTCGGGGCGAATCGCTGCGCGCAGGCGCAAGCTGTCTTCCGGGCGCTCTCGAACATTGGGGCGGGGAGCAGTTCGCGGGGTCACTTCAGCAGCAGGTGCTCGGCGCCCTAGCCGCACCTGAGTCGCCCCGGGCGCTTCACCCACAGTATCCCACTTCGGGGAGCCTTTTTCCTTGCCTCCCGCGCGAACGCGGGAGAAATTGGGGGTCGTTGCGGCGACCACGAGCGTTACGGAGCGCCGCGAGAGGTGAGTGGATCTGCCCCTTGTTCGTGTCGCCAGTCTAGTCCGCCGCAGCCGGCCCTCTCTCGGGATCGGCAAGGAGGCTGGCCGACCCTCCCCAAACGGACGGACCGTGCCAGAAGTGGCGCCGAGCGAGCGGCTCGGTTACACCAATGCCATGTTGCCCGGAGGCGGGGACCACGTGACGGAAGTGCGAACTGGTTCTGTGCTCGCGGGGTCCCAGACCCGCTTCGATTTTTCGCTCGCGGGGCCCCAAACCCGCTTCGACGCATTCTAGGACGAGACCCCTGACGGCCGTTCACCGGCCCCACGGCGAGATTCCAGCGATGCCATTACGTTCTGAATCCATTCCGCCACAGCAACGGGCGCGCTCGGCGAGCTCCGCGGGTGCGCCGCTCGGCGAGAGGATGTCATGGGAACAGATCCGGTGCGTGGACGAATTCCGCGGCCGCTGGGTCGCCCTCGACGCCTGTAAGTACGACGAGGCCACCGGCCGTGCGACGGAGGGTGAAGTCGTCGATGTCGACGATGATCTCGCGGAGCTCTGCCAGCGCGTGCGCGCCTCTCAGCGACGCAACTGTGCGATCGTGTTCTGCGACTACGACTCCTGAGCAGGCCCCGGGGCAGGCTCGACCAATCCCGCCAGCACGTACAGCACGACTTTTTCAGCGCTCAAGTGGGCCGGACGCTCGAACCCGAAGCGCCCCTCCAGGTGCGCCGCGAGCCGCTCGAAGAGCTCGAGCCGAACCGCGAGCGGTAAGCGGTCACGCTGCGCCCCCAACCCCAGAACGGCGTCGCGTTCTCTCGGGCTGAGCCGCCGCGCCGCCTCGCGCAAACCTGGGTAGAGGCGCAGGTCCGCCTGGGTCAGGCCCAGCAGGCGTGGCGGAAGGCTCGCTCGCCGCTCGCGAACCACGACGGTGCCGGCCGCGAGGTCCCCGAGCCGGCGACCATGTCGATCGACGAGGGAGCACGCCGCCCCGATCCCATAGAGCCCGGGCAGCAAATCCACGACGCGGAGCAGGTTGCGCACCAGACTCTGGACGAACGACAGCCTCAATCCGGCCTGATCGCGGGCGGCGATGCCCATCAGCCACTTTCCACAGGTGCGCCCCGCGAAACGCCACTCGCAGAGCGCTCCGTACCACCACTGAACGACGAAGCCCGCGACCAGGATGGCAGCCGAGGCGGCGCTGCCCGAAAACCACTGCAGGGGCGAAGCCGCCAGGGCAGCCAGCTGAAGCAGCGAGCCCATCACGGCGACGTCGACTCCAAAGGCGAGGCCCCGGGACGCGAGCCCCGCCCGCTCCAGACGAAAGCGCACGTTCTCGGGGGTCTCGATCTCGTAGACTGCGAGGGTTCCCACGCTCCCATTCTTATCACGCGCGATGGTCTCCCCTCCCCCCGCCCATGGTCCTCTCCCCTTCGCGCCCCGCGTGTCCACGGCGCCAGGCCCGGTGCCTGCGCTGCCCGAGCCCGGCCTCGGCTCCACCGATGTGGACCGTTTCATCGGGCGCAGGATGGAGGATTGGAAGCGGCTCACAGCGCTGCTCGTCCAGGTGGAAAACCAGGGGCTCAAGGGGCTCGACCTCCCGGGCGCGCGCGATCTCGCGCGGCTCTACCGGCGCGCCTGCGCCGACCTCCTGATCGCGCGCGAGGAGCTGATGGACGCCGCCCTGGCCGACTACTTGGACGCCCTCGTCGCGCGCGCCTACAGCCACGTGTACGCCGAGCGCCCGCAACACGTGCGGCGCGCGTGGAACTTCGTGTGGAACGAATTTCCGGCCCTGGTGCGCAAGGAAAAGCGCTTGGTGGGCCTCTCCGCGGCGCTCTTTCTGCTCGGTGCGCTGCTCGGGGGCTTCGTGGTGGCCACCGACGAGAGCGCGCTGGCCGTGGTGGTCCCAGACATGCACCTCGACCAGACGCCATCCGAGCGCGTCGAGGTCGAAAGCCTTACGGGCGCGCACGACATGGGCCGCTCCGCGGTGTTTTCGAGCTTTCTCTTTACCCACAACATCCAGGTGACGTTCCTGGTGTTTGCCCTTGGAATCACGTTCGGACTCGGCACCGCCTGCGTCCTTTTCTGGAACGGCATCCCCATCGGAGCGCTCGCCGCCCAGTACTACCAAAGCGGCGAGGCGCTCTTCTTTTGGGCCTGGATCCTGCCGCACGGGGTGGTCGAGATCAGCGTCGTGCTGATCGCGGGGGCCGCCGGCTTCGTGGTCGCGCGCGGGCTTTGGCGTCCGGGCGACGTGTCACGCCCGGTGGCGCTCGCGAACGAAGCGCGGACCGCCGTGCTCCTGATCCTGGGCGGGATGCCCATGCTCGTGGTGGCGGGGCTCGTGGAGGGCACCATCAGCCAGATGCACGCGCCCATAATCCCTGCTTGGATCAAGCTCGGCTTCGCCGGAGCCCTCTTCCTCGCGGTGGCGGCCTACTTGCAGCGCCCGGAGCGCCGCTTGCCCGAAGCGCCCTGACGGCGCGCGCCCGCTCGCACGGCGTCCCCCGCCCTACTCCTGGGCCGAGAGCCGCAGCATCCGATTGAGCTCGATCAAGGTCGCGTAGGCATCGAGCGCCTCGATCTCGCTCAGCTCGTCCCCTTGCCGCGCGCGCTGCACGCTGGCACGAAAGACGCGAAAGCGGGGGCCTGGCAGCCCGAACGAGAGCGCCACCAGCAACGGCGCGCGCTCCTCCTCGTCGAATCCCTGCTGTTCGGCCGCCTTCGCCAAGCTCTCGATGGCGAGGGCCTCGCAACGCAGGATGGCCGAGCGGAAATCCCCGACCACCAGATCGGACTCGAGCTGCGTGATCTCGGCGCTCTGCTCCCGCGGAAAGAGCAGGGCCCAGCTCGGGGCCGACCCCTTGCCCGGGCTCGGCGCGGGCGCCTCCAGTTGAGGAGCACGCGGCGGCTCCAGGCTCGGCAACCTCGCCGGGGCGGCTCTCGGCCCCAACGAGTCGTTATGCGGGGCGGACACGGGAACGGCTGCGGGGGCGGGAATCGTCGCCGACGCAGGGAACTTTGGGCGCGGGGCCGCCGACGCGTGCAGGGGGATCGCGCTTCGTTCCGGAACCGCTTCGGTCGGCCCTTCTCGCATCTCGAGCGGGGGCAAGCTCCGGCTCGCAGCGGCCCGCACCTGGGGAAGCACCGTCTCGTGCCATTCCTCGCTGGCCTTCGAGACCGACTCGCGGAGCCCCTCCCGGGCAGGCTCGAAGCGCGGCGCGTTCTCCGACCCGGCGCTGTCGGCGCCAAACACGGCACGCTTTTCGAGATCGAGCAGCACCAGGCGCACCAGCTCATCGAGCGGCTCCAGCACGCCGAGCCCACGGGCGGCGGAGCTCTCGAACGAGGGAACCGCGAACTGATTGAGGGCTTGCTCCAACTCGGACACCGCCAGGATATTGGAGAGGTCGCGCTTGTTATACTGAAGAACGTGGGGCATCCGCTCGAGCGCGCGCTCCTGCTCCGTGAGGTTTGCGGCCAGGTTCTGAAGGCTCTCGAGGTTCGCGTCCTGGCGCTCGCGCTGGCTGTCCGCCACGAACACAACGCCGTCGGCGTTCGTCAAGACGAGCTTGCGGGTCGCGTTGAAGTAGACCTGTCCGGGCACAGTGAAGAGCTGCAAGCGCACCGGATATCCGTGCACGGGCCCCACGCGCAGCGGCATGAAGTCGAAGTAGAGCGTGCGATCGACTGGCGTCGCCAGCGAGACGATCTTGCCGCGCGTCTCGGGCGGCGAAGCCGCGTGGACCTTTTGCAGCGACGTCGTCTTGCCCCCCAAGCCGGGGCCGTAATAAACGAGCTTGATGAGGACTTCTCGGGTGAGCGGGTTGACCTGCGCCACGTGCAAAAGCCTATCACGGGTGTTTGTCCACGAAGCACCCGCGTTTGGAGACGATGCACGATGTGATGGTCGCGCGGGAGGGGACGTTGAAGGGGCGCGAGGGTGGCTGCCCCACAATCTCTTCCGTTCAGGAGCATTGCTGCCCTGGGGCACGTTCGTTTATGGTCCCGCCCGGAGGAATGATCGGATGCGAGCTCGTCTCAGTGTTTTCCCCGTCTTGCTCGCGGGCGCTTTCGCCCGCTTCGATGCGCGCGTAGTAACGACGCGCCTGCACGTGGGAGGCCTCGCGCTGCTGTGCGCACTCCTGTTCTCTGCCTGCGGTGGCGCGGCCGTCGGCCTGCGCGCCGGGCCCATGCCGGAGGGTGGAAGCTTCACCGGCGTGTGGTTCTCGCCCCAGTACGGCGAGATGCACATGGAGCAGAGCGGGGCCACCGTGATCGGCAAGTTCGCCAAGGAAGAGAAAGTGGGCCGCATCCAGGGCACGGCCGACGGCGATCTCATGCGCTTCGAGTGGACGCAGAAGCGCGAGATGATCGTCGGACGCCCCACTCAGTCCCGAGGCCATGGCTACTTCCGCGTGAGCTACGACGAATCGGAGAAGGCCTGGAAGCTCGAGGGCCGCTGGGGATCCGACGACTCCGAGACCAACGGTGGCCCGTGGACGGCGATCCGCGCCCGCAACCGCCGACCCGAGCTCGGCGACGAGTCCTCGGGGGGCGGGCGCTCCAGCGATTCGTATGATGATTCCGACGATCGCGGCGGCGACGACGATCTCAGCGACCTCTGAGCCCCCGGTCGCTCGCCACCTCAGGGGAGCTCGAACGGCATCGCCAGGGCCAGCACCGGGTCGCCTTCCAGGCCCAGCGTCTCCAGTCCGAGCGAGCCGTGCGCGGCGCTCAGCCAGGCCCAGGTAGGCGATCCATGGGCCACCATCTGGTCCGCGCTAGCCGGTGACACCTGGGGCTCGAAGAGCTCCGGCGCGCGCGCGACTGAGGCTGCCCGGTCGCCCAAGTGAGCATCGATCAGGGCGCGCGCTTCCGCATAGCCGCCCAGCTTGTCCACCAGGCCGTGCCGGTGCGCGTCGGCGCCCGACCACACACGGCCACCCGCGAGCGGCTCGATATCCCCGCGCGAGCGCTTTCGCCCTTGGGCCACCACGTCCAGGAAGCGCTCGTAGTAGCGCCTCGTCTCGGCCTCGATCAGCGCGGCTTCCCGGCCGTCTGCGGCGCGCAGGCTGTGTAGGTCGGCGTGCGGCGCGAGCTTGACCACCTCGCTCCGGATCCCCCATCGGGCAAGTAGCTGGCTCGCCACGGGGCGCGCCGAGATCACGCCGATGGAGCCGGTGATCGTGGTGGGGCGCGCCACGATGGCGCGCGCGCCGGCGGCCAGATAATAGCCGCCGCTGGCGGCGATGTTGCCCATCCACGCTACCACCGGCTTGGCGGCGTCGAGGCGCGTGATCTCGCGGTGCAACAGGTCGCTGACGATCGCCGAGCCGCCCGGGGAGTCGATGTGAAGGATGACGCCCGCGACGCGGTCGCTCTCGCGCAGCCTGCGCAGCGCCGACAGCGTGGCCGCGAGCGAGATACCGCGCGGGTTCGGCCGCGAACCGATGGCTCCCTGGAGCCTCAGCAAGGCCACCACCTTGCGCGGGGGCCGCAACGGGACCCACAGCTTGCGCCCGTGCGCGCGCAGGTAGCGCCTGTGGCCTTCGGCGGGGTGCTCTTGCAGGGCGAGCTCTTCTTGGAGCTCGTCCCAGTAGCCGATCTGATCGACGAGCCCGAGCTCCTTGGCCTCCTCGGGGCCGAACATCGCCTGCTCGAGCGCGCGGGCAGCGCGCTCCAAACCCACGCTGGTGCGGCTCGAGACGTCCTCGACCCAGCGTGCCTGCAGGGTGGAAAGGAGAGCCGTCAACTGCTCCCGCTCGCGCGCACTCATCTGCTCGCGCGAGATGGGCTCGGCGGCCGTCTTGTAGTCGCCCTGGGCGAACACCTGGACCTCGAGGCCGAGCTTGGCCAAGAGGCCGGTCAAATACGGTCGCTGCACCACGGGCCCGAGCGCGGTGAACGCGGCCGGCTCGCTGGCGAACACCTGATCGGCTGCGCTCGCGAGCCAGAGCTCCTTTTGGTCGGCCCCCTGCGGCAACAGCACCACGAGTCGCTTCCCGGCGGCCGGCAACCTCGCCAGGGCCTCGCGCGTCGCCTCGACCGTGGCCCAGCCCGCGCGGATCGAGCTCAGGCTCAAGAGCAATCCCTTCGCGAGCGGGTCCGAAATGAGCGCTGCGACCAGCTCGCGGATCTCGAAAACGCTCACGTGCGCCGGCCGGAGCCGGGCGACCAGGCGGTGTGCGAGCCGGCTCCGCGCGTGGGGGAGCTCTTGCAGCTCGCCCTGGATGCGCATCCGGACCCACCCCCCGCGTTTCCGACGGAAAGCGAGAAAGGGCCCCCACAAGGGCCAGGTGATCACACGCAGCAGGTTGTATGCGAGGCGGAGCAAGAAGCGCACGCCGCGAGGCTATCGCGAAACCGCTCCTGCCGCCCGAGCGAGGCCTTCTGAGACGAAAAGTACAGTTCTCCGTTCACGGGCACGGCGCGTCGCGCTATCGTTCGGCGGTGGGGCGTTCTGGCGATTCACTCGTAAGTGTTCGGACCGTCAATCACTTTACGGCGCACACAAGCCTTGATAGCAGGGTTAGAATGCACGCTGGCTTCGCAGAGGGTGCGAAGGCCAGCCCAGGGTATGCGCGCCAAGTGCATTTAACGAACCTTGGACGTGGAGCGTGGGACGTCCGTAGTGGGCTCAAGATGAGCGCACGCGCGACGCACGGCGAGCTCGTTAGACGACCCGCCCGGAGGAGGCGATGAGCAATCCGCAGATGGTGATGTACGAAGAGGAGTTCAACCAGATCCAGGGCATCGTCGATACCCTGGTTCAGGCGGCGAACTCCAAGGTGGTGTTCATCATCGACAAAAATGGGCAGCTGATCGCTGCCTCAGGTGAAACCGAGCACATCGACACCACCTCGCTCGCGTCGCTCACGGCCGGCAACATCGCCGCCACCGGGGGGATCGCGAAGCTGCTCCGCGAAAACGAGTTCGCGACGCAGTTTCACGAGGGCGAGAAGGCCAACATCCACATTCAGTTGGTCGGCAACCGGGTCATCCTGGTGGTGATCTTCGACAACAAGACGAGCCTCGGCCTCGTGCGCTTGCGCGTGAAGAAGGCCTGCGAGCAGCTCAATGCCATCTTCGAAGCGCTGATCAAGAAGGCCGACGATCCGGCTCGACAGACGCCCTTCGCCGAGATCACCGACGACGACATCGACAACCTTTTCAATGACTGATCGCAGGAGCTAGGGCGGCGATGTCTTTCATCAACTATCTCTCCCGCGAGATCAACTGCAAGATCGTGTACTACGGGCCGGGTCTCTGCGGAAAGACCACGAATCTCCAGTACATCTACAACAAGACCAATCCGGACGCGAAGGGCAAGATGATCTCCCTGGCGACGGAGACGGAACGCACCCTGTTCTTCGATTTCCTGCCGCTCGCGCTCGGCGAGATCCGCGGCTTCAAGACGCGTTTCCATCTCTACACGGTTCCGGGCCAGGTGTTCTACGACGCGAGCCGTAAGCTGATCCTCAAGGGAGTCGACGGCGTGGTGTTCGTGGCCGACTCCCAGATCGCGCGCATGGAAGCCAATGTCGAGTCACTCGAGAACCTGCGCACCAACTTGGCCGAGCAGGGGTATTCCCTCGACAAGCTCCCGTACGTCATCCAGTACAACAAGCGCGACATGCCCGGCATCGCGCCCGTGGAGGAGCTGCGCGCGCTCTTGAACCCCTCGGGTGTGCCCGAGTTCGAGGGCGTGGCCTCCACCGGCGTCGGCGTGTTCGACACGCTCAAGGCCGTGGCCAAGCTGGTGCTCTCGGCGCTCAAGAAGGGCACGGCCTGATGTCTCCGGTGGAGCCCCCCGGCGGCGCGCGGCGCCATCGGCGGGCTTCGTCGGCGCGCACGCCCACACCGACCCCGAGGGCTTGGCGCATGCTGCTAGCCCGCCTGGGTTGGATGCGCGTGGCTGCGCTCGCCGGGCTGTGCGCCCTGGGCTGCGGGGACGATCCCGAGTCCGTCGGTGCGCTCGGGGGCATTCACGGCACCGTGCGCGATGAGGCCACCAAGGCGCGGCTGAAGGGGGCCAAGGTCGTCTTCCGGTCGGACACGCTCGAGACCTCCGAAGGCCGCACCGACGAAGACGGCGCGTACGAGCTCTCGATCCATACGCGCTCGGCGAAGGGACGCATCGAGGTCACCAAGAGCGGCTACCAGACCAAGATCGTGAGCGTGTTCTTGGACGACACCACGGTCCAGATCGACGTGGACCTGCCGCGCGCTAACTAGTGGCCCATGTGGCTTCGTCCGGCGTGTCTCCTGATCGGTCTGTGGCTCGCGAGCGCCGGGTGCGCGCACGCATGGCACGTCCTGCCTCCGGGCCCAGGCGGCTGGCAGGCCGCCGGGCACGCGGGCATCCGCGGTATCACCGTGGGCCCCATCGAGAGCTCCCAGTGGCCCGGGCGTGGCTACGGCAGCGCCTCCAGCGAGGCGCTGCTCGATGAGCTCGCGCGCATGGGGACCAGCTGGATCAGCGTGACCCCCTTCGGGCGGATCTGGAGTCTCAGCAGCACCGAGATCCAGATGGACTTCGAGGCCCCCTACGCCGAAAACCGCGCCGCGGTCGCACGCATGATCCACCAGGCCAAGGCGCGCGGCATGGGGGTGCTGCTGATCCCGCACCTGTGGGTGGAGACCGGCGGCTGGCGTGGCGAGATCGATCCCGGCTCCGAACAGGGGTGGCGGGACTACCAGGCGGCCTATCGCGCCTTTGTGCTGAGCTGGGCCGAGCTGGCCGCCGAGGCCGGCGCCGATGGCTTCTCGATCGGGGTCGAATGCAAGTCGTGGAGTGGCCGCTTCGATCCGTATTGGCGCGGATTGATCCGCGACGTGCGCGCGCGGTTCTCCGGGTTCCTCACCTACAGCGCCAACTGGGACGAGGTCGAAGGCGTCACGTTCTGGGATCAGCTCGACTTGATCGGCGTGAACGCGTTTTACCCGCTCGCTGACCACGAGGGGGCAAGCTACGCCGAGTATCTCGAGGGGGCCGCCCGCGCACGCGACGGAATCCACCACGTCGCGCGCGTGCTCGAGATGCCCGTGCTGTTCGTCGAGATCGGCTACACGACGCGCAAGGACGCGGCGGTACAGCCATGGCTCTGGCCGGACGACATGACCGACGTGGTGTTCGACGAGCACGAGCAGGCCCGGGCCCTCTCGGCGCTGTTCGAGACGTTCTTGCCCGAGCCGTGGTTCACTGGCTTCTTTCTGTGGCGCTACTACGCCGACCTGGATGACGTCTCCCAGGAGCACATCTGGGGCTTCTCCCCGCACGGGAAGCTGGCCGAGCGGCTGCTCACACAGGTGTTTCAGTGGGGCTGGGGGGTGGACCCCGATCGCAGCGCGGAAACAGGTGAGATCGGGGCGTTAGGGGCCAAAAAGCCGAAATCTTGATCGGACGGCGCGTTCCCTGTCACGGTGGGCGCCATGGCTCCTAGAGGTGGAAGCGATGGAAGCGGGGCGCGGCGCGTCGTGCGGCCTTTCGCCTTCTTCCGAGCGGGTGCGCGGCCCGATCCGAGCGCGGCCGATCGCCCCATCCTGGTGCTCGAGAACGTCTACAAGTTCTTCCAGCGCGAGGTGCCCACCTTGCGCGGCATCGACCTGACCATCGAGCGCGGCGATTTCGTGTTCATTACCGGTCCGAGCGGATCCGGAAAGAGCACGCTCCTGCAGCTGATCTTCCGGAAGATCTCCGTCGACGACGGTCACATCTACTTCTGCGGTCGCGACATCGCGCGGCTGACCAAGGACTCCATCCCCTACCTGCGCCGCAACATGGGCGTGGTGTTTCAGGACTTCAAGATCATCCCGCATTGGTCGGTGTTCGAGAACGTCGCCATCGCCCTCGAGATCCTCGACCTACCCCCGCGTTTGGTGCGCTCGCGCGTCGCCGAAGCGCTCGAGCGCGTGGGCCTCGACGGCCGCGGCGCCGAACGCGCGGGACATCTCTCGGGGGGCGAACAGCAGCGCGTGGCCATCGCGCGCGCCATCGTCAGCGAGCCGGCCCTGCTGATCGCCGACGAGCCCACCGGCAACCTCGATCCCACGCTGGCGCTCGACATCCTCACCTTGTTCGAAGAGATCCATCGCAGCGGCACAACCGTGTTGTTCGCGACCCACGATCACACCTTGCTCGCCACGCGCCCGCATCGGCTGTTGGTGCTCGAGGACGGGCGTCTGACCGAGGCACGCGAAGGTCTCATTGGCTGGTCCGCGCGCATCCGCCGCGCGAGCGCTTGAGGACGGGGACGACCAGATGGAACTGAGCTCGTTGCTTCGCCGCGCCAAGCGCGGAATTCGCGAGGACGCCAAGCTGTACGGCGTGGCCATTTCCAGCCTCACCGTGGCCTTCTTGTGCCTCTCCACGGCGCTTCTCGCGGTCGTGAACCTCGGCTCCTTCGCGGAACGTTGGGGGCGCACCCACCGGATGAGCGTCTACTTGCGGGATGACGCGCAGACCGCGGACGTGGACCGCCTGCGATTGGTGTTGGTCGCCCTCCCCGGCGTGGCCGAAGTGCAGCACTTGAGCTCAGCGGCGGCGCGCGAGGCGTTTCTCCGCGAGAGCGCGCACAGCGGAGATCTCGCCAGCCTGCCCCCCGAGGTGTTCCCGGCGTCGCTCGAGGTCGAGTTCACCGCGGATGCCAGCGACGCGCGCATCCAAGAGGTGGCGCGGCATGTGCTCGCCTTCAAGGCTGCGGTGGGCGACGTGGACACCTACCGCAGCTGGTTCGACCGCTTGAGTGGCATGCTCTCGGCGGGCCGCGCCGCCGCCTGGGTGGTGGGCGTGCTGGTCCTGCTCTGCGTCTTTGCCGTGGTGTCGAATACGATCCGTCTCGCGCTCGCCAACCGCAAAGATGAGATCGAGATGCTCAAGATGTGCGGCGCCACCGACGCGTTCGTACGCGGCCCATTCGTGGTCGAGGGCGCGCTGCAGGGATTTTTGTCGGCGTTCGTCTCCGTGCTGCTCCTGCTGATAGCCTTCTTGCTCCTGCGCGGACAAGTGAACGCGACCCTGGTGCCTTTGCTCGGGATGCGCCTCAGCTTCCTGTCTCCAACGCTGGTGCTCGCCGTGCTGGTGTCGGGAACGATCACGGGTGCGCTGGGCAGCGCGCTCTCCATTCGCCGGTACATGGCGGTCTGAGGCCCCATGCGCGCGCCCTGCTGGTGGATCTCGAGTGTGGGTCTCTCGGCTGCCATCGCCCTGAGTTCGCTCGCCGCGGCCGAGGTGAACCGCGCGGGCGCTCCACCGCTCGATCGCCTCGGGGCGGCACGCTCCCGCCTCGAAGCGACCCGCGCGCGCGCCGACGAAGTGCTCGCGCGCATCCAACAGCTCGACGACGATCGCGCGCGCCAGAAGGTGCGCTTGACCACGGACGGGCGGGCGCTCTATCGCCTCAGTCGCAGCGGCCTGTTGCCACTGACCACGGGCCTCGAAGGGCTGCTCGGCCATGCCTCGCGGGTGGAGCGGCTGGGACGCGTGGTGCGCACCGATCTCGCGCAGCTCACCGAGTTCGAGCAGGAGCTCACCAAGCTGCGCGCCGAACAGGCCAGCCTCAGCCGAGATCTGGACGCGCAGCGTCGCGAGATCGGCGACCTGGAGCGCGCCCAGGCCGCGTTGATCCAGCAGCAAATCGAGCAGAACCTGCGTAGCGCAGGCCTCTCATTGCCCGCGCGGGTGCCGGTTATCGGGGCCAGCTCGCACATGAGCTACGGCCTCTCGGTGGTGGGTTCCAGAGGCAGCGAGCCGCGTCGCTTCGTCGATCAGCGCGGCGCCCTCGCCTTGCCGGTCTCCGGCCCCTCGAGCATCCAAGAAGCCCAGCGCGCCGAGAGCGGCGGACCTGGTCTCGAGTTCAATGCGCAGCGCGGCGCCGCGGTGCGCGCCGCAGCAGAAGGTCGTGTCGCGTTCGCCGATCGTTACGGCTCCTATGGACACCTCGTGATCCTCGATCATAAAGATCGCTACTACACGGTGTACGGCGGATTTGCCTCCGTCGAGGTTCAGGTCGGAGACGAAGTCTCCAAGAGCGCTCGCCTCGGAAACGCCGGCACAAACCCGATCTACTTCGAAGTTCGTCGGGGCACCAAGACCGAAGACGCGCGTCCCTGGCTGGGACTGTAACAGCCAGCGCGTTCACGCGACGATCGTGCAGATCGAGCAGCCATTGGTGCGCGCATTGCGCTCGCCCGCGCTCGTTGTTGGGCACAGACTGATGAAAAGCTCATCGCTCGTGTCAGACGAAGTTGCGTGGAGAACGCAGCGCTCAAAGGACTTCGCGCATGCAACAGCCCAAGCAGATCAAGGAAGCCAAAGGCAGACTCGGTGTCCTCTTGCCTGGCATGGGGGCCGTAGGCACCACATTCATCGCCGGTTGCTTGCTCGCTCGGCGCGGACTCGCGGCGCCCGTTGGATCGATCACGCAGATGGGCACCATTCGGCTCGGCAAGCGCACCGACGCCACCTCCCCGCCGATCAAGAAATTCGTCTCGCTCGCCTCGCTCGATGACCTGGTGTTCGGCGGCTGGGACCTGTTCCCCGACAACGCCTACGAGGCCGCCAAGACCGCCGAAGTACTCACCAACGAACACCTCGAACTCGTGCGAGACGAGCTCGAGAAAATAAGGCCCATGAAGGCGGTGTTCTTTCCCGAGTTCGTGAAGCGACTGCGCGGCGAGAACCTGAAACAGGGCAGCGACAAGTGGTCGCTGGCCGAGGCCGTTCGCGAGGATATCCGTCGCTTCAAGCGGGAGCACGAGCTCGACCGCGCAGTGGCCGTATGGTGTGGCTCGACCGAGATCCACTCCGAACCCGCCGCCGTGCACAGCTCGCTCGCGAAATTCGAGGAGGGCCTGAAGAGGAGCGACCGCGGCATCAGCCCCTCCATGATCTACGCCTACGCCTGCCTGATGGAGGACGTCGGGTACTGCAACGGTGCGCCCAACTTGACCGTGGACATCCCGGCCATCCGCGAGCTCGCGCAGCGGCGCAAGCTGCCCATCTCGGGCAAGGACTTCAAGACCGGTCAGACGCTGATGAAGACGGTGATCGCGCCAGGTCTACGCCAGCGCATGCTCGGCATCCGCGGCTGGTTCTCCACCAACATCCTCGGCAACCGCGACGGGGAGGTGCTCGACGACCCCGAGAGCTTCAAGACCAAGGAGGTCAGCAAGCTCGGCGTGCTCGAGACCATCTTGCAGCCCGAGCTCCACCGGTCGCTCTACGGCAACATGTACCACAAGGTTCGAATCGAGTATTACCCGCCGCGCGGCGACCAGAAGGAAGGCTGGGACAACCTCGACATCTTCGGGTGGCTCGGTTACCCGATGCAGATCAAGATCGACTTCTTGTGCCGCGACTCCATCTTGGCGGCGCCGATCGTGCTCGACCTCGCGCTCTTCACCGATCTCGCCCAGCGCGCCGGGCTTTCCGGGGTTCAGGAGTGGCTCAGCTTCTTCTACAAGAGCCCCATGACGGCCCCGGGCCTCTACCCGGAGAACGACCTGTTCGTCCAGGGCATGAAGCTCAAGAACATGCTGCGCTGGATCAAGGGAGAGAACCTCATCACACACCTGGGGCACGAGTACTACGACTGACCCGGCTCGGCGGCCGCCGCGAAAGCTGTCGGCGGCCGATACTGTTCACGCGTCTCGCTCGAGGCTCGCTACAATAGCGGCCCCATGGCTCGTCCCGCTCCGCTCCCGCTTTCCGCAGACCAGCTCCCCGCGAGCATCAAGCGCTTCTGTGATCCCGCCGCGCCAGGGCCCGCGCGCATGATGGCCGCGCGCGGCATGGTTCCCGTGAAGGGCAATGAGCAGGTCATGTTACTCCTGCAGCTCTCCGCCGACCCGGACGAAGCGCTGTCGAAGAGCGCCAAGGCGAGCCTCGATGGGCTGCCCGAGAACGTGCTCTTGCCCGCGTGCGAGGCGGCGCTCCCGGAGTCCTTCCTGGATCACTTGATCGAGCACTTCCGAGATCGCGACGATGTGTGCGAGCGGGTGGCCGCCAACCCCAGCACGCACGTCGGGAGCCTCGAGTGGCTGGCCCTGCGCTGCTCGGAGAAGGTCAGCGAGCGCATCGCGGTCAACGAGCAGCGCCTGTTGGCCGCGCCCAAGATCATCGAATCGCTCTACCGCAACAAGAACACGCGCATGTCCACCGCGGACCGCCTGATCGAGCTCGCGGCGCGCAACCACGTGCAGCTCGACATCCCCACCTACCAGGCGCACGTGGAGGCTATCAAGGGGCAGCTCATCCCCGAGCCCACCGAGGAGCCCCTCCCCTCCGATCTCGACTTCGCCCAAGCCCTCGCCGAAGACGACGACAACCCCGACGCGGTGCAGGCGAGCGAGGACGAAGAGGCGCAGGAGGATCAGGTGAGCGAGCGCTACCTGCCCCTGATGATGAAAATTCGCAACATGACCAGCGCCGAAAAGCTGCGCCTGGCCATGGTGGGCAACGCCTCCGCCCGCGCGTTCTTGGTGCGCGATAAGGACAAGGCGGTGGCCTACGCCGCGATCTCTTCGCCTGCCATGCAAGAGACCGAGGTCGCCCCCATCGTGCGCAGTAAGGAGGTCGGTGAGGAAATCCTGCGCTATTGCGGCAACAAGCGGGAGTGGACGAAGAACCACGAGATCAAGCACGGCCTGGTGTTCAACCCCAAGACCCCGGTGGGCATCTCGCTGCGCTTCATCGGCCACCTACGAGACGACGAACTGCGCACCCTGTCGCGGAGCCGCAACGTGTCCCAGCCGCTCAAGTCGGCCGCGCTGCAGCGTATGATGGCCAAGGAGAAGAAGGAAAAGGGCAACTGAAGGTCATGTTCGGACTGTTTCGAAAGAAGGACGCACGTGAGCTCATGGCCGAGGCGGAGGCCCTGTTCGCCGAACGACGCTTCGGGGACGCGAAGCTCGCGTTCGACCGCGCCGAGGAGCGCGCCGAGAAGGACGGTCTTTCGGACCTGGTGAGCGAGGCCAGGCGCATGGCCTCGCTGAGCTGCGATCGCATCGCGGAGACGCGCCTCGCCGAGGCGGAGAACTACGCGCGCGGAGGGCACCTCGAGTTGGCCCACGAGGAGCTGCGACACGCGTTCGAGACCGCGCGCTCTGACGAGGTCCGCGCGCGCATCGAAGCGGCGCAGCGGCGGATCGAACAAACCGATGCGCAGGAGCAGGCGCGCGGCCCTGCCCCCCTGAGCGAGGAGGAGCGGATCACGCTGATCACCAGCGCTTGGGAGCCGCTGCAGGCCAAGGAGCTCGAGTCGTACGGCGAGCCCCTGCTGCAAGCGACGCTGGCGATCGAGGAGGAGCGGGCCGAGGCGGCCCTGCCCCTGCTCGAAGGCTTGCTGAAGACCGCCCGCGCGCCGAGCTATCTCTGGCTGGAGCTGGGCCGCGCGCGGCTTTCGCTCGGCGACGAAGCGGGCGCGCGCGATGCCCTGCGCACGTTCCTCGCGCGGATTGGCCCCGAGGAGGGGGGCGGCGCGCGCATCGCAGCGCACCGCGCGCTCGCCCGGATCGCCCATGAAGCAGGGGACCACGAGGGGGCGATCGCGGAGCTCGAGGCGTCGGCGGCGGCGCTGGAGGACGACCCCAGGCCGCTTCTGGACCTGGGAAACTATCTGCGGCTGATCAAGCGCCCCAGGGATGCGGTCGAGGTGCTCGAGATGTGCGCCGCCACCTTCGACGATGCACCCGTCGAGTGGCCCGTGACCATGGAGCTGGGGCTTTCGTGTGCGGAGGCGGGCGACCGCCCGCGGGCGATTGCGGCGCTCGAGGCGGTCCTGGACCAGCTCGCCACCCGCGGGCACACCGACTTTCCGCCGCAAGCTGTGACCGCGCTCGCCAAGTTGCACGAGGAAGCCGAGAACCTGACCCGTGCGGCGGACCTGTACCGGGCCCTCTGCCAGGGCTCGGACACGGGGAACCACGCCGCCTATCACCTTGAAGCCGCACGGCTTTTGGAGGCGTTGGGGCTCGGCGACGAGGCCCAGCGCATGCGCGCGCGGGCCGACGGGCTGGCCGCGGCTACCGAAACGTCCGAGTAGTCGGCCGGGCGAGCACCTCCACTTGGGCGCGCGGGGGCAAGTGCGCTAGATTCGGGACACGTGGAAGCGTGGACCGGGATTGGACCTGGCCGCGACGGAAACCAGCATACACCCATGGCCCACGAGTCCCCTCGCCCCAAGGCCGCGCGCATCACTGTCCCCACCATCCGTTCGATGAAGGTACGTGGCGAGCGCATCGCGATGATCACCGCATACGACGCGACCTTCGCCCAGATGCTGGACGAAGGCGGCGCCGACATCCTGCTCGTAGGCGATTCGCTGGGCATGGTCGTCCAGGGGCTCGACTCCACCTTGCCGGTCACGCTCGACGAGATGATCTACCACTGCCGCTCGGTCGCGCGCGGAGCTCGACACGCGATGGTGGTCGGAGACCTGCCATTTTTGAGCTGGCAGCCCTCACTCGAGCAGGCCATCCGCAACGCGGGCCGTTTCTTGAGCGAAGGGGGCGCGCACGCGGTCAAGCTCGAAGGTGGTCTCGAGGCGGCCGACACCATCCGCAAGCTGGTGAGCCTCGGGATTCCGGTGATGGGCCACGTGGGCCTCTTGCCGCAGAGCGTGCATGCCATGGGCGGCTTCCGCGTCCAGGGCAAGACCGTCGAAGATGCCCAGCGTGTGCTCGATGACGCCCGGGCGGTGGCCGAGGCGGGCGCGTTCTCCCTGGTGCTCGAGGGCATCCCCTCGGACCTGGCCGCGCGCATCAGCGCCGAGCTCGAGATTCCCACCATCGGAATCGGGGCCGGCGTAAACTGCGATGGCCAAGTGCTGGTCTGCTACGACCTGCTCGGGCTCACGCCCAACCTGCGTCCCAAGTTCGTGAAGCGCTACGCCGAGTTCTATGCCGAAGGGCAGGCGGCAGCCCGCAGCTACTGCGAGGAAGTGAAGAGCGGCGCCTTCCCCGCCGAAGAACACTCGTTCGGCAACGTGCAACGCGCTGGCGAACCCGCTGTGCGGCCGGCGACGGTGAACGCGCCCGCTGGCTACGGTCCGACCCACTGAGCGAGCTCCGCCTCACCTACCCGCCGAGCCATGATCGACATCATCCGCGATCCGCGCGCCCTCTTCGCGCGCTGCGAAGCCGAGCGCAAGCGCGGCGCCAAGATCGGCTTCGTGCCCACCATGGGTGCGCTCCACGATGGCCACATGTCCCTGGTGCGCGCCTGCGAAGCGCAGGGGGCCACGCTGCGCGTGCTCAGCATCTTCGTGAATCCGCTGCAGTTCGGCCCCACGGAGGATCTCGGGCGCTATCCCCGCACGTTCGAGGCCGACCTCGAGCGCTGTCAGGCGCACGGCGTAGACATCGTGTACGCCCCGACCCCCGAGACGATGTACCCGCCTGGGTTTCAAGCGCAGGTCGAGGTTCCGGCGTTGAGTGCCCGATTCGAGGGGAGTTTTCGCCCCACCCACTTCCGCGGGGTGGCCACCGTGGTCAGCAAGCTGTTCACGGCCGTGGGTCCATGCGTGGCCATCTTCGGCCGCAAGGACTATCAGCAGTGGAAGGTTCTGGTGCGCCTGGTCGAGGACCTCAATCTCCCGGTCGAAGTGGTCGGAGCCCCCATCCTCCGTGAACCCGACGGGCTCGCCATATCCTCGCGCAATCGCTACCTCGAGGCACCGGCGCGCGCTCGGGCCGTCGCCATCGCAGAGGGGCTGCGCGCGGCCTACGACGCCTATGCGGGGGGCTCGCGTGATCCGAGCGAACTCTCTGGCTTGGTCCGCGCGCGCGTGGCCCCAGCCTTCGACGCCATCGACTACATCGAAGCCGCGGATCCGGACTCCCTCGAGCCGCTGACCGAGGCCTGCGATCGCCAAGTGATCTTGGTGGCAGCCCGCCTCGGCGCAACGCGCTTGATCGACAACCTCGAGCTCGGACACGACGCCCGCCCCTGAGTTCAGCGTCGCGGATGAAGTGGCTGCGTGAGCGTGAAGCGCTCGACCAACTTGAGCTGCGCCTCCGAGATCGTCACCTCTCGCTTGGCCTCTGCATACCCCGGGTGCGCGATACGCAAACGCACCCTGCGCCCCACCGTAAGTGAGGAAATGGTGAGCGGCGTCTTGCCGATCGCGGTGTCGTCCAGATAGACCGTCGCGCCCTGGGGCGTGGACAAAACGTGCAGCTCGCCCGTGATCGGTGAGAGCACCGCGATCTGCTGCACCGCGCCCGGGGTGGCCTGATAGTTCGTTTCCCAGGGCAAGTAGCCTGCGAGCTCCACGCGCAGGGCGTAGTTGCGGCCTTGCTCGAGGCCCGTGATGCGCAGCGGCGTGAAGCCCATCTGCTCGGCGCCGTCGACCCGCACGCGCGCCCCCTGCGGCACGGAGATCACCTCGAGTTGAGGCGGTTGCGGCGCGCCTCCGGCCAGCTTGAACACCAGCACGGCGCACACGCTCAGCACGAGCCCGAGGGCCACCTGGAAGCTGCGCCGACCAAAGCGGCTCCCCCGATATCCGTGGTCCGCGTGGAAATCCGGGACCGGCGGTGACGGGGGAATCGAGGTGACGGGTGGCAGCTCCCCTGGCGGAGGCACGAGCGCAGGCATTGGCAAAGGCGGGCCCCCGCGCGCGACCATGGGCCCCCCCATCGGCAGCACCGCCCCCGGCAGAGCGTCCGGCGGGAAGGAGGGAGTCTCCGGCTCTTGCGCGTGCTTCAGCGCCGCCATGTGCCGGGGCCGGTATTGCCCGGTCGGCTCGGCCGTCTCCTCGGCGCTGGGGGGTGGCGGCAGCGGCAGACGCTGCGAGGACATGCCCGGTCGGCTGTGGCCTGGCGCGGGCGGAGCGGGCACCGACAGGTTGCCACCAGGCAGCGGTGGGGGGACCGAGAGGTTCGGCCGCACGGGCGGCACCGAGAACGATGGGATCCTGGCGGCCGAGTTCGCCGCGCCTGGATGGTTGGTCGACGACGGAGGCGGCGGGATGCGGCTCACCTGCGCGGGTGCCGAGAGGCTCGACCCGGACTGGGTGGGACCGCGCGCGATCAGCGGGCCTCGCAGCCGCTCGGTCAGCGGCTCGCTGCCGCCGTCGGTGTCCTCGAGTGGCCAGGCGGAGATCCGCGGCTGAGGCGGTGGCCCCCAATTGGCGCCGGGTACCTGGGGCGCCGAAGGCAGCGCGCTGGCCCCCCCCACCCCACCCTGAGTGTCTCCCGCGGGCTGCTGCAGCGCGAAGATCACGCTGTTCTCGGTGCGCACTTCCTCGCGCGTCAGCGCCCGGAGCTTGCCGGTTCGATCGGTCTTCTCTTCGTTGGTTCCGTCCGTGCGGCTGGCCTTCTCCACCAGCGCGGCCACGTACTGCGCGAGGCGGCTCGCGTTGAACGCGGGCGCCGTCTCGTACAGGTAGTCCCGCAGAGCTTCGGAGAAATCGATCGCATTCGGGAAGCGATCTTTGGGGTCGCGCGCGAGCGCCTTCATCACGATGTTGGAGAGCGCTTCGGGGATCTCCGGGCGCAAGGTCGTGGGCGGCGGGATTTCGGCCGCGCGCACCTTGCCGATCAACTCGGGGATGGAGCGCGCGCTGTAGAGCATGCGGCCGGTGAGCATCTCGTAGAGCACGATGCCCGTGGAGAACACGTCGCTGCGCCGGTCGATGGGGTCCGCCCACGCTTGCTCCGGGGACATGTAGTAGTACTTGCCCTTGATCACCCCGACCTCGGTGCCCTCGACGCGCAGGCTCGTCTTGGCGATGCCGAAGTCCACGAGCTTCACCTCGCCCGCGTTGCTGATCAGCACGTTCTGCGGGGAGACGTCGCGATGGACGATGTTCAAGGGGCGGCCCGAGGCGTCACGCTTGCGGTGGGCGTAGTCGAGGCCGTTGAGCATCTCGGCCACGAGGAAGCAACAGACCGGGATCGGGAGCTCTTCGGCGGCCTTGGCCGCGGCCTTCTGCAGGCCGTGCACGTCCAGGCCCTCCACGTACTCCATGGAAATGAAGTACGTGCCCTCGATGCAGCCGAGATCGAACACCTGGGCGACGTTGGCGTGGGTCAAGAGCACCAGGATCTTCGCTTCGTCCACCAGCATGCGCACGAAGTGCGGATCGGCCGAGAGATGCGGGTGCACGAGCTTGAGCGCGACCAGCTTCTCGAAGCCGCCGAGCCCCGCCGTCTTGGCCACGTAGATCTCCGCCATGCCTCCCACGGCGAGGCGATTGAGCAACGTGTATGGACCGAAGGCGCGCGGGAGCTCCATTCCTACCTGACATCCCTGCGCATACTGGCCTGGATAGTAGCCGGTCCCCCACAATCTGGTAAGACCCAACCCAGGGCGGTTGGCTCTGGTGGTGCGGGTCGCTGCTCCAAGTTGTCTGCGGCGCCGATCCCTGTTCTGCTGGCAGTCGTTGTGCGCGGGGGGCGTGGCCCTACGTGCGGTCCCCCAAACCGGCCGACCGGCCGACGAGTTCGTCCGCGATCCCATGAGGCCCCATGGCAGACAATGTCCGACCTTCCATCACTCCAGCCACCTTGCGCGACATCGGCTTGTTCGGGGGCGTCTCCGACGCCGGTCTCGAGGTGCTCGCGCGGGAGCTCCCGCACGTCCGCGTCGAGCCCGGCACGCTGATCGTCCGCGAAGGGGACACCTCGAACGAGATGTTCGTCGTCATTCATGGCGAGCTCGAGGTGGTGAAGAAGGCGGACGACGGAAGCCAAGTCCGGGTGGCTATGCTGGGGCCGGGAGACTGGTTCGGCGAGATGGCGATCTTGAACGTGCATCCGCGCTCGGCCAGCGTGCGCGCGTTGGCGCCCAGCCTGCTCCTCACCTTGGGCACCGATCACGTCGATCGCTTGCTCTACAGGCGCGACCTCAAGGACTACGCGTTGCTCCTGATGAACATCTCGCGTGAGCTCGGGCGCCGTCTACGGGTGGCCGACGGCATCTTGGCGCAGTTCTTCGTGGCCATGCACGAGCAGTACGGCAAGAACGCGCCCAGGCCTTGATTGATCATGCGCGCAGCAACGCGCTGGTCCCCGTCCTAACCTCGTCGAGCTCTTTGTAGCGCTCCAGGATGATCGTCGCGGTCTCCTCGATCGCGCGTCCGCTCACGTCCACTTCGAACCAGCCGTGTTCGTCGTACAAGCGCTGCGCGAAGTCGAGCTCCTCCTGGATGTGCGCCCGCGCGCCGTAGTTGGTGTCCGTGGGCATGCCCAGCTGTCGCAGGCGCGCCATCCGGATCTCCATCAGCAGATCGATCTCGATGGTGAGCCCCACCACGCGGTCCTTGTGCACCTCGAGCAACTCGTCCGGCGGGGGCACCCCTAGCACCAGCGGCACGTTGGCGACCTTCAAACCGCGGCCTGCCAGATAGGTCGAGAGCGGGGTCTTGCTGGTTCGGCTCACCCCCACCAAGACCAGGTCCGACTTGCGCAGGTTACGCGGCTCCTTGCCGTCGTCGCTCTTTACGGCGAACTCGATGGCCTCCACGCGGCGGAAGTACTCCTCCGAGAGCGGCTGGGTGAGCGTGGGCGCTCCCAGCGGCAACGCTCCGAGGAAGGTGCTCACCTTGCCGATCAGCGCGCCGATTACATCCACTGCCTCGACATCGTGCTGCAGCGCCAGGTCATAGCAGCACTGCCGCAGCTCGCCGCCCACCAGGGTGTAGACCACCATGGCCTTGGCTTCGGCCGCGCGCTTCACCACGTCGGCTACGGCATCTCGGTCGCGCACGCGGGTGAATAGCCGCACCCGCACGCGGTGGCTCGGGAACTGCACTAAGGCAGCACGCACGACGCGCTCGGCGGTCTCGCCGGTCGAGTCGCTGACCACGAAGATGGATTTCTCGCTCACCTGATTGACTCTACCGCCATGGGCAGGTTTGCCCAAGGATTGCGGGACTCCGAGGGAGCGCGGTGTCGTTCGCGGGCGGGCTCCCCATTCGTTGCGGGGGAGCTCACCGAGGAGCGGCGCTCAGGCCTTCGAGAGCCGGCGCCCCTGCATGCGGTTCACGCGGCGGCGATTCTTGGCCTTCAGCTTGGCGGTGTAGCGGCTGGAAACCTTGCGGTCACGCTTCTGGCTACGGGGCATGTGCAGGTACATTTTCGGATTTCCTCGCGTTGCTCGGCGCGCCTGGACGCGCTTTCGACTGCTGTTCGTGGCGGGCGGTACAAGATTCGAACCTGTGACCCTCGGCTCCGGAGGCCGATGCTCTATCCAGCTGAGCTAACCGCCCTGGGCGGCGGAAGTTACGGGATGGACTCGCAAAGTTCAAGTCGCCGACGCACGGAACACACCTGCCCCAGCCCGATCACGACCGAATTCCGACGACGACCCTGAAACTCCAACGATTCCGGAGAGGGGCGAGTAAGGCCGGAGAGGGGAGGAGTATTCAAGCTTCACTTCGAGACCATGTGCGGCTTGGTCTCGAATGAAGCTTGAACACTCCGTCCCCTGCGCGTTACTTGGGCTCGCGCAGTGCGAGGGCGCGGGCCTTCTCGTCTGGATGCTCGTCCAGGAACGCCTGGAAGCTCTCGCCGCTGATCTCGACCTCGAGGTCCTCGTCGCCTTCGATCTTCGCCTGACAGCCGAGACGGGACGTGCTGCGCACGTCGAAGGCTTTGTCAAGGATGTCGAACTCCTCGTCTTCGATCTCCGAGAGTGAGTCGAAGCCCTTGGTCACGTACACGTGGCAGGTGGAGCATGCGCAGACGCCCCCACAGCGATCGCCCTCGGGCGCGCCGATCTTCTTGGCGGCCTCCAGGATGGTTTGCCCGGGCTCCACCTCGACCTCGAGGTTTTCCCGGATGAAACGAACTTTCGGCATCAGTGCTTCTCCGAACCCTGCCCGCCCATGAGCGGGCTGTTGCCGAGGTGCGGCTCGATGCCGCGCGCGGTCTTGGTCTCGTCCTCGAGTTGCGCGGCAGCGCGCCCGGCGAGCGCCTGCGCGATGCTGCGATCCATGCGTCGACCCGCAAAGCCCTTGGAGGCCTGGTCCAGGTCCTCGATGCGCTTGTGGATCTCGTCGTGGTCCTGCCCCTCGAGGGCCCGCTTGAGCCTGCGGATCGCGCCCTCGATGTCCGCGCGCTCTTCTTCGTCCGAGAGCAACTCGGCGTCCCGCTCCATGGCCTGCTCGAGCGAAGAAAGGATGCGCTGCGCGTCAACTTGCTCCTCGCGCAGGCGCCGAACCTTCACGTCCTCTTCGCCGTGCTCGTACGCGTCGAGCAGCATGCGCTCGACCTCCTCGTCGGTGAGGCCGTAACTCGGCTTCACCTCGACCTCCTGGCGCGTGCCTGTCGTCTTCTCCTCGGCCTCCACCTTGAGCAAGCCGTCGGCGTCCACGCGGAACGTCACCCGCAGGCGCGGGAGCCCCGCAGGCATGGGCGGGATGCCCTTGAGCGTGAACCGGGCGAGCGAGCGGCAATCTTGCGCGAGCTCACGCTCTCCTTGCACCACGTGGAGCTCGAAGCCGGTCTGGTTGTCCGCGTAGGTGGTGAACTCTTGCGCCTGCGCCGCGGGGATCGGCGAGTTGCGCGGCAGGATCTTCTCCGCCACGCCCCCCATCGTCTCGATGCCCAAGGACAGCGGGATCACGTCGAGCAACAACACCTCTTCGTTGCGCCCGGTGCCTGCCAAGAGGTCGGCCTGGATGGCCGCCCCGAGCGCCACGACCTGATCCGGGTCGAGCGAGGCGAGCGGCTCCTTGCCGAACAGCTCCTTCACGTAGTTGCGGATGTAGGGCACCCGCGTGGCGCCGCCGACCAGGATCACGCCATCGAGTTCCTTGGCGTCGAAGCCGGCGTCCTTCAACGCGCGCCGACAGGCCGCGCCCGTGCGCTGGGCGATTGGCTTGATCAGCAGGTCGAGCTCCGCGCGGCTCACGCGGCGCACGAACGTGCTTCCGTCGGGCCGCTCGATCTCGGCCTCCACCGAGTCTTGATGCGTGAGCGCGTGCTTCACCGCCTTGGCAGACTGGATCAGGTGCCGCACGAGGATCGCGGGCAGCGCGGCCTCGCTCTCGTAGCCCATCTCCTCGAGGAACACATGCGCCAACGCGCGATCGATGTCGTCCCCGCCGAGCTGACTGTCCCCGCCCGTGGATCGCACCTGAAACACGCCATCCTCGAGCGAGAGGATGGTGACATCGAACGTGCCGCCGCCGAGATCGTAGACGGCGAAGGTGCCGTTCTGCTTCTCCTCTAGACCGTAGGCCAGCGCCGCCGCCGTGGGCTCATTGAGCAGGCGCAGCACCTCGAGCCCCGCGAGACGCCCGGCATCCTTGGTGGCCTGCCGCTGAGCGTCGTCGAAGTAGGCGGGCACCGTGATCACCACGCCTCCGACGTCACCGAGCGCGTCCTCGGCCTGCTCGCGCAGGAACGTGAGGATCTCCGCGCTCACCTCCACCGGGGTCACCACGCGCGCGGGGGCGACATCGAGCTTGACCACGGGCCCCTCGTTGGTCGCGAACCGATAGGGCCCGAGCTTGCGCGTCTCCGGGTCGCTCGCGCCTCGTCCCATGAAGCGCTTGATGCTGAGGATGGTGTCTTCGGGGAACCGCTCGGCCAGCGCGAGCGCGTCCTTCCCCACCAACACCCGCCCGTCCTGGCTGTAGTGCACCGCCGAAGGGACGAGGGCCTCATTGTCGCAGTCGAGGATGGTCGCGGGCGCGCCGGTGGCGGTCACGTGCGCGATCAGGCTGTTGGTGGTGCCCAGATCGATCCCGATCGGCGTCTTCTGTGCCTGAGGGTCGTGTATCTGAAGCAGGGCCATGGCTTACTCCGCGTTCTCTTCTTCGAAGCGCTCGACTTCTTCGTGGAAGCGACGGTAATAGCGCAGTCGTGACAGGGCGCGATGGGCGTCTGCGCGGGCGCTCGCCTGGTCGCCGCCCTGCTGCAGGATCGCAAACGCCTTTCGCAGCGAGCTCGCGGCCTGCTCTTCGCGCGCGAGCACATCGCGCTTGAGCGCCGCCACCGCCACTCGATCACCCTCCCCCTTGGCCTCGGCGAGCGCCTCGCGAAGCTCCATGACCTCCATCAAGAGGCTCGGGTCCGTAGTCTCGGCGCCCGCGCTCCGCTGTTCGAAGCGCGCAAGCAGGATCTCGGCGCGCTTGAGATCGTCGCGCAACAAACGATAAGCCTGGTTCACGTCCACCGCTCGCGAGAGGCTCGTGCGCTTCTCACTGGCCGATGCCTGCGCGAACCGGTCCGGGTGGAGCTGGCGCAACAGGTCACGGTAGCGCTGCTCCAGCTCGTTACTGTTGACGTCAAAGGCAGGCGCGAGCGCCAGCACATCGAAGGCATCCATGCGTCCCTCTCGTACCCTCGCCAGGCGCAGAGCCCGCCGCGAGCGGTTCGTACTACACGGTGAAGGACTCGCCGCAGCCGCAACCGGCCTTCTCGTTCGGGTTCCGGAACTTGAAGCCGTGCTGCATGAGTTTGACCTCGTAGTCGAGGATGGATCCGCGCAGGTAAATGAGACTCTTGGGATCGACCACCACCTTGAGCCCCTGGAACTCGAACACATGATCGCGCCCGCGGATCTTGTCCGCGAATTCGATGGCATAGGAGACCCCCGAACAGCCGCCCCCCTTGACGCCCAGGCGCAGCCCCTCGGTGGGCACCCCCCGACGCTCGATGGACTTCTTGGCCATCTCCACCGCCTTCTTGGTGAGGCGGATCTCGGGGCTCGCCGCGGCCTCGTGCTCACGCCCGACGGGCGCGATCACGTTCTCGGGCGCGAGGGCCTCGATACCGGCGAGCGGGTCCTGCTTCTGTGGCGCTGCGTGGGTCATCATCTTCCGTTCACTTCTGTTCTGCGGCTGCCTTGCGCTCGGCCTGCTTCTTGCGGAAGTCGGCGATGGCGCTCTTGATGGCGTCCTCGGCGAGCACCGAGCAGTGGATCTTCACGGGGGGCAGATTGAGCTCCTCCACGATCTGCGTGTTCTTCAGCTTCATCGCCTCGTCCACCGTCTTGCCCTTGACCCACTCCGTCACCAGGGACGAAGAGGCGATGGCGCTCCCACAGCCGAAGGTCTTGAACTTGGCGTCCTCGATCACGTCGGTCTCCGGGTTGATGCGCAGTTGAAGCCGCATCACGTCGCCGCAGGCCGGTGCGCCCACCAGGCCCGTGCCGACGGCCTCGTCGCTCTTGTCGAGTGTGCCGACGTTGCGCGGGTTTTCGTAGTGGTCGATGACCTTGTCTGAGTAAGCCATGGCGGTTTCCTTCTTCGCGGCTCCCTCGCGTCGCGAGGAAGAGTGTCTCTAGGGTTGTGGGGGCTGGGTTAGGAGCAAGGGGGCGGTCAGTGCGCCGCCCACTGGATGGACTTGATGTCGATGCCTTCCTTGTGCATCTCGTAGAGTGGCGACATCTCGCGTAGGCGCCGCACCGAGCGGATCACCAGATCCGCGACGTAATCGACCTCTTCGTCGGTGTTGAACTTACCGATGCCGAAGCGGATGGACGAGTGGGCGAGCTCCTCGTCCACACCCATGGCACGCAGCACATAGCTTGGCTCGAGGCTCGCGCTGGTGCATGCGCTGCCCGAGGACACGGCCACGTCACGGATGGCCATCATCATCGCCTCGCCCTCCACGAAGGAGAACGAGACGTTGAGGTTGCCTGGCAGGCGGTGCGGATCGTCCGCGCCGTTGAGGTGGATGAGGTCGAGCGACGAGAACAGCTTCTGGCGCAAGCGCTGGCGCATCCCGAAGATGCGGGTGGCGTCATCCCGCCATTCCTTGAGGGCGATGTCCGCGGCCTTGCCGAAGCCCACGATCCCCGGGACATTGAGCGTACCCGAGCGCATGCCGCGCTCGTGCCCTCCGCCGTCCATCTGCCCCACGATGCGCACGCGGGGCTTCTGCCTCCGCACGTAGAGCGCGCCCACCCCCTTGGGCCCGTACATCTTGTGGGCGGAGATGCTCGCCAGGTCGACGTTCATCTTGTCCACGTCGAACTCCACCTTGCTCACGCCCTGCACGGCGTCCGTGTGGAACAGCACGCCCTTCTTGCGCGTGATCTGCCCGATCTCTGCGATCGGCTGGACGGAACCCACCTCGTTGTTGGCCAACATGACCGACACCAGGATGGTCTTGGGCGTGATCGCCGCTTCCACCTGCTCGGGCTTGACCAGGCCGTCTTGGCCCACGTCCAGGTAGGTGACGTCGTAGCCCACCTTCTCGAGCTTCTTGCAGGTGTCGAGCACCGCCTTGTGCTCGGTGCGCGTGGTGATGATGTGGTTGCCCTTGTCCTTGTAGAACTCGGCGACGCCCTTGATGGCCAGGTTGTCGCTCTCGGTGGCGCCGGAGGTGATCACGATCTCTTTGTCGCTGCTCGCACCGATCAGCTTGGCGATCTGCTCGCGCGCATAGTCGACGGCCTCCTCCGCCTTCCATCCGAAGGGGTGGTTGCGGCTCGCGGCGTTGCCGAAGTCCATCGTGAAATAGGGGATCATGGCCTCGAGCACGCGCGGGTCGACCGGCGTGGTCGCGTGGTTATCCATGTAAATCGGGAGCTTGGGGGCCATGACGAAAGCCTTTCAAAAACGATGAAAAAGAGAGGCGGGCTCTGGGTTCTCAGTGAACGCGGAAACCAGCCACGAGATCTGGTGGTTTGTGCTCGCAGGCGTGGCGGGCGCAGTCGGTGCAGGCGCCGAGCAATTCTTCGGTGTCGCAGGTGTCGCAGGTCTCGAGATAGTCGAGGCTGGACTTGAGCTCGGCCTCCAGAGCAGAGAGTCGTCGCAGCTGCTCGCGCGTTTCCGTCAACTTCTCGCGAAACAGATCCTGCACGCGCTGCATGGCGTCGGGTGCGTTCTTGCTGTGGTCGACGTCGTTGACGATCTGCTTGATGTCGCTGAGCGAAAAGCCCATCTGCTGGAGCTTGTCGATCCAGCGCACGCGCAGCTCCGAGGCGCGGTTGTAGAGCCGGTAGCCGCCGTTGGAGCGCTGTGCCGGTGAGAGCAGCCCGTGCTCCTCATAGAGGTGCAGTGCGCGCACGGTCTTGCCCGTCTTCTTTGCCAGGTCACCCACCCGCAAGGTCGTGAGGGGCGCGCGCAGACGCTCCGCTCCCTTCGAGGAATCCTCGACTTCGGGATGGAACTGTTTGTTGAGGGGAAGGGAGTTGGCCATGATCTCTAACCCTAACCCTAACGCATGCGTAAGGGTGATGCCGCTCCCCAGATGTATGGCGTTTTCGAGGCGTGTCAACCGCAGCGCGTCAAAGAAACCGCCGTCGCCCACCAATGGTGGTTCGTAAGCATTCGAAACTGCACGCGATTGTTTTGGATCCAGAGCTGCCTCGTCGGGCCACGTGCCTGTGATCCTGATCATGGCTTGTTCCTTCCTGGGGCTCCTTTGGGGCAACTCCCAGGGGGTCAGCCTCCCCTGGTCGGCAGGGCTTGGCGTGGCCGGCATCGTGGGGGCCTGGGTGCTCTCTTCTCGCCTGGTGGTCCTCTTGTGTCTCGCCGTCAGCACCTGCAGCTGGATGGCGCTCCTCGGAGCACATGGGCGCACACATGAGGAGCCGCTGGTCACCTCGGGCGTCGCCCGGCTCACCGTGGACGTCGTGCGCACCGGCTGCGGCGACGGCTGCTGGTCGGAAGTGATCCTGCGCGCCTGCAAGCCGGTCGACGCCGACACCTGTCCCGCGGGCGAGCCCAGGATCTCGCTTACGACCGACGATGAACTGCCCGTGGGCGCGCAGGTGACGCTGCTCGCCAAGATCCGCAACAACCTGCGCTTTCGCAACCCCCTGCCGTCCACGAGCTGGCCAGACGCGCGCCTCACGCTGCGCGCCCGCGCAGTCTCCTCGGCCTCCGTGCGCATCGATCGCGTGAGCTGGCTCGCGCGCGAGATCACGGGACTGCGACGTGCCATCCGGCGCACCTTCACCAGAAGCCTGCACGAACCCCACGCGGGGATCGCGCGCGCGCTGCTGCTCGGTGAAGGCATGGCAGTGTCCTCCGAGCTCAACGACGCCATTCGCAACGCCGGGGTATCCCATGTGCTCGCCGTGTCCGGGATGCACGTCACCGTGCTCGCAGGCGCGCTCGTCACGCTCGTGCGCTTGCTCTGGCTGTGGTCACCGCTCGGGCTCTGGTTCGAGGCCAAACGCGCCGCCTCCGCCCTCGGCGTGGTCCTGGCGCCGCTCGTCGCCATGCTCTGCGGCGGCGCCCCGAGCGCGTGGCGCTCCGCGTTCACGAGCGCGCTGCTCTATGCCCTGGTGGCGCTGGGTCATCGTCCCAACGCGCTCCACGTGTCCGCCTTCGCCGTGGTGCTCCATGCGCTCTACGAACCTCGGGACGCCCTGCACCCAGGGTTTGTGCTCTCGGTGTTGGCCACGGGCGCGCTCTTGACGGCCGCGCAGGGGGCGGGCGGGCTGCGCGGAGCGATCAAGGAGAGCTTGCGCGCCTGGCTCTCCACCGCGCCCTTTCTCGGGCTGTGCTTTGGCTCCTTGTCGGTGATCGCACTGGTCGCGAACGTGGTGCTGCTGCCGCTCGGGGGATTGTTGATCCCGCTGGTGGTGCTCCAGCTGGCCGCCGCGCTGGTCGGCCTTTCGGATGGGCTCGGGATCCGCTGGGCGTTCGAGACCGCGAGCGGCGCCTTCTTGCAGGCTTCACGGATCTGCTCGGACCTCGACCCGGCGCTCACCCTGCCACCGCTCACCTTGCTACAAGGCCTTGCGGCCGCTCTCTTGGCCTTCGCCTGGTTGATGCCGTGCTCACTGTCCGCGAGGCTCTGGTGCAGCGCGCTCGCATGCCTCGGGTACGGGGGCAGCGAATGGAACCTGCGACATCCGCTCGAGCCGGGCGAAATCCGTGTGAACGTGCTCGACGTGGGCCAAGGCGACAGCGTTTTGATCGAAACCGCCTCGGGGCATCACGCCTTGATCGACGCAGGCGGCGCGGTGAACGGTGGGCCCGATCCTGGCGCCGAGTCCGTGCTGCCCTTGCTGCGGGCGCTGCGCATCTCGCGGCTCGAGATCGTGGTGCTCAGCCATCCGCACCCGGATCACTACGGCGGACTGTTCGCCGTGCTCGACGCCGTGCAAGTAGGGGAGCTGTGGGACACCGGGCAGGCGGAGGCCGAGGGCGGCACGGGTGCGGCCGCGCGCCTGCTCGAGGTGGCGCGGAAAAAGGGCATCCGCGTGGTGCGACCCACGGAGCGCTGCGGCCGGGCGACACCGCTCGGGGGCGCCGCGTTCACGGTGCTTTCGCCGTGTCCGACCTTCGACGAAGGGTTCGACGCCAATGACAACTCGTGGGTGCTCAGGCTGAACCACGGGGAGCGCTCGTTTCTGTTCATGGGGGACGCCGAACACGCCACGGAAGAGACGCTGCTCGAGACCAAGCGGCGCGCGCTTTCAAGCGACGTACTGAAGGTGGGCCACCACGGCTCGCGCACCTCGAGTACCCAGGCGTTCTTGGCGGCGGCGTCACCGTGGCTCAGCGTGGTGAGCGCCGGCCGGGCCAACCGCTTTGGACATCCGCACGGAGAGGTCATGCAGCGGCTGGAGGCGAGTTCGCAAATCACGCTGCGCACCGACCTCGTCGGCGGAGTGCGGATCACGAGCGATGGGCGTGTGCTCCGGGTCGACGCGTGGGATGGCCGCGTGGGGGTCTCGGGACCGGACGCTGCGCGCTGAGCCTACGCTCGCGCCCATCGGGAGCGGCTACTGCAAACTTACCGACCGCGTTCGAGTGTCCCCAGTCTGGGCTACCACAGTCGATCTCCCTGCGCGCAGACGCTCGTCCGTTGCGCGGGCCGCAAGAAAAGAGGGCAGCGGGGCGGCACCCAACCATTCGCATACTGATTTGAAATCCGGCACCTATCGGCTCCTCCATTCACGCGATCTGTCGTCGCCTGCCCGCGCGTTCCCCCGGGGCAAGGCGGGCCGTCCAGGGCCATCACAATCGCCCGTCTCCGACGAATTTGAGTTGCCCCAATTGAGCCAATTGGCCATCAATGGGTAGGCGCGCCTGCCGCGCGCGTGTCCCGGAGCACTCATGGCCAATACCTCCACGCTTTCTCAGAAGTCGGTGCGCTACCTTCAGAAAAACTACGCGTACTTCAAGAAAGACCCGAGCTTCTTCTTCATGAAAACGATGGCGCGCTTCGAGCTGGCGCGGACGCTCAGGAGGCGCGCAAGTTCGCTCCCCAGTGCGCCACCGCTGCCCCGCTTGCCGCCTCCCTCGGCGACTCCGCAGGTGGCGGCCGACCTGGCCCAGGCCGTACCGCTGCTCGAACGCGAGGGATACTACGTCGGTCTCCAGCTCGCCCCTCAGACGCTCGCCGGTCTCCTCAGCCGCGCCGAGCGCGAGACGTGCTTTGCCGATCGCGACCAGCACATGCCGTTCCGTATCGGCGAACTGGAGGATGCCGAACGACGCTATGGGCGACGTATCAAACTCGGAAGCTACTTCAAGCAGGTTGAAACTTGGCCCGAGTTTCGAGCGATTCGCAATGAGCCCATGCTCCAGCACATCGCGCGGCAGTACTTGGGCTGCGATCCGGTCTACTTGCGCAGCGACCTCATGTGGAGCTTCCCTTGCTGGGCCACCGAGGAGGAGCGTCTGGCCAACGCGCAAGTGTTCCACTGCGACATCAACGACTTTCGCACGCTGAAGTTCTTCTTCTATCTCACGGACGTGGGATTCGACAGTGGCCCCCACGAGTACATCAAGAAGAGTTCCCGTGCGCGGACCCTCTTTCATCAACTGTTGGGTCAGCGCTGTGCTTCAATCCCAGACGGAGAACTCGAGGAAACCTACGGACGCGACCAAGTCGTGACCATCACCGGCGCGGCCGGGCTCGGCTTTGTCGGCGATCCTTACTACTTTCACCGTGGAACGACGCCCAAGTCGCGGGCCCGCCTGCTTCTGCAGATCGAGGTGGGCTGCAAGCTCTACCGCACCTGGTACGTCGATACCCCTTGAGGCCCACGCGGACTTCGTTCAGCGAGCCCCGATACGGGTGAAGACCAGGACGACCCCCGCGACCGCGCTCAAGAGCAGCACCCAGCCTGCCGTGCGCATGGCGCCTCCCGTGATCTCGGCCCCGTTCGCGGCCCGCCTGAGCTTGCCCGAGAGCACGCCCGAAAAACCTGCGGCGACAAGCCCCACCGTGAGCTTCATGTGCATCCAGGGGGCCTTCGCGTAGAGCTCGCTCCAATAGCTGAGGAGCATGTAGAGGCCGGCCGCGAAGCTGAGCAGCATCCCGGGGGTGACCACGTGGGTCACCACCTTGCGCACCACCTGGGCCGCGGCCACGCGGTTGTCCTTGGCCCCGAGCGCGAAGTTGGCCATGGCGAAGGCGGCCACCGTGCCCCCTCCAAGCCACAGGATGTTGCCGAGCACGTGGATGATTCTTGCGATTTGCATGGGCCCTCAGGTGGGGGAAGCGGACGATGGCGACCGCGGCCCGGACAAGGATTTCTCGTAAATGCGACAGCGTTTGTAGGGCACCGCGCCCATCATCTTGATGCCTAGGTTCACCGGGCGATTGTCTTCAAGGGTCCAGCCGAGTTCGCCCCATTCGTACCCCACGCGGGCGCCGCGCTTGGCCATCTCCACGTAGAGCGCCGCCGACAGTCCGCCGTAGCGCTTCTTGTTGCGAAACTCCCGCTTGATGCCGAGCAGGATCAAACGCGCGCTCTTCGGGCGCCTGATCTTCAAGCGATAGACGAGCTTGGCGAGCCCCAGCGGCGTGAGCTTGCCGTCGATGTCGCGCGCGGCTTCGTTCACGTTGGGCAACGCCATCGCCACCGCGGCGGGCTTGCCGTGGACCTCGGCGATCAGCGCGATGTCCTGGTCGAGGACGAGCCGGAGATCGGCGGCCATCTTTTCGACCTCGCGGGCCGTCATCGGCACGAAGCCCCAGTTGTCGTGCCAGGCGTCGTTGAACACCTCCTGCACGATCCGCGTATCTTCCAGCAGGCGACCGAAGCGCATCGAGCGAATCGTCACCTCGGGCATGCTCCTCACGTCGGCGTGGGCATTGAGCGCGCGCTTGGGGACATCCCCCACCGTGTACTTCCAGGCGAGCACGTCCTTGCACTTGGTGAGCCCCGCCGCGAGCGTGATCTCGTCCTGGTACCCGCGATGGTAGGGCATCATCAACATCGAAGGTTCGGCCTGCCCCTCGACCAGGGTGCCCATCTCTTCGTTGATCGAGAGCGAGAACGGCCCGCGCAACGTGGTCATGCCCCGGGCGCGCACCCAGGAGGCGGCGGCGTCGATCAGCGCCTTGCCAACGCGTACATCGTTGACGGTGTCGAAGTAACCGTAGAAACCCGCCCCATCCGCGTGGTGGGCAAGGTGCTCGCGATCGATCTGCGCGCTGATGCGCCCGGCCAACTTGCCGTCCCGGTAGGCGGTGAAGAGGGTCGCGTCCGCGTGATCGAAGAAGGGGTTCTTGGCCGGCGTCAGCCGGTCTCGCTGCTCCATGTAGAGCGGCATGACGAAGCCCGGGTCACCCTTGTAGAGCACCTCCGGCACCTTCAAGAATGCGTCGAGATCCTTCCCTGGACGATGCTCGCGGACGCGGATCACGCTCGGCCTCCTAGCCCTTGCTCGCGGCGGAACCGCCCGCTTCGACGCTCGGGCCGACCATGCGCTCGGGGCGCACCTCGGCGTCGAACTCCTCGGCGGTGAGCAGCTTGAGCTCGATGGCCGCCGCCTTGAGCGTGCTGCCCGTCTTGTGCGCGTGCTTGGCGATCTTGGCGGCGTTGTCGTAGCCGATCTTGCGGTTGAGCGCGGTCACCAGCATCAGCGAGTTCTCGAGATTGCGCTGGATCACGTCGCGATTGGGCTCGATGCCGTAGGCGCAATTGTCGTTGAAGCTCTCGGCCGCGTCCGCGAGCAGGCGCACCGATTGGATCAGGTTGTAAGCCAGCACGGGCTTGAACACGTTGAGCTCGAAGTTGCCCTGGCTGCCTGCGAAGCTGATGGCCGCGTTGTTCCCGAACACCTGCACACAGACCATGGTCATGGCCTCGGACTGCGTGGGGTTCACCTTGCCAGGCATGATGGAGCTGCCGGGCTCGTTCTCCGGGATCGCGATCTCGCCGATGCCGCAGCGCGGGCCAGACGCGAGCCAGCGCACGTCGTTGGCCATCTTCATCAGGGCCGCGGCGAGCTGGCTGAGCGCCCCGCTCGTGCCGACGAAGCTGTCGTGCCCGGCCAGGGCCGCGAACTTGTTGGGCGCGCTGACGAAGGTGCGCCCGCTGATCTCGCTGATCTTCTTGGCCGCGAGGTCCGCGTACTTGGGGTGGCTGTTGAGGCCCGTGCCGACGGCGGTGCCCCCCACCGCGAGCTCCTTGAGCTGGGGCAAGGTGAGCTCGATGGCCTTGAGCGCGTTGTCGATCTGCGCGACCCAGCCGCTCACTTCCTGGCCGAGCGTCACGGGCGTGGCGTCCTGCAGGTGCGTGCGACCGATCTTGATGATGTCCGCGAACGCCTTGGCCTTCTTGTCCAGGGTGTCGCGCAGCTTCTTCACGCGCGGGATCAGGTAGTCCTCGATCTGCTCCACGGCCGCGATGTGCATGGCCGTGGGGTACGTGTCGTTCGAAGACTGCGACATGTTCACGTGATCGTTCGGGTGCACCGGCTTCTTCGAGCCCATCTGCCCGCCAGCGATCTCGATGGCGCGGTTACTGATCACCTCGTTCACGTTCATGTTGCTCTGGGTGCCCGAGCCGGTCTGCCAGACCACCAGCGGGAAGTGATCCATCAGCTTGCCCGCGATCACCTCGTCGGCGGCCTGCACGATCAGGTCCTTGATCTTGCCATCGAGCAGCCCGAGCTCGTGGTTGGCGAGCGCGGCGGCCTTCTTGAGCGTCCCGAACGCCTTGATGACCTCGCGCGGCATCTTCTCGGTGCCAATCTTGAAGTTCATCAGCGAGCGCTGGGTCTGCGCGCCCCAGTAACGAGCGCTCTCCACTTCGAGTTGTCCCATCGAGTCGGTTTCGATTCGCGTCGCCATCACTGCTCTCCTGTCGAAACGCGCGCCGTTGCGCGCGAGCGGATTCCACCATGCGCAACCACGGTCGCGCGCCATCCGGGGGCCACCTTTGCGCGGGCCTGCGATAGCACACCCCTCAGGCACCCGAAACCTCCGTCGCCGGAGCGCTTGGTGTAGGCTCGAGCGCCATGTGGCGGACCCCCATCCAGCGTGTTTTGCCGGCGTTCACCCCGTTCCTCGCGGCCCTCGCGCTCTCTCTCGCGAGTGTCAAGACCCAGCACGCCGTGGTCCACGCCCAGGAGCCCAAGGGCGCCGCCGACCCGCTGCGTGCGCGTCTCGCGGAGCTCAAGCAGAGCCAGCCCGGGGTACCTTTGGGGGTGTTCACCAGCATCGAGCACCTGCTCGACGTGAGCGACCGAATTCAAAAGAGCTACAAGCCCCAGTCCGCCGAGTGGCGCGCGCGGGCCCAAAAGTACCTCGAGGCGACCGCGCGGGGCGAGGATCCCTACCCCCGAGAGCGCGGACGCATCGTAAGCCGCGGCTATCGCTCGCCCATTTCCACGCGCGTCCAGGGCTACACGATCTACGTGCCGCCGGACTACACCCCCGAGAAGAGCTGGCCGCTGATGATCGTGCTCCACGGCGGCTCCTCGAATGGGAACCTCTTCCTGGGCGTCGTGCTCGGAAACAACATGAACTGGAAGGAGTACGACTTCCATCTCTGGGACCGCTACGAGCCCAAGTGGTCTCCCTCTTGGATCGTCGCCGCCCCGGATGGCTACGGGCAGATCCTGTGGCGGTGGATGGGCGAGCAAGACGTGTTCGATGTGATCGACGACATCTCGCGGCACTACAACGTCGACGCCGAGCGCATCGTGCTGGGCGGGCTCTCCAACGGAGGCGTGGGCGCGTACGCGATAGGTTCGCGCCATGCCTCGCGTTTCAGCGTGGTGCAGGCGATCGCGGGCGCGCCGAGCTGGACGCAGTACGCGGGCGAAGGGAGCGTGAAGGGCGTGGAGGCCGAGCTGATGCGGCCCTGGAACGCCATGGACCTGCTCGACAACTGGCACAACACCGATTTTCGCTACTACCACGGCGATCGCGATCCGGGCCCGATGAGGCCCGCCTACGTGCATGCGCTCGACACGAAGCTCGCGGGGGCGTCCATTCCGCACCGCGGCAAGTGGTACGAGACCGGACACGACCTGCTTTACCTGGTGCACCGACACGGAAACATTTACAAGGAACTCGCGCCCATCACGCGCAAGCAGGCCCCCGCCGAGGTGCACCTGGTGACGGGCGACTATCGCGCGCCACGCCAGCACTGGCTCGAGATCACGCGCATCGTGAACTACCCGCAGCTCGCGCGACTCCACGCCAAGGCGAGCGCGGGCAAGCTCGAGATCAGCACCTCCAACGCGGGCGCCTTCGCGGTCGACCTGCGTGAGGCCCCGGTGGGCCAGGAAAGGCTCACGATCACGGTGGACGGAACCCAGGTCTTTGGTGGCTCCGTGAGCGGCCTCGGCCACCGGGTGCACCTCGTGAAGCGCGACGCCTGGCAGCTCGGGGTGCCCGACGACCGGGGGCTCGTGAAGCGCCCTGGCCTGAGCGGTCCGCTCACGGACGCCTACTACGGGCGGATGATCCACGTGTACGGCACACAACGCCCGGAGAACGCCAAGGCCCTGACCGACTTGGCCAAGAAGGGCGCGCGCGGCTGGCCCCTGTGGCCCTGGACCATCGAGCAAGAGGTGGTGGCGGACAGCGCGCTCACGGCGGAGATGACCGCCCAAGCGCACCTGGTGCTGTACGGCACGCCAGGGGACAACAGCGTGCTGGACCGGGTGATGCCTAAGTTGCCGATCCGGGTGGAAGACGGCGCCGTCGTCGCGGGCGACCGGCGCTTCGAAGGAGCCGGCGTGGGCGTGCGCTTCATCTATCCGAACCCCGAGGCGCCCGAGCGCTATGTCACCGTGATCTCCGCGCCCACGATGGACGGGGTTCGACGCGGGCACAACCTGCCCGACTTCGTGCCCGACTATGTGATCTACGACGCCAAGAGCACGAGCGAGCGGCCTCGCTTGGTGCCCCGCAAGCCCCCCCTCGCGCGCGGGTTCTTCGACGCCGCGTGGCGCTTGAGCGCGCCCTGAGCGCTGCGGCGTGCCGGTTTCTGGACCGAGGGCGCGCGAATATGCGACCCGCTAAATGTGCGCTCGTTTTTCCGTCAGTCCGTCCGACAGCGCCCGTTGCCTGGTGCGTGCGCCCGCAGGCACGCTTGGACGGCGCTCTCGCTCGTGTTCGCGCTCTCGTGCTTTGCCTGTGTGGAGCTGGAGCCGGACCGCAGCGAGGCCGGTCCCGCGAGCGAGGATGCGGGAAGCGACCTGCCCGAGTTGGTCGTCGAACTCCCGCCGCCGACGCCGCCCACGCCGTCTGCGAGCGAGGCACGTCGCACGCGCGGACCATGGCTCGGGCTCAGCGACGCCGACGACGTCGGGCGTCGATATCCGGCCTTCGGCGTCACGCTGTATCACATGGCGCACGTGTACGAAGCCCCCAAGCGCGGCACCAGGGCCGTGGGCTATCTGCGGCGCGGCGCGCGCTTTCGCGCGAGCGAAGAGGTCACCCGCCGAGACTGCGCGCGTGGCTGGTTCGAGGTTTCGGGCGGCGGCTTCGTGTGCAACGGCGAAGGGGTCACCATCGACAGCCTGCCCCCGGCGTATGAAGACGGCCCCCTGCTGCCCGCGCTCTCCGATCCGCTGCCCTACGCGTACCGCAAGGTCGTCGGGGGACAGCCTCCGCAGTATCTGCGCTTGCCGAGCGCGGGCGAGGAGCAGGCGGTGACCAGCGCGCTGGCGAATGCGCCGGCGGACGCGGGAGCCGAGGCGGACGCGGGGGCGCCGCTCTTTCCTTCGCTCTTGCGCATGCGCATGCAGCCCGGCTTCTACGTCAGCGTGGATCGCGAGATCTCGGACACGGCGGACGCGCGGCGCTTCTTTCGCACCGTGCGCGGCGGCTTCGTGCGTGCGGAGCAGCTGGTGGAGCCCAAGCAGCCCCGGGGACTCGGGGTGACGCTCGGGGAGCGCTACGCCCTACCCATCGCCTTCGTGTACCGGGGCGGCGCGCCCATCCTGCGCAAGGACCCGGTGAGCGGCGATCTCGTGAAGGTCGGGGGGGATTGGCCCATGCACAGCGCCCACACGCTCACGGGCGAGTCCATCGTGAAAGCGGGGCGGCGTTATTTCGTGACGCGCGACGGACTGCTCCTGCGGGACACCGCCATCCGCGTCGTCGACAAGGTGGCACGTCCACGGCTCGTGCCCCGCAAAGAGCGCTGGATCAGAGTCGATCTCGATCGCCAAACACTCACGGCCTACGAGGGCGAGACCCCCGTCTTCGCCACCCTGGTCTCGTCGGGGTTGCCGGACCACGCGACTCCGACCGGACTTTTTCGTCTCCACGCCAAGCACGTCACGACCACCATGGACGACCTGGCCAGCGACGGCGCCTACAGCATCGAAGATGTGCCGTGGACGATGTACTTCCTGGGCAGTTACGCGCTGCACGGGGCCTTCTGGCACGAGCGCTTCGGTCACCCGCGCAGCCACGGCTGCGTGAACCTTGCTCCCCGAGATGCGCGGTGGCTGTTCTTTTGGACGCTGCCCGAGCTCCCGAGCGCCTGGCACGGCGTGCTGGCGGGGGTCGGTGAGGGCACCAGCGTGCTGGTCGACACGGGCGTGGCTTACCCCTTCGAACAAGGCTCGTGAGCTGGAGAGGCGGGGCCTGACCTGCTAGTGCAGGGCCGGTGACGGAGCCCGAGCTCGAGAGCGCGTCGGAGCGCATGCCCTACGAGCCGTCGGTGAGCTGCGCGGCTTGCTCGGCGGGGGTCG
>JBIQKA010000259.1:0-1890 GCA_044507075.1 Myxococcales bacterium
CCCCGCGGCATGACGCCTGCTCGCACGTAGAGCCTCAAGCTCTCAGCAGGAGTTGGTATGCTGCACTCCATGGCGTCGGAAACCAAGAAGGCCACCTACGAAGACCTCCTCGCCTTGTCCGAAGATGTCCGGGCGGAAGTGTTGAACGGCGTGGTCACGGTCTCGCCCTCCGAGCTTCCGCGGCACTCTACGGTGCAACGCGCACTCGGCAGCTTCGTGGGCGGCCCCTTCGACGAAGACCACGGCCGGGGTGGACCGGGCGGATGGTGGATCTTCCTGGGAGTGGATGTCGCGCTGGGCGTGCACGACATCGTGCGTCCCGATCTGGCAGGTTGGCACCGAGAGAAGCTACCGCGCCCCGGGAACGTGCGTCCGATCGAGGTCACGCCGGACTGGGTCTGCGAAGTGCTGTCACCCACCACGTCGGCACGCGACCGCGTGACCAAGCGCCATCTCTACGCACGCGCGGGTGTTCCGCACTACTGGCTCGTCGATCCCGAAGCACGCGTGCTCGAGGCGCTCAGCCTGCGTGATGGCGTCTGGATGGAGGTTGGCGTCTACGACGACACGGCGTTGGCGCGCATCGCGCCGTTTGAGGCCGTCGAGCTCGAGCTGGGCAGGCTGTTTCTGCCACGCGAGGCGAGTGGGGAGCCAACTGCGCGCACGCGCGTGGAAGGAATGCCAGATTCGGTAGCCGCCGTTCGCGACGAGCGCGATTCGCGGTGATCAGCGGACCTGCGAACCGGACGCCACGCCGACGAGCCGATGCGTGGATGCGCCCGCCCATGATACCCTTGCTTGTTCAGCCGCGGCGCGCACTTGCCACAGAAGTGCCCAGCGTGGCCCAACAAAAGTGAGGAGCGCAGCGTGGGAGCATTGGTCGACGGTGTTTGGCAAACAGGCGATGTCGCCACGACGGACCGCAGCGGCGCGTTCGTGCGCGGAGACTCGCGGTTTCGGAATTGGATCACGCCGGATGGCTCACCGGGTCCGAGCGGGCGCGGCGGCTTTGCGGCGGAGCCAGGACGCTACCACCTCTACGTGTGCTACGCGTGCCCGTGGGCCAGCCGGACGCTGATGTTGCGTGCCTGGAAGGGGCTCGAATCGATCATCGGGCTCTCGGCCACGCACTGGTTGATGGGCGAGCAAGGCTGGACGTTCAAGCCCGGGCCCGGCGTGGTGCCCGATCCAGTACAGAACGCCACCTACCTGTACGAGCTCTATCTGCGCGCAGATCCGCACTACACCGGCAAGGTCACGGTGCCGCTGCTCTGGGACAAGCACCAGAACACGATCGTGAACAACGAGTCGAGCGAGATCATCCGCATGCTCAACCAGGCCTTCGACGGCGTAGGCGCGGCGAGCGGCGACTACTACCCGGCCGCCTTGCGCAGCGAGATCGACGCGATCAACGCCCGTGTGTACGACACCTTGAACAACGGCGTGTACCGCGCGGGCTTCGCGAAGTCCCAGGAGGCCTACGAGGCCGCCGTGGGCCCCTTGTTCGAGACGCTGGATTGGCTCGAGAACAAGCTCGCGAAATCGCGCTTTCTGGTCGGCCAGGAGCCCACGGAGGCCGACGTGCGCCTCTTCACCACGCTCATCCGCTTCGACGCGGTCTACTACAGCCACTTCAAGTGCAACATTCGGCGCTTGATCGACTACCCGGTGCTGTGGGCGTACACGCGCGACCTCTATCAGTGGCCCGGCGTCGCCGAGACGGTCCACTTCGATCACATCAAGGGCCACTACTATCAGAGTCACCCGAGCATCAACCCGAGTGGCATCGTGCCGGTGGGGCCGGAGTTGGACTTGCGCGCGCCGCACGGGCGAGAGCGCGTGGGAGGTCACCAGCCCTGATCGTGGCCCTGACCGTGACCCTGGCCGTGG
>JBIQKA010000259.1:1990-4026 GCA_044507075.1 Myxococcales bacterium
AACGCGCGATTTGCGGGGCCATGGCATGGCTATCCCGAGGGCACCGCTGCCCCAGACAGCGATCCTGCGTGGATTGGAATCGTCGGCGTGCGCGGGCATTGCTGGCATACAAAGGGTGACCGTCCACCCAAGGAGCGCCGCGATTGCCAAGGCCTTCGCTCTCACAACGGTTTCACCCCGGGGTGATCGGAGCTTTCTCAGCCCCATTCGCGTGTCTTTGCACTTTGCTGCTTTCGCCCATGGTGCCAGCGTTGGCAGGCATGGTCATGAACTTCCGCGCCCGTCGTTCCGAAGGATTGCGTCGCTTCGTCCGCTCCGCCCTGATCGTCACGTTCCTGTCGGCCGTGAGCACCTCCGTGGGCGCTCAGTCGACGCAACCCGAGCAGGTCGCCCCACAGGAGGTGCAAGCCGCTCCGAGCGCGAATACCGGCATGGCCCCCGGAAACCAGGCTCCCGCAGCCACCTATCCACCCAACGCCGCGCCTCCTCCCGCGCCAGGCACCGTGTACGGACGGGCTCCAGACACGGTGCACCGACCCGCTCCGGGCACGGTGTACCGGCCCGCTCCGGGGGCGCCCTATCCGCCCCCGGCTGGCGCGCCCTACTACGCGGGCGCCGAGACGTATCGTCCGGGTCCCCGCATCAGTAGGGGCCTCTTGATCGGCGGGGCGAGCGCGCTTGGCGCTTCCTATCTGGTCTCGGCAACGATCGGCCTGGCGATCAAGGACTTGAGCGGGCCCCAGTGCATCGATTGCGCGGACGTGGGCCCCTGGCTGTTCCTGCCAGTGCTCGGACCTTTCGTCGGGGCCGGAAGGGCGGTGGAAGATGCAGGCGTGTTCATCCTCCTCGGCGTGGCGCAGGTGGTAAGCCTCGGCTTGTTGATCGGCGGCGTCGTTCGCTACAAGAACACCAAGCGCCGCGCGCAAGAGCAGAGCTACGTGTTCGAGCTGCGGCACAACAGGAGCCTCGCGCTGGACATGGCGAGCACGCCCCGCTTCAGCGGTCCCCAGCTGAACTTGCGGTTTTGAGGCCTCCCTACAACCCTTCGTTCTTCACCGGTGGCGACGCCGCCCACAACGCCGCCAGCTCCAGCTCAATCGCGTCGAACGGCTCGATGCGCGCGAGTTCGTCACCGCTATGTGCGGCGATCCTCAGCCATCGCGCCCCGTCGCGCTTGAAAGCTTCGAGAAGCCGCTCGCGTGGATCGACGAGCCAGACAAACGACACGCCCGCCTCGGCGTAGATGGGCATCTTGCGAACCCGGTCCACGGCCGCGGTGCTCGGCGAGGTCACCTCGCACACCCAATCGGGGGCCAGCGTGAAGAAAGGCACGTCCACGGGCATCTCCGGCAGGCGCTCACGGCGCCATCCCGCCAAGTCCGGAACCACTACATGCGGCCCGAGGTGCAGCTCGGGCTCGTCGAGGAGCCACCACCCTCCGGGCCCCCCTCGGCCGCGCTGAAACGGTGAACCAAGATCCATACCCAGCACCGATGCCGCGTGCGCATGGGGCGACGCGGGACGGGGGCTAACCACGAGCTCACCCGCGATAATTTCCCCCACCACGTTGGAGGGCAATTTCGCCAGGTCTTCGTAGCTCGCCTGTTTGCGGGCAGTGCTCATGTCTGGAGCTTACCTCGATGGGGCCAACGATGCCTCATCCCAGCTGCGCGCCGAACAATCGAGGGAAGAGCACATCCGCGCTCTCCACGGAGAATCTCAATCGTACCGGTCCCTTGGCCGTCTCCGAGACCAGGAGCCCTCTCTCCACCAGCTTCGCGAGCCAGTCACGCGCGCCGCGCTCAGAGCGACCGGTGACGCGCGCCGCATCGCCGCGCGCCATTTCGCCCCGACGTAACACGTCGATTGGAATGGCAGCTGCTGCTTCCGGAAGTTCCAGGGTCGCGACGTAGGCGACCAGGCGCTCCTCGAGCCGCTCGAGCTCGAACATCTTGCTCATGAACTGCACTTGGTCGAGGGACACTTTGCAGAACCAAGTCACGAAGTGGACGAGCGCTTCGAGAGAGAGGTTGCCC
>JBIQKA010000260.1:0-4005 GCA_044507075.1 Myxococcales bacterium
ACGGTGGTGCCGACGGCACCAAGATTCAGGGCCATGTGCGGGAGCTAGCGCATGCCCCCCACGTGAACAAGCCCGGCAAACCCGAAGGAACCCGAGTGGAACACGCAAAACCAATGCCGGATCCCCCGTGAGCGACGTTACACTGAATCCCGACTCGGGACAGCGCGTCGGGGGCTCCCAACGGGGCCTTCTGCGGCTATCGTCGCTCGCAGGCAAGCGCGCCCGCGAAGGCCGCGCCGAGGTCGCTTCCGCGTGGAGGTTCAGGATGAAAGTGCGCCTGGGAAATCGTACAGCAGCGGGACTTTTCGGTTTGGTCGTGGGCTGCGCCGCGCTGGTCCCCGGTCTGGCCCACGCCAGCGAAGCGGACCTTCACTATGCGATCTGTCTGTCCCACAAGAAGGCCCGCAAGTTCGAGGACGCGGAGCGCGAGTGCAAGGTCGCGTTGAGCAAGAACCCTGAGCACGCCTCCGCGCTCTACACCCTGGGCACGCTGCAGAGACAGAAGGGCGAGCTCGAGGCGGCGCTCGCGTCGTTTCACAAGGTAACGGAGCTCGAGCCGCAAAGCGCGATCGGCTGGGCCGGCGAAGGCTCGGTGCTCTTGCGCCTGAACCGGGCCGAAGACGCGATCATGCCGCTCAAGCGCGCCATCGCGCTCGACCCGGAGGACACCGGGAGCGTGGCCAACCTCGGCAGCGCGCTGCGCAAGGCGGGCAAGGCCGACGAGGCCGTGGCGATGTATCGCAAGGCGCTCGAAAAGGATAAGGACAACCCCGACCTGCTCAACAACCTCTCGGTCGCGCTGCGTGCGCAACGCAAGAACGCCGAAGCGGTGACGGCGTCGCAGCGGGCGGCCCTGATCCGCCCCGACGATCCCTCGCTCCAGGGCAACCTCGCCAAGGCGTTGCGCGCGGCAAAGCGCTTCCAGGAGGCCATCGATCCCTACACGAAGGCGCTCAAGGGCAACGAGAAGGATCCCGGTCTCTGGTTCGACCTCGCCTATTGCTACGAGCAGACCGGCCAGAAGGCGCAGGCGATCGACGCCTACAAAAAGCACCTGGCGCTGATCGGCAGCGACGGAAAGGGCGCCGCGCACGTGGCCGAGGTCATCCAGCGCCTCGAGGCCAAGAAGTAATCGCTCAGCTCAGGCGCTCGAAGTTCCAGGCCTTCACGACCTCCGCCTTGCCCTCGAGCTCGCGCGCGAACGCCTGATACGCCGCGCTCGCGAGCGTGACCTGTGTGGTCGCTTCATTGGCGAACGACATGATGATGCTGACGTCCCAGCTCTTTTCGGCCGCCGCGTCCGCGGGCACGCCCACGGAGACCTCTTCGACGCCCGATAGCCCCACCAGGAGAGAGCGCGCCCGCCTCGCGAGTTCGGCGCGCTCTCGTGCGTGGTGCAGCTTCAGCAGCATGATGCGCTCGACCATGGCGCCCTCAGAAGTTCGGCGTTTGTCCGACGGCCGCCTGGGTGAGCGCGCGCAGGCACGCGAACAGCTCGTCCCCGGTTCCCTTGTCGTGCAGCCACTTCCCGAGCTGCTCGTCGTACGAGAAGTGCCAGGCGCTCTGCCCACCCGCGAGCCAGATCTGGTGCACGGCCGATTGCGTGTTCACCACGCAGCGCTGGCCGTTGCGGAAGACGATGTTCAGGGTGTTGCCGGCCGATTCGACGTCAGCGTCATCGGCGTCGATGGCGTCGTAGCCATCGAGGATGGCGCGGAAGGTTTGGTCCGCGAGGTGCCGAAAGCGTTGATCATCCATAGGGTACTCGTGCGCGTGCCCTGTTGATCTAGGGCTGTCCCAGGCCCACCGCAAGGCCTTTGTCGGCTCCGCGCAGGACGGCCGTGCGGACCCAGAACAAGCAGAACGCGAGCGCCGCCACCGCAGAGGCCAGCTCGAACAGCCGGCTGCCGCCGTAACGCTCGAGCACGTATCCTCCGAGCAACGTCGCCGAGCACGTCCCGAGGCCGAGGAACGCGGCGCCCAGACCTTGCACCGTCGCGCGCACCTCCGGGGCCGCGCCAAGCTGGTTTTCGTGAACGAAGACGAGATACCAGAGCCCGAAGGTGATGGCGTGCAGGGGAGCGAGCAGGCCCACCTCGAGCGCAGTCTGCGCGTGCGCGAGCAAATACCAGCGCAGCGCGGCCACGGCGGCGGCGAACAGCAGCCAGCGCGCGTTGGACCCGCGCTGCAAGAAGCGGGGGATCACGAAGAACAGGGCGATCTCGAACACCACGCCCACCGCCCAGCACGCGCTCACGAAGCCCGGCGTCACGCCGGGGATGTGTTGCACATGCGGGCCGAAGTACATGTCGAAGGCGCCGTGGGCCGCGTAGTAAAGGGCGGCGCCCGACCACAAGAGCAGCACGTCGAGGCGGCCGGAGAGCCGCCTGAGCGTCCCGCGCAAGCGCACCTTGCCCGCGGGCCGAGCTTCCACCATGTGGCGCACGGGCAGGACCCCGAACAGGTAGCCGAGACCTGCCACCACGAAGGGCGTGACGAACCCTGGATCGACCCCGAACACCCCGAACGCCGCGGCGCTGAGCGCGAAGCCGATGGAGCCAAATACGCGCACATAGCCGAAGTGCGAAGCCCTGGCTCCGAGCAACGCATAGGTGCCCGCCTCCGAGAGCGGAACGAGGGAACTGCCAAAGAATGCCCAGAGCGCGTAGGCGACCAGGGCGAACGAGAACGTGCGGCTCTGACTCAACCAGAGCATGCCCAGGCCGGCCAAGACAGTGTTGACCCGCAGCAACCTGGTCGTGCCGAGCCATTTGTCGGCCAGGGCCCCCCACAGGGGCGGCGCGAGCATGCGCGAGAGCGGCATCAAGGCCATCAACCAGGCGTACTCGCTCGGGCGAAACCCGCGGGCCTGCATGGACAGGGCCATCAACGGCAGCACCGCTCCCAGGCCAACGTAGATGGCCAGATAGTAGAGGCGCAGCGCGTTCACGGTCGCGCACTGTTCGAGAAGGGCGGGTCGAGGGCAAGTCCGCTGGCCGACGCGGGCGCGGACGGCACGGTGTGCGGCTTTCCACGCGCGGGGATTGCGCTCGGGGGGCGCGACGGGTAGACGAACGCCCGCGAAGGTTGAGCGCGCGAGGGCGCGTGCGAGCGGATGGGTGGGCGTCGATGGACAAGCAGGAACTGGCACGCAAGGTGGTGGAGATCGCGCTGCGCAGGGGGGAGTTCAAGCTCCGCTCCGGGCAGATCTCCAACGTGTACTTCGACAAGTATCAGTTCGAGAGCAGCCCGCGCCTGCTGCAGGAGATCGCCCGCCACATGGTGGCCCTGGTGCCTGCGGACACCGAGGTGCTCGCGGGGCTCGAGCTCGGCGGGGTGCCCATCGCCACCGCGCTCTCGTTCGAAACGGGACTGCCAGTGGCCTTCGTGCGCAAGGAGCGCAAGAGCTACGGGACCTGCCTGATCGCCGAGGGAGCCGCGGTCAAGGACAAGCGGGTATGCATCGTGGAGGACGTGATCACCACCGGCGGGGCAGTGATCGATAGCGCCAAGGAGCTGCGCGCGGAGGGCGCGGTGCTGGACGTGGTGCTGAGCGTAATTTTCCGCGGTGATCCCGAGAAGGACAAGCTTGCCGAGGCGGGCTTGCGGAGGATTTCGTTGTTGGGGCTGGAGGATCTCGCGCCGCACATGGGGAAGTAAAGGAAAGAAGAAGCCGGGCACCGGCGGGGGCTCGTGCGTTCTGGTCCTCGTAGCCGTGCGCGTTTAATTAGTGCGCGCACGACTACGACTACGACTACGCCTCGCGAGGACGAGGACGAACACGAGGAGGAGCACGAGAAGGAGGACGGCAACGCGCGCGTGCTCGCCATCAAGGCTCTGACAGGAAGCGTTCGGGACCTCTTCCCCGCAACCATGAGCACGTCGCCCAGGTGCTGCGTCGCGGGTGTCCGCGCGGGTCTTGCGGACGAGACAACCCTTGAGCGCGCGTCAGCGTACGCGTGTTCGTCCTCCTCCTCGTCCTCGTCCTGGTTCTCGTAGTCGTAG
>JBIQKA010000067.1:0-28028 GCA_044507075.1 Myxococcales bacterium
TGCGGCAAAAAGCAACATTCGCGCGCCACGCGCCGGGAGCTAACTTGGGCGCCGTGAAACCGGCTCCCTTCGCTTCACTCATCTTGCTCCTGCTCTTGCTCGCGTGGCCTTTCGGCTGCGTGGAGTTCAGTCCGTTCGAGACCGACCTCGACGGGCACGAGCGCGAGCAGACGCGTAAGCAGCTCGAACGCCTCTCGCGTCTGCCCCTGCCCTCGGGCCCGTGGAAGTTCGCGGTGCTCTCCGATAGCCACGCAGGTTTCGATGCGCTGGCTCGCGTGGTGAGGGCGCTGAACGCGCGCGACGACCTCGCGTTCGTCGCCCATCTCGGAGATATGTCGAATTTGGGCCTGCGCGCCGAGTTCCGCGAAGCGCTCGAAGAGCTCCAATCGCTGAAGGTGCCCTTCGTGACCGTGCTCGGGAACCACGACACGCTCTCCAACGGCAAGGACGTCTACCGCGCGATGTTCGGAGACTTCGACTACACCTTCGACTACGGCGGCATCCGCTTCGTCTGTGTGAACGCCAATCGGCGCGAGTTCCCCGGCGAGCCCGTGCCGGACCTGGATTGGCTCGCGCAGGCGAGCGCGCCGAGTCGCGAGGTGGCGGGCGTGATCGCCTTGAGCCACCAGACGCTAAAGAGACCCCATCACCTCGAGGTGCTCGCGCGAAACGGCGTGCTCGCTGCGATCAGCGGACACACGCATCGCTTCGATCTCACGGCCGACCAGGGCGTGCTGCTCGCGGTTACGGCCACCGCCATGGAGCGCGCCTGGCTGCTGATCCAGGTGGACGGCGCGCAGATCACCGTCTCGCAATGCACGGACAGCGATTGCACGCCGGTTGAAGCACGCGATCCAGAGCCCGAGCAGGACGGGGAGACAGCATGAGACATGTTCCGTGGGTGCTCTGGATCCTGCTCGCGTTCGTGTCCAACGCGTCCGCTGAGACGTGCCGCCAACAGGAAGACCGCTTTGGCTGGTACACGCCGGACTACGTCAAGGTGCAGACCGGTGGACACGCCGGGTTTCTCACGCTTGGCACAGGTTACCTGCTGTTCGGTTCGCGCCTCGATCTCGGAGCCCACTATGGCTGGGTCCCGCCAGCGCTCGGCGGTAAGGGCTTGCACAGCGTGGGGCTACGTGCACACGGGCGCGCTCCCGGCGTGTGCTTGGGCTCAAGGGTCAAGGTCAACTGGAGCTACCTGTACGGCGGCGCGGGGGCGATGTTTCCGGTGGGGGGAGACGGCTTCTTCTTCGTGCGGCTGCCCGGGCGCTACCAGGACAAGCCCCGCTACTACCGTAAGACGGGCCTGCGCACGCTCTTCACGTTGGGCACCGAGTTCGAGCTTCGCCAGCAGCTGAAGAACCTGACCCTCTCCCACGCCGCCTTTTGGGAGGTCACGGCGCTCGATGAGTACCTCTACATGTGGTGGAAGGGCCGGCCGAGCGTGTCGTTCGCCCGTCCCTGGGCTTCGGCGTTCGGTTATCGGCTGAGGTTCTGAGGGTCTCCTGGGTGCCGCGGGAGCCCCCACCCGATCGGGTAGGGGTGGCCGGAAAATTGAGCTTTGCGACGAGGTACCGCCCGCCCGAGCACCGTCAAGCTGCTGGAAAATGCGCTGCACGTGGACAGCGCGTTCAAGTCTAACTTGCCCCATTCTGGGGGCGCTGGTTACAGTCGTCGACTGGAGGAAATTGGATGCGCAAATTCAGTGTGTTTCTCTTCTGCGCGGCGCTCGGCCTGACGGTCGGCTGTGGTGACGACGGCGACGGCGACGGCGACGGCGACAAAGGAGGAGAAGGCGGGGGCGGAGGAGGAGGTGGCGGCGGCGGCGGTGGTGGCCGCACGGGCGAGACCAAATGCGGTGACATCCTGACGTGTTCTGCCGGCACCTATTGCTGGAACAACCTCTGCTCGGACGGCTGTACCAGCGACAATAACTGCGCCGCCAACCAGACTTGCGAGAAGGAGCCCGGGGAGAACGTGGGCGCCTGCCAGAACGTCAAGGTAGAGGAGAAGAAGGACTGCGATACCTTCGTCGCGACGTGCACCATGTGCGGTCAGAGCTCGGCCGAGTGCAACACCTTCTGTGGCATGGTGAGTCTCGAGTGCGTCAAGTGTGTGAATGACGCTGGCAGCAGCTGCGATTCGGCCAATCGCTGCATGAACGAGTGCTTTGGCGAAGTCGAAGACGAAGAGTGAGATCGCGACGGCTCGCGCACTCGCCTCGCGTGCCGTGAGACATGGGGGCCCACTGTCGTTGCACGCAAGCAGTCACCGTTGCGTGCAACGACAGCAGTTCCGTCTCACGTGTTGCGTTCGAGCTCTCAGGGAAGATCGGCCACGCAGCGACCCGAGTTGAGCTCGGAGTCGCTGTAATAGAAGTTGCCGTTGATCACGCCGTAGAACCAGCGGTGGCCAGCGGGGCAGTCGGGGCATTCGGTGCTTGTCCAGCCGAGGGTGCAGACCGACAGCTCAGTACGGCAATAACGGCCGTTGTTCGGGCCGATTGAGCCTGGGCCGCCCCGGCAACTCTCGCATGCCGATTGAATCCAACAATCCTTGCTGACGCACTCATTGGCGGACGATAGCGGACAGCTTCCGCCTACGACGGTGTTGGTGCAGCCGCTGGCGAGCGTGCGCATGTCGTCGATGCTGGGGATGCGAAAATTGGCGAGACCGTGGAACGAGAGCTGCGCACAGTGGCTCTCCACCTCGGCGTACGTATAGCCGCGGTTTCCGTCCTCTTCGAGGATCGGTGACCAGATGTGTCCATACAGGTAGTCCACTTCGAACTCGCTTCCGTCCTGAGCCTTGAAGCGGGCCCAGTCTTCGCTGACGCGGACACCGCAGCCGAACGTCGGATCGTGCACGTCCTCGGTGGTGGGGTTCTGGTCGTCGCAGATCACGACCCCTGCGTCCGAACCGGCCTCGTGCTCCGCGCCGGCCTCGTGCTCTGCGCCGGCCTCGTCCAGGCTGCCGCTACCCGTCCCGGCTCCGCAGCCAGCGAGCAGCAGCAAAAGTGTCCAAGCCGTTGCGCGCAGCTTCGCCATGCCGTTCCCCCCTACCGTTCAAGCTCTGGGATCGTCGCACCAAACGCGCCGATGCGGTGGCCGGAGGAAGCTGGGACGCCGAGATCAGTAGGATACGCCTGGTCGTCTCGTACTTTGCGCGACGCATGTCCAGGCACGAGGCGGAAGTGCTCTTCTTCCCTACACAGATTTGCTGAGCAGGAACGCTTTCGTTCCGTCCAGTCCTGGGCTTCACGTACCATGCTCGCGTGACGAATCTCGAACAGGTCCGCGAGGCTCTTATCGACGCGCTCGGTGGTGAGGGAAAGCTACCGCTGGTCAACGCGAGGCTCATCTTGCGGACCGGAGTGAACCTGTCCCAGATCGATTCGCGTCACAACGCTGACGCCGCACGGGTGGGGAAGGTGCTCGAGGCGCTGCGCGAGATGGGGTTCGAGCTCAAGGGCTAAGGAGTACTCAGACAGACATGGTACGTGACATCGCAAGCGCACACACCAGACAACAGGACGTCTCTTTGGCGGCCGATGAGCTGATAGCTCAGCTTGCCGGGCAAGATCCGGTGGCGATCGCCTTCTTCGCCGCTCACCAGCATGACGGGGCGGCGCTCTCGGCCAGACTCGCGCGCGCCTTTCCCAAGGCGCAGGTGGTGGGCTGCACGACGGCTGGCGAGATCACGCAGCGCGAGTCCTGCGTCGGGTCCGTCTCGCTGCTCGCGCTCGGCACGAGCAAGGTTCGCCGGGCGGCCGCGGCTTTGGCGCGTTTTGATTCCGGGGTAGAGCCCGGTGTCCAACAGGCGATGTCGGCGCTGAGTAGGTCCCTCGATCTCGACCTGCGGACCGCCGATCCGGAGCGCTACGTGGGCGTGACGCTCGTGGAGGGGCTGCGCATGCACGAGGAGGCCGTCAACGCGGCGCTCGGCAACGGTGCCCCCTTGCTGTCGTTCGTGGGCGGCTCGGCCGGCGACAATGCCGAATTCCAGACGACCCGCGTGTACTGCAACGGAGAGGCCTCTGACAACGGCGCGGCGCTCTTGCTCCTCGACGCGGCCGTGCCCTTCGTCATCGGCAAGACCTGCAGCTTCGTGCCAAAGAGCGCTCCGCTCACCGTGACGCGGGCTGACGTGGCCCAGCGCGTGCTGTACGAGTTGGATCGGCGCCCGGTGCTCGAAGCCTATGCGGAGGCCGTCGGTAGGCGGCCAGACGAGCTGAACGCGGAGGTCTTCATGACGAATCCGCTCGGGCTCATGATCGAAGGAAAGCCCTGGATTCGTAGCCCGCAGCAAGTGCTCCCGGGTGGTGGATTGAAGTTCTATTGCCAGCTCCTCGAAGGATCGGCGGTGCACGTCATGCAGAGCACCGACCTCGTGGAGGACACGCGGCAAGAGGTCGCGCGCGTGAGGGCGCAGCTCGGTGGAACGATGAGCGGCGGCTTCGTGTTCAACTGCATCCTGAGGAGACTGGAGCTCGACGCCAAGGGCCTGCACGGCGCGTTCTTGGAGAGCTTCGCAGGGCTCGAGATCGGCGGCTTTCATACCTACGGAGAGAGCTGGCTCGGGCACATCAACCAGACGCTCACCGGACTCTGGTTCAAGTAGGGAGCGCGCCACCGCTCACGCCGCATCGTCCACACGGGGGAGGGCGCGCTGCCACTGCTCGAGCCCTACGAGCTCGCCCTCGGCGGGTGGCCAAGGCGCCCGCCCCCTACGCTCCTTCCATGAAGCGGCGAGTGGGACGTGGTAGCGTGTGAGGCGTGCAAGAGAGCATCGTTGACCTACCGGCGACCATCGAGCCCGTCACGGCGATTCGGAGCACGTTGATCCAATCATCGCTCAACACGCTGCGCAACAGGGGGCACTCCGACCGGTACTTGCAGGTGCTCGATCCCGCCTTCCGGGAGGCCATCCTGGGCTCGCTCGCGCCGGAGTGGCTGCCGCTCCCCTTGGCCATGGCCCACTACGGAGCATGTGATGCGCTGCAGCTGAGCCAGCAGGAGCTCCACGAGATCGGAGAAGACGTCGGAAACCGCATTCAAGGCACGTTCATCGGCACCCTGGTCCGACGCGCCCGTACCATCGGGCTCACGCCCTGGGTTCCCTTGGCGCAGTTTGGTCGCCTCTGGGAGCGCCTGATCCAGGGCGGCGGCGCTGGGGTCACCAAGGTCGGACCCAAGGACGCGCAAATCGATTTTCACCTGCTCACGTTGGCGCGCTTCGCCTACTTCAGGGTGGCCTTCTGCGGTGTGATCGCGTCCGGCATCAAGCTCGGCGCCGGCCGCGCCGTGAACGTGAAGGTGGTCGAGCTCAGAAACCCCGAGGTCCGCATGCGGATCAAGGCGCAGTGGGTCTAGGGGCTGTCCCTAGTTCTTTCCCTAGAGGGGTCTTAGCGTACGAACCGGATGCATTTCTGGGCAGGAACGAACTTGGGTGCAGCGGTCAGGGCGCCGTGCCAGCATGTCCCCGTCCATGCCGCTCGCTCATCCGCCGCTCGCTGGTCGCACCGTACGCCTGGAACCGCTCACCATCGAACACGTGCCTGCCCTATGGGCGGTGGCCCAGACCATCCCGGAAGCAAGGCGCATTACCCTGGTGCCGGCGAGCGAGGAGGCCACCCGTGACTATGTCGATGCGGCGTTGCAGCTCGCCGCGCGCGATGCGGCGTTGCCCTACGCGATCCGCAGCCTCGAGCGCGGCGGGATCGTGGTGGGTACCACCCGCTTCGCGAGCCTCGAGCGTTGGGGGCTCGCAGGTCGCGAGGACAAGCTCGACGTGGTGGAGATCGGCTGGACGTTCCTCGCGCGTGAGGCCCAGCGCACCGCGATCAACAGTGAAGTGAAGTACGTGATGCTGGAGCACGCGTTCGAGACGCTGGGTGTGCTGCGCGTGACCATCAAGACCGACGCGCGCAACGCCCAGTCGCGCGCCGCCATCGAGCGACTCGGGGCACACTTTGAAGGCATCCTGCGCAATCACATGCCGAACGCCACGGGCGGCGTGCGGGATACGGCGATGTACTCGGTCATCGTGCAGGACTGGCCGACCCTCCGCGCCACGCTGAAGGCGCGCCTTTTGCGTTGAAGGCGGGCTCGTCACTCGTCGTGCAAAGGGGGGACCGCAAAGCGCGCGGGATTGCTTCTTCCCCCGCCGGGTTCAGGTGGTGCGTGCGCCGGTGAACAGATGCACACGGGCGTCCATGCGCACCACGCCACGCTCCAGGTAGCGCTGCTCGTACAGCGCGGAGAGACGACGGTGCGCCTCCGCCCGTGCGTCCTCGCCAGCCTGGGTGAGCAGCTCATCGAAGGCGCCCATGGCGGTCAGCGCAAAGCGCGCGGCCTCGGCGGGAGCGAGGCCGCCGCCGAGCGGGAGCTTTCCCCGAAACTCGTGTACCTGAAGCTCGGCGAAGCCGGCCTGCTCGAGCAGCTCGAGCAGCTTGATGGCTTCGCTGTAGCGGAAGGGACCGGGCGCGTCGGGATCTGGCTTGGGAACTTCCACGATCTGCGCCACCACCTCGCGCACGCTGACGAACCAGGGGTTGTCGACCGGGAGCGCCCAGGCAGCGAACGCGAAGCGACCACCGGGCAAGAGCCAGCGCAGCAAGTTGGTGAACGCCGCCGGGGGATCGTCAAAGAACATGATGCCGAAGCGCGAGACCAGGCGATCGTAGGGCTGCTCGGGAACCGCCTTGCCCATGTCGGCCACCTCGAAGCGAAGAACCCTTGGATCGCGTACCCGCCCGCGCGCCGTCTCGACCAGCCGCGGAGAAATGTCGTAGCCGTGCACCACGCTGCCCGCCGGCGCACGGCGCAAGATCTCGAGCGCAGTCCCGCCGCCCCCCGAGCCGATCTCGGCGATGCGCATGGGCGCAAAGAGCGCGAGGGCTTCCACGAGCGGCGGATCGACGGGTTGAAGCGTCCCTTCCATGCTCTGAAGTTGCGCGTTCCATTTCTCTCCGCGCGCGCGCGCCCAGTCCAGGGCTTCCGGGTTCTCGCTCATGTAGCTCCTCCGATCTCTCCTTTAGCCGTCCTGGACGGTCCGCTCAAAGTAGTAGTAGACGGCAGGGCGGCTGCCTGCGCGCAAGACCTGCGCGCGCACACCTCCGACGCGCAGGTCTTGCGCGGTACCCGCGGAAGTTTCGGGAACCTATCACCATCTCCTTTTGGGCACATTCGTTGCTAGAGCCCAACCATTCTCATGGATGGGCCTTGAGTGTCCCCTTGCGCGGGGGACCGTGCTGAACAGGTGGCGGACCTTGACGGGCTTACCTTGTCGACGACGTGTGGTGATCCTCGGAGCGAGCATCGGCGGTCTTTGCGCGGCGGAGGCCCTCGCCAGTTCGTTCGAAGAGGTGCTCCTGCTGGAGCGGGATCAGCTCCCTGACGGCGCGAGACCACGCCGCGGCGTTCCTCAGGGAAACCAGCCCCACGCGCTACAGATGCGTGGTCGCGGTGAGCTCGAGGCGTTGTTCCCGGGGATACTGGAGGCGCTCCGTCAGCGCGGCGCCTTCGAGTTCGACCCGTTTCAACACGTGGCGCGTTTCACGCCCGACGGCTGGGCACCTCGCTACGACGGCCTCGGGGGTACGGCGCTCGCCGCCAGTAGGCCGCTGTTCGAGCTCACGCTCAGGCAGGCGGTGCTTTCGCGCAGGTCGAATGTGCGCATCGTCGAGCAGATCAAGGTCACGGGCCTCACGCACCGCCGCGCCGATGGGCACGTTTGGATCACCGGCGTCCTGACCGACTCCCGCGATCCGGGCCTGGCGGACATTCCCGCCGATCTCGTTGTGGACGCCACGGGGCGCGGCACGAAGACGCCAAAGTGGCTCACCGAGCTCGGTCTGCCACAGCCCCGCGAGCTGCGCGTAGACGCGCATTGCAACTACGCCACGCGTCACTACCGCGCGCCAGCGGAGGCGAAATCGTGGTGGTGGAAGACGCTCTTGATCGACCAGCGCCCGCCGGATCACGCGCGCGGGTGCGCCATCTTCACGGTCGAGCGCGAGTGTTGGATCGTCACGGCCATCGGGACCAACGGAGATTTCGCGCCAACCGACGAGGCAGGCTGGCTAGCCTTCCTCAAGAGTCTGCGCGCGCCCGTGGCGCACGACCTGGTTCAGCGGGCGGAGCCGCTGAGCGAGATCGTGCAGAGCAGGACCACGGTCAACCGCTGGAAGCTGATGCACGAATACGAAGCCCCGCTGGGTGGCCTCTTGCTCTTCGGCGACGCGGTTTGTGGTTTCAACCCGAGCTATGGGCAGGGCATCACGGCTTCCCTGCTCGCCGCGCGCACGCTTTCGGAGCTGATGCCCGCCCATCGCGGGCCCATCGATCGAGCGTTTCTCCGCCGCTACTACCAGGCCCAGGCGAGCTTCTTGAAAGCTGGCTGGGCGCTCTCGACGAACATGGACTTCCGCTGGCCCAACGCCGCGGGCGAGCGGCCCACGCTCTATCCCGTCATGCGAAAGGCGGCGCGACTGCTCGAGCGGATCGCCGTGCACGATCCCCAACTGCTGCGCGCGATCATTCCGCTCGCGGACTTTGGCGCGAGCCCGTGGTCCGTCCTCAGTCCAAGCCTGTGCGCACGCATCATGCGCGGCTTCGCGCGAGACGTGATCGCTCGCCCAGGCTTGGCAGCCGAGATCAATCTGTTCTCGCCGGCCCATGGCGCGGACTCGTCGGCAGTCACGAGCGAGCCCGCCGCGGGATCGTTCGTGTAGCACGCGGGGGAGGGGGAGCTCCGCCGCGTTGCTTCACTTCACTCTACGAGGTCTTTGACCCGGCGCTTGAGCGTCTGCACGCCCTGGCGCACCTGGCGCTCGATGCGCTCGAGCGGCATGAGGATGGTGCCACGCACCTTCTCGTTCGGCCGAGCACGGAAACGAGTAGACCAGGTTTCGCCGGCCCATCCAGCCGGCGCCTCGTTGGTGTAGTAGTAGGCCGCGAAGGAGCAGCGGTTGACTTCGGGCGGAGAGGTGACCGGCTGCACGCCGTGATAGCTCGAGTCACTGGTCTCGAAGATCAGGCATTGGTTGAGCAGCGGCGGGAAGGAATGCTCGCACTCCTTACGTCGCGATCCCAAAGCTCGATTTGGCCGCCCCACTCTTCTTTCCAGCCCGGGTTCAGGTAAATGAGAATGTTGAGGCGACGGTGCTGCTTCTCGAACTCGTTGTAATTGAAATCGACATGGACATCGAGCCGGCCACCGGGCCCCGTTAGATGCATGCCGCCACCGAGGAAGTTTGGGTCCCAGCACAGCTTTGGAATTCCGGTGATGGTCTCGAGGGCCTGGAGAAACTCGGGGCTGGAGATCGCGTCGGAGAGCCGCTTCACGGGACCAGGAAAACAGCTCGAGTCCGTGACCTGCACCTTGCGGCGCTCATTGACGGCCTTGAACTCTCTGCCCTCCCTGCGGCTGTCCTCGAAGGTCGGATACGAGCGCGCCACTTCGAGCGCGAACTCTTCTTCGAGGAAGGGATAGATACGAACCCAACGGAAAGGCTTACCTGCATTGAACTCGGCCTTGAGCTTTTCGACGTCGAGCGGAAGCAGTTCCATGTTTGCCTGGCCTCTCCAGAACGTTGTTGAATCTTGGCGCTCGAGAATACTCGGTCGCTCAGCCCATGCCACGGGAATAGAGGCCTTGGCGGCCGCCCTACCTTACGTCGAGGCCCCGCCGATTATCCCGCGACCGACGCGGAATGTGTGGGCGCGGCGTTCAAGGCCGGTAGCGAGCGGGACGACTGCGCGAACATGACGCATGCCAGCAATTGGACAACGACCTGCAACCCGAGCCGGAGGCTTGTGTCCGACGCCACGGCCGAGCAAGCGAGCAAGAACGAGATCGCGACCAGCGGAAGCCAGCGGACGTCGCCGAGGAGCGCCGAAGCGCGCGGCAGGAACACCTCGAAGCGCCTGGACAGGTGGAACGACAGGGCGAGGACGCAGAGCACCGCGAGCGGGTGCCATGGGGAGGGCAGCGAGAGGTGCTCGTCGGGTCGGAGGACTCGCACCATGAGGTAGTGGAGCGGCACGACAGCCAGACTCGCCACCCCCGGCAACGTCATCCTCGCCGTCCAACGCCCAGGTAGCCAGCCACTGGCGAACAGAACCAGCGAGACAGATACACACAAAGCCGTGAGAGCGAACACAAAATAGGCAAAGGTCATGCTGCCCCAGCGGAAGAAGCCGAGCCCGCGGTGCTGCAGGAACAGGGTCGCGCCCGCGCCGGCCGCGCCGATGAACAGAAATCCTGAGGCCAGCGCGGCGCGTCGCTCACGCACCATCGAGGCGTGCGCTGCTGCGGCGCGGCCTGCCAGATAGCCAAGGAGCGGAAACACAATCCAAGGCGTGAGCGGGTAGGAGATCCCGGGTAGGCCGCGGGTGCCGACCCCCCATAGCGCGAACCCGGTGAGAGCGCCTCGCACGCCTATCAGCGAGTACTCGTCGCTCGCGGGCATGAGCTTGGGCCCGATGACGAAACGAAGCAGGACCGAAGCCAAGAGGCAGGCTGCGGCCGCAAAGCGTGGGTGCCGGCTTCGGTGCACCAGCTCGACCACGAGCGTCGCGATCCCGATGAACGCCAGGAAATCCAAGCCCGCGCGATGCGAGGGGGACATCCACAGTGCAGCGTCGGCCAAAAACAGCACGCTCACCTTGGTCAGCACGTCGCGCCAAGGACGCACCTTGCCTTCTCCCTGGATCCCGCGCCCGAACCCGGTGACCGCGAAAAAGACCACCGGGGCGAGGGCACCTAGCTCGGTGAGGACGTGATTGAAGCCCTGGCGCTCGCTGCCCAGCCACGCGACGCCGCTGTGATTGGCGATCATGAGCGCGCCGGCGAGTCCTCGCATGAGGTCGAGTTCGAGCCAGCGCTGTGCTGAACGAGTGTGGGAGGACACGGCGAGGACCATTTCACACGGCCCATCGGCGGGCAAGGGCCTGCGGCGTGCGTCTGTCGGGGCGACGCCTCGAAGGCTGGCTCACGGACGGCACGGAGCTTGCGATGACTTTTGTGCGCGAGCCAACTGGCCCGAGTGCCGACAGGAGCAGACCATGACGCAAGTCCAAGCGACCCTTACCCCAACTGGGGAGCAGCCGGTGCGCTACACGCGGACCTTCGAGCAACTCGGTCAGCACGACACCGAAGTCGCTGGCGGCAAGGGCGCCAACCTCGGGGAGCTCACGCGCGCTGGCTTCTCGGTGCCCCCAGGATTCGTGCTCACCGCGCAGGCCTATCTCGACGCCATGGAGGGCGCGAACTTACGCGCGCGGCTCGCGGAGGTCGCGGCCAAGATCAGGCCCGATGCTCCCGAAGAGCTGCGACGCGTGTCTGACGAGCTGCGACGCGCCGTGGGGGAAGTCGAGCTGCCACCCCCCATCCAGGACGCCCTGCTCTCCGCCTACCGAGCGCTCGGGAAGGACGTGCTCGTGGCCGTGCGATCCTCGGCGACCGCCGAGGACACCGCGGGCACATCGTTTGCCGGCATGAACGAGACATTCACGAACGTGTGCGGGGACGAGCAGCTCGTGCAAAAGGTGCGCGCCTGCTGGGCCAGCCTGTGGGGCCAGCGCGTGATCTCCTACCGTGCTGCGCAGAACCTGCGTCTCGAGCCAGCCATCGCCGTGGTGGTGCAGAAGATGGTGAACTCCGAGCGCTCCGGGGTGATGTTCACCGCCGATCCATCCACCTCCGATCGTAACCGCGTGGTGATCGAGGCCGCATTCGGCCTCGGCGAGGTGGTGGTCAGCGGCCAGGTGGAGCCCGACACGTACGTGCTCTCGAAGCAGGGGCCGAGCGTGCTCGAGAGCCGCATCGGCCAGAAGACCCACAAGCTCGTCCGCGGTGCCCAGGGCGATCAGCGCGTCGCGCTGGATCAAAAGGAGGGCGCCCGGCGCGTCTTGGACGACGGTGAGCTGAAGCAGCTTGGCGAGCTCGCGATCCGCATCGAACGGCACTACGGCACGCCCCAAGATCTCGAGTGGGCCATCGAGAAAGGCAAGATCTTCCTCGTGCAGTCTCGCCCCATTACCACCCTGCGGGAGGAGGCCTCTGGCGCGCAGCGCGAGCCAGAGGGGAAGACGCTCCTGACGGGGCTCGGCGCGTCGCCCGGAGTCGTCAGCGGCACGGTGCGCGTGCTTGCTTCGCCGGCCGACGGCGAGAAGCTGCAGAAGGGCGAGATCCTGGTCGCCTCCATGACCGCCCCAGACTGGGTGCCCACGTTGCGGCGCGCCGCGGCCCTGGTCACCGACGGCGGTGGTATGACCTGCCACGCCGCGATCGTCAGTCGCGAGCTGCACATACCGTGCGTCGTCGGGACTCGCACGGCGACCAAAGTGCTGCGCGACGGTGAGCGCGTCACCGTGAACGGGCAGAGCGGCAAGGTGTTGGCGGGCGATGTCACCCCTGCCGAGGAGGCCAGGGCACGCCGAGAGCCGGAGCGAGGAGCGGGCGCCGAAGCCGCGCAGCGGGTCGCTGAGGTGACCGCCACGCGTTTGTACGTCAACCTGGCCATGGCCGGCGAAGCCGAGCGCGTGGCCGCGCTGCCAGTGGACGGCGTCGGTCTCTTGCGCGCCGAGTTCATGATCACCGACGCGCTCGCCGGCCGGCATCCGAAGAAGCTGCTCGCGGAGGGCAAACGCGAAGAGATCATGCGTGCGCTGAGGGAGGCCATCTTGCGCATTACGCGCGCGTTCGCGCCGCGCCCGGTCGTGTATCGGACGTACGACTTTCGAACCAACGAGTTTCGCAACCTCGAAGGCGGAGAGGAATTCGAGCCGGTCGAGGAAAACCCGATGATCGGCTATCGCGGCTGCTACCGCTACATCCGCGAGCCCGAGCTGTTCGCGCTGGAGCTCGACGTACTCGCGCGCGTGCGCGAGGAGACACCCAACCTCCACGTGATGATCCCATTCGTCCGCACCAAGTGGGAGCTCGAACGCTGTCTCGAGCTGATCGACGGACACGCGCTCGGCAGGCAACGCGGGCTGCAAAGGTGGGTGATGGCGGAGGTCCCCTCGGTCGTGTACTGGCTGCCCGAGTACGCAAAGCTCGGCATCCATGGGGTCTCCATCGGAACCAACGATCTCACCCAGCTCATGCTCGGCGTCGACCGCGACTCTGGTACCTGCAGTGAGCTGTTCGACGAGCGCGATCCGGCGGTGCTCGACGCCATCGGACGCATCGTCCAGGGCGCGCGGGAGAACGGCCTCACGTCGTCGTTGTGCGGCCAGGCGCCGAGCAATCACCCTGAATTCGCGGAGCACCTGGTGCGCTATGGGATCACCAGCATCTCCGTGAACCCGGATGCCGCAGAGCGCGCCCGGCAGATCATCGCGGCGGCGGAGCGTCGGCTGTTGTTGGAAACGGCGCGAGGATATAAAGGCGCTTCCTCGTTCTGAGCGTGGAGGCGAGCTTGGCATTCTGCCGTGTGTGCGCCGTTCATCCCTGTTGGCTGACGCGTGCCAGGGCTTCGCGCAGCTTCGCTCGCAGCCCGGGCGTCGGCTCGCGCAGAAACCGCGTGGCGTCGAGCGCGAAGCGATAGAGCAGCGCTGCGTCCTGGAGGTCGAGCGACGCCTCGGCGGTCTCCGCCGCACGCCTGAGCCACGCGATGGCGACGCTGCTGTCGCCCTCGGGTAACGCCTGATAGAGGTGATGTGCCAGCTCGCGCACGCCCTCCGTGCCTCGCCACGGCAAGCTCTCTTCACAGGCAGAAGCAGCCCGCAGATGGAGGCGCTTTTTGGCCTGGGTAGCCAGATCCGCGCGCAGCGTGTCGCGCACGAGGTCATGGGAGAAGCGGTAGGTCTCGAGGCCGGGCAGGGGCAAGACGATGCGCTGCTGGACCGCGACGTCGAGGGTCGCGAGCACCTGCGCCCGCTCCATTCCGGCGACGCGCTCGAGGCTCTTGACGTCCCAGCTTGTGGCGAACACCGAGGCCGCTTCGAGCAGCTGGTAGGCGGCCTCGCCCAACCGCGACACCCGACGCCGCAGCACGTGGCGCACGACCTCGGGTGGCTCGAAGCCCTGCGCTTCGTCGATGGCCTGCTCGAACTGCGGGTTTTCGGCCACCGCTTCCGCCAGCTCGCGCAAGAAGAGCGGGTTCCCGTCCGCCTTCACGTGCAGCTTCTTCGCCAGGGGTCCGAGCTCGCGTCCCAGTACCCGCGCGAGCAGCTCTGCGCTCTCCTCTTCGCCCAGGCCACGCACGGAGAACGCGTGACAAGCAGGGATGCGAGAGAGCTCGCCCAGGTGCTTTTGCACCGGCTCGTGCGCGGTGACGTCGTCCCGGTTGCGCACGGTGGCCACGAGGAGCACCGGCAGCTGCTCGAGCTGCGGCGTCAACAGGCGCAGGAGGTTCCAGGAAGCCAAGTCTGCACGGTGCATGTCTTCGAGCACCAGCACACGGGGTCTGGTCGCGCACGCGCGCACGAGGAGGCGCTGCATCACGTCGAGCATGCGGAACGTGGCGGCTTCGCGCCCTTCTCCCGCCGCGCTCGGTGAAGACGCCGCGCGCGAGGTCTGGCGCTCGGTCCCTGCCAATTCCGCCAACCATGTGCTCACGCCCGCGCGCGGATCCCCGAGCCAGGACTGGACCTTCTCGCGGCCTTCCGCGGTGAGCGCGCAGCGCAGCATCTGTTGCCAGATCCAGAGCATGGGCGTGCCCATGCCTTCGGGGCACACGCCGAGCCATACGTCTGCTCCGCGCGCGCGCGCGATCTCGGTCACGCGCCTCGCCAGCCGTGTCTTGCCGACGCCGGCCTCACCGCTCAACAGGCAGACTTGCCCGCGTCCACGCTGGGTCTCCGCGAAGGCGATCAGCAGCCGCTCGAGCAGGACCGAGCGCCCGACGAACGTGTCATCGGGCCCCCTTGGCTCGAAGCGTGCCGCTCCAAGGTCGTGGGTCGTCAGGGGCGTCGCGCGTTCGCTGCGGCGGATCTCGCGTGGCTTGTGCTCGACCGGCACTGCGAAGCGATAGCCGCGGCCGTGGACGGTTTCGATGGGCGTGCGCTCGCCCCGCTTTTGGCCGAGCGCCCTGCGCAATACGTTGATGTTGGTGGGCAGCACGGCTTCGGTGACCACCTCGTTCGGCCACAGCGTGCTCAACAGCTCCTGCCTGGTGACCACGCGCTCCGAGTTCGCGATCAGGTAGTGCAGGACATCGAATACCTTGGGCTCGAGCGCGATCACCTCGGCGCCGTGGCGCAGCTGAAAGAGCTGCGGGTCGAGCACGAACTCGCCAAATGCGTACACAGCTCGCGATTCTAGATGGTTTGCCATCTGACTCGAAGCTGAACTTACATCCCCGGTAGCAGCACGTTGAAACGCGCGTGTGCCGCGTAAAGCGATCGTATGCGCTGCTTACCGAGGTTTCGACGGTCACCGGACGTACCGCGAGAGAAATCGCTGTGGGGCGTCGACCTTCATCCATCCCTGGGTGTGGCGCCGTGCTCATTGCACCGCGCGTACGATCAGGAGCGCACCCAGGATAGCGAAGGCATCCTCGAGCAGCGCGCCAGGACGATCGCGCCCGTCGTTCGCTTGCGCCAGACGCTTTCGGAACAGGTATCCCAAGCGGGTCCCGAGCACCGCGCCGAGCGCGCCGAGGACCATCGAGAGCAGGGATGAGGCAGACGCCGTGCCGAGCACCGCCCCACAGAAGGCGCCGCTGATCACGCGTGCGCTGAACTGTGCCGGCGCCGTGCGCGCGGGCGTGCTGGGTAACTGATCGGTGATGAGCTCGGCGATCGCCATCAGGCCGAGCACGTAGGCCGTGATGCCGTGGGCTACGAATGAAGCCCAGGTCTGCGAGAGATCGAGCCAGCCGAGGTGGGCCGCCCAGCTCACGGCGGCCGGCGCCGCGAGGGCACGCAGGCCTGCCACGATCCCAATTCCGAGCGCGAGCCAGTAGAGCGTCACGATAAACCTCCTGAACGTAGGTGGTCCCGCGCGAGCGGGCAGAAAACGCGCGGGGTGACCGCTGGATGGGCTGACGTCTGTGAGGCGGTGGCTACGTGCAAGTGCATGCACCTCGCAGGATCCTGTAGCTGCGGTGCGGTCCGCTTCGCCGTGGAGAGTCTTGCTCCGTACCCGTTCTTGCGTTGCTACTGCTCCATTTGCCGCAAGACGGCGGGCGGGGGCGGCTACGCCATCAACATCTCGGGCGAAGCGAAGACGCTCACCGTGGAGGGGAAGGAGCACGTCCGGGTCTACCAAGCCATGCTCGAGCAGGACGGCCAGCAGGTCCGAAGTGAGCACCAGCGCAACTTTTGTGCCCGCTGCGGCGCGCACCTGTGGGCCTTTCATCCCGCCTGGCCCGAGCTCATCCACCCGCTGGCCTCGGCCATCGACTCACCGCTGCCGCGTCCACCCGAGCACGTGCACATGATGCTGGGCTCCCGGGCAGGTTGGGTGGGCGTGGAGGGCAACCCGGACGATCCCCGCTTCGACGTCTATCCCGATTTTTCGCTCGCGGAGTGGCATGCGCGCCACGGCGTCTATCAGGAAGCGGATCCTGAGCCATAGCGACGCCCCGGGCCAAAGCTGCTAAGCGGAGCGTATGTTCCGCTTCGAGCTCGAGCTTCCGACGCTGCGCATCGGCTGGGTGCGTGCGGCGAACGTCCAGGTCGCGCCCTCCGATCCCGAACTCCTCGCCGCCATGGCGTCCGCCGAGCAAAGGCTCCGCGCCGCGCCCGAGAGTTTTCCGGAGTCGACGCGCGCGGCGATCCGCAACCTCTTGCGCACCGCCGACTACAAGCCCACCGGTCGCGGTAAACCTGCCTCGGAGTTCCTCTGCGGGGCGGCGCTCGGGGAATCGGGCATGCCGCGGGTGAACAACCTGGTGGACATCAACAACCTCGCCTCCTTGCGCAGCGCGCACCCCATCTCGATCTTCGACGCCGATCGCATCGGCCCCGAAGTCTCGCTCCGCCACGGTCGCGCCGGAGAGAGCTACGTGTTCAACGCCTCGGGCCAGCGGATGGATCTCAAGGGACTCCTCGTGGTGTGCCGCGGCGCCGAGAGCGAGCCGGTGGGCAACGCCGTGAAGGACTCGATGCTCTGCAAGGTGCACGCGGGGACCGAGAATGTGCTCGCGGTGGTGTACGGGTCGCGCGCCCTGCCCGAGAGCGCGCTGCGCGCGGTGTGCGATGACCTCGTGAACATGTTGCGCGCCCACGCCGGCGCGCATGAGCTGTCTTCGGGGCTTTGCCCCGATTGAGGAGCGGGCGGGCTTGGCGAGCGAACAGCGCGCGATCACGCGGGGGACGGGGCCTTTGGGGGCCTTGTGAGTCGCGCCGGTACAGACTACGAACAGGGGCCTATGGCCCATTCTGCGAAACTCACTGGTACGCTCCTCTCCCTTCTGGTCGGTTGCGCTTCTGCGCCCACACCCGCGCCCGTCACGGAGGCCAAAGCGCCGCCTCCGGAGCCCGCCACCACGGTCACGGTCGAGGCGCCGCCACCTCCCCCCGCGCCGACCCCCGAGGAGCTCGCGCGTGCAGAGGCGGCGGAAAAGCTCGCCGCGGAGCGTGAGAAGATGCGCGCCGCACATCAGGCCGAGGTCGAGCGGTTCACGCCGGAGATGCGCGAGCAAGCCAAGAAGTTGGCCGAGACGGCCTTCCCGAACGCCAAGGCTGCGCTCAAGGCGACCGTCGCCGGCGCCCACCGCTCCGATGCCAACAAGGCGCGCGACAAGGATCGACATCCGATCGAGACCCTTGAGTTCTTCGGCTTCAAGCCCACGCTCACTGTGCTCGAGTACGGTCCCGGCGGGGGGTGGTATACGGAGATCCTCGCGCCCGCCTTGGCAGCCAAGGGCAAGTTGCTCGCGACGAACACCGACCCCAATGGCCCGGCCGACCAGCGCAGCACCTTCTATGGGGAGCGCTTCAAGCTGTTCCTCGAGACGTCACCCGAGCTCTACGGCAAGGTCGAGACCGTGCTGATCGACAGCGCAGCGCCCAACCTCGGTCTCGAAGAGAGCGTCGATATGGTGCTCGCGTTTCGCACGCTGCACGGCATGGTGAACCAGGGCAAGCTCCAGGCCTGGTTGGCCGAATTCCACAAGGCGCTCAAGCCGGGCGGCGTGCTCGCCGTGGTCCAGCACCGCGCGAAGCCCGACGCCGTGCCTGAGGAGAGCGCGCGCCTGGGCTACTTGCCCGAGCCGTGGCTGATCGCCCAGATCGAGGCCGCTGGCTTCAAGCTTGCCGGCAAGAGCGAGATCAACCAGAACCCGAAGGACACCAAGGACTACCCCGAGGGAGTGTGGGCGTTGCCGCCGAGCTTGCGTGTGAGTGAGGAGGATCGCGAAAAGCACGAGGCGATTGGCGAGAGCGATCGCAGCACCTTGAAGTTCGTGAAGGTCAAGAAGCCGCAGTAACTCCCGCAAGGCGCGCGCTCGAAGCAACGCCCGGCGCTCACCGACCAGGAGTCTCCCCCGGTGGTCAACGACATGACGCAAGGTCCCGTGCGCGGCCACGTGCTGCGCATGGTGTCGTTCGTGCTCGCTGGCCTGGTCATCCAGACCCTGTACTCACTGGTCGACATCTACTGGGTTGGACGGCTCGGGGAGCAGGCCGTGGCCGCGGTGGCGCTCTCCACCAACCTGATGTTCGTCTCGCTCTCCGCCACGCAGACGCTCTCGGTGGGTTGCGTGGCCCTCGTGTCGCAGGCGGCTGGCCGCAAGGATTCGTCGGGGGTGCAGCGCTTGTTCAATCAGGCGCAGTCCCTGTCCGTGTTCGCGGGGCTCTTGTTCTTGGCGCTCGGTCTGGTCAGCATGCGCACCTATGCCGAGAAGCTCGCGGGTGATCGCGCGACCGCGCTGCTCGCGCTCGAGTTCTTGCGCTACTTCATCCCCGCCCTCGCGCTTCAGTTTTCCATGGTGGGGCTCGCCTCTGCCCTGCGCGGCATCGGCGACATGAAACCCGGGCTCATCGCGCAGACGTTGTCCGTGCTCCTGAACATGGTGCTCGCACCTTTTCTGATCTTCGGTTGGGGCACGGGGAAGCCGCTCGGCGTGGCGGGGGCTGCGCTCTCCACCTTGCTCGCCACGATCGCCGCCGTGCTGGGGCTCGCGGTGTACCTGGTGCGGGGGAGCGCCTCGTTGCGCCTCCGGTTTGCAGACTGGAGGCCCGACCTCGCGGTCTGGCGGCGCATGCTGAACATCGGCTTGCCCTCGGGCACGGAGTTTCTGCTCATTTCCCTGAACATGGGCGTGATCTACGCGGCGATCCGCCCGTTCGGCGCCGAGGCCCAGGCGGGCTTCGGGATCGGCTCGCGCGTGATGCAAGCGGGGTTCATGCCCGCGGTGGCCATCAGCTTCGGCGTGGCCGCGGTGGTGGGGCAGAACTTCGGCGCCAGGGCACACGCCCGCGTGCGCGAGGCCTACCGGGAGAGCACCAAGCTCACGGTGGGCTTCATGCTGCTGCTCACGCTGCTCTGTCAGGTGTCGCCAGCGTCACTCGTCTCGCCCTTCACCAAGGATCCCGGCGCGATCGAGGTCGGCGCCGATTACCTGCGCGTCATCTCGCTCAACTATGTCGCGTCCGGCATGGTGTTCGTGATCGCGGGCATCTTTCAGGGGCTCGGCAACACCTGGCCTTCGCTTCTGTGCTCGATGCTTCGCTCGGGGCTGTTCGTCTTGCCGGTGCTGTGGTTGATGTCGCGCGGCGGCTTCGCGATCCACGCCATCTGGTGGATCGGCGTAGTCAGCGTGCTCTTGCAGTGTGCGCTCTGTCTCTCCCTGATCGCGCGCGAGATCAGGATCCGGGCGCCGCTCGAGCAGCAAAGGACCGCAGGCGCGCACCCGGCGCAGCTCAGCGAGCCAGGGGCGTAGGCGGGAGCGGTTGCGGCGCCACGGTGGCGCACGCCGCGTCGATCACGCGGCGCGCGCAGGGTGGGGATGCCGAGGTGGAAGGCACGGTGCGGGGCTCACTCGAGGAGCTTCAAGTAGTCGTTCGGGCAATCGATGGGTGGATGGAGCACGGTCCGTACCGGCAGGGGCCCGTCGGCGATGGTCCACTCGACGTGCGTCCCGTGCACCGGAAAGGTCGGGACCCGGGCGAGCACGCTCGGATCGAGATCGCCGGTGGCCACCAGGTCGTGGAGGATATCCATGCCGATCGGGCGGATCATCAGCCGCGCCGAGATGCGCGCCGGTTGGCCGATGCCGCGCGGCAAGATGACCTCGGCCGTCCGGGTGTGCCGGCCGATGGCCGAGACGGCCAGCGGCAGCACGAAGTCCGCGTAGCCCTTGGGATAGGCGTCCGACGGCGCCGCGTCCCAGAACATGTGCACCTCCTTGCCCATGGCATCGAAGATGCGGTCGCGGAACACGAGGTGGTTGGGGTCGTAGTTCGGATCGTCCTTCGGCAGCTCCTCGATCGCCTGATCCGGGATCACGCCCGTCTGGTAGATGACGTTGTCGTCTGCGTCGTAGGCGATGAACTCGAGCCACATCCTGCGGTCCTGGGAGGCGCCCGAGGGCTGCGCGTGTCCCGCCTGGGTCTCCCAACTGATGCTGAATCGGGTGGAGATGGGGTAGTCGGTCGCGACCATCTCGAAGGTCGTCGTGCCGTCCGCCACGGCGCACTCCACGGCCTTGCGATAGGCCTCCTGGTGGGGGAAGTCGTCGGTGAGCGCGATGTCCACGCCGGGCCACAGGTGCTCGTGCATCGGTCGCTTGGGCAAGTCCACCCCGGGCATCACAGCCACCGGCGCGTCGCTGCGCGATACGGGCATGTGGCAGCCATTGCAAGTGTCGAAGCCCGGGGTCCCCTCCTTGCTGAAGTGGCTCTCCAGGTACTCCGCGTAGGTGCGCTCCATGTGCACGCCCGCGGGGGTCACCACATCGTGGCACGCGCCGCACAGTTCGGAGCTCTTGAGGTTGTCGCGATCGTGCAGGCTCGAGTAGGCGACCGCGTGCACACCCGGGTCCACGGGGTTCCGCAGCGAGCCCCGCATGGTCTGGTCATTGGCCACGACGAGCGCGCCGTTGTGGGGGGCTTCGACCCCCACCGTGTTGTGGCAGAAGTAACAGGTGATGCCCTGGTACTCCTCGGGTAGCTCCTCGATGTTCAGGCCGTCGGTGGTCAGCCCATCCCGCACCGCCATCGGCGCGTGACAGTTGATGCAGAAGTCGCCCAGCGCGCCGTTCGTCTCTCGCTGGCCGCGCCGGTTCATCGCCAAAAACACCGGGTCCTTGGTGGCGTACGCGTGCATACTGCTCGACCACTCTTTGTAGTGGCGCGGATGGCAGCTGGCGCAGGTCTGGGGATTCATCAGCTGTTCGCGGGACATGCGCACCGGTTCGTCCGTCCCAGCGTCGCCCTTGTCCTTGCGCGGACCATCCCCGCAGCTCAGCGAGACCACGAGCGCGGACGAGAGCGCGAATACGAAAACCCGACCGCGGTGCGGCCGGGATGATGGCACTCGACTTCTCAGCATCACACGGCCCTATTTTGGCTCGACGCACACGTCGAAGATGAACTGGTCTTTCCCAATCGTCGGCGACTGGGCCCCGATGCGCACCTCCCACGGGCCGCGCATGTTGAAGTAGAAGCCGTCGAAGACGTAGCGCCCCGGCTCGCTCGCTGCGCTGACCTTGGGGCGGAAGCTCCCTTCGTGTCCGTGCACCGGCATGGTGGTGTAGACCTCGTCGAACTCGAGGTCGGTGACGGGCAGGCCTCCGTCCGTCGTGGTGAAGTCCACCACCCAGTCGGCAGAGCCTCGGAAGAGCGGCAGCGGATCGGAGCTCACCACGGTGGCGGTGAGCAGCTTGCTCGCGCGGCCAACCTGGGTGCTGCCCACCATCAGCGGCGGGAGGGTCGGATCACACCTGGCCTCGGCATGACCGCCATCGTGCCCCGCGTCGTGCTCCGTGTCGGCGTCGTGGACATGCCCGTCTTCCTTGTCCGAAGGACCATCTTCGCCGCACGCTGCGAGCGCGAGGAGCAGGGGGAACGTGAGGGGGCGTAGCCAAGCGGTGCGGATCATGATTTCTCCCTCTCCCGCGGGGACTGTTCGGATGGGTTGGTCACGCGAACCCGCGTTCGACCCCCGAGCCTGCGTCCCACGGCGCCGAAAAGCAGCGTGAGGAACGCTCCCAACGAGAGTGCTGCGCCTCCCTTGACGCCGAGCGTCGCCGCGGGATGAAGCGCACAGTTGTCCTTGCGGCGCGGCGCCGCGGATTCGTCTAAGCCTGAGTCGCTCATGGCGCCGGCATCTCTTACAAAATCGCCATCGCCGGTGGGCTCGCCGTCTCCGTCCCCGCTCCCGCCATCGCTGCCCGCGTCGGCCCAGGAGGGCGCGCCACTTCCGTTTCCGCAGTAGCGCTCGTTGTAGGCGCTGCACGCTGGCGCGGCCGCATAGTGACCCGGACCGCACCAGCCCGCCTCGCACAGTTGGTCGCGGCAATCGGCCACCACGTCCTGGCCCGAGCACGTGTGGATGCGCTGGACCGTCGTCACTTCGACGAGCTTGGTGTAGGTCTCGGTCGCCGGATCGAAGGTGCCGAAGTCGAGCATACGGCAGACCAGCAGGTGTTCGCTGCCGGGCACGCGACCGATACAGGCGAAGCCTTCATTCGCGCTCAGGTTCGAGGGCGGAGAGCCGAGACCTGGGGCACTCTTGTAGATGCCCGCCGGGGAAGGCATGCCGTTGTCGAGGCCCAGATCGGAGATCCAGAGCGTTCCGTCCGGGTCGAACATGGCCCCCGTGACCTTGGTGGCGTCGAAATACGGCGCGAAGGTCTCACCGCCGTCGTGGCTCACGAGGATGGTGTCCTTGTTGGCCTCGAAGTCCCCGCCGTCCCTGCTGCGCTCCAGCATCGCAACCACGCGATTCTCATCGGTCGGGTCCACGGCCAAGAGCTCGAACGTCACCCGCTCCGGCACGTCGACCTCGTACGACGTCCAGTGCGCGCCGCCGTCGTCCGTGCGCATCAGGAAGTTGGAGATGCTGCTGCCATCGGTCTTGTAGCGCAATGAGGTGGTGTAGAGGCGTGTCCCCCCGCCCGTCTTGGTGGTCGCGACCAGCCCGATGTTGGTCCAGACTTCCCCTGCGGGGGGCACGGGACGTCCCGAGAGCTTGCTGAAGGTGCCGTTCGCCGCGCGCTTCCAGAGCCCCTCATTGGGATCGTCCGAGCTGCCGTTGGTGATCAAATAGCTCTCTTCCGGCGCGCCCGCGGCGGCGGCGAGCCCGCCGATCCAGGCGCTGCCGATCTCGTCTACGCGCCGCGCGCTGCAGCCTGTTCCGTCATCGATGAAGGCTCCGGAGGTGGTCCCCAGCAGCGTGCGCCCGTCACCGGTCACGAGCGCCAGGCGGTTGCGCGAGAGGCTCGAGCGCAGGGAATCCGCCGTCGACTGATCGGGCGAGCCGAGCGCGCGCAGGGCGCTCTCGGCGAAGGCCGCGGTGCAGATCAAGCTGAAGGTCGCGCCCGAGTCGCCGCTATACAGGAAGCCGGTCTTGGAGCCGGTGTTGTCGTAGCGGAGGATCCAGCGCTCGGGGTTCCCTGGGTCGACATAGACCCCCGCGATCATCTCGGTGGGGCCGCTCGCCTGTGCAAGCGGCGCGGCGAGCAACGAGAGGAGTGCCGCGAGCGGCGCCTTCCAACGTGGAGCGAACTGCATGGGGGGTCCTACCAAGCAAGAGAGAAGAACCAACCCCATCCCTTAGCAAGAACCGAGGGCGCGAAGGAAGCCCTTTTGCTCACCCGATTCGTGTTTTGTTTCGGGCACAACGGCGCTCGGTCCCGGATCTGAAAACGCGCCGTGCTCGCGGGTCAGCGAGCCGGCTCCCCCTGTCATTGCGATCCGGCGCGGCGCGCTCCCGGGCAAGCCGCGAAAGTCGGTGAATTAAATAAAAGAGGCAGCTCGCACGAAGGGGGGACGGCCGAGCTGCCTGGCAACCGCTGCGGAAGGGGGGGTCCCGCATTTTGCGGTCGCGCGTATGTACCTCGGCTCATTGCGAAGCTCGTGCCAGCGCGTGCTTCACGAAAAAACAGCGTTTTTTCTGTGAACTCGGCCGCACCACCTCCCACATCGTTCGTCGTTGAAATGCACCGCGTTTCAGGACTGAGAATTGACTGTGAACTGGATCGCAAGTGATTCCAAAGTTGGGCGACGGCCCGCGTCAGCCCAGGGTCGACGATCAAATTCCGTGGGCTTTGTGTTACCGTCGTGACCCTTCCAGGTTGGTGTGTCCGTTCCCGTTCTTCTGCAAAGTCGACCCCTTTCGTTTCGTGATGGCCCGGCTTGCTACCCACAGTACCGGTGTCCGTGCGCCGGTTCGCGTCCGAGCCCCGCTTGATTTTGCTCGCGGGCGGACGCCGCCCGCTTATACGAGGTGAGAGAACTTATGAGTGGTCCTGAGGAAGCTCGCACGCCTTCACAGAACGCTCGGGCCCCAGGAGGTGCCCGTCACACCCATGGTCGAGCCGTCGTCATCGGCGGCAGCATGACCGGAATGGCCGTCGCCCGCGCCCTGAGCGGCCACTTTCGGGAAGTCATTTTGATCGACAAGGACGAGTTTCCGGTCGACGCCCCGGCCCATCGCGTGGGCGTCCCGCAGAGCTACCACATCCACAACCTGACGGTGCGCGGCCAGAAGGAGCTGGAAGACCTCTTCCCTGGCTTTGGCGAAGAGGCCGTCAGGCTCGGCGCCATGCGCATCGACTACGGTCGTGACGTCGCGCGTTGCTCCGAGCTCGGCTGGCAGAAGCAGTTCAAGAGCGGGCTCATCGCGTTGTCCGCCACGCGCATCCTGCTGGAGTTCGCCGAGCGCCAGCGCTTCCGCGCCCTGTGCAGCAACGTACGGGTCATCGAGAACACGCGCGTGCTCAACCTCATCACCGAGGGCGAGGGCAAAAAGCAGCGCGCCGCGGGCGTGGTCACCGACAAGAAGGACGAGCCGCAGATCCGTGCGGACTTCGTGGTCGACTGCAGCGGACGCGGCACCAAGTGGAAGAAGTGGCTCGAGGAGCGCAACCTGCCGCTCCCGCCAGAGACCGTGGTCGACTCGCGCTGCGGCTACAGCTCCCGCTTCATGCGCCCCAAGAACCCGGAGAAGTACCAGTGGAAGGCCATGGTGGTCGACGGGACCTTCCCGGATCACCAGCACTGGGGCGTGATCGTCCCGCTCGAGAACAACGACTGGGTGGTGACCCTGGGCGGCATCGGCGAGAACTATCCGCCCGGCGACGAGGAGGGCTTCCTCAAGTGCGCCCAGGGCTTGCTCACGCCCCTTTACGCCGAGGCTATCGCCGAGGCCGAGCCGCTCACGCCCATCCGCACCTTCCGCCGCATGGAGATGCGCTGGAACCACTTCGAGAAGGTGGGCGTATCGCTGGATCGCTTCCTGGTCGTGGGGGACTCTTGCTGGGCCTACAATCCGCTCTACGGCCAGGGCATGTCCATCGGCGTGACCTGCGCGCGCATCTTGCGGGACACGCTCGACAAGAACCCGAGCCTCGACGGCCTCGATCGCCGCTTCTACCCGCCGGCCAAGAAGTTCTCCTGGCCGGCCTGGGAGTCCACGGCGCTGCTCGACATGCGCTGGCCGCAGACCCACGGCAAGCGCCCCTGGCACATGTCGATCACCCACAAGCTCATGGACTTCGCCTGGAGGGCCGCCCACTACGACGAAGAGCTGTTCATGGCCGTGATCCAGAACGTGCACCTGCTCAAGGCACCGACGGAGCTGATCACGCCGAGCGTGCTCTGGGCCTTCACCAAGTACGTGTTCAAGCGCGTTACCTTCATCCCCCTGCGCCCCGTGCCACAGCTGCCCGCGTTGCCCAGCCCCGATCCCGCGGAGTGACCCACCCGGCCGCTTGAGCGCGTCGGTGGCGCGGCCTCGCTCGCGCGCGGACGCCCTTCGACAGGCGTCGCGCCGTGCAGCACACTCCCGCCCGCATGGGGAAACGGGGCTTTTTTCGCGCTGGCTTGGGGCGCCTCACGGACTACGTGCGCTCGCTGCTCGCGGCCGAAGACGAGCAGGGCGAGGGCCGCGCGGATCCGGTGCTCGCGCGCATCTTGCTGATCTTCGTGATCGCGCAGCTCGCAGGCGCGCTCTGGGACTTGCCGGGGGATCACGGCTGGGAGAATGACGGCATCGCGCCGCGCGGGCTGTTCAGCGGGCTCGCTGGGAACCTCACGCCCGGCAGCGCCTACCGCTATCCGCTGCTGCACTTCGTGCTGTCGTTGATCGTGAGCTTGCCGGCGCTCCTCTTGACGCCCTTCGTGGCAGGGGGCTTGGAGGGCAAGGCGCTCTATGCGGCCGGCCAGAGCGCCGTGGTGATGACCGGCATCTCGCTCGCCGTCAAAGCGCTCACCATCGCCATGGGCACGCTCGCTGTCCTCGCGCTCGCGGCCTTCGCGCGGCGCACGGTGGACCTGCGGGCAGCTCGCCTCACCGCACTCTTTTGCGCGCTGAACATGAGCTTTGCATTCTACGCGCGCAGCTCGAACTTGGACGTGCCCTACCTGGCGTGGGCGGCCCTGTTGCTCGAGCGCCTCTCGCTCAGCGACCGCGGCTCTCCAGAAGAGCGGGTCCGGCGCTACGTGCAGATGGGCGTGCTCGGGGCGGCCGCGGTGGCCACCAAGGATCAGGCCTATGCAGTGGTGTTCCCGCTATTTGCGATCGCGTGCGTGCAAGCGCTGCGCGAGCGCGCCTTTCCGCTCGTGCTGCGCCTGGGCGCCTCGGCCGCGGTCTCCTATGCGGTCCTGAGCGGCGCGCTGTTCAATCCCACGGGCTTTCTCGCACGCCTCGAGCTCTTGCGCGGCCCCAACAGCCAGGACTGGAAGGTCTATGACGACACATCGCTCGGGCTGTGGCGCAACGTGCTCGATTTGGCCCACAAGATCCCTGGTTGGTGGTGGCCCTGGCCGGTGTTGATCCTGGTCGGCTTCGGGCTTCTGCTGTGCCTGGTATGGGCGGTGCGCGATCGCGACTTTGCGCCGCTGTTTCCGCTGTGGATGGGGCTCGGGAGCCTCTTGTTGTTCACGCTGGTGGTGCGCCGCTCCGAGCCGCGCTTCGTGCTCCCCCTCGCCTTCGTGGCCAGCTACTACGCGGGAGTCGGGGCGGGCGCGCTCTTGAACGCCGCGCGCGATCGTGGGGCCGTGCTCACCCTGCGTGCCGGGCTCGTCTTGGTCTGCATCGTTTCGGCGCTGCGCTCGGGGGCGCTGCTCGCGACGCAGTGGGATGACGGGCGGCGCGAGGTCGCACGCTGGCTCGCGGAGCGCCCCCCCGGCACGCGCGTGGAGACCTACGGACTGCCGGTGTACCTGCCGCACTTCTGGCTCGGGGAGGACGCGCCCTACCGCGTGACGCGCCTGCAGCCGCGCACGGGCAAGCCGTTCGCGCCGATGCCCGGCATCGAAGACGTGCGCGACCGCTACGCCAACGTGGGCGCGCGCAAACCCGATGTCTTGGTGATCCCCGAGGGCTTCGTGTCTCGCTATCTCGAAGCGGAGCTCGCGCCCGGACAGCGCATCTCGGAGCAGCTCCGCAGGGCACAGTCCGACCAGGACGCGACCGACTTCATGCGCCGCGCGCTGCGCGGGGAGCTCCCGGGTTACGAGCTCGCCTTCGTCGCGCAGGCCGAGCTCCCGGGCTTCCTCCGCGCGCTGGGCTACGAGCCCGTGCGCATTCACGGCAGCACGGGTACCCGAACCTGGGTCTTCGTGCGGAGCGACAGGGGCTGAAAAGCGCACCCCTTACTTGGGGACCGGGAGCTGCGGGAGCGCTTCCCGCGGACCCTCGGAGATTCACCCGGCCTGCTATACCGATCTCGGCATGCGCAACGCCGAGTCGTGGGTGGAGACCAAGTTCAAGCGCGCGCCGAGCGGTCGCTATCTGGCGAACCCGAGCTACGTCGCGCTGGGCTCCCGCTTCGTCGTCGACGCGATGGTCGAGCCTTACCGGGCCTTGTTGCGTGAGCACGCGCGTGGCCGTCTGCTCGACTGCGGCTCCGGCGACGCGCCCCTGTACGCGTGGTACCGCGACTTGGTCGAGGAGAC
>JBIQKA010000068.1:0-27773 GCA_044507075.1 Myxococcales bacterium
TGCTGATCATCTTCATGGTGAGCGCCCCGATGATGAACACCGGGGTCGAGGTGGACCTGCCGGCCGCCCAGGCGCCCCAGGTCGAGATCAACGAGGAGAAGCTGCTGCTCACCGTCGGCCGGGACCAGAAGGTCTACCTGGGTCGAGACGAGGTGCCGTACGAAAAGCTCGAGACCACGCTGCTCGCCAACGAGCGCATGCAGCGGGAAAAAGAGCTCTATGTGCAGGCCGACGAGACCGTTCCGTACGGCTTCGTCGTCAAAGTGATCGCGATCGTCAAAAAGGCGGGCATCAGTAAGCTCGGCCTGGTCACCGATCCTTTGGCGTCGGAGTAGGAGGACCGCGGAGATGGAACGGGGCGGCGCGACGATGAACGTGGGGCTGGGCTCGGGACCCGTCGATGAGCGTCCGGCTTCCCTGCTCAGCAAGCGACCCATCGAGCCCGGCACGATCGTGCTCGGGTTGGTGGCGGTGATCGCGGCCCACGTGGGGCTTCCGCTCCTGGTGTTCGCTTCGCAATGGCTCCTGGTGCAGCTGGGCCTGGCGGTTGCCCCGCAAGATCGCGTGCGTCCGACCGTGCCGGACAACGTGATCGCGGCCGAGTTCGTGCGGCTCGGCAAGCCCTTCGATCCCACCCAGTTGCCATCCCGCAAGGTGCCCCCGGTGGCCAAGCGCCGGCCCGACGGCGTCGCCGTCTCCAAGGATCCACGCGAGCCGCAGCAGAAGCCGGAAGAGAAGAAGCCAAAGACCGAGGCCGAGGCTTCCCTGCTCGACAACCTGGTCGATCGCACGAAGGAGTTCGCCGAGGACGTCGAGTACGAGCAGGAGGGCGATCCCAACGGCCTGCGCGAGGGGACCGCCACCACGGCCCGCGAGGGCGACATCTACCGCGGGCAGCTCGCGCTCTTCTTCCAGCGCGGGTGGACCGTGCCCAACACGCTCTCGAGTCCCGAGAAGCTCAAGTGCTTACTCTCAGTTCGGGTGGCCGATGATGGACAGCTCCTGGCTGTCGAGCTCAGACAGTCGAGCGGAGACCCCGTGTTCGACCAGTCCGCCATCGATGCCGTCGACGCGCTGATCCGCGCCCGCGCCGTGTTGCCGGAGCCGCCGGCGGGGCAACGGGAGGCCTTCTACGGAACCACCCTGGCCATCAACTACGACGGCAGGAACCTGCGGCGCTAAATTGGCCCCTCGCGCCCCGCCCGTGCCGCGGCGCATCCAAGTTTTCCACGCGCGAACCGCGCATCCCCTGGAATAGCGGCCCCCGTGCCCGATGTCGGAGAGAAGATGAAAACGCTTGCGCGAGTTTTGGTTGGAAGCGGGCTCTTGGCCTTGGCCTTCGTGGCCGCTCCCCCTGCCGATGGTCAGGAGAAGGCGGGGGACCCGCCCTTGCCAGTGTCCCAGCCGGTGATCGACGTGAGCTCGCCCGAGCAGGCGCTGTACCGGATCGCGGTGCCCGACCTCAACGGGACGGCTGGACTCGGCTCCCAGGGCGCGGGGGTCCTACGCAGCGACTTCGCCCTCATCTCGCTGTTCAAGGTGCTCGACCCGGCGTCCTTCGTGGCCAGTCCCGCGGAAGGCCTGGGCATCACCCCCGCTTCCTGGCAGTCGGTCGGCGCCCAGGGCGTGATCAAGGGCGACATCCGCCAGGTGGGGGGCAGCATCTCCATCACAATGCATTTCTTCGAGATCGCGCGCGGCACCGAGCCCACGCTCAAGAAGACCTACTCGGGCAGCGCCAGCGACTTGCGCAAGTTCATGCACGACTTCGCCAACGAGGTGGTGAAGCTCTTGACGGGGGAGCCCGCCGCGTTCGGCACGCGCATCACGTTTGCGCGCCGGGAAGGGCCCGGCAAGAAGGACGTCTTCGTGTCGGACTTCGATGGCGCCAACCTGGGCCGGGTCTCTGGCGGTCGCGGGGTGTCCATGCTGCCGAACTTCGGCCCCGGCGGCATCTGGTACTCCGTGCTCTCGCCGACCGGCATGTTCATCACCAAGGCGGGCACCAACGACAGGCCGATCGTGAAGGGCAGCGGGCTCCACATGGGGGTGACCAACTGCAATGGCCGCCTGGTGTTCAGCTCCACGCGCGACGGCAACTCGGAGATCTACAGCGCGGCCGCCGACGGCGGCGACGTGCGTCGCTTGACCAACGACCCCGGCATCGACGTCAGCCCCGCCTGCGGGCCCAACGGGCAGATCGCGTTCGTCTCCAACCGCCACGGATCCCCGCAGATCTGGGTCATGGACGGAAACGGCGGCGGCCAGAAGCGCGTCACGTACAAGGGAGACTACAACCAGACGCCCGCGTGGTGTCCCGATCCCAAGAAGCAGCTGATCGCGTTCACCGGCCGCGACAATGGGCTCGACATCTTCACCCTCAACCTCGCCACCGGTGAGTACACGCGGCTCACGCAGGCCCAGGGCACCAACAAGGACCCGGCCTTCTCGCCTGACTGTCGCATGGTTGCGTTCGCCTCGACCCGCGGCGGCATCTACATCTCCAATCCCCAGGGTCTCAACCAGATCCGCGTGGTCTCCGGCGCGGCCGAGACCGTGCGCTGGTCCGGGCGCTGACTCCGCACGGGGGGCGAGCGGGGCTCACGGGGCGGGGGGCGGTGCCGCAGCGGCTGAATCCGGGTTGGCATCCTCAGGCGCCGTCGCCGGTGCGCTGTTGGGGTCCATTGGAGCAGACGTGCTGGGTTGTGGCTCGACCGCTGGTGCCGCAGGCGGAGGCGCAAGAACCGCCGGGACAGACTCCTTGAACGTTCCCGCGCGCACGGCGCGGCCCTTGAACTGTCGCAGCGTGAGGCCGACATTCATCACGTCTTGGGGACCCAAGGCGTAGGGGCGACCGCACAAGGAGAAGCCCGGCGTGTGCTCGGCCCAGTGCGCGAGTTCGCCGTAGCTCACCCAACCACCGAGGTGTTCTTCCTTGCGTCCTTTTCCTGCGTAATCGATGTCGTGTGTCACCTGAACCGCGATCTGCGTTCCGTCCTCTGCGGTGAGCACCAACGGGCACGCTTCCCACTCCGGGGTCGGAGTGAGTCGACGAACCTCCACGCCCAGCGCGTCGCCACGTTTCTCCGGCATGCCCCTCAGGTACATACTAAAGCCATCGAAGTGAACCGTCGCCGCCACCGGTGGCGGAGCCGCACGCGGTGTGTAGGCGGGCGATGCCGCCCCTTGGCCCTCGGTCTCACGCGCGGGCACTTTGCTCTTCGCGGTGCCAAGCCAACCGGTGAGCGACAGCGTGACGCCCACGCGCACACCCACGCCGCTCCAGCGGTCATCGCTCCCTTCGACCCCCTGCGAAATGCTGACCATCTTGAGCTCGAGGGCAGGATCGAGTGACACGTGATCCGTCAAGAAGCCGTGAACGCCGAGGACGGGACCTACCGTGATGACCCGTTCTCGACTCTCCGTGTCGAGACCGGTTCCATCGCCGTTCGCGCGCCACGTACCGATACCCGCGGCGCCACCCACGAAGAAGCGCGCGCTCTGGCCAGGAGCCACGTAACGAAGGCTCGGCGTCAGTTCGAATTGCAGCACCTGCGAGGTGACTTCTTGCCCGCCAGAGATCTTACTGCTCCGGTTCCACACGCCGAGCCCAGGGCTATGGGCCCCCGTCCGCGCGGTAGCTCAAGCCCGCCGCCGCACGCGCATCGATCGCTCAGCTGCCGACTCGCTCGTTGACTGCGCGCGCATCTTCTCGAGGCGAGCGCTCGATCGTCAGTGCTGGGCCCGTCCTTTGCAGCGCTGCAGATCGCGGGACGCGCGCGACTGTGTGCGCACCGGCGTGAGGAAGGTCCCTGATGCGGAATCGAAAGAAGTGGCTGGCGTATTGGGTGGGGTTGGCTCTGACCGTATCGGCGCTGGCTGTGCGAGCGGAAGAACTCGCGCCGAACGAACCTCCTGACTCCGCCAACAGCAAGGTCACCGAGCAGGAGAGCGAGCCAGACCTCACCGCGATCGCCGACGAGGCCTACATCTATGCGTACCCATTGATGCTGATGGACGCCACGGCACGCGTGATGACCAATGTGGCATCCCCCGACAACCAGCACGCCCCAGTCAATCAGTTCGCACGTCTGGAGGCGCTCCCGGATCCCGAGTTCACGGCCGTGGTGTTGCCCAACGTGGACACGCTGTACACCTCCTCGTTCCTCGATCTGAGTCATGAGCCAGTGGTCTTGCGGGTGCCGAACACGCACGGGCGCTACTACGTGATGCCGATGCTCGACGCCTACTCCAACGTGTTTGCATCGGTGGGCAAGCGCACCTCGGGCACGGAGGAGATGGAGGTCGCCATTGTCGGCCCGAACTTCAAGGGAGACCTGCCTTGGGGGCTGCGCAAGATCGCTGCGCCCACAAACCGCGTGTGGCTGCTCGGACGCACGCAGATCTATGGCAAGGACGACTTGCCCAAGGTGATCGAGCTGACCCGCCAGTACTCACTCACGCCGCTCTCCTCGTACGGCAAAGCCTATTCACCATCAGAAAATGACTACATCGATCGCACGATCGACATGGCGGTCACGCCGCCGCAGATGCTCGCGAGCATGGGAGATCGGGCCTACTTCGAGCGCGCACAGCTGCTGCTCAAGGAGTATCCACCGAAAGCTGCCGACAAACCCGCGCTGGCCAAATTCGCCAAGCTTGGCTTTGGCCCCGGGCAACTGACGCCGACCCCTGCAGGAGAGAGAGCGCTCATCGGAGCTCGCAAGCGCGCCATGAAGCAAATCGAGGCCCGCATGGCAAGCCTCGGCGAGTCGCAGAACGGCTGGCGCGTCTCCACCGATCTCGGCAGCTATGGGACCCACTACATCGACCGTGCTGCAGTGGCGCTCTACGCGTTTGGCGCGAACCTCCCGAAGGACGCGGTGTATCCGCTCACCTCCCGTGACCTGGAGGGGCACGTTCTGGACGGCCATCATCGCTACACCATCCACTTCGCGAAGGGACAGGAGCCGCCGGTCTATGCGTTCTGGTCGCTCACCATGTACAACAGCGATGGCTATCTGGTGGAAAACCCAATCGAACGCTACGCGCTCGGCAATCGCGATGCGCTCAAGCGCAATCCCGATGGTTCGTTCGACATCTTGGTGCAGGCGGACCCACCACAAGGCGAGTTCGAGGCGAACTGGTTACCGGCGCCACGCGGCCCCTTTCAGCTCGTGATGCGCATGTACTGGCCCCAGCAGAGCGTGATCTCCGGGCAATGGCGCATGCCTCCCGTCCAGCGTGTGATGCCTCAGTAGATTTGCGCTTCTGGCCGCTGGCGAATGCTGATACGCGTGGTCGAGGCGGGGCCATGAGCGCGCGTCGTTCGCGCGCGCGTGTCACGCGTGGCTGACGCGGGGCCTGGCGCGCGCCGCCTCCTGTGCTGCAATGGGCCCATGACGGGCTCTACGCGGGTATGGCTTTCGGGTGCGACCGGGTTGGTCGGGCGCGAGGTCCTGAACTTTTTGCTCGAGGACCGGGCTTTCTCCCGCGTGCTCGCCGTCGTGCGGCGACCGCTGGGGATCTCCCACGATAAGCTCGATGCGCGCGTGGTGGACTTCGACGCCATCGAGGCTGCGCTCGCGGGTGAAGCCGCCGAGATCGCCATCTGCTGCCTGGGTACGACGATCAAGCAGGCGGGCAGCCAGGAGAACTTCCGGCGCGTGGATCACGACTACGTGCTCGCCTTCGCGCGGGCTGCGCGCAGCGCAGGCGTGCAGCACTTCATGGTCGTCACGGCGCTCGGGGCCAACGCTTCGTCGCGAACCTTTTACAATCGCGTCAAGGGCGAGGTGGAAGCGGCACTCAAGGAGCTCGGGTTCGCCGCGCTGACCATCGCGAGGCCCTCGCTCCTGCTCGGGGACCGCTCGGAGTTCCGCCTGGGCGAGCGCCTGATTACGCCGGTTGCCAAATGGTTGCCGGGCAACTTGCGCGGCATCGAAGCGCGGACGGTGGCCCATGCGCTCGTGGTGCTCGCGCGCGCTCCGGCCAAGGGAACGCGGGTGGTGTCTTCGCGGGAGCTCGCGCGGCTCGGGGCCTAGGGGCCGAACGCGCCCCACGGCGCGCGCGCCCGGATCAAGGTGACTTGAGCAAATCCACGTGGATCGTCTTGAGCTTCTTCACCTTGGGATCCGAGACGCCTCGGATGTAGGGCTGATAGGGGTTCTTCGCGGCGTAGTCGTGGTGATAGGGCTCGGCCTCGTAGAACGCCTCGAGTGGGGAGATCTCCGTGACGATCGGGGCGTCGAACACGCGCTGCGCTTCGAGCTGGGCGATGTAGGTCTCGGCGACGAGCTTCTGGTTTTCGTCGCCGTAGAAGATCACCGATCGATACTGGCGGCCCATGTCTGCGCCCTGGCGATCTTTCTGCGTAGGGTCGTGCGCGATGGAGAAGAACAACTTGAGGATCTTGCCCAAGCTGATGCGGGAAGCTTCGTACTGTATCCGGATTACCTCGGCTTGGTTCGTGCGGCCGCTGCACACGGCCTCGTAGTTCGCGGTCTCTGCGCTGTCTCCGGCGTAACCCGGCACCACCGATTCGACGCCTTTCACTTGTGCATACACGGCCTCGGTGCACCAGAAGCAGCCCCCGCCGAGCACGATCGTGTGCGTGCCATGATCGGGAGGGTCGAGTTCAGGATCGGGGAATGAAAATGGATCGATCAAGAGCGCCATCCGGCATTTTACCTCTCCCCGCGTCCGCTCGCTCGGAGGCACGGAGGGAGAGCAAGGCAGAAGCGATTCTGGGTGCGCGACGCTCTGGCCGCGCAGGGCCCTCTGCGCGTCATGTTTCTGCCATATCGCGCGAAGGAACGCTGCGAATGCACCATTTTCGCGCGAAATGCGGTATTCTCCGATATGGCCTTGGCGAGCGAACGATCTGCGGATGCGCGGCACGCCTTCGCAGCGGATGAGTCGCCATCCGCACCGTCCGGTCACGCTATCCCCGACGACGGCTTCAACTATCTGTTGTTCTCCGACGTGCACTTGGGTTCCGACATCGTACCCCATGTGCGGCCGTGGGCCGAGCACGCATGGCTGCACAAGGAGGCCGATGTGGACGCCGCGCTCGTTGCCCTCCTCACACATCATCGCAAGGAGCGTGACCCGATTCGGCCCTGGCGCCTGGTCGTCGCCGGCGACTTCCTCGATCTGGTCGGGGTCTCGCTGAGCGCAGAACAACACGCGCTGCGCACTCCGCCCACCCGCGAAGAGCTGCGCTGCGGGCTCGGGAGCGCCGCCGATCACGTGGTGCGCAAGGTCCACGCCATCGCGGCGCGTCATCCTCGCGTGTTCCGGGCGTTGATGGAGTTCGTGGCGGACGGCCATTCGCTGGTGGTGGTGCGCGGCAACCACGACGTGGAGCTGCACTGGCGTCCCGCGCAGCGTGCCTTCGTGGACGCCATCGTGGCCCACGCTGAGCCTGCGCAGCGCGAGCAGATCTCGGCGCGCATTCAGATCTGTCCCTGGTTCTTTCACGTGGACGGCCTCTTGTACGTCGAGCACGGGCAGGAGTTCGATCCCATGTGCAGCTACGGCAACCCGCTGCTCCCCACCTGGCAGCGCGATCATCGCCGCATCCGGCCTACGCCGTTCTCCGTGCTCCTGCGCCAGGTGGCCCGTCCCACGCCCGGACTCAGCTCCGCCAGCTACGGCTACGTGGGCATGGGCGCGTACGTCTGGCTGTGTGTGAACCTCGGTTTACGGGGGACCCTCGCCATCGCGCGGCGCTACGCCGGGGCGTGCTGGGAGCTGCTCTCGGAGTCGGCGCGCAGGGTCTCGGCCCGCGCGGGGCAGGGGGCCGAGCGGGCGCGCGCGCACCTGCCTCGCTTTCACAGCCTCCCTTCCCGCATGCGCCGCTTCGCGCGGCGGACCGGCGTAAGCGAGGAGCGCTTGCGTGCCTTGCTCTCGGTCTACGTGGGCTCGGCGGTGGACAATGTGAGCTTGATGTTGCGCTCCCTCTACGTCGATCGCATCGCTTGCATCTTCCTCACGGTGTTCGCCTGTTTCATGACCTTGCTCTGCTATCTGCTGGTGGGGCCGACCAGCGCGCTCGTGAGCGGAGGGCTCGCCGGTCTGGCATGTGCGTTTGCCTGTGTGGGCCGCGGCGTGAACACCTCACCCAAGGAGAACCTGCGCCACGGGGCCGAGCACATTGCGCGTTTGTTCGACGTGCGCTGGGTGGTGATGGGCCATACCCACGATCCGGTGATCGAGCAGATGGCGACCGGCGCGACCTACGTGAACCTCGGCAGTTGGGGCCAGGACGACACGCCCGACGAGCGCTCGCTGGCCCACGCCTGCACGCAGACCTTCCTGACTCTGAGGCGGTTGGGGGATGATTATCGCGCGGACTTGTTGCGCTGGGATCCCGTGCAAGGCGTGGTGGCGACGGTGCGCAGGCTCTCGGGCGCGCCGCATTGATTGCGGAGCCGGACAAACCCCGTGAAGGTTGTCGTTGGCGTTTTTGTGGGGCGTGGACGTGACCGCACCCGTGGTCGTGGCCGAGCCTGACCTGGAGCGACATCGTCGTCGGCAGTTACCGCGTAGGTTGTTCGCCTACGGCATCGATCAGGCCCCCGGCATCGTTCCAGGTCACGAGCGCGGCCACGACCACGGTGCGGCCAGGATCACGGACACGGTCACCGCCACGATCAGAAACCGATGTCCGCTGCTCGGTGTTGGCGTCCGGTAAAATCTGCGACGTGCGCTCTTCAGGCAGTGATGCCGAACAGCTCTTCGATGGTCTGCTGGTGATACAGGCTGCCGCGGAAGCCTGAGACCCGCTCGAGCTCCTTACCGTCCTTGAAGTACAGCACCGTGGGCGTGGAGCGGATCTGCAAGAAGGACATGGTGCGCGGCGCCGACTCGGCGGCGATCTCGCAGACCTTCACCCGGCCTTTGTACTGCGCGGCCAATTCCATCACGATCGGCTCGAGGCGCTTGCAGTGCGAGCACTTCTGACCCCACACGTCGATCAAGACCGGTACGGCCGACTTGAGCACCTCACTCGTGAAGTTCGTGTCATCGAGGTGCACGGGTTGTTGTTTCGGGGTGATGCCGAGGATCTTGGAGAGGAGGCCCATGGAGGCCCAAGCTTAGTCGGTCGGGCTCGATCTGCCCCGATTCGGTCGCCATCGCGCTTGCCTGCGCGCTCCGGGGGGGCTGTGGGTGCGCGTCTGACTTGAGGCTGCTGAACATCGCCGTCTTGGGCTGTTTGTGCTTTTCCGCCCGAGGAAATCGTCCCTAGGATGCGGCCCCTATGGGGGAACTCAAGCGTATGCGCACGCTCCTCGCGTGCCTCATGTTCTCATCCTTGGCCGCGACCGGCTCCGCAAACGCGCAGAGTTGGTCCGGCGGCAGGGCGAACCCGCTTCTGCGTCAAATCGCGGCGGTCGATGCCAGCGGAGAGTCGGGCTGGATATATGGCCAAGAGGACGTCGCTGGCGACGGCGCGACCTTGATGGCCAACGAAGCAGGCACGGACATCCGCACGGTCTACGCCGACTCGGACGCGCAACGCCTTTGGCTGCGCGCCTACATGATCGCGCAGGCCGCGCCGCTCACGAACCTGGTCGCGTACTTCTTCATCGACACGGACGCGCGGGACGACACGGGCGGAGCACCGCTGGGTGGTCCTGGCTGGCCCGCCTTCCGCGCCGATCCCATGCTGCGCGGCTTCGAGCGGGCGATCGGCGTGCGCATCGAGCCCGAGCCCGCCCTGCCAAGCGTGATCGGCGCCTGGAACTGGGATGGTCAGGCTTGGACCGCGATCGCGGTCGAGCAAGACGCCGTGCGAGCCGAGGCGGGACAAAGCCGGGATCCGCTCCAGATCGGGCCCTCCGATTTCCCGCGGGCCTACGTTCAGGTCGACGCGCTGCACGCGGTCTCCGGTTTGAATGCGAGCTGCGGGGGCAACCTGCTGGTGCGCACGTTTTACGAGCAGCAGGCACCGCCCCGCGCGTTCGGCGATGACTCCGCGTCCTTTGCGTGTCGGCCCGGGCTCGATCCCTATGGCGATCCGGAGATCATCCGCGTGGATTGCAGCGCCGACGCCGAGTGCCCCAACGGAGGGCGCTGCCGCGATGGCGTGTGCCTGTTCGCCTACCCCTGCAGCGCCGACACGGACTGCGTCACCGGCGAGCGCTGCATGGCCAACGCCTGTGTCCGCGTGGTCGATCGCACCTGCCGCGACGACAGCCAGTGTGAGGGCCTGGTGTGCGAGAGCGGCATGTGCGTGGCCTGCACGGAGAACGGCGCGCGGGCCTGCGCGAACGGCTATGCCTGCAGCCCCAATGGGCGCTGTGAGGACACGGGCGCGGTCGATCCCGGCGGATCCCCCGGGGGCGGGGCCCAGGTGGGCGAGGTGCGGGGCGGTGCCTTCAAGTGCAGCGCTTCGCCCGCTTCTCGTTCGGGGTCGGGCTGGTGGGGCCTGTTGTTTGCGCTCGCTGTTTTCGTCCTGGTGCGCCGCCTACGCGCGAGCCTCCTCGTCGTCCTTCTGGTCGCCGTCGCGAGCGGCGCGCGTGCCGAGGACATCGACACGCAGCGCTTTCTTCCGCACGCCACCACGGGCGGCTACTTCCAGACGGAAGGCACGGCGGTTCGTTTTCCTGTCGACCCCTTCAGCCTCGGCCTGTGGCTCTCGTACGGTCACAATCCGTTGATCTCGGTGGCGGACGGCGCTGTGGTTCGAAAGCAAGTCGCTCACCAGTTGGCCTTCGATCTCACGGCGTCCTACGCCTTTGCGCGTTGGTTCGAGCTCGGCTTCCACGCGCCCGTCGCCTACCTCAAGGGCGATGACGCGAACACGGGCGCGCTCGGCAACGTGCGGCTCTTGCCGAAGTTTCGCTTTCTGGATGGCGCCACGCGCGCGGTGGGGCTCGCCTTGCTTGCGGACATCCGCCTCCCCACCCACACCAACGAGTTCTACGGCGGCGCGCGCCTGCCCGGCTTTGCTCCCCGCCTCTTGCTCGACCGAAAGTTCGGGTTGAGCGGGTTTCGTCTCGGCATCGACGTCGGCGTGCTGATCCAGAAGGCGACGGAGTATCAAAACGTGACCGCCGGCACGGAGCTGATGGCGGGGCTCGGCATGGGCTATCGCTTTCATCACGGACAGGCGCCGGTGGAGCTGATGTTCGACCTGCGCAGCGCCGTGGGCCTAAAGGAGACGAACGCCGAGGAGGTCGGCCTCGAGGGCTTGCTCGGCTTGGGCATCGATGTGGCGCGCGACTGGAAGATCAAGACCGGCGGCGGGATGGGCCTGCTCGAGGGATTTGGCATCCCCACCGCGCGCGCGTTCTTCGGGGTGCGCTGGGAGCCTTCGCCCAACGACCCGGACCACGACGGAATCCGCAGCCCCGAGCCCAACGAGCGCAGTGAAGCCTACGTGGTGAAGGACGAGCCGGGCGCTTCCGACGAAGGTGCCGACCAGGGCGAGCCCACGAGCGTCGACGACGTCGACGACGCCGAGCGCGCCGCGGCCATCAGGGGCGGCTACGACGCCTGCCCCGACCTGCCCGAGGACTTCGACGGCATCGAAGACGAAGATGGCTGCCCCGAGGGCGATAGTGATCACGACGGCGTGCTCGACTACCTCGATCGCTGCCCCAACGAGCAGGAGACCATCAACGGCTTCGAGGACGACGACGGTTGCGAGGACGAGGGCCCTGCCCAGATCGTGATCGAGGAGGGCCGCTTGACCATCCTCGAGACGATCCGCTTCGAGCCCAACTCCGCGAAGCTCGATCGCAGGTCCGATCGCATCATGGAGCAGATCGCGCTCACGCTGCGCAAGCACGAAGAGATCAAGCGGCTCGAGATCGGCGGTCACACCGACATCACGGGTCCGCGTGGCCTCAACATGCGCCTCTCGCGCGAGCGCGCGCGCTCCGTGCGCCAGTGGCTGCTCGGACGCGGCATCAAACCCGAACGCTTGGGCGCGCGCGGCTACGGACCCGACAAGCCGGTCGCCGACAACGAGACCGAGGCGGGACGCGCCAAAAACCGTCGCGTCGAGTTCATCCTGGGCCGTTGAGCGCTGGAAGAACCGCGGGCTTCGTGGTCTCTTTGGGGCATGGCAGCCAGGAAGAGCCCTCCCAAGGAGCCCGCGGAGCCCGTGCAGGGCTTCAGCCTCGAGGCGCCGATCGAGCCCATGCTCGCCAAGCTCATGGAAGCACTGCCCCACGGCGAAGGCGTCGCCTTCGAGCCCAAGTGGGACGGCTTCCGTGCCCTGGTCTTTCGCAAGGCCGACAAGCTCTACATCCAGAGCCGGGACCTGCGCCCCTTGGACCGCTATTTCCCGGAGCTGCACCGAGCGTTGCTCGAGCACTTGCCGGCGGATTGCGTGGTCGATGGCGAGATCGTGATCGCGACTGAGCGCGGCCTCGACTTCGATCTGCTGCAGCTGAGGCTTCATCCCGCGGCTTCGCGGGTCGAGAAGCTCGCACAACAGACGCCCTCGTCCTTCGTGGCGTTCGACTTGCTCGCACTCGAAGGGCGCGACCTCCAGGCTTTGCCTTTCCGCGAGCGCCGCGCGTTGCTCGAAGAGGCGCTCGCGGATCGAGCTCCGCCGCTCTATTTGACCCCGATCACGCGCGACCGCGCGCTGGCGACCGAGTGGCTCGCGCGCTTCGAGGGCGCGGGGCTCGACGGCGTGATCGCCAAGCCCGAGGGCGGCCGCTATGAGCCCGGCAAGCGCAGCATGTTCAAGATCAAGCATGCCCGCACGGCGGACTGCGTGGTGGCCGGGTTTCGCTGGTACAAGGGGAGCCAGGGCGCGCTGGTGGGCTCGCTCCTGCTCGGGCTGTACGACGCGCAGGGCGCGCTGCATCACGTGGGGATCACCTCTTCGTTCACGAACGCCACGCGCGCGAAGCTGGTGACCGAGCTCGCGCCCCTACGTGAAGGCGCGCTCGAGGAGCATCCCTGGCGCGCGTGGTCGCAGGGCAGCGAGGGCACCCGCATGCCCGGCGGGCAGAGCCGCTGGAGCCAGGGCAAGGACCTCTCCTGGGAGCCGCTGCGCATCGAACGCGTGTGCGAGGTGAAGTACGATCACTTGCAGAACGACCGCTTTCGGCACGCCACCACCTTCCTGCGTTGGCGGCCGGACAAGCCGCCACAGGACTGCCGCTACGATCAGCTCGAGGTCACGCCGCCGTACGAGCTTGCGCGCGTGTTCGCGGCCAATCGATAGTTCAATCCCAGCCAGGCGTCTCGTCGGGATCGAGCGCTTCCTGCGCAGGCCGCTCGGGCTCCGGCACGTGCTGCAAGTTGATGCGGATGCGCGTCCAGGTGGTGTGACGCCCGCGCATGGCGTCGACCAGCACGTCGGCAGGTTGGAGATGACGGGCCGCCTCGAGGTGCCGCGCCTTCCAGCGCTCGAGACCCGCGAGCGCGGCGTCCTTGCTCGGCGAGCGCGCGATCTCGATCAACGGATGCTTCGGTGTTCTTTTGCCCGAGCCGCGCGACTTGGCCCGCGAGGGACTCACGCGCGTGGGTTCCCCGGCTTGCTTTCGGTAGTGCGGAGGCCACGGCGCGTCGCCTTGCCCCGCCGCTTCCTGCCGCGCCGAGAGCTCGAGCAGCGCGTCCAGCGAGCACGGGTGATCGTCGATGCCCAGGTGGCGGTCTCCGACCTCCGAGAAGCGCTTGGGCATGGTGAGCATGGTGAACGCTTCGGGCTCGCACGCATCGAGCTCTTCCCAGGTCACCGGCGCCGACACGCGGGCGTCGGGGGTGGGGCGCACCGAATAGGCGCTGGCGACGGTGCGGTCCTTGGCGTTCTGGTTGTAGTCGAGGAACACGCCGTGGCGCTCTTCCTTCCACCACTTGGAGGTCGCGAGGGTCGGGGCGCGCCGCTCCACCTCACGCGCCAGGGCGAGCGCAGCCCTTCGTACGCGATCGAAGCCGTAGCGAGGCTCGATGCGCACGATGATGTGGATGCCGCGCGAACCCGAGGTCTTGGGCCAGCCCCGCATGCCCAGGTCACTCAACGTTTCATGCACGACCTTGGCCACCTGTCGGATCTGCGTCCACGGCACGCCTGGCACGGGATCGAGGTCCACGCGCAGTTCATCCGGATGCTCGAGATCCTCGGCGCGCACCGGGTGAGGATGGAGCTCGAGGCACGCCAGGTTCGCCATCCACAGGAGGGCCGGCGCGTTGCGCGGGACCACCTCCTCGGCCGTGCGTCCCGAGGGAAAGTGCAGGCTGATCACGTCGACGAAGTCGGGACGCGCGCTCGGCGCCCGCTTTTGGTAGAAGAACTCTTCGCCCACGCCGTTGGGATAGCGAACGAGCACGTTCGGGCGCCCACCCGCGCCGCGCAGCGCGCCTTCGGCCACCGAGAGGTAGTAGAGCGCCAGGTGCTTCTTGGTGAGCCCCAGCGCGGGGAACAACACCTTGTCCGGGTTGGAGAGCGCCACGTCGTGGCCGGAAACGCGCAGGATTTCACGTTCGCTCTTCTTGGCTGCCACGGGCTGTTCCGTCCTCGCGGGCACGTTTGCGCCGCAAGACACGTTATGCCGCGCCGTGGCGCCACGAACAAAGCTCCTCGCAGGCCTACACGAGCGTTGTGGCGTGAGACTTTCGCGTGCTGCGAGCGGTTGCAGCCGGGCTGAACGCCTCGCGCCTTGCGCTCACTCCATCTTGGGCGGGACCTCGGTCCAGTGCCGGCGGTCTCCTACCCACTGCGTCTGCTCGCCGTTCTCGTCCGCACGGCGGACCACGAAGCGGCCCTCCTCGTCAGGGCCCCCGGGCAAGACGACGCCGGCATGGGGATCGACTGTCTCGTGGGGTGCGTCTGGGTGCGCATCGCGCTCGAGCCAGGTCCATGCTTTGGGGCGATAGTTGCGGTCGCGCGGGGTACTCATGAACACCGATGTTACCGATCTCGCCGTACGGACGATCTGCGTTCGAACCAGCGCGTGATCAACTTCACCGTTTTCGGGGAACAATCGGGCATGGCGCGGCCCGTGCGGCGCGCCAGGGGCCTGCGATCCACACTTGGAGGTGTGCGTAAGGCTCACCAGATCGCCTCCGACCTGCGCGAGATCGCAGCCCTGCTCTCCCTCTCCAGGGACAGCTCGCGGCACAAGGCAAAGGCCTACACGCAGGGGGCACTCCAGGTCGAGAGCCTGGGGGAGATCCTCGGTGAGCTGATCGCGAGTGGCAGCCTGACCGACGTGAAGGGCATCGGGTCGAGCTTGTGCCGGGACATCGAGGAGTGCTGGCACACGGGCTGCTCCGCGCACTTGCAGCGCCTGCGCGCACAATATCCGCTCGGCACCGGGCAGCTCGCGCAACTGCCCGGGCTCACAGCGCGCCGCATCGCCATCCTCCAGGAGAAGCTGCAGGTGACCTCTGTGTCTATGCTGGAGGCGTTGTGCCGCAAGCAAGCCGTGCGCGGCTTACCGGGGTTCGGCGCACGCGTGGAAGAGCGCGTGCTTGCGGGCATCGAGGAGGCACGCAAGCAGCAGAGGGGCCCGCTGCGCATGCGCCTTTCCGAGGCCGTCGCTTTGGGCGAGCGCCTGCGAGCCGAGCTCGCGCGGGCGTTGCATCCATTCGCGCAGGTCGAGCTCACGGGCGCGTTGCGTCGGCGCGACGAGCTGACGGGGGCGATCGAGCTCCTGGTGCAGGGCGTGGAGGAGCAGGCGTTGCTCGACGCGGTGAGCGCGCTCTCGTCGGTGATCTATCTCCACCGTGACCGGCGCGAGGGGCGGCTTTCGGAGGGCTTGAGCTTGCGGCTGCACCTGGCCGCGCCCGAGAGCGCCGGGACCGCGCGCCTGTATGCGAGCAGCCTGGGCGAGCACCTGGCCGCGCTCGAGCGACGCGCCGCTGCGCGGGGTTATCGCCTCGCACGCGAGGGGCTCTATGCGGGAGACGCGCGCCTTGTGGCGAGCCGAGGCGAGGCCGAGGTGTACGCGGCGCTGGGCCTCCCCGAGGTGCCGCCCGAGCTGCGCGGGCCCTGGCAAGCCCAGGACGAGCTGTTCGCGCGCGCCTCGTTTGCCGATCTTCTGCGCGAAGAGGACGTGCGCGGCGCGGTCCACTGCCACACCACCTACTCGGACGGTCGCAACAGCATCGAGGAGATGGCGCTTGCGGCCCAGGCGTTGGGCCTCGAGTACATCACCATCACCGATCACTCGCCCACCGCGACCTACGCCGGGGGCCTGACGCTCGAGCGCCTCAAGGCGCAGTGGGACGAGATCGCGCGCGTGCAGGAGCGCGTGCGCATCAAGATCCTGCGTGGCGCCGAGTCGGACATCCTGGCGGACGGCGGGCTCGACTATCCCGACGAGATCCTGACCCAGCTCGACGTGGTGATCGCAAGCATCCACGCCCGCCATGGGCTCGGCCGTGCGCAGATGACGGAGCGCCTCGTGCGCGCCATGGAGCTCCCGCTGTTCAAGATCTGGGGCCACGCACTGGGGCGGCTGTTGCTCGAGCGCGAGGCCTTCGATTGCGACGTCGACGCGGTGCTCGATGCGCTCGCGCGCTCGCGGGGGGCGGTGGAGATCAACGGCGATCCTGCGCGCCTGGATCTACCGCCCGAGTGGATCCCGCACGCGCAAAGGCGGGGCATCCCCTTCGTGGTCTCGGTCGACGCCCACTCCACGCGCGGACTCGAGGTCCTGCCGTACGCCGTGATGATGGCGCGTCGCGGCGGGCTGAGGCGCGGAGAGGTGCTCAACACGGAGCCCATGGAACGCTTCATGGCGCGGGTGCGTCCGGGAGCCTGAAGCGCTCACGTCGGCGCGAGACCACGAAGCTGCAGCGCGAGCGATGGACGCAGCACCAGCTCCTTGGACGCCTCGAGCGAGGGCACGTGTCCACTGACGCCCGCCAGCAACGCCGCGAAGTAGAGCGCGAACAGGTTGTGCGCGGCTTGCATCGGCGGCACGTCGCGAGCCAACTCTCCGCGCTCGCTCGCCTCGCGCACCAGTTCCGAGATGCGATGCAGGAAACCGAACGTCATCGCGCGCAGCACCTGGCCATTGGGGCCCACGGCGGTGGGAAAGACCCGGATGAAGGCGAGCGCCAACGCCGGGTGTTCGGCGTATCTGTCGAACAGGCCTCCGAACACGTGCATCAACTGGGCGAGTAGTTCCGCGCGGCGCGGCAGGGTGGTGAAGAGCTGATCCACGGCGTCGCGCAGCCGGTCGTGCATCACCAGGCACAGCAAGTCGTTCTTGTCGCTCGCGTAGAGAAACAGCGTGCCCTTGGCGACCTCGGCCTGCTCGGCGACCTGCGCCATCGTGGTGGCCTCGAAGCCTTCGCGCAGAAACAGCTGATACGCCGCGTCGCGGATGCGCTCGCGCTTGTCGAGCTTGTTCTGCTCGCGCACCGAGAGGGCCGGCTGCGCCTGGGCGGCGGGCCGTCGTGGCTTGGCTCGCTTTCTGACCTGGGTCATCGAACTCAACGGGAAGATTAACCTTGACCCGCTCGTACGACCAACCAAAAATATGACCATGGTCAGTTTTGTTCGCGCCGAGCAGGCGCCCTGCCAGGAGGCAGCCATGGCCCCCGAATCTCCCTATCCTGATGGCCTCGCCATGCGTGAAGCGCGGGTGCGCTATTTCGAGCTCAACGGCTTTGGGGCCATGGGCGGATACGACGAGCCGTTCGTGGACTTTGCGCTCGGTCCCGTCTCCATGCGCCTGCCGAACACCGAGGCGCGCCTGCGCGCGGTCCGCTATCACGACCTTCACCACGTGGTCACCGGATATCAGACCGATACCCTCGGTGAGTTCGAGATCTCGGCGTGGGAGCTCGGCGCGGGCTGTCGGAGCTTCCTTGCGGCCTGGGTCCTGAACCTCGGGGGCCTCGCAGCCGGTGCGCTGCGCATCCCGGCGCGCACGTTCCGCGCCTTCCTGCGCGGCCGACACAGTCGCTCGCTCTACGGGGAGCCTCTCGAACTGCTGCTCTCCGAGAGCGTCGGGCAGGTACGCGCGCGCACCGGCCTCGACCGCGCGGATGGAAAGCGCGCAGGAATCCGGGAGCTTTCATGGTTCGCCTGGTTCGTCGTGCTCGGCCTGCTGGTGGGCACGCTGTTACTCATCGTGGGCGCGACCTGCGCGCTCCCGCTGCTCTTCCTCAAGCTCGTGCGCAGCCTTCGGGGGCCTCGGGGCCTCTCGCGCGAAGCCCAGTGAGCTCCGAGCGCGCCTTCTCGTTTGGGCCGGCTTGAGAAGGCGCGTCGTGTTTGCTACCCGAACGGTTCGAAACCACCGTCCGAGCACACAGCGGAGCCCCTCGACATGGCGAACAATCTAAGCTGGCAACCTCCCCAACCCGAGCAGCGCGGCTGGACCATCGAACGGCACATCCTGGAGGGACAGCGGGCCATCAAGGGGGCGACGGGCGAGCTCACGGGGTTGCTGCAGCAGATCACGCTGTGCACCAAGATCATCGCCAGCCGCGTGAACATGGCGGGCCTGGCGGACAACCTCGGACTCACGGGCGAGACCAACGTGCAGGGCGAGGAGGTCCAAAAGCTGGACGATCTGGCCAACGGCACGTTGATCCGCACGCTCTCGCGCGGGGGCCGCGTGTGCGCGCTCGGCAGCGAAGAGGAGAGCGAGCCCATCTTCGTCCCCGATGGCTATCCGTCCGGCAAGTACGTGGTGGTGTTCGATCCGCTCGACGGCTCGAGCAACATCGACGTGAACGTCAGCATCGGGACCATCTTCGGCATCTACGAGCGCGTGTCCCCCAGCGGGGACAAGGGCACCCTCGCGGATCTGCTGCAGCCCGGCATCAAGCAGGTCGTGGCGGGTTACGTGATCTACGGCTCCTCCACCATGCTCGTGTACACCACCGGCCAGGGAGTCCACGGCTTCACGCTCGATCCTTCGGTGGGCGAGTTCTTCCTCTCGCACCAGAACATCCGCATGCCCGAGCGCGGCAAGATTTACTCGGTGAACGAGGGCAACGCCGGCACCTGGGACGACGGCGTTCGCAAGTGGACCGAGTGGATGAAGACGCCCGACAAGAGCATCGGGCATCCCTACTCGGCACGCTACGTGGGATCCATGGTCGCGGACTTCCATCGCACGCTGCTCAAGGGCGGCATCTTCGCGTACCCGGCCGACAAGAAGAACCCCAACGGCAAGCTGCGCTTGATGTACGAGGCCTCTCCGCTCGCAATGGTCGCCGAGCAGGCGGGGGGCGCAGCGTCGACCGGGAGTCAGCGCATCCTGGATATCGCGCCCAGTGAGCTGCACCAACGCGTGCCGATCTACATCGGCAGCAAGGGCGACGTCGAGGACGCGCTCTCCTTCGTGAACGGCAAGCGCTGAGCGCTAGCGTCGCCAGCGCTGAAATACCCAGGGGCCGCTCTCCTCCTCACGGCGAACTTCGTGCACGCAGGTGAGCCCGGCGAACAGCTCCGCGTCGCGCGGGAGCGCCCCTCCGACTTTGGCCGGTGCGAGCGTGCCCTCGAAGCGCGAGAGCAAAATTTCATCCACCGGCGAGGGCGCTGTGTAGAGCTCGTTCGTGGTGCGTGGCCCGGCCTCCACGTCGATCGCGCGCGCGTGCGCGCGCAGCCATGCGACCGCGCTGCGCGAACTTGGGCCTTCGAGCTCGACCACCTGGGCTCGATCTCCGAGGCGCGCCTCGACGCGCCGGGCGCCGCCCGGGATGGTGAGCACGACCTTCTCCGTTCCGTCTTCCCACACCGGGTGTTCACGCGGCAAGTCTCCCGTTCGGGTGAGGATGGCGCACAGGCACGGTTTGGTCTTGCCCAGCGCCGCGCGAAGCGCGCCGAGCGCCTGCGCGTGCGGGCCCGAAAGCCGATGCGACAGCGTGGGCTCGCGCCGCACGTTCTCTGCGCTCGTCAAGATCGCGTCCGCGCGCGCGCGCGCGAGGTTGAGGGCGAAGAAGTCCGCCTCGCTGCGGGGCGGATCGTTTCCGATGTCGATCACACGCAAGCGCCCGTCCGAGCCACGCAGCACCGCCGACACTTGCGACACGCCGGAGCTCTCCGCGACGCCCGGGCCGAACAGCGCCTCTGCGCTCGCGCGTGCTTGGGCGGCGAGCGGTTCGAGAAGATCGTGCGCTGCGGGCGGCATGGCTACCTCTGGAACTTCGCTTTCCACTCCTCGTAGGGCATGCCGTAGACGATCTCGCGCGCCTCGGGATCGCTCAGCGCCACGCCACGCTCCTCGGCCGCGGCGCGGTACCACTTGGAGAGGCAGTTCCGGCAGAACCCCGCCAGGTTCATCAGGTCGATGTTCTGTACGTCGTTGCGCTCACGCAGGTGCTGCACGAGCCGGCGAAAAGCGGCTGCTTCGAGTTCGGTCTGGGTCGCTCGGTCCATGTCGAAGCTGTAGCGCCCCTGGGCCGCTGCGCACCTCGGCGCAGAGACGAGCGCGCCTTTTCGTCCACGCGCGTGGCGGATGACGGGCGCCGGCCAAGCAGGAGGCGCTCACACCTTGCGTGGGACGTTGATCTCGCCGCGCGGGGCATCCAGATCGCCGCGCTCCCATCGACCGAGGTCCGCCGCTGCATCGTAGGTACTTTGCAAGAAGGCGAGCAGCGCCTGGTTGGGATCGGGGGCCTCGCGCACGCGCGCGTAAGGGAGCACGAACTCGCCGAGGGCTTCATCGAACTGGGCGTCCGAGGGCTCGATCTTGGCGTTCTTGAAGCCGTCCGGGGCCGGGTAGGCGTACGAGTAGAAGCTCGCATCGTGGTTGGGATCGCCTGGCCAGAAGCCCGCGCTGCTGACCTCGTGGGAGTAGGCCTCGCGGGTGACGCGATCGGGCAAGCGCGGCACCCCGCCCGGGTGCAGCGGCGCGCGCCGCCCGGAGAAGCGCGTGACGGCCAAGTCGAGGCTGCCCCAGAACAGGTGCACCGGGCTCGCCTTGCCGAGAAAGCCGGTGCGGAACTCCTTGAACACGCGATCGGCCTCCAGGAGGACGCGCCAGAAGCGCTCGGCGTAGGCGGCGTCGTAGGGGCGCAGGGCGGTGTCTTTGGAGAAGGGCAGCGCGCCCGGGATCTCGTTGGGCTCGTCGCTCACCTGCACGTCCAGCTCGAGCTTGTGCAGCCCCTCCATGAGCTGCTTGCGGAACTCGGCCACCGAGCCTGCCTTCAAGGGGGCTCGCCAGAGCGCGGGCCGGTTGGTGCGCACCTCCACCACGTGGTCCACGAAGTCGAAGTCGATCTGGAAGGTGTGGCGCGGCGTGTACAGTGTCGAGGTGGTGAGCCCGCGCGCGGTGACGTAGAGCGTCGCGTGCCACGAGTGGTTGAGCCAGGGCGTAACGGCGAGCCGGACCTTGCCGACCACCTGGATGAAACGGTGCAGTGCAGCGCATGTCTCTTGCCACTCGGCGTACGGTAGGGCGGGCCAGCCGCCCGGATTCGACGATATCGCTCCCATGATTGCCTCCCGCTCTTACGGTGCTCCCCGCAAGCGCGAGCGACACTCCTCGGGTGGCGGATTTGCTGCTTCGGCACCGAGCGAGTGCAGCTTGCACGCGGTACTCGTGCTCACGCGTTAAACTTGCTCTCTTGGAGGCTCCGCATGATCGCTCTCACCGACCGCTTTCTCGACCAGGGTGCGCCCGAGCTCCCTTCGATCCTGTTCTTGCACGCCTATCCCTATCACCGCGCCATGTGGGAACCGCAGGTTCGACAGCTCGAGGGGCGCGCGCGCGTGCTCGCGCTGGACGTTCGCGGGCACACGCCAGGCCAGGGCCCGGGCCCGGCGTATCTGTTGGAACACCTGGTCGACGACGCGCTCGCCCTGCTCGATCAACGCGGGGTCGCGCGCTGCGCCGTCGTGGGTCTCTCGATGGGCGGCTATCTCGCGCTGCGTCTTGCGCAGCGTGCACCCGAGCGCGTGCGGGGCCTCGTTCTCGCGAACACCCAGGCGGCGGCCGACAGCAACGAAGGCAAGCTCGGGCGCGCCGAGGCGCTGCGCCTGCTGTGGAAGGAGGGCAAGGAAGCCTTCGCCGAGGCGCAACTGAAGCGGCAACTCGCGCCCCAGACCGCCGCGCAGAATCCTGAGCTCGTGGTGCATCTCAAGCGCATGATCCTCGCGCTCTCTCCGGAGGCGCTCTCGGCGAGCATGGTGGCGCTCGCCACGCGCACCGACCTCAGCGCGCACCTCGCGCAGATCGCGGCGCCCACCACGGTGGTGGTCGGTGAACACGACGTGATCACGACGCCCGCGGTGGCGCGTTCCCTTTCGTCAGCCATCCCGAACGCCGAGCTCCACGTGCTCGAGGGAGCGGGGCACCTGTCGAACCTGGAGGCGGAGGCGCGCTTCAACGCGCTACTCCTCGCGTTCCTCGCGCGCCTTAGCTGAGGGCTAGCGCGTGACCCAGCCCTTGGCGGCGTCGGGCATGTTCACGAACCACAGGCCCACGCCGAGGCTCACGGTGAGCAGCGCGGAGCCGCTCACCACCATGGCGAGGCTGGGGTCGCCTTGCGCGGGGAGCCCTGCCGCCAGCAACGCGCCGCCGGCCGTCGTCCCCGCGAGCAAGAGGACCCAACCCACCACGCGCATCGGCAGCCGGCTGTTGTAGTGCACGCTCACCTGATCTCCATCGCGGAGCTGAAGCATCGGGTGCACCTTGACCGCGCCGCGTTCGCCCGCGCTCACGCCGAGCACGTAGCTGCGCGCGCGCAGGCTCATCTCGCACGGGGGGCTGCACAGCGGCACCAGCTCACTGGTATCTCGGTTGCCGCCGGGCCCCAGTACCGCGTTCATGCCGCGCTCCACATAGAGACGCAGGTCTTTCCGCTCGGACTTGGGCGCGACCGAGAAGCGCACGGGCGGGTGACGATCGGCGCGCACCGCCCGCAAGCTCGGCTCGTTCTCGAAAGGCCTCGGGGTCGCAGGCGGCGGCGACATCGGCGGGCCGAAGACGCTCTGGGCCGATGCCCGAGGGCCGACGAGCGAGCCGAGGACCAGGCCCGCGAAGAGGAGAAAGCGCAGCACGAACCGTGGCGTAGAGCACACCAGTCGGCCGGTCAACGGCACGCGCGCGAACGGGTTTGCGTTATGCTCGCTGGCGATTTGCCCGGGGCGCTCGGGCTTCTTCCTTCCATGCCCGAGGTTTTCATGATCCCACCTGCATCGGCAAGCAGTTCGCCCTCATGGAGGCGCTGCTCATCCTCGCCTGCACCGCGCAGCGCTTCACCCTCTCCGCGAAGGCGGGACCGCGCGTTGAGCGGGACATGTCGGTGACGCTGGCACCCAAACATGGCCTCCCGATGCGGGTGCACGACAGGCGCGGACCGGGCGCGAATCCCACATCTCCAACGGTACCACCGCAGGCCCGCTGAGCTCAGAAGGTAGGTGGTCGCTCAGAGCCGGATGTCGATGGACCAAAGCTCGCGCTCGGGGGTGGAGTCATAGTCGAAGCCCACTTCAAACTGGAGGCTTGCGGCCGTCGCCTCGCCCCCGCTAGAAATGGAACCTGCGCATCGAGACGTTCATCAGCAGTCCGATGCCGATCATGAACGTGAGCACGCTCGAGCCGCCGTGGGAGAACAACGGCAAGGTCACGCCGACCACCGGGAGTAGGCCGAGCACCATGCCCACGTTGATGATCGTGTGGAAGAAGAACATCGCGCTCACGCCCACCGCGAGCACGGCGCCGAAGCGGTCCTTGGCCTGGGAGGCCACCTTGAGTCCCCACATGATCAGGAAGAAGTAGGCGCCGAGCAGCACGATCACGCCGACCAGGCCGTGCTCTTCGGAGAACACGGCGAACGGGAAGTCGGAGTGGTTGTCAGGCAGAAAGCCGTACTGGTTCTGCGTGCCCTGCAGGTAGCCCTTGCCCCACACGCCGCCGCTCCCGATCGCCACCTTGCTCTGGTAGGCGTGCCAACCCGAGCCGAGCACGTCGTGGTCTGGGTTGGTGAAGGAGCTCCAAAACGAGATCACGCGCTCCTTCTGATAGCCCACCAGGATGAACTGCCAGGTCAGAGGTACGCAGGCCGCGAGCGTCACCACCAGCGTGAGCAAGGAGCGGAGCTTGAGGTTCGTGAGCAGCATGATGGCCACGAAGATCGACGCGCAGATCGTGGCCGTGCCCAGGTCGGGCTGCTTGAGGATCAAGACCATGGGAAACGCCAGGATGAGCCCCGGTGGCACCAGGTCCTTGAGCGTTCGCCCCGTGGTCTTGGGATCGTTGTGGAGGTATTTGGCGAGCGCGATGATCAAGAAGATCTTCATGAGCTCGCTGGGTTGGAGCGAGAAGGCGCCGATGGAGAGCCAGCGGATCGAACCGCGCACGCTGTGCCCAATGATGAACAAGAGCACCAGCGCCGAGACGCCGATGCCGTAGGCGAGCCAGCCATGGCGCTCGTAGTGGCGATAGTCGATGGCCGCCACCACCACCGCGGCCGCAGATCCCAGCGCGAACCAGTAGATCTGCTGCATGTAGATGTTGGCCATGCCATCGGTGGCCGCGCTCGTCGCGCTGTAGAGGTTGGTCACGCCCGCCAGCGCGATGAACGCAACGGTGACGAACAGGGGCCAGTCGAACTGCTCTTTGAGGCCGCCACGAATGGCCATCACGGACCTCCGCGTGTGAGGGCTGTCTGGCTATTGCCGCTGTCGCCGTAGTAGGTCTTGAGCGCCTCGATGGCGATCGGGGCGGCGTTCTTGCCGCCACCGCCGCCGTGCTCGACCATGACCACGATCGCGAGCTCGGGCTTGTCCGCAGGCGCCCAGCCCGCGAACCAGGCGTGGGAGCGGTGCATGTACCAGGAGCGTTGCTCGTCGTTCTTGGAGCGCTGGTGACGCTCGACCTGGGCGGTGCCCGTCTTGCCCGCGACCTGCATCTTGCCCCCGGCGTACTTGGGGTCGTAGGCGGTGCCGCCCTCTTCGTTCACGACGCCCCACATGGCCTGGTGGATCACCTCGAGGTGAGCCGGGTTGTAGTGCAGCGTGCGCCGCACGCGCGGCGTGAAGCGCTCGAGCACCGTGCCGTCCGGCGCTTGCACGTTGTCCACCAGCTGCGGCACGTGGACGGTGCCGCCGTTGGCCAGCGCGGCGTACATCATCGCCAGCTGGATCAGGCTCACGCGCGTGTTGCCCTGTCCGATGACCGTGTTGAGCGTGTAACCCAGGCGGAACACCTCGCCGCGCTGCTCGTACCACTGCTTGGTGGGGATGAACCCGCGCGCCTCGGTGTTGATGCCGATCCCGGTCTTCTCGCCGAGGCCGAGATCCATGGCGAAGCGCGCAATGCGATCGAGGCCGGCGAGCTCACCGAGTTTGTAGAAGTAGGTGTTGCACGAACGCACGAGGGCCTCGCGCATGGCGAGCTCACCGTGCACGTGTTCGCAGCGGAAGCGTCGGTTGCCCAGGGCGTAGTAGCCGATGCAGTCCACGCGCTGCGTCATGGTGATGAGGCCGTCCTCGAGCGCGGCCAGGGCGCTGATGGGCTTGAAGGTGGAGCCCGGGTAGTAGGTGTCGTAGAGCGTCTTGTCGATCAGGGGACGGAAGGGGTTTTGGGTGAGCTGACGCGCGCGCTCCACGCTGAGCTTGCCGCTGATCTCGTTCAGGTCGTAGGAGGGCTTGGAGAACAGCGCGCGCACCTGACCGGTCTTCACGTCCACCACGACCGCCGCGCCCGAAGGGTGTCCCCGGAAGGCGCGCTCGATGATGCGCATGAGCTCCATGTCGAGCGTCAGCGACAGATCGCGTCCGGGCACCGGCTCCTCGAGCATGATCTGCGCATCTTTCTGGGGCTTGATGCGCGAGCGCCGGCCGCGGGCGTCGACGTAGATGCGCCGAAAGCCGCGTTGTCCGCGCAAAAAGGACTCCCACGCGCGCTCGACGCCGCTTCGACCGTGCAAGTCGCCAGCGCGGTATCCGAGCTCCTTGAGGTGCTCGAGCTCCTCGGCGCTGACCTCGTTGAGGTAGCCGATGGCATGCGCGGCCAGCTTGCCGAACGGGTAGTCGCGGACGGGGACGCTGACCACGTCGACCGCGGGCAGATCGCGCGCGTGGGTCTCGAGCGCTGCCAGCTGTTCGCGGGTGAGCTCGCCCAGCATCTGAATCTGATGGGTCCTTCTGCGCTCGGGGACCCTGGCGAGCTGCGCCTTCAAGGTCTGCTTGCCCTTGTCGTCGAGGGCGAGCAGCTCTTCGAGACGCGCGATGTCCTCCGGTCCGCGCAGGCGCGAGGGCGTGACATACATGCGGAACGCGGGCCGGTTCGCCGCGATCACTCGTCCGTGCTGATCGCGCACTACGCCGCGGGTGGCCGGCAGCTCCAGCGTCTTGATGATGTTCTCCTGGGCGATCGCCGCGTACTCTTCGTGGGCGATCACCTGCAGGTAGACGATGCGGGCGAACAACGTGAGAAAGGCGGCGGTGACCCCGAGCGCCATCCACTTGTAGCGCTTCTTGAACTCGCCGACCTCACGGCTGACGCTCAACAGGTTCATGATACGGCCGCCGATTCTTCGCGCCGGCGCAAGCCGTCGATGCGGCGCACGAACTGGAAGATGAACGGCGCCAGCGCGCCCGTCGCGAGCGCAGGAGCAAGCAGCGCGATCAGCAGGTGACGCGTGCTGACGGCGTTGAAAGAGAAGGGGGGACGAAAGATCGCGCGCAGCGCCACCAGCGTGATCGAGCCGATGAACGCGGTGAGCGCGGTGATCGCCACCTGCGACAGCCGTCCGCGCATCAGCAGGCGGAAGCTCGCGGCGCGGGCGACCAGGAAGGTCGCCACGTGCACGAAGGTCCAAAGGCCCATGGCGTTGCCGCAGGCGGAGTCCAGCAACACGCCCATGACGAAGCTCAAGATGGCGCCGCGTTGGAGCGAGATGTCCGGGGCCATGCCCAGGTAGATCACGATCGGCAAGAGCAGGTTCGGCATGAGCACGCCCAGATCGATCACGGTTCCCAGCGCCGCCTGCGCGACCACCATCACGAACGCGAACACGAGCAGGACGAGGTCGCGGATCATCGCGCGGACGCCCCGGTCTGCGCACCCACGCTGGTGCTCTCGCGCGCCCCCTCGGTGAGGATGAACACCTCTTCGAGCTTGGAGAAGTTCACGGCGGGGGTCACCTCTGCCAGCTGATACAAGCCAAAGTCGCGCTTCTCCACGCTCGAGATCGCGCCCACCTTCAGATTGGGGGGAAAGCGCCGTCCGAGGCCCGACGTGTACACCGCGTCTCCCACCCGCACTTCATCGGCGCGCAGCAGGTACTGGATACGGGCCTTGTAGTTGTCGGTTTCGCCCGTGCCGCGCAGCATGCCGCGAGAGCCCGTGCGATGGACCACGACGTCCACCGCGGAGCCCTCGTCCACGGTCAGCATCACGTCGGCGTAGCGATCGCCCACGCGCGATATCTGCCCGACCAATCCTTCGGTATTGACCACCGGCATGCCGGTCACGACGCGATCGTCTCGTCCGCGATCGAGCCGCACGCGGACCACGCGGAACAGGGGGGAGACGTCCTTGGCGATCACGCGCGCGCTGATCTTTTGGCCCGGGAGCTCGTCGCGCAGCACCAGCAAGCTCCGAAGCCGGTCGTTTTCTCGCTCGAGCTCCTCGAGATCGCGCACGCGTTGTTTGAGCCGCGCGCTCTCGTAGTTGAGCCGCTCGTTCTCGCGGCCCACCTCCACGAGGTAGACGTACTCCTGGATGAAGCCCGACATGCCGGTCGCCATGCGCACGGCGACCCATTGCACGGGGGCGCTGATGGCGAGCACCCAGCGGTCCAACAAGCTGGTCCGGGAGGGATCGCTCAAGTTGGCGCGCAGGAAGAAGAACGGCAGCGCGAGCAGGGCGATCGCGGTGAGCTCG
>JBIQKA010000261.1:0-3951 GCA_044507075.1 Myxococcales bacterium
GCTTCGTGACGGTGATGAAGGGCTGCGACGAGCGCTGCACCTACTGCATCGTGCCCTACACGCGCGGCCCCGAGCGCTACCGCCCGGCTGACGACATCGTGCGGGAGATCACCGAACTCGTCGACGGCGGCGTGCGCGAGATCACGCTGCTCGGGCAGACCGTGAACTCCTGGCATTCGCACGGCGCGGGGGAGGGCGAGAGCGAGTTTCCCGCTTTGCTCGAGCGCATCGCGCGCGAGGTGCCCAAGCTCAAGCGCCTCCGGTACACCTCGCCCCATCCGCGTCACCTCACGCCCGCGCTCACGCGCGCCCACGCGCAGCTCGCCATCCTGCCGCGCCATTTGCACCTGCCCGTGCAATCCGGCTCCGATCGCATGCTCAAGCGCATGCTCCGCCGTTACACCGCCGCGGATTATCTGGCCCGCGCGCAGAACCTGCAGGCGCAGGTGCCAGGCCTCACGCTCTCCACGGACGTCATCGTGGGCTTCCCGGGCGAGACCGACGAGGACTTCGAGGCCACGCTCACCCTCGTGCGCGCCGCCGGCTTCACCTCGCTGTTCGGCTTCAAGTACAGCCCACGGCCCTACACACCCGCGCTCAAGCTCGAGGACGACGTGCCTGAGACCGTCAAAGACCAGCGCCTCCAGCGCCTGTTCCAGGTGGTCGAGGCCCAGCAGCGCGCGCATTTGGGCTCGCTTGTGGGCCAGCGCGTCGAGGTGCTCATCGAGACGCGCGACGAGAGCCGCCCCGAGCGCTTCAGCGGTCGCTCCGAGCGCAACGAGTTGGTCCACGTGGACGTGCCCGAGGGGGCCGACCCGCGCGGCGAGCTCGTGCAGGCCGAGGTGATCGAAGCGTTCAAACACTCGCTGCACGCGGTCGCGCTCGGCGCCGTCCCCCGGCGCGAGCTCCCCCCTGCGCCCGCTCGCACACCCGTGCGCTTGCCGCTGGCCTCCGCGTGAACTTGCCTCCGCTCGAGCCGGTGCCTGTGCAGGCGAACTCGGGCTCGACCTCGCGCGCCGATCGGATCGCCCTGGCCTGGCTACCCGCGATCCTCTACACGGGCTTCATCTGGTGGCTCTCCGCGCAGCCCGTCTTGATCGAAGGCGTCGATCGCTTTCCCTTTCAGGACAAGGGGGTGCACTTCCTCGAGTACGGCACGCTCTGTCTCACGATCTGCTTTGCGGTCTACCGTACCTGGCCAGGCCGGGGTATCCGCGCCGCGTTGGCGGCCGTCCTGATCACCGCAGCGCTCGGCCTGCTCGATGAGCTCCACCAGGGCTTCGTGCCTGCGCGCTCCGCCGACTTCGACGATCTGGTCGCGGACCTCGCGGGCGCGCTCATGTTCGCGCTGTTCTGCTACGGGCTCGTGCGCGCGCGAGGTTGGGACGCGCGCGCTTGAAGGTACGGGGCCGCTCGTCGTCAGTGGGCCGGGCGTACCGGCGGCTGGGACAGCTCAGTCCACCTTGAGGATGGCGTGGAACGCCTCCTGCGGGATCTCCACGGAGCCCACGTTCTTCATGCGCTTTTTGCCCTCTTTCTGCTTCTCGAGGAGCTTGCGTTTGCGCGTGATGTCGCCGCCGTAGCACTTGGCGGTCACGTCCTTGCGCATGGCGCGCACGGTCTCGCGGGCCACGATCTTGCCGCCGATGGCCGCCTGGATCGCCACCTCGTACTGCTGACGCGGCACGATCTCGCGCAGCTTCTCCGCGAGCTGCCTGCCCACGTGCTGCGCCTTCTGCCTGTGCACGATGGCGCTGAGCGCATCGATCGGCTCGCCGTTGACCAACATGTCGAGTTTAACCAGCGGGTTCTCGCGGTAGCCGATCAGCTCGTAGTCCATCGAGGCGTAACCCTTGGTGGAGCTCTTGAGCCGGTCGTAGAAGTCGAACAACACCTCACCGAGCGGCAGCTCGTAGGTGACGATCACGCGGTCCTGCGAGGCGTACTGGATGCCCACCTGGGTGCCGCGCCGCTCTTCGCAGAGCTTGATCACCGCGCCCACGTAGGGCGAAGGCGTGTGGATGGCGACCTTGAAGTAGGGCTCTTCGATCCGCTCGATGTACACCGGGTCGGGCAGCTTGGACGGGTTTTCCACCCACAGCTCTTCGCCCTTGTTGGTGACCACCTTGTAGACGACGCTGGGCGCGGTGGTGATGAGGTCCAGGTTGTACTCGCGCTCCAGGCGCTCCTGCACCACGTCCATGTGCAAGAGACCCAAGAAGCCGCAGCGGAAGCCAAAGCCCAAAGCCGCCGAGGTGTCCGGCTCGAACACGAAGGCCGCGTCGTTCAGGTGCAGCTTTTCGAGCGCGTCGCGCAGCTCGCCGTACTTGTCCGTCTCGGTCGGGTAGATGCCGGAGAACACCATCGGCTTGACGTCCTTGAACCCCGAAAGGGGCTCCGCGGCCGGCTTGCGCATGTCGGTGAGCGTGTCGCCGACCTTGGTGTCATGGACGCTCTTGATGCTGCAGGCGACAAAGCCCACCTCGCCCGGCCCGAGCTCCTTCACCGCGCTCGCGAAGGGCGAAAACACCCCGAGCTCGTTGACCTCGTAGTCGGTCTTGGTGGACATCATCTTGATCTTCTGTCCGACCTTGATGCTGCCATCGACCACGCGCACCATTACCACGGCGCCGCGATAGGGGTCGTACCAGCTGTCGAACACCAGCGCGCGCAGGGGCGCTTCGCCCGTGTTCTTAGGGGGCGGGACGCGCTTTACGACGGCCTCGAGGATGTCCTCGATGCCGATGCCCGCCTTGGCGCTGGCGGAGATCGCCTCGCTGCAGTCGAGCCCGATCACCTCTTCCACCTCGTGACGCACCCGATCGATGTCTGCGCCGGGCAGATCGATCTTGTTGAACACCGGGATGATCTCCAGGTTGTTCTCGAGCGCGAGGTACACGTTGGCCAGCGTCTGCGCTTCGACGCCCTGGCTCGCGTCCACCACGAGCAGCGCCCCCTCGCAGGCAGCGAGCGAGCGCGATACCTCGTACGAAAAGTCCACGTGCCCAGGCGTGTCGATCAGGTTGAGCTGATAGGTCTCGCCATCCTTGGCCTTGTAGGTGAGCCGGACGGTTTGCGCCTTGATCGTGATGCCGCGCTCACGCTCGAGATCCATGTTGTCGAGGAACTGAGCCTTGCTCTCGCGGTTGGAGAGCGTGCCCGTGACCCCCAAGAGGCGGTCGGCAAGCGTGCTCTTACCGTGGTCGATATGCGCAATGATTGAGAAATTGCGGATGTGCGAAGGATCGGTAGGCATGCGGGTCCCGGGAAGGCCTCGTACTTAGCAGGTTACGACCTGGAGGCAGGGCTGTCGTTCGCGGAAAAGCGAGCGACGAGCGCTGCGGTCGCAGCGGGCGGTGGCGCCCGCGGGCAAGATGCGCTTCAGCGTTTGCGCGTGGGCGCTTCGGGCGCGACGTCGAGCGTGAGCTGTCCTGGGAGCTGATCACGGTGCTGGTTGAGGACCAAATCGATCCCCTCGCGGATGTAGACGGCCACCGGCACCTTGGTGCGCTCGTGCAAGACCTTGAGCTGCTCGTTCTGCTCCGGCGTGATGTAGATGGTGGTGGAGATCTTCTTGCGCGCCATTGCTGCCTGGTCCCGCACCCGGCAGCGCCGGGCTCTTCGAGTCGCGCCGCGGACCGTCGCGACCACATCTTTCTATGAAGCTACGTGCCCACATACATACTGTCAAACACAAGGCCGAGCGGCGGAAAGTGCGGCAACCCCACGTGATGAGACGTGGTTTGGCCGACGATTTACAGAGAGTTAACTGTGTTCTAGCTTGCTAAGTGAGCGCTGCTCTCTCACCCGGAGGGGCTTGAGCGCTCCGCCGGGGCCGGGCGGAATCGGAAGCGATTTTCAAGCGTTCGCTTGCCGCTGGTACGGGGGGAAACGTAAGCTCACGTCCTAGTCGTTCTAGGAAGGGGCCTAGTTCTGTGATGGGTGAACTGC
>JBIQKA010000069.1:0-27336 GCA_044507075.1 Myxococcales bacterium
GCCTGCGCGGTCGGGAGATGGAGCTCTTGGTCGAGCGCGCCATGCGCCAATCCGGGGATCCTGCGCTCGGCCTGACCATGGGCCAGCGCAGCCCAGAGACCATGCTGCATGTGCTCGGGCATCTGCTCCTCACCTGCGCCACGGTGCGTGAGGCATTCGCGGTCCTGCAGCAATACGCCACGCTGATGCTCGGCGGGGTGGAGTGGTACCTGGTGGAGCGCGGCTCGGTCGCGGTGTTCGGCTTCTCCAAGCCCGCCGTTTCGAGCGAAGCGGCTCGCTTCTGGGGCGAGTGGATCCTTGCGTTCGCGCTCCGCGTGGGCCGCCAGTACGCGCGCGACCCGAGGGGCACGCCCCATGAGGTGCACCTGGCGCACCCAGCCCCTGCCTACGCCGCCGACTATGCCCGGGTGTTCGGCTGCACGGTCCGCTTCGACCAGCCCAACTATGCGATCGTGTTCCCGCGCGCGCTGACGGACCGCAGAAAGCTCCACGCCGACCCCATGTTGTCCGCCGTGCTCCGCGATACCGCCGATACGCTCCACCGCCAAACCACGGGTTCCTGCAGCTTCGCCGAGCGGGTGCGTCACGCGCTTCGCTACGAGCAGGATCTGGTCAACGTGAACTTCGACCGCCTGGCCTCGCGCTGGGGAATGACCAGGAGGACCCTGCGCCGGCGCCTGAGCGTGGAGGGGCAGTCGCTGTCCGACTTGCTCGACGAGGCCTGCTGTCGGCTGGCCAAGGAGGAGCTGAGCCGACCGGATGAAAGCATCAAGGAGATCGCCGAGCGCCTGGGATACTCGGAGACGTCCTCCTTCCATCGTGCGTTCAAGCGCTGGACGGGTCAGACTCCGGCCGAATTCCGGGCCGACGCTGCACAGGCCCCCCACTGAGGACCCATCCCATGCCGATGCGCAAGACCATCCTTATCACCGGGGCGAGCTCTGGACTCGGCGCCGGCATGGCCCGCGAGTTCGCCAAGATGGGCCGCGATTTGGCCCTCTGCGCGCGCCGGGTCGATCGCCTGGAAGCGCTCAAGGAGGAACTCCTCCGGCTGAACTCCGGGATCCGCGTCGTCCTGCGCACCATCGACGTGAACAACTACGAGCAGGTGTTCGAGGGCTTTCGCGCCTTCCACCAGGACCTCGGCTCGCTCGACCGCATCATCGTCAATGCGGGCCTCGGCAAGGGGCAGCCCCTGGGCACCGGGTACTTCCACGCCAACCGTCAAACGGCGGAGACCAATTTCGTGGCCGCGCTGGCGCAATGCGAGGCGGCGCTCGAGATTCTCCGCAAGCAGAACGCCGGGCACCTGGTCACCATCTCCTCGATGAGCGCCATGCGCGGCATGCCCCGCAACCTCACGACCTACGCGGCCACCAAGGCTGGCCTGGCCGCGCTCACCGAGGGCATCCGGGCAGACCTGATCAAGACGCCGATCAAGGTCAGCACCATTTACCCGGGCTACATCCGCTCCGAGATCAACGAGAAGGTGAAGAATACGCCCTTCATGGTCGACACGGAGACCGGCTGCCGCGCGCTCGTGAAGGCCATCGAGAAGGAGCGACCCGAGGCCTACGTGCCCGGCTGGCCCTGGACGCCCATCGGCTTTCTCATGCGCCACCTGCCCCTGCGCGTCGTCGCGCGCATGTGAAGGCCGTCCCGAGCCTTGGACGTACCTAAGGCCTTGCGCCCGTGGGCTGCGCGTCGGATAATTTTCGGCCCCACTCGCGCTTGCGGTGGGGTCGACCACCAAACCACGTCGAGCCGCGCGAATGCGTGCTCGCAACCACAAGGGTGTGCCATGGCTTTCGAACTTCCTCAGCTCCCGTACGCGAAGGATGCGCTCGCGCCGCTCATGAGTGCGGAGACCTTCGAGTATCACTACGGCAAGCATCACCAGGCCTACGTGACCAACCTGAACGCGGCCATCGCGGGCACGCCGAATGAGAAGAAGAGCCTCGAGGAGATCATCCTCAGCAGCGACGGCCCGCTCTTCAACAACTCCGCCCAGGTGTGGAACCACACCTTCTTCTGGAACTCCATGAAGCCCAAGGGCGGGGGCAAGCCCAGCGGTGATCTCGCGGCCGCCATCGACCGCGACTTCGGCGGCTTCGACAAGTTCCGCGAGCAGTTCGTGCAAGCGGCCGTGAAGCAGTTCGGCTCCGGCTGGGCCTGGCTCGTGAAGGAGGGCGACAAGCTCAAGATCACCAGCACCGCCAACGCCGACCTGCCGATGAAGCACAACCAGACGGCGCTCTTCACCGTCGACGTCTGGGAGCACGCCTACTACATCGACTACCGCAACGCGCGGCAGAAGTTCGTGGAGGCCATCGTGGACAGCCTGGCCAACTGGGACTTCGTCTCCGAGAACCTCAAGAAGGCCAAGTAGGGCCATTCTGGCTGGCTGGCGGGCGCGGCCTCGCGCTCGCGCACGACTACGAGGACGAACACGGGGACGCGGGAGCGGCCGGTTCGCCCTCGTTTTGGTTTTCCGTCCTCGTCGTCGTGCGCGTGACCGGGATCAAATGACTTTCCTCCCCGGGTGGGCAACCTCCGCCCCCACGTGGTATCAGTGGGGGAACATGGCTGATCGCTATCCGTTTTCGCCGTTCCCGGATGGTTGGTTCTTCGTCTGCTATTCGCACGACCTCCCGCGCGGGAAGCTCTTTTCAAAGACGTTCATGGGCCAGGAGATCGTGGCGTACCGCGGGGCCGATGGCCGGGTCGCCGTCGCCGACGCCTACTGCCCACACCTCGGAGCCCACATGGGCAAGGGCGGCTGCGTCGAGAACGACGCGGTCAAGTGCCCCTTCCACGGCTTCCGCTTCGACAACACGGGCAAGTGCGTGAGCAATCCCTATGGCGAGCCGCCGAAGGCCGCCAAGCTTTCGCTCTGGCCCACCCACGAGACCAACGGCTTCATCTTCGCCTACCACGACGCCGAGGGGCGCGCGCCGAGCTGGAAGGTGCCCGAGCTCCCCGACGACGGTTGGGGCAAGCTCGTCACGAAGCAATATCGTCTGCGCGGCCACCCGCAGGAGACCACCGAGAACGGCGTGGACATCGCGCACCTGATGGCCGTGCACGGCTATCGCGACGTGAGCGTGCTCGAGCCCACGCGCGTGGAGGGGCCCTATCTCACCGGGTCCTATCGCATGCGCCGCTACGCCGGGCCGCTCGAGTTGCTCGGCATCCGGCTCGACCCCGAGTTCCGCGTGCACGTGTGGGGGCTCGGGTACTCCATGGTCGAGACCTACGTCGAGAAGTACGGGCTCCGCGGGCAGCAGTGGGTGTTCTCCACGCCGAGCGACGGTGAGTACATCGACCTCTACATCGCCTTGCGCGTGCGCGAACTCGAGCACCCCGAGCGCATCTTCCCCGGCATGGAGCACGTTCCGCAATCCGTGATCATGGCCGGCGTGCGCAAGGTGTTCATGCACGCCTTCGAGAACGACATTAACCAGGACTTCACGATCTGGGAGAACAAGCGCTACATGTTGCGCCCGGCGATGGCGAAGAGCGACGGCCCCATCGGGCAGTATCGGCGCTATTGCCGACAGTTCTATCCGGAGCTGCGCGTGAAAGATCCGGACGCTAGCGCCGCGGAGTGAGCAGCGCGACGAGCTCTTCGGGGGACTCGACCACGTGGTCTGGCGAGCGCGCGAGCAGTGCCTCGCGCTGCGCGTAGCCCCAGGTGACGGCCACGGAGCGGACGCCCGCTGCCTTGGCGGCGACCAGATCACGCACTTCGTCGCCCACGTAGTAGGTGCGCGCGGGGTCGAGCTTCAGCCGGCGCAGGAGCTTCTTGATGGCCGGGGCCTTGCCGAACATGCTCGCGCCGCCGGCGATGTGCGTGAACATCGTGAGCCGATGGGCCGCGAGGAAGCGGCGAATGTTCTCGTCCGAGTTGGTGGAGAGGATGCTGCAGGGGCACTGCCGTTGCTGCAGGACGAAAAGCGCCTCAGGCACGCCTGGGATGGGCTGCACTTCGGGTAGCCGGCGGTGCAGGGCGCGGCGCATCGCGAAGGTGAGGAAGGGGACCTTCCACAGGCCCACGCGGTGCTCGCGCAGCGCGGCGCGACCGCCGAGCGTGCGCAGGCGGGGCAAGTCGGCGCGGTCGATGGGCTTCACGCGGAACCGCGGGGCGATCAGGTTGTACTCGTCGATGACGATGTCGAGGGAGTTCGCGAGGGTGCCGTCGAAGTCGAAGATGGCGTGGGGGTGCTGCACGGGAGCTGGGCGTAGCACGGCCTGATGCGGGCGTGAGCGGGCGCGGCGCGAGAACTGAAAGGCGCGGCGGGAAAATTTCGAGAAAGCACGCAACCTGCGCCGAGGCGGGTCGATAGGGGTCTCCAAAGGACGGATTCGGGTGGGCGACGGCGGAGCGCGTGGTGCGCTCGGAGGTCGTTCCCCCGGGCCGGAAGGAGGCGTCAGATGAGTACGAACAAGATGCGCGCGCTCGCTCGGGACACGCGCGGGCTTTCCACCGTGGAGTACGTGATGTTGCTGGTCCTGATCGCGGCAGGAAGTCTCCAGCTTTGGCAGAAGTTCGGCGACGTCGTCACCGGCAAGATCAAGGAATCGACTGGCGAGATGGCGAAGCTGAAAGTCAAATGAGGCTCAAGCACGAGGGCGGATCCGTCTGGGCCGAATACGTCGTGCTGCTGATCGCGGTTTCCATCCCGCTGGCGGCGGCCACGCTCGCGCTGGGACAACCGCTGTTTCGTCTCTATCAGGCGCAAGCGGCCGTGTTGTTCCTGCCCATTCCCTACTGACGTCTGGCTCGAACCTTTCCGATCTGGAAGCTCCAAGGAGATGCCGATGCTTGCCCTCCCCTGGGCGCTCGCCGCGTGCGCGCTGGTGTCCGCCGTGGCTGCGATCACGGATCTGCGTACCCGCACGATCCCCAACTGGCTCACCTTGCCGCTCGCTCCTGTGGGCATCGTGGTGCACAGCGTTGGATCAGGATTCGAGGGGGCGCAGCTCGCGGTGCTCGGCTGTCTGTTCTGCTTCGCGCCGTCGTACTTTCTGTTCGTACGCGGGGCGCTCGGGGGCGGTGACGTCAAACTCTTCGCGGGCTTTGGTGCCGTGCTCGGAGCCCGCGAGGGCCTCGAGCTGCAGTTTGCGGCGTTCGTGCTGGTCGCCGCTTACGCATTGTGGGTGACGGCCTGGCACGGGCGGCTCGGCGCGCTGCTGCGCGCCTCCTGTCAGGCTTCGCTGTACTTGATCGCGCCAGGGCGCTTCGCGCGCCCCGAGGGCGAAGCGCACGAGAGCGTGGAACTGCCGATGGGAGCGGCCATTTTTTTCGCGGCGTTGGCGGCGTCCGTGCGGGCTTGGTCATGAGTAGCGCGCGCGGCGTGGTGTACGCCGAGTTCCTGATCGCGTTCCTGTGCTTCTTCACCTTGTTCGTGGCGGCGCTGCAGCTCTCGGTGGTGGCCACGGCGCGTCTGGTGGTGCAGCACGCGGCGTTTCAAGCCGTGCGCGCCGCGGTGGTGACCATCGACGACGACCCGGTGTTCTACGACGGAGAGCCTCGCAAGTACCTGGACGTGCAGGGGAGCGGCACGAAGGAGGGGCAGGGCGGGGTGGCCGCCAAGGCGCTCGCGCTCGTGACCAAGGGCGCGAATCACACCTTCACGGGGCTTGGCGCGCGCGGCTCGGACCGGCTCAACCGGGTTCGGAACGCAGCCTATCTGCCGCTCTCGGTCATCTCGCCGACCGCCGAGCAGGTGGCGCGCCTCGTGCCGTTCGCCACCTCGATCAACCCCGCGCTGGCCCAGCGAAGCATCCTCGACGACCTCGGGGACATGCCGCTGATGCGTGTCGTGACCGGGTTTGGCGTCTATGGTCGGGCCGCGGCCGCCATCACGTTTCCGACGGCGCCCGGCGCGCAAACCCTCCGCGACTCCCTCGGCGCTGCGTTCGGGGATCGAGACCTGGTGACGGTGCGCGTGACCTATCTCTTGCCGTGCAACGTGCCGCTGGGGCGTGAGCTCGTCTGCGACAACCTGATGAGCGCCACAGGGCTGCCGCAGGCGCTGCGGAAGTCGGTGGAGGCCATCAGGCAGCCTTCCGTGAAGGCGTTCGAGCAGGCGTACGACAGCTGGGCGCGCACTCCGGGAGCGCTCAAGAGCCTCAAGCGAGATCTCTCCGAGCTGATGCGAGCCGAATGGGCTTCTCTTCAGCTCGCGATGTATTTGCGGAGCAGCGAGCGCTTCATCGTGCTCCGAGGCGAGGCGTCGCTGCCGAACCACGGAGCTCCCTACAAGTATCACTCCGAGCTTCAGTCCAAGGGAGGTTCGCCGTGAGGTCAGCCGCAAGAGCCGTGGTGATGGACCAGCGGGGAGCGGCCATGGTGTTCGGCATCTTCTTCGCGGTCTTTCTGTTCGCCTGCGTGTACAAGCTGCACGGGTTACTCGAGGTGATGCTGTTTCGGCAGCATCAGCAGGACGCTGCGGACGCCTCGGCGTTCGCGTCGGCTGTGGTCCACGCGCGGGGGATGAACCTGATCGCGCTGATCAACATGACCATGGCCGCGGTGCTCTCGGTCCTGGTGGGCCTGAGGCTCGCGCAGACCGTCGTCATCGTCGGCATCTCGCTGTGCGCGGCCCTGGCCTATCCGACGATGGGCTCTTCGTTGAGCTACGTGCCGAAGCTCGCTCAGACCTCCACGCAGCTCAAGCGCGTGACCGATAAGGTCAGCGATACGCTGCCGAACATTCTCTCGGCGCTGCACATCGCCGGCAAGGCGATCTCGGTGGTGATTCCGCTCGGCTCGAACGCGCGCGTGATCGACGTGGCGCTCCAGCACGGTCAAGACGTGGGCTTCGCGCTGCCCAGTCGGTTCACGCTGCCGGTGGAGGATGGCAAGTTCATCGACCTCTGCCGCCACGCGGGGGTGCTCGCCGCGGACATCGCCATGCTTCCGTTCAAGCCCATCGTGAGCGGGCGCGTGGAAGATGCGATCGGCAAGGCGACGGGGGCGATCGCGCAGGCGGCGCCGGATTGGTTCTGCGGGAAACAGGCGCAGGGCAAGAAGCCCGACCTCGACCCCGGCGGTGATCTCGACCCGATCACGTTGCCGGTGCTGCCGCGGCAGAAGCGCTGCAACGAACTGAGCGAAAAGTTCCAACGGACCGATCATTCCGACGCGCAACTGGAGGCCGAAGTGGAGGAGGCCTGCAACGCAGCGAGCGTGGAGTACTTGGCGTCGTCCCCCGGCGAGAACGGTCTGTCGCGCGACGGGGAAAAGCTCTGTCCCTCCGACTGCGACGTGCGTCCGCGGCCCACCTGTCCGCCCACGGGAACCGAGCTCTGCGATCAGGCGCAGTCGGACGAGGTCGATCGCCACGCGTACGCCACGCGCCAGTCCAGCATCGTCGCGTCCGGGCCCGGGAGCCCCTATGGACAACGGCTCAAACTCGCCCACCAGCAGTGCGATCCCGCGGCTCCCCATAGCCACCCGCTCGGTGGCTTTCACTGGGTGGAGCAAACCATCACGCGCCAGTACGTGTGGAACCCGGTGACGAAGAGATTCGAGAAGGGGGGCGAGGTGCCGCACCCCACGACCAAACGCGTGACGCGCAAGGACAAAGAAGGCGACCTGCCCTGCGGGCCCGGTGGAGTGGTGGGCAAGGCGTGGGGCACCAAGTGGGATGAGGTTTGTGAGGACGAGGGCCAATGTTCGGACGCGCAGGGACAGGCGCGGAGCAGCGGGCCGTGCATCCCGCTCAACGCCGATCCCTACTGGCAGACGCACCAGCGCGTGATCGGGATTCTGCGCTGCGTCGAACAGCGCCCGCACGAGAAGGTCGAGACCCCCGACCTGGACATGGAGGAGGAGCTCAACAAGTCAAAGAAGTCGAAGAAGAAACAGAAAAACACCTCGCCCTTTCAGCTCGACAAGGAGGTGTGGCTGGGCGGTAGCGACTTTCAGCAGCGCGCCATCGTGGTGCGTAGCGTGCCGGACATCGTGGGCGCGAAGGCGGTGAAGGTCGCGAGGTGGGGGGCGCGCGACGACCCGGCCGATGAGAAGCTCTCGAAGCTCTCGCGGTCGGTAGGAGGCATCGCCCTGGCGCAGGCCGAGTACTACTTCGATGTCGGTGCTTTCCCGGACTTTTCTGCGCAGGAGAAAGCAGCGGACCGCGTCGAATGGATGTGGAACCAGGGCTGGGTGGCTCGCCTGCGCTCCTTTCGCCTCAGCTACAAGAAGGCCGATGGCCCACGCCAGAAGAAGGTCGACTACGACTCCGAACAGGCAGCTTTCCGCGATCCCTCCAAACCCGCGGCTCCGGCCGAGGACCTCGGGGCCTTCGAGGGCAACTCAGCCGCGAAGGACCTGAAGAAGCTGCTCGACCAAGGAGGCTCACCGTGAACGTGGCGCGTCGTCGACAGGGCACGGCCAGTGTCGAGATCGTGATCATGCTTCCCGTGTTCATCGCGTTGTTCTTCGCGGTGACCTACCTGCACGGCCTCGGGAGCGCGAGCCAGTCCGCAGCCGTCGCTGTCCGTTCCTGCGCCTGGGCCTACGCCTTGGAGGGATGCCAGGGGCACCTGGACGCGGGCTGCACCGAGCTGGGCCTCGGAAAACCGGAGGGCTTCCAACTATCCGTTCCTGGCAACGAAGTCGAGCTCAAGCCCGACGGGGAGACGCAGTTTTCCGGAGGGTGGTTCGATGCGATCGACGATGTGCCCATCCTCGGTGCCGCCGCGAGGTCGGTGTTCGGCCAAGGGAAGCGCATCCAGGCCACCCGCGTGACAGCTGGATACATGAGCGGGAGCGAGGAAGTCGTGAGCCGCAGTGTCTACGTGCTGTGCAACACGACTGCAGAGAGCTGGTCCAAGAAGATTAGCGATCTCTTTCCGCGGATCACCGACTGCGATCCGAACAAGGACGCCCTATGCAAAGACTGACCTGTCGTCGCGTGCTCATGCTGCTGGGACTCTGTGTGCTCGCTCCCAGCCTTGCCTGGGTGCAGGCGCGTGCCCAAATCGAACAGACCCTGCTGGAGCGCACCAGCACGCTGTTCGAGCTGTACCCGGCGTGGCAGCGGATGCCCCCACGCGCGCTGTACCTGAACGGTGCCCGCGTGATCGTGGCGACGGGCACGAGCGAGCAGCCGCTTGGGGTCATGCTCGATCATTTTCAGGCGCGCTGCCGCCGCGACAGCGGTGGGCTCGCGCGGGCGGCGCAAAGCGTCTTTCGACCGGTCCGGGGCGAGCTGCCATCGCTGATCGACGGGGTGCTGCGCATCCAGGAGGAGCGCCAAGGGTTGGTGGCGTGTCTGGGCCTCGGTTCCGAGGAGCTGGGGCGCGATGAGCTCTGGGAGAGGATTGCGCGCTTCTCGGAGACGGTGGACCTCTCGGTCTTCGGCGGGGTGCGTGTGGTGCGCCTCGAGTCGCTCGGAGATCAAACGTTCTTCGTGGCGACCTGGAGTGAGGGCCCGGTCCCCCTGGGCACCATGTTTCCGGAGCGGGGAGATAGTCCGGGCACCGATCCGGTGAGCACGCCGCGCCCGGCGGAAAGCCGGCGCCTGTTGAGTGCCTGGCAGGAGGGCGCACCGTCCAGCATTCACCTGTATGCGTCGAGCGCGGCGCGTGACCAGGCGTTCGCGGCCTATGCGCATTCCCTCGAGCAGAGCGGCTGGAAGAATCAGGACGCCTCGAGCATGACCGGTGGCAGGCCGATGAATGCGGCTCTGTTTGCACGTGGGAGTCAATCGGTGGTCGTGCATGCCCAGTCGTTCGGCGCCGACACCGTGCTCTCCGTGCTGAACATGGAGCCCCGCGGCGCGCACGCGGTGCGCGGACAGTTCTAGGAGCACGCAACCTGCGCGCGCGACGGCCGATACCCCTTCCTGAAAGACGCGAGGGCAGATGACTCGAAGAGCGATGGCATTGGCAGGGGCATTCGCGGTCACCGGTGTGGCGGCGCTCCATTTCTACCTGCAACGTTTCGAGCTCGAGATGGCCGGCGGGGATCGGCGTGAGGTTGTGATGGCCGTTCAGGATCTCGGGTTGGGCGACGTCATCACCCGTGCCGTGCTCGACGTGAAGGAGCTGCCCGAGAGTTACCTGGAGGAGCGTCACATCGCCGGGCAGGACCTCGAGCGCGTGATCGGTGCGCGCGTCACGTCGGTCATCCAGGGCGGGGGCGCGCTGCTGTGGACGGACCTGGACACCATGCAGGACGGGCGCACGCTGGCTGGCCTGGTCCGCGTGGGGATGCGCGGCTACGCGCTCAGCGAGCGCGACGCGAGCTTCGATGGCTTGCTTCGTCCGGGCGACCGCGTCGACGTGATGTTTACGCCGGTCGAGGCGTCCTCGTCTTGCTCGCGGGCGGAGCCGCCCGCTTCGACCGAGACCACCATCCTTTTGCACAACGTGCTGGTGCTCACGGTGGGCGGTGATCTCGGGCAAGAGTCGGGGCCGGCCAACTTCGAACGGAGCGGACGCGTAACCCTGAGCGTCACACCGGAGCAGGCGACGGTACTGGCGCGGCGCGAGGGGACCGGCAGGTTGCGCCTGGTTCTACGTAATCCTCAGGACGTGGCGGTGCCGAAGGGCCCGGACGAGGCGCAGCGCTCGGCGCGCGAACATGCGGCGGCGCTGCCTTCCGAGGGCGGCAGATCGCCGGGAGGAGATCGCCATGGTCGGTGAGGTTCACGGTCACGCGCTTTCCGTGCGGGTGCAGGCGCCCAACGTCGACGAGCTGATCGTTCTTCCCTTCCGAGACGATGCGCTCGTCTTTGGACGCGAGCGGGGCTGCGATGTGGTGCTCCCCTCGAGCGCCGTGTCCCGTCGTCACGCGAGCGTCGCGTACCGGAAGGGTAAGCTCGAGGTGCGCGATCTCTCGACCCACGGGACCACGGTGGACGGGACGTTGGTGCATGCGGGCGCCATCGTCGTGGGCGAGCGCAGTGAGTTGGCCATGGGCCCCTACTTCATGAGCCTGAAGCTCGTGAGGTCGCAGCCGCTTCCCAATGCATGTGAAGGCCCAGTCGCGGTGCCAGCCCAGATTCGACGCGCGCTGCGCTCGGCGGCGCTCGAGAACCTGGACCTGGTGCAGCTCGACCGCACCCGCATGGATCGCGCGAACATGGGACCGGCCGTGGCCGAGGCGTTGGAGCGCGCGGCGCGTGCCCTTGCCGAGAAGCTCCCCTCCGGTGCGGCGCTCGAGGCTCTGTTGCAGGAGCTCAGCCACGAGATCCTCGGCCTCGGTCCGCTCGAGCCGCTGCTCGAAGACCCGGCGGTGAGCGAGATCATGGTGGTCGACCCTGACACGATCTACGTGGAACGCCATGGAAAGCTCGAGCTCTCGTCGTCGCGCTTCACCGACGCGAGCGCTGTGCGATCCGTGCTCGAGCGCATCGTGACCCCGCTCGGACGACGTATCGATGAATCGAATCCCATGGTCGATGCCCGACTCGCCGACGGCTCGCGCGTCAACGCGGTGATCCCACCGCTCGCCCTCAAGGGACCGGCGATCACCGTTCGGCGCTTTCCCAAGAATCCGCTCACCATCGAGCGGCTGGTGGAGCTGGGTGGCTTGAGCGAGGAGATGGCGCGCTTTCTCGCCAACGCGGTCAAGGTCCGCGTGAACGTGGTGATCGCGGGGGGAACCGGCTCCGGGAAGACGACCCTGCTCAACGTCCTCTCGGCCGCCATTCCGGAAGACGAGCGCATCGTCACCGTCGAGGATGCGGCGGAGCTCCAGCTGCGCCAGCGCCACGTGGTTTCGCTCGAGAGTCGTCCTCCGAACATGGAGGGCAATGGCGCCGTGACCATTCGCGACCTGGTGCGAAACGCGCTGCGCATGCGGCCTGACCGGATCGTCGTCGGTGAATGTCGAGGAGGCGAGGCGCTCGACATGCTGCAGGCGATGAACACCGGGCACGACGGCTCGATGACCACCACGCACGCCAATAGCCCGCGCGAAGCCGTTCAGCGCCTGGAAACACTGTGCCTGATGTCGGGGATCGACCTTCCGCTGATGGCGATTCGCCGGCAGCTGGCTTCGAGTGTGAACCTCCTGATCCAGCAGGCGCGCTTTGCCGACGGCTTCCGTCGGGTCACGCACATCACTGAGGTTGCGCGGTTGGGGGACGATGGCGAGGTCGAGCTACGCGATCTCTACCGCTTCGAGACCCACCGCACGGAGACCTCGGGCAAGGTCGTCGGCGCCTTCGTGGCCACCGGGGCCATTCCGAGCTTCGTCGACCGCCTGGTGACCCACGGTCTGGCGGGGGAGGGGGGCTGGTGACCATCTCGCTCGACGCGCTGCGCGGCTTCGCCGTGCTTTCGCTGGGCGCGGGGGCGGCCGCCCTGCTCGCGCTGCTCGTGCGGGAGAATTTCGCACGCCTGCGGCGCTTTCTCGTACGGCATCACGCGGAGCTCCAGCGCGAGCTCTCGTTCCTGCGCTCCCCGTTTCGTTCACGTCGCCTGCTCGAGCTGCAGTGCATCTTCACCGGCTTGGGGCTCGCCTCGGCCGTTTGGGGAAACCTCGTGCTCGCGTCCATCCTGGTCGTTCCCGTGTTCTGCGTGGGGCCGGTACTCGGAACCCGGAGAGCCCGGCGCATTGCGGCGCTCGAGAGCCAGATCGACGTGTGGCTCACCAGCCTCGCTTCCGCGTTGCGTGCGACGCCTGCGCTCGGTGAGGCCATCGAATACACGCTCAGCTTGGTCTCGGGGCCGATGCGGGAGGAACTCGAGACCCTGGTCAAGGAGCAGAAGTTGGGGGTGGCGCTCGATGAGGGCTTCGTGCGCATGTCGGAGCGGATCCGCAGCCGCACCCTGCAGATGGCACTGGGCACGCTGCGGATTGGGCAGCGCACGGGCGGCGATATCCCGAAGATCTTGGAGCGCTCTGCAAAGACGTTGCGTGAGATGGCGCGCCTCGAGGGTGTGGTCCGCGTCAAGACCGCCGAAGGCAAGGCGCAGGGCTACATGCTCGGGCTCCTGCCGTTCCCGTTGGTCGCCCTCTTTCGCCACCTCCATCCGGACTTCCTTACGCCGCTGGTCGCTTTGCCGCGCGGTCGTTTGGTCATCGCCGCCGCGGTCATCTGCTGGCTTGGCTCGATCGCGCTCACCCGGAGGATCCTCCGTGTCGATATTTGACCTCTCCCCCCTGGAGGCGCTGCTGCGTACCTTCTGTTTGGTCGCGGCGGGGCTCATCCTCTTCGGCGGAGCGTACGCCGTGCTCTCGGCGCCCCGGCTCGAACCGCCCAGGTATGGTGTGCGGGGACGGCGTCGCATCGGGGCGCGCTCCGAAGCCGGCTTTCGTGCGATCGAACCCTGGCTTTCCAGGCTTGGTGGGATCGTGGCGCGTCTGCCCTTGGAGAAGCAACGAGCCTGGCTTGGTCGCCTGATCGGACGTGCGGGGGAGCCCATGGGCCTGTGCGCCGACGAGTGGATCGCGCTCTCGCTGCTTTCGATGGCGGTGCTCGGAGGCGCGGCCCTGTGGCTCACGACGAGGGCACGCATGGATCCCTTCTGGGTGGTGGGCAGCGTGGTCCTGTCGGCGACGATGCCGATTGCGGGCTTGCACAACAGGGCCAAAGAGCGCGCAAAGCAGCTCGAGCGGAGCTTGCCGAGCGCCATGGACCTTTGCGTGCTCTGCATGGGGGCGGGCGCGGATTTCCCGACCGCTCTCCGCTTCGTGGTCGCGGAGCTCAGCAGCACGCACGAGATTTGTCATGAGGAGTTGTGCCAGGTCCTCGATGAATTGGGACTGGGCCGCACGCGCGTCGATGCCCTGACTTCGTTGGCGGAGCGAACCTCGAGCGGGGCGGTTCGCGAATTCGTGGCGGCGGTCTGCCAATCGGAGACCAAGGGCACACCGTTGGTGGAAGCCCTCGACATTCAGTCCGGGACGCTGCGCGCGCGCAGGAGCGTGCTGGCGGAGGAGGCGGCGGCCAAGGCGGGAGTGCGCCTGATGTTCCCGATGTTGCTGATGGTGGTGTGTGTGCTGCTGATCATTCTTGGCCCATTCATGGTCACGGGAGCGGGGCTCGGATGAAGCTCGACGTTGAACGCAACCCGGCGATCCCGGGCAAGAAGGTGGGCTGGCCAGGGCTGCTTCTCGCGGTCGCGCTGTGCGGCTTGATCGCGCGCGCGCTCTTTGGGCACTTGCTGCCGAGCGCATCTTCCGACGCTCCAGACTTGGAGAGCCCGTTGTCAGTAGATCCGGCGGCGTGCCACGTGTCGCGCGCTCGTGCCCTGACGCACGCGCAAACCCTCGAGGAGCTTTCGGACGCGAGCTGGGAGCGCATCCCCTTCGACCTTCGTGAGGCGCCGCGGGCGGTCGCGCGCAGCGGGGAAGCGGAGGGCTGCTTCCGCATCGTGGGCGATCGCGAAGCAGCTCAGCGCGTCGCGCTCAAGCGACGAACGTACGAGGCCGACCTTCGGAGGCGTTGGAGCCGGGCCAAGCTGAAGCTCGCGCTCGCGAGGCGGCACCAGGATGCCGCCGCAGTGCGGAGAGAGATCGGGGCGCTGCTTTCGCTCTCGAGTCAGGCAGGCGACGAGGCGAAACCTTATCGCGCGTACCTCGAGGAATTGGATCAGGTGGCGGAGGCCGCGCTTTTGGAAGCCACCACGAAGGAGGACTGAAGTGATCCCGGAAAGCGTCTTCGAACACTCGCTCGCGAAGTTCTTCGCGCCGATCGGGGGATTGCTCTCCGATCCCTCCGTGAGTGAGGTCATGATCAACGGTCCCGCGAGCGTCTTCGTGGAGAGGCGCGGGTGCATCGAGCGCACACAGGCGTGCTTCGATAGCGAGTCCGCGCTGAACGCTGCGCTGTTGGTGCTGGCGCAGTACGTGGGCCGGCCCTTTGACCGTGAGCACCCCGTTCTCGAGGCGCGGCTTCCGGACGGATCACGTGTCGAGGTGGTGCATGGGAGCCTGGCGCAGCACGGGACGCTCGTGGCGATCCGGCGCTTCTCCAGGGATAGGCTCTCCCTCGCCCAGCTCATCGAGTGGGGAACATTGAGCGCGGCGGCTGCCGAGGTCCTGCGCACCATGGTGGTCGACAAGCGCAACATCCTGGTGGCAGGGGGGACGGGGTCGGGGAAAACCTCCTTGCTCAACGTCCTCACCGGCCTGGTGCCGGACGGTGAGCGTGTGGTCGTGCTCGAGGATGCGCGGGAGCTGCAGCCGCGCGGGAGCCACACGGTGCAACTGGAGGCGAGGCCCGCCGACGAGCGGGGACGTGGTGCGGTGTCGATCCGCGAGTTGCTGAAGGCAACGCTGCGTTTGCGTCCAGACCGCATCGTGCTCGGGGAGATCCGCGATGGAACGGCGCTCGACCTCCTGCAAGCCATGACCTCGGGCCACGGTGGCTGCATGGCCACACTGCACGCGAGCCATCCGAGGGATGCGCTGACGCGGCTCGAGACGATGGCGCTGATGGCCGATGTCGAGCTGCCGCTGCTCGCCCTGCGCTCCCAGATCACGTCGGCCGTGGACGTCCTGGTGCAAGTGGAACGCGTCCGCAGCGGCGCGCGTGTGGTAACGCATATCGCGGAGGTCGAGCCGCTCGACGGCGATGGGCGCTACGTACTGCGGGAGCGCTTCGTGCGCGTCGCGGGGGAGCTCGTGTCGGCGCCGTTCGCACAGGCTCCGCGGGCTGCGCGTGGCGTGCAGGGAGGGCAGACGCCATGAACCGGAACGAACCAGAGACCAAGCATCTTTCGATGGCGGAGCTACACGCGTACCTGGCGCGGATTGGGGCTTGGCATCCCGTCGATCCGGAGCGCACGGCCATGAGCATTGCGCCTGAGGTTGCGCCGGTCGGCAAGCCGAGCCGGGGAGCGCACGTCCAGGCGCCCGCGCCCGCCGCCGCCGTCGAGCCTGCGGACGAGGACGAAGTCCGTACGTTGATCTTCTCCCGGGTGCGCCCCCAACGCGCCAGGCGCTTCTCGCCGCGTGCGCTCCTGATCGCGCTTGGCGCCACCTCCGCGCTGCTCGCGTTGCTCCTCAGGGCGCGCTCGGCCCAGCAGGAAAACCCTGGCCAGGTCACAAGCCCGGCAAGCGCGACGGCTGAACGCGCCACATCCGAGCGTGACGCTACGCGCCCGGAGACGCAGCCGGTGGTCTCGCCGACGCCTCCGGGCTCCGATCGCGCGGCGGTCGATCTCTTGTTGTCGGGCGACAGTCGGGGCGCGCTCGACGCCTACCGCCGCCTGAGCGCGGCTGCCGGTGCTCCACCTGCATTCGCACTCGCCGTCCGTTTGCTGGAGCGCGAGCTCGGTCGCTGCGCGTCGTCCGGGGACGCTTTGGAGGCGCCATGCACGCCCTGAAGATCGTTTGGTTGCTCATGGCGTTGCTCGCGGCCGGGTGCTTTGGGCGCCAGGAGACCGCCGTTCGGCTCTTGGTACGCGTCAGCGATGATCAGGGCGCCGCGCAAGCCTCGGTGCCCGTGGAACTCGACGGAGTCCAGACCGCCACGACCGACAAGGAGGGAAGGGCGACCCTGACGTTTGTTGTCCGCGCGAATCGGGTGCAACTCGCGGTCCAGTGCCCGGGTGGCTTCCAGTCCCCCGAGCCGCGCAGCGTCCCCCTCGCGCGCCAGGGGCGACAGCCTCCGCTCGAGCTCACCTTCGTGTGTCGTCCGCTGACTCGCACTCTGCTGCTGATCGTGCGGGCACCCGAAGCAGCCGGCATGCCCGTGCTCGCCGACGGAGAGAGTTTGGGAACCGTGACCGCGGAAGGAACGTTCCATGCCGTCCTCCAGCGCCCTCCCGAGGCCGTGCTCAGGCTCATGTTGGACACGAGCGGCGCGCCACGCTTCGTACCGCAGAATCCGGTGCGTGAGCTCCGTGTCGCGGATCGGGACGAGATCGTGGTGTTCGATCAGGCCCTGGCGGTGCTTCCGCCCGCGCGACGTCCATTGGTCCCGCGACGGACCCGGACGGAGGTTTCCAGGTCGCACATCCCGTACGCCATCGGAAACCGGTTCTGACTCAGCCGAGCCGCGCTTCGAGCTCGCTCAAGTAGCGCTCCACGTCCGGAGACCCTTCCTCGGGTGCCCACGGGGCGAAATCCTTCGCGGAGGCCTCCACATACGGGCCGGACTTCACTTCATAGAGCAGCGTATCCCACGCGCGCACCAGGAAGGTGTGAAAGAGGCCAGGAGCCAGGTCGATCCCGAAGCCCTCGCTGCCCGCGCGCAGGCGCCGGCTGAACCGGACCTGGCCGCCGTCATGGAAGACCACCAGGTCGATCTCGCCGCGCAGTACGAGGAACACCTCCGCGCGCGGCGTGCTCGCGTGGCGGTGAGGTCGCACGTAGGTCCCGGGCTGCACGGCGTTGAACATGCGGTGCAAGGGATCGGCGTGATCCTTGTGAAAGGGCAGAATGACGCGCTTGCGTTCGCTCATGCGCGAGGCCGCGAGCGCTTGCTCGGCCAGCTCCTGGCCCACGACCACGATGTCGCCGCTCGGGGCGTCCAGCGCGCGCCGGCTCGACATGGGGTCAGGCTCCCTTGGCCTTGCGCTTGCGCTTGACCTCGGGCTCCGCCGCCTCGCCCTCGTCCTTCCGGGGCTCGGCCTTCTTCGGCCCCTTGGCCGCGCCCGCGGTGGCGGCCTTTTTGCGGAGCGCGTTGGGCTCCAGGCTCTTCTTGAGCGCCTCGAAGAGGTCGATGATCTGCGCCGCCGGCTGCTCGGGCGCCGTCTGAATCTCCATGCCCTGCGCCTTCTGCTCGGCCACCTGCCGCACGCGATCGCTGGTCTCGTCGCGGAACTCCGAGGGGTCGAAGCTCTCCACGCTCAACTGCTCGATGAGCTTCAACGCCAAGTCGCGCTCGCTCTGGGTCAGTCGTACGTCGGCGCCGATGTCCACCTCGCTGAAGGAGTGGACCTCATCGGCGTAATAGAGTTGGTGCAGCGCGAGCCCCTTGTCGTAGGGACGGAGCATCACCACGTAGCTCTTGCCGCGGGCGTTGTAGCGGCCGATGGCCACCACGTTCGCGTCCTTCATGGCGTGACCGAGCAGCGTGTACGCCTTGTGCCCGCCCTTGTCGGGTCCGAGGTAGTGCGTTTTCTCGATCTGAATGAAGTCGACGCTCTGGGCCGGTACGAACTGCACGATGTCGATCGTGTTGGTGCGCTCGGCCTCGAGTCGCCTGAGCTCCTCGTTCGTGAACACCACGTACTGGCCCTTGGAGATCTCGTAGCCCTTCACGGTGTCGTCACGCTCGATGATCCGGTCGTGCGTGGGGCAGTAGAGCTGCTGCTTGACCCGCGTGTTGCACTCCTTGTGCAACATGTTGAAGCTCACGCTCTCGGAGTGCGTGGCCGTGTAGAGCTTGACCGGGATCGAGACGAGCCCGAACGAGATGGTGGTCGATCCAGTGGAACGCGCGGCCATGCCGAAAGCATAGATCGCGGCCTCCTGGTCATGTAAATGAATGGTGTGAGTGCCGGCGACAATCCCGACGACAAGCTCGCGGGCTACCGCCGAAAGCGCGATCCCGGGCGCACCAACGAACCTTTTGCGCCTGAACCTTTGGCCAGCGCGAAGGCAGGGCGACCCGCGCCGGGCGCCACCTGGGGCGGCGCTTTCGTGGTTCACGAGCACGACGCGAGCCGCAAGCACTATGACCTCCGCCTGGAGGTATCGGGGGTGCTCAAGAGCTTCGCGGTGCCCCAGGGCCCCTCGCTCGATCCCGAGAAGAAGCGCCTGGCCGTACAGACGGAGGATCATCCCTTCGAGTACCTGGACTACGAGGGGGTCATCCCGGATCACAACTACGGCGCCGGCCCGATGATCGCCTGGGATCTCGGGCGCGTCCGCTACCTGGAGCAGTCGGCGGAAGACGGCCTGGCCAAGGGCAAGGTCGACTTCGAGCTGATGGGACACAAGCTGCGCGGTCGCTTCGCGCTCGTGCTCACGAGCGGGCGCAAGAGCGAGAGCCCGAAGCAGAAGCAATGGCTCCTCCTGAAGAAGCGCGACCCCCACGCGCGCCCCGCGAGCGATGTGATCCACGACTTTCCCGAAAGCGTGCTCTCGGGGCTGCGGGTGGACGAGCTCGAAATAGCGCGCGATCGCGCACTCGCGCTCGAGGCCGAGCTCCGCGCCCTCGGCGTGCCCGAGCGTCACGTCTCGGCGCAGGGGCTGGTTCCCATGGCGTGTGCACTGGAGGGAGCCCCCCTCGAGAGTCCCGCCTATCTCTACGAACTCAAGCTCGACGGCGTGCGCATGCTGGCCGAACGGCACGGGCAGGAGACCGCGCTCTTCTACCGAAAAGGCCGGAGCGGCACGATCAGCTATCCGGAGGTGGTGCGGGCGCTGCGCGCGCTGCCCTTCGAGCACGCGGTGTTCGACGGCGAGATCATCACCATCGACGAAACCGGGCGCCCGAACTTCCAGCGCCTCGCCCAGCGCTTTCAGGCCACCCGCCCGCGCGACGTGGAGCGCGTGATGCAGGCGGTGCCCGTGAGCTTCGTGGGCTTCGACCTGCTCGCGCTCGGGCCCTTCGATCTCACCAAGCTGCCGCTCTCCCAGCGCAAGGCCTTCCTCAAGCGCGTCCTGCCACCGCGCGGCGTCCTCTCGTACCTCGATCACATCGAGGGGGACGGCCGGGCGCTGTACGAGTTCTGTCGCGTCCAGCGCCTCGAGGGATTGGTCGCCAAGCGCGCGGCGTCGCCGTACCGCGTGGGCCCAAGGCCTTCGAACGACTGGGTCAAGATCAAGGCAGATCGCGAGGACGACTTCGTGGTCGTCGGATACACGCGCGGCAACGTGGGGCGCGAGTTGGGCGCCCTGGATCTCGCGAGCTATCGGGGCGATCAGCTGGTCTCGCGCGGCAAGGTGGGGAGCGGCTTCGACCGGGCCACATTGAAGCTCCTGCTCGCGGAGCTCGAGCCCAGGCGCGTCAAGAGCGTGGACGTGCTCGGCGAGCTCCCGCCAGCGCCGCGCGGGCGCACCTTCGTGCGGCCCGAGCTCGTGGTGAACGTGCGCTACGGCGGCTTCACCGAGGACGGACATCTCCGGCATCCCGTCTATCGGGGGCTGCGCGCCGATGTGGCGCCACGCGACTGCACGGCGGGCCCGTCGCGCCCGATCGAGCAGATTTCGACCGAGGACGAGGGGACCGCGCGAACGGCGCAAAAGGATGTGCCTCCGCCGAGGGCGGCAAAGCCTACACCGGAGCGGAGCCCACAACGCTTCACCATCTCGAACCCGAAGAAGGTGTTCTGGCCCGCCGAGGGTTACACCAAGAGCGATCTCTGCGGATACTACGAGGAGATGGCCCCGGTGCTCTTGCCGCTCCTGCGGGAGCGTCCCGTGATCCTGGTGCGCTACCCCGACGGCATCGAGGGCAAGAGCTTCTATCAATGGAACGCGCCGCAGGGGACCCCCTCGTGGGTGCGCACGGTCAAGGTGCGCTGGGAAGGTCGCGGCGACAAGGAGGTCGAGCTGTTTCTGATCGACGACCTCGCGACGCTCCTCTACATCGCCAACCTCGGCTGTATCCCGCTGCACATCCTGGCTTCGCGGATGGGCGCGCTGTCCACGGCGGACTTCTTCACGATCGACTTCGATCTCGGAGGGCAGCCGCTCGCGCACGGCATCACGCTGGCGCGCGACCTCAAGGAGCTGCTCGAGCAGACGGGGCTACGCGGATATCCGAAGACCAGCGGGCAGACCGGTTTGCACGTGCTGGTGCCCCTGGGGCCTGCCATCGGCTTCGACACGGCCAAGGCGCTCTGCGAGCTGCTCGGCACGTTGGTGGCCGCGAAACATCGCGAGTTCGCCACGGTCGAGCGCAACAAGGCCAAGCGGGGACCGCGTGTCTACGTGGACACGGGGCAGACCGGGACGCTGCGGGCCATCGTCGCGCCCTATTCGGTGCGCGCCTATCCGGGAGCGCGGGTCTCCACGCCGCTCACCTGGGATGAGGTCTCGTTCGCGCTCGACCCGGCGCGCTTCAACATCTTCACCGTGCCCGATCGCGTGCGCGAGGTGGGCGATCCCATGGCGGACTTCCTGAAGCAAGAGCCCGACATCCCCGCGGTGGTGGCGGCGCTGCAGGCCCGCTTTTCCAGGTGATCTCGGCCGCGTGCGGTTCGCCGCGCGGGGCCTTCGCGGACGTGTCAGGATGGGCGGGATGGAATCAGTCAGGACGTTGATCGTCGGCGCAGGCATGAGCGGGCTCGCCACGGCGGCTTTCCTCGAGCACGAGGACTACCTGATCGTCGAGCGCGACCCGGAGATAGGCGGCTACTGCAAGACCGTGCGCCAGGACGGCTTCGTCTGGGACTACTCGGGTCACTTCTTTCACTTCAAGCACCAGGACATCGCCGACTACCTCCACGCGCGCATGCCCGCGCAGGCGATCCGCAAGGTCGAGAAGCGCTCATTCATTTACTACAAGGGCGCGCACGTGGACTTCCCGTTCCAGAAGAACATCCACCAGCTCGAGAAGGATGAGTTCATCGAGTGCCTGGTCGATCTCTACTTCGCGCGCACGCCCGGGCAGGGGCCTGCTTTGCCCGAGAACAACTTCGAGGAAATGCTGTACGCGCGGTTCGGCCGCGGCATCGCCGAGAAGTTCCTCATCCCGTACAACGAGAAGCTCTACGCGTGTCGCCTCAGCTCCCTCGACCGCAACGCGATGGGGCGCTTCTTTCCGCACGCCGACTTGCCCGACATCATCCGCAACATGCGCAGCGCGGACAACGCGAGCTACAACGCGACCTTCATGTATCCCGAGGGCGGCGCGATCGAGTACGTGAAGGCCCTCGCGAGCGAGGTGTCGGCGTCCAAGATCGCGCTCTCCGAGAGCCTGCGCGAGATCGACGTAAAAGCCCACGTGGCGCGTACGGACAAGCGCGAGCTGCGCTACGAAAACCTGGTGTCCTCGATTCCGTTCCCGGCGCTGGCGCGGGCGGCGGGCATGCTCGAGGAGCCGGCGCTCTGGACCTGGAACAAGGTGCTGGTGTTCAACCTCGGGTTCGACAAGAAGGGGCCCGAGCGCGTGCACTGGGTGTACTACCCGGATCGCTCGCTCGCGTTCTATCGTGTGGGCTTCTACGACAACATCTTCGACACGGACCGCATGAGCCTCTACGTGGAGATCGGCTACCCCAAGGACGGCGTCGTGGACGTGGAGGCGATGCTGGCGCGCACGCTCGAGGACCTCAAGCGCGTGGGCGTGGTCTCCGATCATCGCCTCGTCTCGTTCCACACCGTGACCCTGGACCCGGCCTACGTGCACATCACAGAGGCGTCCATGCGGGCGCACGCAGAGCTCAAGCAGGAGCTCGCGCGTCACGGCGTGCACACCATCGGCCGCTACGGTGGCTGGACCTACTGCTCCATCGAGGACAACGTGCTCGAGGCGCGCGCGCTCGCGCCCCGGCTCTGATCAGCTGGCCGCTGCCCGCGCGAGCGCAGGTGTGGCCAGGCCAAAGCGGGCGGCGTTGCCCAAGGCGCGCTCGAGGCGTCCCTTGGCGGTGCGTCCGCGGGCGCGCATGGCTGACATGGCGCGCATCCCGAGCTGAACCTGCGCGATGCTCGCGTCCACGTCGATGCGCGCTACGCGCTCCTGCTCGGGCGCGTCGCCGTCCGCTCGAACGCTCACCAGCTTGGCGCCGAGCCGCGCAGCTTCGCGCGCCAGGGCATCCACCTGCGCAGGGTCCTTGTTGGACCACGCTCCCAAGCTGAGGTCTTGCAGCAGTCCGAGCGCGTTCACGGTGAGGATGAAGGCGTACTTGTCGACGATGGCTTGCCGCAACGCGGCCTCATCGGGGAGCGTTTCTGCGCGGAAGCCGAGCGCGTCGTGGAGCTCGACCACCAGCTCCGCGTGGCGTCCGAAGACGGGCGTACTGCGCGCGACCAGCAAGGGCTCTCCCTTCTTCTTCAACAGCCACGGGATCATCACGGTCGGCGTGCTGGGAGTGAAGCGCGACCACTGAGACGGGAAAAGCTCGTTTTGCAGGAGGATCAGGGAAGCGCGCCGCTCGGCGGGCAAGCTCTCCAAGGCAGCCTCGAGATCGGCTTCTGCCACGGCGACCAGCACGGGCGCGTCCGTCGGCGCGTCGGCGAGCGCCGCGGCCGGATGCTGCGCGCGTGTCACCGGTGTGACGCGCAGGCCTCGCTTGAGCGCCGCGTTCGCATACAGCGAACCCAGTTCGCCGATCCCCACCACGATCAAGTCGCGCATGTCCGAATTGTATCCGGGATTTGCGCGCGTCGAGCTCGTGCAGGGTGGCTGCAAAGAAAGTGAAACTGCGAGTCGATTAAGCTTGACAAAGTTGCGGCGCGCTCAAAAAGCGCTGCTACATTCCTGCCCAAGCCGTGATGACCCCTGACGATCACGTCCCGCGTCGCGCCGCTTCGGTCGACGACGCAAGGCCCTTTGGGTCGGAGTTGGCCCTCATGAAGCGGGTCGCCGCGGGGGTGCACGAGGCCCAAGAGGAGCTCGCCGAGCGCCTGGTGCTGCGCGTGCGTCGCGGAGCACACGCGTTGATGCGCGGCTCCCCGGATGCCGACGACTCGGCGCAGCTTGCGCTGGTCGAGATCTTGCGTAGCGCGCACAACTACTCCGGTCGTTTGTCGCTCGAGCGCTGGGCCGATCGCATCGTGGGGCGCAGCGTGGTGCGCTACGCACGGGCGGTGAGGCGGCGCGCGGGCGCGCTCGACGCGACCGTAGCCGAGGACGAGTCCACGATGGAGATCGAGGTGCGCCCACCGCGTAACCTCGACGAATGTCTTGGGCGCTTGCCCAGCACGGCACGTGAGGCGCTGCTCTTGCGGCACGCCTTCGGGCAGAGCGTCGAAGAGATCGCCGAGCTCACGCAGGTCTCTGCGGACACCGTGCGCGGTCGGCTCATCCTGGCGCGCAAGGAGTTCCGGCGCCTCGCGCAGGCGCGCGTGAGCGAACCGAGCTATGGCGCGTCGAGGCGGCGCAAGCGAGGCAGTCCATGAGCACGCTGGTGGAGCGCTGGTCGAGCTTGCGGGATCGCGAGGCGCTGGGTGACGCGCTGGATGCTTCGGAGCGGGCCGATCTGGAGGCGATCGAGCGCGCGCCCGAAATTCAGGTGTACTTGGCCCAAATGCGCGAGCTTGAGGGCTACCTCGAGGGCAAGGAAGGGGAGCATCCCAAGACACCCGACCACCAGCTCGTCTTGCGCGCGCTCTCGGCGGTCCAACTCGAATCGCCCGGAGCGCGTGTACGGGCGATCGATCACGATCGTGAGCTCGCGAGCGCGGCCGATCCCGAAGGTCCTGGCTGGGTTGCCGTGATGGCCACCGCCCTGAGCGTGGCGATGACGCTCGCGGCCGCGTTGGCGCTCGCCCTGTACGAGCCCAAGTCGGTCCGTCGTGGCACGGACGCTTCGCAGCGCGCGCCAGGGGAGGTCGCCGAGGATCTCGCTGCCCTCGCGGCGGCACCACAGCCCAAGGTCGAGTCGCTGCTGCGTGTGCGCGCGTCCGAGCGTGGCGCCCGGCTGCGCCGTCGCGAAGGGAATCTGTCGCTTGCCCCCGGGGCCATGCTCGGCCAAGGCGACAGACTCGAGAGCGGCGAGAGGCCTGGCTGCTTCGTCGTCGAGAACCAGCTCGAGTTTTGCCTCGCCCCGAACTCTGCGGCGTCGCTCACGAGCCTCGCCGAGCACGACCTGTTGGTCGCCTTGGAGCGTGGACACGTGAGCGTGCACGCGCCAGCGGCCGCTGCCGGGAGGCGCTTTGCGCTCGCGGCGGAGGAGCTGCAGGTGAGCGGCGAGGCGCCCCTTTCGTTGGGGCTCGAGCGGAACGATGGCGCAGGCTTGGTGCGCGGACGGATTCTGCGTGGGCGGGTGCGCGTCTCGGCAGAGGAGCAGAACCTCGAAGTGGGGGAGCTCAAGTCCGCCGTCTATCGCCGCGACACGCGCGAGTTCGACGTCGTGGATCTCTCGCCAGGGCCTGCGCAGCACGTGTGGGAGCTGATCGCGACAGGCCGCCTCGGCGCTTCGGCTGCTCCCCCTCGGGTCACGCCCGAGCGAGTGAAGAACGAAGGCGCACAGGATGCGTCGCCCGACGCGGGCGCAGAAACAGTCGTGGCCAAGGCGCCCCGCGAGCTGATGCAAGAGGCCTGGGCGCTGTTGAAGGACGAGGAGTGGTCCGAAGCCGCGCAGGTCTATCGACGCATCGCGCGCGAGGCCCCGGCGAGCGAAGAGGGGCATATCGTGCTCGTGCGGCTCGGCGACCTCTTGCTGGAGCGCCTCGGCGATCCCGAAGGAGCGCTGTCCGCCTACGACCGCTATCTGCGCGAAGGGGGCGGTCCGCTCGCGGCGGAGGCCAGGCACGGGAGAATCACGGTCTTTCGGCGGCTCGGGCGGGCCGACGATGAGCGCGCGGCGATCGAGGAGTATCTGCGCTTGTACGGGCAGCGCAGCGGCATGCCTTCGCTCGAAGCGCGGCTCCGCGTCCTTACGCCCTGAGCCCCGCGCGCGCGTTGGCGCGGCTTGCCCGCGGTGGCGCGTGGTGCTCTGCTCCGCGCGTGCCGAAGAGAGCCCTGTTCGACCGCCTTCCGCGTGGTGCACTACCCATCCTCAAGGAAGTGGCGCGCCACCTCTTGCGCAGGCCCGTGGTAGGCGTGGCGGCCGTCGCGCGGCGAAGCGACGGACAAATCCTGCTGGTGAAGCGCGGCGATACGGGGACCTGGGGCTTGCCCGGAGGCACCATGGAGTGGGGCGAACCCGCGCGCGAATGCCTGGTGCGTGAGCTGCGTGAAGAGGCCGGCGCCAGCGTGCTCCGAGCTGGGCGATTGGTCGGCGTGTACACCGCTCCCGAGCGGGACGATCGCATGCACGGCGTGACCATCGTGGTCGAAGCCGAGGTGGCAGACGAGCTACTCGGACCCGAAAACCCCATCGAGATCCACGAGGCCCGATTCTTTGCTCCCGCGGACATCCCGCATCCGCTCGCCTTCACGGGCGGCGACATGCTGCGGCACGCGCTCTCGGGCGAGCCGCCACACTGGGAATGAGGTCCGTCATGCGGATCGAGGCGAGGTTTTGCGGACCTCCAGGCTCAGGCAACGGCGGCTACACCGCGGGTCGTCTGGCCTCGCTGATCCAGGGGCCCGCCGAGGTAACCCTGCGCGCTCCGCCGCCGCTCGAGACTGAGCTCACGCTCGAGGCGCGGGAAGGGGGAGCGGTCCTCCTCGGCGCAGATGGCAGCCTGATCGCCGAGGCCAAGCCCGCAGAGCTCGAGCTCTCCTTGCCGGGGGCCGTATCCTGGGAGGAGGCCCAGGCCGCGTCCGCGCGGTACATCGGTTTTCGGGAGCACCCCTACCCGGGGTGCTTTGTGTGCGGACCGCGCCGCGCGCCGGGCAGCCTGCCCGGGCTCGGGTTGTTTCCCGGGGCGGCGCAGAGCCCGAGCGGTCGGCCGGTGGCGGCGGCGCCCTTTGCTCCGCCGGCGGATCTCGCGGACGAGGCGGGTCTCCTCAAACCCGAGTTCGTGTGGGCCGCGCTGGACTGCCCGTCCTGGTTTGGCCACGCCGCGTTCGTCGACCCGGTCCCGAAGATCCTGCTGGGACGTCTGACCGTGGCCATCCACCGCCGTCCGCGGGCGGGGCCAGGACAGAGCGCGGAACGCTGCGTGGTCGTGGGGTGGGGCATCGGTCAAGAGCGCCGCCGTATTACATGCGGATCGGCGCTCTATGACGCACGCGGGGAGTGCCTCGCGATGGGCAAGGCCGTGTGGGTGGAGCTCAAGCCCGCGACGTGAAGGCTTCCAAGCGGGTTTGGGGCCGGCGCGGCGGGGCTTGGGGGAGCACGGTGCCTTGGCTGCGTTGCTTGGCGCGGCTCCGAATCGTGTCGAAAACGGCGCGAACGAGCTGCGGAACCAGCCAGAAGAGCAGGAACGCGAACAGGCACAGGGTATAGGCATAGAAGAGGGCGAAGTCCAAGCTGAACGTCATGGGGGCTCTCCTTGAATCTCGACGCAATGCGTCAATTGGCGATGCAGGAACACGCCGACGACAGACCTCGATGACACGCAGGGAGTGAACGACTCTGGAACCTGGGGAAGTCTTCGTTAGCGACCTGATGACGATGTAATACAACGTCGAGACGCGTGCAATCCCCCGTCATACAAAAAGTGCGAACCTGGGCGGCTAGGCCACACAGGGCTCGCGTTCTCGGAGCGGGATTGGAGCGCGCGTCAGGGCGCCGCCGCGGGTGTGGGAGGCGGTGCAGGCGCTTCGGGTGCGGGGGCCGCGGCCGGGGCATCGGGCGCTTCGGGCGTCGGTGCGGGCACCGGGGGCGCTTCGGGCGCGGGGGCCGGCGCGGGAGCTTCGGGCGCTTCGGGGCCGGCGGGCGCGGCGGGCGCGGGCGCGGGCGCGGCGGGCGCGG